>JAZQGY010000001.1:0-2083 GCA_045540295.1 Clostridia bacterium
TTTACAGCCTTTGGTGGAGAATGCAATTTATCATGGTATTAAATATAAAGAAGGAAAAGGTATTGTACAGATTGAGGGCTGGCTTGAACAGAAAGAACTGGTTTTAAGAATTTCAGATGACGGTATTGGAATGACAGAAGAGCAACTGGCGAAGATCTTTGAAAAGCGCGAGACAGATATCAGAAAAAATGGTGTCGGCGTTCTGAATGTACATGAACGTATTCAGTTGTATTATGGAAAAGATTATGGTTTAAGATTTTTCAGTACTCTGGGAGAAGGAACTGTTGTAGAAGTTCGCATTCCTTGTGAGGAAGGAGGAAGGGCAGAGTATGGAGAAGAAAGTTAATTTAAGAAGAGTGAGTATTGTTGTTTTTATCGTTCTTCTGTTGGCTGTCGTAATTTTGTTTTCCGGACCTCGAACAGGAGAAGAGCAAAAAGAGATTATCCTGGTCTCAAAAGTGATTGATAGCAGCAATGATTTTTGGAGTGCATTTGTTCAGGGAGCAGAGATGGCGGCTAAAGAGTATGGAGTCAATCTGAAAGTTATGGGACCCAATACGGAATTAAAGTATGAAGAACAGGGCGCAATGATTGAAGAAGCAATTCGCCAAAAACCAAATGCAATTGCTCTGGTACCGTCTAGTTTTACGGAAACACAAAAATATGCCAAAAAAATCGAAGAAGCGGGGATTCCTTTGGTGATTGGGGACTCCTTTATGGAAGAAGAAATGGGCTCTTGTGTGGTAGCGACGGATAATGTGGAAGCGGGACGTAAAATGGGCCGATATATTTTGGATAATTTTAAAAATATCTCCAGTATCGGTGTTGTAGGGCACGTCAAGGGAGTGTCTACGGCAATGGAACGTGAGCAGGGATTGCGAGAAGGACTTGGAAAGTTTGAATCTAAAGTTGCAGATGTTGTTTTTTGTGATTCGGATTATCGAAAGGCGTATCTTGTAACAAAAGAAATGCTGGAGAAATATCCTAATATGAATGTGATCGTAGGCTTAAATGAATATTCTTCGGTAGGTGCAGCGAGAGCTGTCAATGACCTTGGGCTGAAAGGCACAGTTCGAATGATTGGTTTTGACAGTTCTATTAAAGAAGTGGAATATCTGGAGAATGGAACTTTCGAGGCCATGGTGGTGCAGAAACCATTGAATATGGGTTATTTATGTATTGAGAAAACGGTTCAGCTGCTTGAGAAAGAAAAGATTCCGAAAGTTGTTGATTCTGGCTCCGTATTGATTACAAAAGATACGATGTATACGGAAGAAAATCAAAAATTATTGTTCCCATTTTAGGGGATTCGAAAAAGGTTAAAATTTTCTTGGAAAATTTTAACCTTTTTTTGTATGATTTTCTATTAAAATGAAAATATTTTTAACCTATAATGTGAACATGTACGAAAATGTAGGTTATCAGTGCGTTTATTTCATGCGATTGAAACCGGTGCAGTCTGTATGGAAAGCTAAAAGGGACAAAAAAGGGGATTAGAACGGATAGCTTCAGGGGGCATACAGAGTACTGTGAACGGAAAACCGGTCTTGATACGCGTTTTGGATCGGGGCACTGTTTTTTTGAGGGGAAACAGTGCAGCCGATTCGCAGAAACAAGTGCATAATGACGGACATTTGGACATAAAATCATGCAAATTGCACAAAAATAGCTTGTGCTAAGTTGAGAAAATGTAAAGATTAACAAGGATTATATTGACTCGACTTGAAGTTCAGAGTATAATGTGTAATAGCAACGGAAAATCGAATCGGGGACTTAGTTCGATTTTCAAGCATAAAAATAGGGAGGAATAGTAAAGGTGGAAAAAATCAAACAAAACCCATTAGTAAAAAAGATTGGCTTTAACAGAATCATTCTGGTCGGCGTAATGCTCTTAATGTATGTTGCATTCGGACTTATGACCGGCGGATCATTCTTCGGGATGACACGTATTTTGAACACTCTGAACTATGCATACTTCTTAGGATTCCTTTCCTTAGGGGTAACATTCGTAATTGCAACAGGCGGTATCGACTTCTCAATCGGACCTATGATGTTCTGTTGTGCATTAGTTTCAGGTTTCTGT
>JAZQGY010000002.1:0-1714 GCA_045540295.1 Clostridia bacterium
GGCAATGCGAAGCAAATCTACACGGCCCCTGGCAAAGGAGTCGATGTCGATGGCATCCGGTACCTGAATGAGGCGGGCAATTTCATGGGCGGCCGCATACTCCGGATTGATACTGGAGGAGATGCCGATGGCAGCCTTTAAGTAGTCGATTTCGTTGAAATACTGCGGATTTCTGACTCTGGCAATGGTGCGGCAGTTGTTGCCGGCTTTTTTTGCAATGAGGCAGGTAATTAAGTTGATTTCATCTTCGTTGGTAACGGCAATGAGCAGGTCGGTGTTTTCGATGCCGGCTTCCTGCTGTACAAGAAAGCTGGTGCCGTTGCCTGTCATAACCTGAATGTCTAAATTATCCACCACCGGCTGAAGACGGTCTACGTTTTTGTCTATCAGGGTGATGTCGTGTCCTTCGTCGTTTAACTGCTGGCACAGGGCGTAACCTACTTTGCCGCAACCCACAATAATTATTTTCATGATTAAAATCCTTTCGAATTTTTGCAAATATGGTATCTTTTAGTATAACACGGAAACTGATATTTGTCACGGAAAAATCATGGTTTTGCACGTTAAAGAATTAACGAAGAAAAAAGGCAAAAAAGGCTATCTTTTAGGGTAAAAGTGTGGTAAAATAGAAATGTTTAGTATAAGGAGAATAGATAATGGGGAAAAATGGCGCAGTTGCAAGAAGTTTAATGATGATATCCCAAATCAGCCTGTCTATGCTGGTTCCGATTTTCTTATGTCTGTTCTTCGGAATTAAGTTAAACGAGTGGTTAGATTCAAAGCTTTTTGTGCCGGTTTTTCTGTTCCTCGGCATGGGGGCAGCGGTGCGTAATGTCTATCATCTGACTAAAAGTTTTTATGCAAAAGACAAAAAAAGAGAAGATGATGAACTGGCTTATATCGAAAATTTAAAAAAAGCCGGAGAACGCAACAAACAAAGGCGGGAACACAGGGAAAGTACAACCGAAACCAAGGAAGACTAATCGATTTATTTGGAGGTTTTATTATGCAGGAAGCAAAGCAGACGTTGTACGAGCTTATTATCGGAATTGTTTTGTGCGGAATTCTTTTCTTAATCGGAAATATTTTTGTGTCCAACAGGATAGCCTATACACTGGGAATTTTGCTTGGATGTATTATTGCCGGAGTAATGAGTGCACATATGCATCATTCTCTGGAACAGGCCATGTTATATGATGCGGAGAACGCCACAAAAAAAATGCAGAAGGGAACCTTTCTGCGGCTTTTGCTCATGGTGGCGGCCTTGGCGGCAGCCCTGCTGCTTCCACAGTGGATTTCTGTTATCGGTGTGGCCCTTGGAGTATTAAGTTTGAAGTTTTCGGCTTATTTACAGCCGTTAACCCATAAGGTTTTACAAAATTTTATAAACAAAGGAAGGTGAGAAAGTGGGACCAGGGAGTGTCTTTCGAATGGGCATACTGGCAGCTTCCGACTCGAAGATAACCTTCGGTGTGGACGGCTTGTTCAAGTATGAAGTATTCGGACAGGAACTATGGATTACCAACACGCACGTGAGTTTGCTGCTGGTGGTGCTGACGCTTACAATTTTAGCATTGTTTGCCAACCGTGCCATTAAAAAGGCAGATCCAAACGAAGTGCCGGGAACGTTCCTCAATATCATTGAGTACCTGGTAGAACTGGTGGACGGCCTGACAAGAAATAATATGGGAGAAAAGCATTATTCAAAGTTTTC
>JAZQGY010000003.1:0-11819 GCA_045540295.1 Clostridia bacterium
AAACTGCTTTTGTCTCGCTATCCGCTCGACGCAGTTTTGACCGCTGCACCAATGGTCACTCTCTCGGACCGCCTCGCGGCGTTCGTGACCATTGCCCAACGAGCCACGCTCGTCTGTCTCATAACCCGTTTTTTTTAAAAGATACATTCCTTTTAAAAGAAAAAGGCACTTCCTAGGAAGTGCCTTTATGGTTGCGGGAGGCGGATTTGAACCACCGACCTTCGGGTTATGAGCCCGACGAGCTACCAAACTGCTCCATCCCGCGTTATAAACGCCTGAGCCAGAAAAATATGGTGCCGGAAACCGGAATCGAACCGGTACGGGAGTCACCTCCCACAGGATTTTAAGTCCTGGGCGTCTGCCAGTTCCGCCACTCCGGCATATCTCTCTTGCTCAAGCGCTAAACCATAATACCATATCAAAAACGATTTGTCAAGAGATTTCAAGAAATTTTTTTCTAAAATTTGTATGTGGCGGTTTTTTAGATGCTTTTCTGATTCATTTTATGAAAAAACATGTACCGTTAGAACCCAATGCAGCACAAAAGAAAATTTTCTTTTGCACTGCATTGCACTACTTAAAAGCTGGTAAAATTATCCACAATCTGACCTGCTGCTTTCAGCATTCTGGCGGCTTTTTTCTTAAGGTGAGCATTTTCCTTTTCCGAACGCAGAGGATCAAAAATCATACCTGCCACGGCGCCCACTACCATCCCAGCAAGGATGCCCTTCATATAATTGTTTCGTTGCATATGAGCCTCCTATAAATCTATAAAATCAAAGCTTTGTGTTTGTTAGTATCGCCGATTCCACACGGAAATATGCAAGGATTTTACATCCTTTTATTGCATACTTTTTTCCATTTCCCGTTTTAATTTATCAATAATTTTTTTCTCTAAACGAGAGATGTAGGACTGAGAAATCCCCATCATATCTGCAACCTCTTTCTGGGTTTTTTCTTCCGCACCGAAAATGCCGAATCTTAACGAAATAATCAGTTGTTCCCGTTTTGTAAGCTTGGAAATTGCAGCAATCAGCACCTCCTTTTCCAGCTTTTTTTCAATGGCCTTATGAATGATATCCCCATCTGTGCCCAATATATCGGACAGAAGCAGTTCGTTCCCGTCACCGTCCATAGATAAGGGTTCATCCAAAGATACATCGTTTCGTTGATTGGAAATTTTGCGAAGATGCATTAAAATTTCGTTTTCAATACATCGGGAGGCGTAGGTTGCAAGCTTGATTGATTTCTCCTGATTGAAGGAATTAACCGCTTTAATAAGACCGATGGTGCCAATGGACGTTAAATCCTCCAAAGAAACTCCGGTATTTTCAAATTTTTTGGAAATATAAACCACCAATCGCAGATTATGCTCAATTAATGTCTGTCTGGCTTTTTCGTCCTTTAAATTGGAAATTAATGCTTCTTCGTGTTCAGGGTCCAATGGCGGCGGTAACACATCGGTACTTCCCACATAATGACATTCACCCAAAAATAAACGAATAATCAGTTTCCAAAACCACAGATATACTTTATTCATTGTCGTTTCCTTTCTAGTTTTGCATCAGAATTGCAGGATTACAAATGGCGTCATAGCCTTCATGACAAAAGACATCCGACCATGCTACAACTGCACGGACAGGTTTTTCATCGCAGGTGATTAAATCAGGTTTGAAGGCATATAACATTCCTTCGTTCTGTGTTACGGTACGGCAAGGAATCACTCGAATACTTTGCACAGTTTCGGGAGCTTTTATGTTCAGAAAAGGTTTTAAAAGTTCTGAATTGACCACAATCACTCCTGTCTGCTCCAGAGGATCCCGCAATCGGTTTCCCGTGTCTAAAAACGTTTCCAACGAAAGTTTTTGGTCTCCGAAAAACAAACAAAGAGTTTTTTTCTGTTCAGCTCCCTTCTGCCGGAGAGTTTCCAGATAAAACCGACTGCATATTACCAGCAAAAAAGAACCGATTGCCACAGCAATTAAAGTGACTTGGTTGGCATTTTCAGAGAAAAAGGAGGCTGAAAAACGGATGCCGCCTGCCAAGGTGAAACTGAGTAAATAATACAACAAAAAAAGCCTGATAAATTCGGATATTTTACGCACTCGAAATGCCACAAAAATCATAAATGCAGCCACCAAAATCTGAAACATAATATGTTCTAAAAAACGGTAGGAATTGATAAAGAGAAGGCAAAAATAAAAACTTCCCACTCCACTCGCCAAAATTCCTCTGCCCCATAAAAATTTACCGCCTCTGGCATAGGAAGTGAGAAATAACAAAAGCAAGTTCATCACAAAATTATATAAAAAAAGTATATCAAAATAAACAGTGGTCTCGCTCATATAAATGCTCCTTTTTGCTGCGAAATGAATATTAGCATCAGTATACCACACAAAACACGAGAATTTTAGTCTAATCTGTCGGCAAAACCAGCTTTTTCGTTGACAAATTCCAAAGATTTTTTTGTTTGTTATTGTATTTGTGAAAAAACTGTGCTATACTGAAACTACAAAAGCCAAAAAGGAGGGTTAGCTTGTGACAACAGATTATCGGAACAATCATTCTCAGCTGGTGCGTAATTTCTTATCTCACAAGCTGACTATTGAAGGAAAATCTCCGCTGACGGTGAAAGAATATGCCTACGATTTGCAAACCTTTTTTCGTTACCTGGTAAGACAAAAGGAACAACCCGACACTCCCATGGAGGAGGTTGATATTTCCCGTGTAGACATAGCTTTTATGGAATCCGTTGAAATTACAGATATTTACGAATACTTAATGTATTTAAGCAAAGAAAAAGGAAATGGCGTAAAATCCCGTGCCAGAAAGCTGTCTGCCATTAAATCTTTTTATAAATATCTTACAGTAAAGATGCATCTTTTAGAGAAAAACATTGCCAAAGATTTGGAAATGCCAAAAATGCCAAAAACACTTCCCCGTTATCTGGAATTAGAAGAAGCCAAACAACTTTTAAATTCGGTAACCGGCAAACAGAAAGAGCGGGACTTTCTGATGCTCACCATTTTATTAAACTGCGGGCTTCGTGTTTCGGAACTGCAGAATATCCGTTTGTCACACATTCGGGGAAATACGTTAACTGTAACAGGGAAAGGCAACAAGGAACGGCAACTTTTTTTAAACGATGCCACCAGAAAAGCTTTGGATGACTATTTAGCAGTTCGTCCGCAAGGAAAAACAGACTATTTGCTGCTGTCCTCCCGTGGAAATGCCATTTCGGTGGCCGGCATTCAGTACACGGTAAAGAATCTGTTTCGGAAAGCAGGTCTGGACGCCACAAAGTTATCTACCCATAAGCTTCGTCACACGGCAGCAACTCTGATGTATAAACACGGAAAGGTAGACATCAAAACCCTTCAGAAGGTATTGGGTCACGAGAACTTAAACACCACTGAAATCTACACACATACCGACGATTCCCTGGTAAAAGAGGCTATTGACTTAAATCCTTTAGCTCACTTTGAGAAAAAAGAACAAAAATAAATAAAAAAATACAGAAAGGATGCGTGCTATGCTGACATGTAGTTTGGTAACCGGTGCGGAAGGTATGTATAATATTACTTCCGAAATCAAAAAACAGGTGGAAAAGCAGAATTGGAAGGACGGTTTGTTACTCATATACTGCCCTCACACTACTGCTTCTGTAGTAGTTAGTGAAAACGTGGATGTGGATGTGAAAGCAGATATTTTATCTGCAATCAGTCAGGCATTTCCCAAGCGGGATGACCATCTGCATTACGACGGAAACTCCCATGCACACATCCGCTCTACTGTTGCGGGCGTATCTGTAACCCTGATGGTGGAAAATAAGAAACCTGTGTTAGGGCAGTTCCAAGGAATATATTTTATGGAATTTGACGGTCCAAGAACCAGAAATTATTACCTGAAATTTATTCCCACCCCATAAATTGATAAAATGAAAAAACGGTATTGCGCTGCAATACCGTTTTTTTCATGCAATGGTACTAAATACAGTGCCAAATTGCAAATTTGAAAAAGCTTTTCTGAAATGTCAGAAAAATTATTTCATGTTGTTTTCGTAGGACTGAATCATTTTTTTAACCATCTGACCGCCTACAGAACCTGCTTCTTTGGAGGTTAATTCGCCGTTGTAACCCTGTTTTAAGTTAACACCAACATCCTGAGCAGCTTCCATTTTGAATCTGTTTAACGCTTCTTTTGCTTCGGGTACTAAGTTCTTTTTGCTTGCCATAACGATTCTAAAATCTCCTTTTCGTAATTTATCTTCCCTAAAAAATACTGTTGGAAACCTTCGTAATCCAAAAAGTTTTTTTCGTGGAAGACAGTCATAGTTTGTGAAGATATGCGAAATATATGCTGGAAATTTTTATCGTTTTTTGGCTTTTTTTAAAAATCAGATTACGCAGTCAAAACCTTCACCCGAACGCCGGGAAGTCTGCCCAAATTCCCCGATAAGGAATTGATTTCGTCGGGAGCCGCATCGATTACCACAGAAATAATGTTTAAATTTTTTTCTCTGTATGGAATCCCCATTCTGCCAACCACTTTGTCGGCATACTGATGCAAAAGGTTGTTCACTTTATCACTGACGGATGCATCCTCAATCATCATAGCAATGACTGCAATTTTTGTTTCCATATGTATATTCTCCTTTTTTGGATTATTTTTTTAAAAAGGGGTTGTAATCATACAACCCCTTTTTTCTTATTCATTTACCGAACCGCTGTTATAATGCGGTGAGATTCATTGATTCTGCGCATTTTACCGATCCGTTTTGGTAAGGCGAAGAGAAAATGATGCAGAATTATGCAATCGAATCAAAGCTTCGCTTTGACAAGCCCGAAGGCGTATATGCTATACGCCGAGCGGTGAGATTCATCGATTCTGCGCATTTTATCAAGCCGCATTATTCAACATCTAAAATGCCGTACTTCTCATCTTTTCTCTTATATACAATGCTGATTCCGTCATTTTCTGCATTACGGAATGCGAAGAAGGTGTGTCCTAACAAGTTCATCTGCAGGATTGCTTCATCCACAAACATGGGTTTTAAAGCAATCACTTTGGAACGGGCAACAGTAAATTCCGTTTCTTCAGGTGCATAAAGGGTTCCCTTTTCTTCTTCATCTGCTTCAAAATCCTGGAAAGTTTCTGCGATCGCAGCAGCTTTTTTAATTTTGTTTTCAATTTTAGTTTTATACTTTCTAATCTGCTTTTTCAGGTTTTCCATCAGTTCATCCATTGCGGTCCAGATGTCGGAATCCGTTTCTTCCACACGGAAGATGGTATCTTTATAGAAAATGGTTAATTCCACAATGTAGGTATCTTTGATGAGAGACAGAGTTACGGTTGCTTCTGCGGTATCGTCAAAGATTTTGTCAAACTTAGAAAGCTTTGCCGCAAATTTTTCTTTAAAGCTGTCTTTCGCCTGGAATTTTCTTTCGTTAAAAATTACTCTCATACTGATTCTCCTTTGTGTTAGCCGATTCGAATGGAAAATCCGTAACTATCGGTTCCGTCTTCCGAACCGAGCTATTATTTTTTATGGAACGTGGAAAATCCACTCCAAAACGAATTAAAGAACTTTGGTGAGATGACGGGAAACATGGCAACAGATATTTACCGCTACAGGTAATCCTGCAATATGAGTGGGATGGTCAATGATGTTAACCCAAAGTGCAGTATTATTGCCGCCTAATCCGGCAGGTCCGATATCTGTCTCATTGATTTTTTCCATCAGCTCCTTCTGCATTTTCTGATACAGAGGCTTTTCGGGAACAGTGCCGATGGGTAAGGTCAAAGCTACCTTAGAAAGCTTCGCTGCCTGCTCAAAATCGCCGCCTACACAAACGCCAACCACAATGGGAGGACAGGGATTCGGTCCTGCAGAACGTACTGCATTAAGCACCACGTCCACCACACCTTCATATCCTGCGGAAGGTGCCAGCATTGCAATTTTGCTCATATTTTCACTACCAAAGCCCTTGGGTGCAATGGTAATTTTTAACGCATCGCCGGGAACAATGTCGTAGTGAATAATGGCAGGAGTGTTATCTCCCGTGTTCACACGGTCTAAGGGGTCTGCCACCACGGATTTTCTTAAGTAACCGTCCGTATAACCCTGACGGACACCTTCGTTGATGGCATCGGTGAGGTTGCCGTCCACATAAACTTCCTGGCCAACCTCTACGAAGAAGACTGCATATCCCGTATCCTGACAAATGGGGATTCGTTCTTCTTTGGCAATATCTGCATTTACAACCAGTTTTTCTAAAATGTTTTTGCCAACAGCACTGGTTTCGGTTTTGCAGGCATTGCAGATGGATTTATAAGCATCGTCCGGTAGGATAGTATTGGCATCAATACACATCTGCCGAACGGTTTTGGTAATGTCAGTTGCTAAAATTGTTTTCAATGTTATCGCTCCTCTTATTGGTTATATTCGACACGAATACCCCAAAATCCTTTTTTCTTGAAAAATTTTTTTATTTTTTTAGTTTTTAAAATACCCAGTTGGGCATAATTTTTAGTTTGTTCACATAAGCAGGGTCAACAGGAATTCCCGTTAATACAGGATAGAACACCGCAAACATTGCTATCGCCAACACGCACACAGCCAATGCTCCCCAAAGAGATTTTCCTTTTTTTGCCAGTTGTTTCCAGTAGTATCCAACCCCCAGTGCTAAAAAGCAAACCATGGGAAAATAGTGATACATAAAGGTACAACGGGTAACAAACATCCAAGGTAGCATCTGACTGAAATATCCGGCAAAAATTACAAATGCTGCCAATGAAACTTTCTTTTCTTTTACAGAGCGAACCATGGTATAAATAATGCCTGCCAGTCCGCCCCAGAGCAAAATGGGATTGCCGAAGGTTGCAATGGTTTCACGGGAACCGTTTGCTAAAACCACACCCTGATGCATCCAGAGCGGTTTTGAATCAATCATCCATTGATACCAGTTTGCACTGAAAGGATGAGTTGCCGTCAGCTGACTGTGATACTTAAACATATGTTCCTGTGCGGAAATAAATCTCTGAAAGGTTAGTGTTTCGTTAAAGCAACCAAAATACGGAATGTAGGTCAGATAATAAATCAGAAACGGAATTACCGCATACAGTCCCAACGACCATAGAATCAGCTTTCCTGCCTGGGTGTTGCTCGGTGCTTTTTTGTAACGAAGCCAGATGGCAAACAGATAAATAGCTCCCAAGCCGATTCCGGGATAAATTGCCGCCCATTTTACGGCAGCTCCACAACCGAACATCACACCGGAAATTCCTAAGAAAAGCAAGGTTTTCCAGTTGATTCCACGCTCAACATATTCATGCACAAATTCCAGCAGGAATGCAAACGCCCCGATAATAAAGAACACCATAAAGGAATCAATGGAAGAAATTCGGGTGTGAGATAAGTGCATAAATCCAAAGGTGAAAAGCACCGTGGTAAGCAACGCAACTTTATTGTAGCGAAGCAGTCTCTTTGCCAGAAGATAGAACATAGGAATCATCAGAATGGCAAAGAATACGCCCATAAAACGAACACCTAAAGTATTCCATCCGAACAAGCTGATACCAATAGTGATAAGCAGTTTTCCAAGAGGCGGATGGGTGGTTTCATACATGGAAAGATCGTTTTTGTATTCGTAAGCTGCACGACCGTGATATATTTCGTCAAAATAAAAGCTGTTTTCGTAGGACGGATCTGCAGGAACGGTGTATGGTTCGTCAGAGAATGCCGAAATTTCAGTGCCATCAGGTGCTATCACAGTATAAGGAATCTGATTGCCGTTGGCATCAAAGAATGCAAATTCACCCCATTCGGTGATTGCATCAGAACCGTTTGCCAGAACCTCTAAGGTAACGGTATCTACCAGAGGATTTGCCAATTTTTCCTGCTGCCAACTAAACACATAGGTGGATTTTTCCTGCTTCCCGTTAAAGTTCACATAGGAAACCATATCCGCTCCTTCATAACGAAGCTTGAAATTTCTCAAACCGTAACCTGCAAAATAGCAGATTTCAGACACTTCTGAAGTCTCCTGCAATTGGAAGGTAACACTCTGCCCTCTCCCAATTTTTGCGTAGGTCTGAGGGGTATTATCGGTGCTGCCCAAACGGTAGAACGCTGCACCGCCGAAGATGACCATCACACATAAAATTGCAACGGCGCTCTTCCAGGTGAATTTGTCGGAATATTCCCGTGCTTTTCGTTCTTTTTGGGGGTACTGTTCCAAAATCACGGTAACGGTTTCTCTTACCAGATACCACAATACCGCTAAGTTTACAACAGATGCAACCACAAAAATCATATTGTAGTAGTCGGAGGCAGCTCCTGCCAAATATTTTAGGGCAAAATCTAAATTTAAAAAGTATGTTAAGCTTAACAAACATGAAATACCGAAGTATTTTTTCTTGCCGGTAAACACAAAGGAAAGCATCAGAAGAACCGGCACAAAATACCAGTAACGCTCGTGCATTTTGGAACCAAGCATCACAATGGCAAACAGGTAAGTCCCAAAAATCAAAAACAGATTTTTCTTATCTTTATTGAAGATAACAGCTACCATACCGCCCAGCACACAAACCGCCATCAGGATGGTGCCCCATGTTTCAAAGGTAAGGAACATAAAGCTATCGGTGATAGGCCTCATATTACCGTTTAATAAGCCAAACAGATTAAAGGTATTTAAGGATGCGTACGGGTAGGACGAGAAGGTTTCCATATATTTGGAAATCAAGAATCCCAAATCAGGAACTCCGTTTCGAAACGGAATCATGGAAATACTCATCAGTGCCAGTGCAAAAATGAAAGTAGCAGCAAGATTCCAGATAATTTTAAACACTTTCGGGAAATGGTTTTTCCATTTCGGAATTAAAACCAAAGAATCACTCTTAATAAATAAAATTGCAACTAAAGGTGCAAACAAAAAGCTCTGAGGCTTGGTTAATGCAGAAAGCGTGAACAGCAATGCGGAAAGGGTCAGCTTATCTTCCAGTAAGAAACGGAAAGTAAGAAGCATCAGATAGCAGAAAACACCGTCTGTTTGTCCCCAATAAGTACCGGTAATCAAAAAGGACGGAAACAGCGCTAACAGTAGGGTAAAGCCTAACTGTTTCGGCTGAGGGTACCGTTTGCTGTAGGCTCTTAAAAGCTCGTAGCCGATGAGTCCTTCTGCAAGAATTCCGGGCAGTTTGACAAACAGTTTGGTGAGATATTCCCCACCGCCAAGCAAATTCTTAATACATCCGAAAAAGCCGGTCATCATAATGTAAAGGGGCGGATAGTCACAAAAGTACCCTTCGGCATAAAAACCGTTTAAGCCATTGGCAGCTTTATTCATCCAGGCACTGTAAGTCCCCATATCCACAGCATATCCCTCAAAATGAGGTGCAATGAAAATTTTTACCAAGGTAACCACACTAAGCACAGTCAATGCAGCCACAGTAGGCTTTCTCTGTTGGTTTGGTTTTTGCAGACGGTTATTCTGGTCTTGATAAACAAACCACATAAACGCTGCAAAGATTAGCACAAGAATCATAGAAGGTTGCATAAGATTACATTCCTTTCCTGTCTTATCAAATTTGTATATCGGTAAGCCGCTTACTTATTGGTTGGAAGCATCTTCCTGCCATTTACATTTGCGGCGAAGCATAGAGTTTTTAGGGAATTCCTGCTCGGAATAAATACTCACAATTTGCTGAGCATGAGGTGCGGATTCCATTTCTTCCCCATCGGGATTGCGAAGGTCAGAAGCCGTTAACAGCACACTTTCTCCTTCTGTGGTTAGCACATCCAAAATGTCGTCCCGATAGAATTTATTTCGTTGCTCAATATAGAGCCGTTTTTGTTCCTTGTCATAATCTTTGACTACACCCACTAAGGTATAATCTCTTACATAGTCGGAGGTATGCACCAATTGACCGTCTGCATAGGGATTGCCAAAATAGAAGCCTTTGCAATACTCTCTGTGGCTTACCTTGTTGACTTCCTCCAAAACCTCGGCAGGTAATTGGTAGTCATCGGGATTTTTCTTTAAAATATCCAGCGCTTTTCGGTAAGCATTGGTGGTAACTGCCACATAGTACGGCGTTTTCATTCGTCCCTCAATTTTAAAGGAGGTAATTCCTGCCTTCACCATTTGGTCCAAATGCTCAATCATACACATATCTTTGGCATTCATAATATAGGTGCCGTGTTCGCTCCCTCCGATGGTGAAGGGATAATTGGGGCGTTTTTCTTCGTAAAGCTTATATTTCCAACGGCAGGGCTGTGCACATTCTCCACGGTTGGAGTCTCTGCCTGTCATATAGGCGGAAAGTAAACATCTGCCTGAATAGGAAATACACATAGCACCGTGACAAAAGGCTTCCAAATCCAAATCAGGATTGGTATTTGCACGGACGGTGGCAATTTCATCTAAGGTCAGCTCTCTTGCTAAAACCACTCTTTTGGCACCCATATTGTAATAGGTGTTGCAGGCAACAGAATTTAAAATATTTGCCTGGGTACTCATATGAACCTCTATATCGGGACACCATTTTTTGATTAAGCACAACGCTCCCAAATCGGAAGCAATTACTGCATCAATGCCCAGCTCGTAAGCTTCCCGAATGGCACGCTCCAAAGTGGCAAAATCGCCATCCCGCATCACCATATTGCAGGCGCCGTACAGCTTCATATTGTATTTGTTCTTGATTTCAATAGCTTTTCTAAGATAATCTCCCGCAAATAACTGCTGAGGAGCCCGAAGTGACAGTCCGTTTAAGCCGATATAAGCGGCATCTGCACCGAAAACACCTGCGGTTTCCAGTTTTTCCAAATCCCCTGCAGGAGATAATAATTCTAATTTTTCTAAATTCATAGAGGCACCTCTGTTTATTTCTTAACAGTTAAGGAAACGCCGTCACCAATGGGAATAACCACCGTTTCCAGTTCGTCGTCGTGGCTGATGGCATCCAAATACATTCGCAGTCGCTTTACAATGGTTTTTTTCCGAAGAATCAGAAGGTCATCATTTGCTACCATTCCCTTATAAAGCACGTTATCGGTGACCAATACCCCGCCCTTGGGAAGCAGTTTCTTAAGATAAGGAATGTAGTCATAATACTGGCCTTTGGCACTATCCAAGAAGATAAAATCAAAGGTTTCACCCTCTGCTACCAGTTCTTCCAAGACTTCCATTCCGTCTCCGTTTTTGGGGAAAATCCGGTTTTTTAATCCTCGTTCTTCAAACAATTTGCATGCCTCTGCATAGTTTTCCGGATTTTTTTCCACGGTAATGATTTTGGCATCCTCACCGATGGCTCTTGATAAAATCATAGCGGAACAACCGATGCCTGTCCCCAGCTCCAATACCTTTTTCGGTTGCTTCATCATTGCCAAAAGATAAAGCAGTTTGGTGGTTTCCGGTTTTGCCACGGGGATATCTTTATCCATGGCAAAATCATATAATTTTGTCACATCCTCCGTCACTAATGAACGGATATAGCGCAAAATAAATTCAAAATTGATATACTGTTCTTCAATCATAATGTTTTTTTCCTTTTGTTTACAAGGCTTCTCTCTTTTCGAGAGGCTCCGCAGTAGACGGTGGTGAGGTGTAGAGTGTGAATGCAATCGTCATTTCCACCTCATCCGAGTTGCTGCGCAACCCACCTTCCCCTCAAGGGGAAGGCTTTTTTTATATTCATTACGCTAACCGTAATGCCAGTCTATTTTATCGATATGCAAACTCCGTTTGCTCTATATATTTGCTTCACAAATTCGATATGTTTTTCGTTTCACTCAAAACTCGATATGATATAAATCTCGT
>JAZQGY010000004.1:0-53155 GCA_045540295.1 Clostridia bacterium
GGCTTAGTCTTCAACAGGAGCACCTACGGGGCAAACGCCTGCGCAAGTACCGCAATCGATGCAAGCATCTGCATCAATTTCATATTTGCTGTCACCTGCGGTAATACAGCTTACCGGGCATTCAGCTTCACAAGCACCACAGCTGATGCATTCATCAGTAATTTTAAAAGCCATTGGAAAACACCTCCTTAAAAGTATGTCTATATCTTACTACATTTTTTTTGAAATTTCAATAGTTTTTTCTATTTTTTTTATTTTTCTTGTAAATTTATGGTTAAACCGATAGGACAGTGGTCACTTCCCAATACATCGGGATAAATCACGCTGTCTGAAACGGCACCCATCACAGAAGATGATACAATAAAGTAGTCAATCCGCCATCCCACATTCTTTGCCCTTGCGGAAAAACGATAGGACCACCAGGTATAGGCATCGGTTTTCGTGGGATAAAGTGTGCGGAAAGTATCGGAAAATCCTGCAGATAAAAGCTCGGTCATTTTGCCTCGCTCTTCATCGGAAAAGCCTGCATTACCACGGTTAGTTTTGGGATTCTTTAAATCGATTTCTTCGTGAGCAACATTTAAGTCTCCACATAAAATAACAGGCTTCGGAAGGCTTTGAAGGTAGGCTCTGAAATCGTCTTCAAACTCCATGCGGTAATCCAAACGTTTTAGTTCCTGCTGAGCATTTGGCGTATAGCAGTTTACCAAGTAAAACGCAGGGAATTCCAAGGTGATAACTCTCCCCTCATCGTTATGCTTATCTCCGATACCGTAAGTAACGCTTAGGGGTTTTTCTTTGGTGAACACCGCTGTTCCGCTATAACCTTTCTTCTGGGCGCTATGCCAATACTGATGGTAGCCGTCTAAAATAAGTTCTGCCTGCTCGGGTTGCATTTTCGTTTCCTGAATACAGAAAATGTCTGCATCCACCTCATTGAAAAAATCTAAAAATCCTTTGGTTAAGCAAGCACGAAGACCGTTCACATTCCAGGAAATGAGTTTCATTGTTTGATCCTCCTTTTTGATAGAGTCAGTATACCACACATCTTTTCATTTGTATAGGGTTTTCTGTAATTTGTAACGAAAATAAAAAAAAGAACAGTTTTCGTAAGAAACTGTTCTTTTTTGAGGAATTTTACGTTTTGTCAAGGGAATGGGACAAAACACGGTAGTAAAAAAGGATGAAAAAAGTATGAATGGTGTTTTTGTTTGTTCGTTTTTTTTAGTTATGACTGTTATTTCTTTACGAAGGATTTACAGTCAGTACACTGGTCCATAGAAGGGTTTAATTCATGGGTACCGATACTTACGCAGTCTAAGGAACAGTAGTTTTCCGAATTGCAATGGTGTTTGCACTGCTGAACGGTGCATTTGATGGAATGGTTTGCCTGATTCATACAAAAAAGCCTCCTTGTTTTTTTTGATTTGGTACTGAAAAGATTTTCTTTTCACTGTTACTATGAACCTTTTCTAAAAAAATTATACGTATTTTTTTAAAAATCAGAAAAACAATAAAAAGGCTACTACCAAAACAAGAAGCTCATGGTCACCTTCTTCAGACAACAGCAATATTAAAAGCCCAATCAAGAGTAGGTCATCTGTTTGTAATTCATTCAATAATTTTGGTATTTGGGGCATTTTTGGTGTTTTTGGTATGTTTGCTATGTTTGGTGTTTTTGGTATATTTGGCGTTTTGGAAATGCTATGATATCCTTGTTTTTCATTTAAAAACTGTTGTGAGATCGGAAATTTTGGCATAGCACTTTCCTGTTGGGTATATACCCGTTTTGGAATGGACTGATACATCCTTTTCACTCCTGTCCCTATGTATCATTTATGAATTTCCTTTTTTCATTTCCGAAAAAACTCGAAATGCTTGTAATACCCGTAGCATTGTGTCTACCTTGGGTTGTCTGGAAGAACGAAGATACGGTCGCAGTGCTGACAAAAGGGCAGCCTCTCTGGTGTTTCCTGCAGTTTGAAATTTCCCCATGATATCAGCAAAGCGGCTCATCATCGCCGCCGTATTTAAAAAATCGTCAGCATCTTTTGCGCCGGGAGTTACCGGCAAAGAAACCGATTGATCCTCCAAACCGGAACCGGATGAGTCCGTAGATTTTTGCTCGCTGTCTCCCAACAAATTCTGCAACATTCCCATAATCATATTTTTATCAATATCTGCCATAGTTCTAAAAAGCTCCTTTTATTTCATCTGTTCAATCACTTTCAGAAAATCCCGGTTTTTGGATTGAAACAGCGTTTTTAGCAAACGGTTTTTATCCTCTGAAGAAAGGGAGCGGATTGCATCCATAATTTCCTTCTGGTCCATACGGGAAAACGCCTGCTGAACCGTCGGATTTTCAGACAGTACCTTTGCACGTGCCATTGCCGATTTGACCCTGCTCTGATCCATCCCTTTGAATAAATCTTCCCATCCTGCCATCGTATTGCCTCCTTTTTTATAAAAAAGGGAGCGACACAGACTCTCTTAGTTTCAGTATATGTCGCAACCCTTTTCGTTATGTTTTAATAGAATAATAATAAGAATACTAAAATGAAGAATAATAATGAGCTGTCACCTTTCATGGTTTCGCCCCCTTTCATTTACAAGATATGCCAAATCCCAGAATATGTTATAAAAAGAATACCGTTCGGAAAGAATAATAACAACAATTGATAAAGGAGACGGAAGATATGACAAACGAAAATCATGAAAACTTTTTCTGGGACCTTTTTTTGCAAACCGGCAGGATTGATGCCTATCTTCTGTTAAAGGAAGAAGAATCAGAGCAAAAGCGGGAAAATAAGACATAAAAAAACTGTTGCTTTCGCAACAGTTTTTTGTTATTTTGCAATAGGATTTCCTTCTCCATCAAAGAGCGGAAGGGGTTCTAAGTAAATATAACTAGGATTACCGATGGCATCGCCTTCTGCTAATACTGCCATTTTTCCAACGATATTACCGCCTGCTAAATTCACAAGCTTTTCCAAGGCACGAAGAGATTCCCCGGTACTGATTACATCATCCACAATAAGTACCCGTTTGCCGCGGAGCATTTCTGTTTCCCGCTCTCCGATACATAAAATCTGGGTTTTTGCAGTAGTGATGGAATCCACATCGGTGGAAATCAGATTCTTCATATAAAGTTTGGGCCCTTTTCTGGCAACTACATAGTTATTAACGCCTTCCTGACGTGCCATTTCACAAATCAGCGGAATTCCTTTTGCTTCGGCAGTGACCAAAACATCATGTTCGGGAGCTTTTTTAAGTAATGCTTCGGCACACTTTTCGGTTAATTCCACATCACCAAACATAATGAACGCACCGATATATAAATTTTCTCCAATGGGACACAACTGCAACTGCCGTTTTACCCCTGCAATTGTCATTTCATAAGCTTTATCCATAGGTATCAACTCCTTTCTTTTATTATACAAGAATGAGTTTAAAATTTCAATACTTTTTGGCTTTTTTGTTCTTTTGTTTTTATTTTGTTGAAAAGCCTTGTTCTGTAACCACAAAAGAAACAGGGATATCCCACCCATTCGGCATGACAGACGAAACCAACAACTCAGAAAAACACAATCCAACGCTAACCCCTTGATACCCCACAAGATAACGGTCATAATAACCACCACCGTATCCCATACGATAGTTGTTTCGGTCAAATGCAAGAGCAGGTACAATAATCAAATCAATTTGTTCTTTTTGAAATGCCTCATCGGATGTCGGTTCCAAAATACCGAATCCAGAAACAGAAAAGTCTTCTTCACTTTCTGCCAAAACGGCAATCATTTCTGTTTTAGATACGCATTTTGGAAACACGCAGGTTTTCCCCTGTTCTTTGCAAATCTGCCAAAGTACATCAGTTTCCACTTCCCCTTTTGCACTGCGGTACAGCATCACGACCGATGCTTTTTGAAATATGGGAGAAGAAATGATATTTTGCGTAATCATCTGAGATTTTTTCGTTTTATCCGTCAGAGAATTTCGTTGTTCTCTGAAAGTCTTTCGCAATTCTTCTTTTGTCATAGTCATCACTTCCTACAAAAAAAGACGGGAAACCCCGTCTTTTTTCACTCAAACAAAATTACTTCTGTTCGCACTTCTGATTTGCAACGGTGCAAGAAGTTTTGCAAGCAGACTGGCAAGAAGTCTGACATTCGCCACAACCTTTTTTTGCTAAGTTTTCTGCCAGATTTTTGGTAGTTAAGGTTTTAATCTGTTTCATAATGGTTAATTCCTTTCTCATCTTCTGCGTTTTGTTTTCTTATTAATTCCGAAGATTCCGCCAATCATAGACAAAATCAAAAGAATCAAACTGTTTAGAAGGCGAAGAGGACTGTGGGTAATAAGATTCACAAGGAAATATCCCAACACAAAAAGTACTCCTGCCCAAAAGCCTTTTACCAGTCCCTGCTTTTGTGCCCGTTTGGCACTCCTATAGCCGGTAAGAAAGGCTGCCACATAGGTAAGGATTCCGACTACCCACGGCATCCAGCCGGTAGGCAAGGAAAAGATATGAAAGACAAGCGCCGAAAACGCCACTGCAAGGATTAAAAATATCCAGCCTACGATAGCTGCGCCAATCACCCGTTTACTCACGGAAGAAACACCTTCTCTTTCGGAACCGTTCATCTGTTGTCACTCCTTATGATCTTGTTATCACATCATATGAGCGAACAAAAGAAACTATGCTTTTTCTTTCTGTTTTACCTCTTTGATTGCCCATTTGTGCAAGCAAATAGTGGTTTTACCGTCTGCGTCGCTTTTACCGGTTTCCAACACCACGGTAGTATCTTTTAACTGAATGATTTTACCTTCAATGCCGCCGATGGTGATTACTTCGTCACCTTTTTCCATAGCAGCCAGCATTTCGTTGAATTTTTTCTTTCTTTTCTTTTCCGGCAGCATAATCATCAGATAGAATAATACCAGCATCAGAATCAGCGGCAGAAAAGAACCAAGAGTTGCCATTACTTCAGGATTCATTTTGGTTCACCTACTTTCGAGTAATCGTTTTGATTTTCGCATACTATTATACACTATTCTCTTCTTATTTTCAAGTGTTTTTAGGAAATTCTTTCTTTTTTTGAAAAAATCGCTGTCGAACTAATCCGCTTTATGCCATTTTACCCCTTCGCGGGTATCTTCAATCACAATGCCCATTGAGAGAAGCTCTGCACGGATTTCATCAGCACGTTGGAAATTCTTTTCTTTTTTTGCAGCGGTACGTTCCGCAATTTTTTCCTCAATGAGTGTCACATCAACGTCGGATGCTTCCTCTTCTCTTGCAATGTTTAAAACGCCGGTCAATTCCAAAAGAAGAGCTTTCGCTGCATCCACATAACCACGGGTGGTATTTTCTTTTGTTTTGGTATTGATTTCTCTTACCAACTCAAAAATAATACCAATGGCTTCTGCAGTGTTTAAATCATCATCCATTGCCATGATAAATTTATCGCGGAAGGAATCCAAGGCTGTCTGTTCTTCCGCCGTTACAGGCGCATCTGCCACCTTGTCAGACAAAAACTCCAGATTGTTCATACAGGTCACAATTCTTCCCAAGCCGGTTTTTGCCTGCTCCAGCAATTCATCGGAGAAATTGATAGGACTTCTGTAATGTGCGGAAAGCATAAAGAACCGAAGCACATCATAGGGGAATTTTTCAGCTAAATCACGCACCGTAAAGAAGTTGCCCAAAGATTTCGACATTTTTCTGTTATCAATGTTAATGTATCCGTTATGCATCCAGTAATTTGCAAAAGGAACACCGTTTGCCGCTTCACTTTGCGCAATTTCATTTTCGTGATGAGGGAAGGATAAATCTTTACCGCCGCAATGAATATCGATGGTTTTTCCCAGATATTCATTTACCATAGCACTACATTCAATATGCCAACCGGGACGACCTTCACCCCAGGGAGAGGTCCAGGAAGGTTCCCCTTCTTTTTTTGCTTTCCAGATGGCAAAATCCATGGGATCTTTCTTATCTTCGTTCACATTAATTCTGGCACCGGCTTCCAAATCTTCCAAAGGCTGATGAGACAGTTTCCCATACGGTTTAAATTTCTTGGTTTCAAAATAAACGTCACCGTTTTTTTCGTAAGCATAGCCTTTTTCAATTAAGGTTTCGCACATTTTAATAATCTGCGGAATCACATCAGTTGCTCTGGGATGCACATCCGCTTCTTTTACTCCAAGACCTTGAGCGTCGGTATAGTATTCTTTGATAAAGCGATCTGCCAACTCTCTTACCGTGATACCTTCTTCATTGGCACGTTTAATCATTTTATCATCAATGTCAGTAAAATTCTGCACAAATTTTACTTCATAGCCACGGTATTCAAAATACCTTCTCAAAGTATCAAAAATGATAAAGGGACGTGCGTTTCCTAAATGAAAATAGTTATACACAGTGGGACCGCAGGCATAAATTTTCACTTTATTTTCTTCTAAAGGTTTAAATTCCTCTTTTTGCATAGTTAAGGTATTAAAAATTTTCATTCTGATTCTCCTTTCTTCTGCGCCGCCTCTAACTGCTCAATACGGGCAAGCATTCTGCATAATTCCTGAGACAAGGGGTCCGGAATATGAGTCTGGTCAGTTTGCCAGTCCGCTCCCGAAACTTTCACATTGTTTCGAATCACGACACGGGCAGGAACACCCACACAGGTGCTGTTTTCCGGAACTTCCCGCAATACCACGGCATTTGCCGCAATTTTAGAATTATCTCCAACGGTAAAGGGACCAAGTACTTTGGCTCCGCTACCAATCATTACATTTTTACCAATAGTGGGATGACGTTTCCCTGTATCTTTTCCGGTACCGCCTAAAGTTACATTCTGATAGATAGTACAGCCATCCCCGACCTCCGCAGTTTCTCCAATCACCACGCCCATACCATGGTCAATCATAACGCCACGGCCGATTTTGGCACCCGGATGAATTTCCACCCCGGTAAAGAATCGGGTAACCTGAGAGAGACATCGTGCTAAAAAATAGTGTTTATTTCGGTAAAGTCTATGCGCTCCACGATGCCAGAATAAGGCATGAATCCCGGGAGACAACAAAAACACTTCCAATTTGTTTTTTGCAGCAGGGTCTTTTTCCATCACAGCATTGATATCCTCCTGAAGACGGGAGAACACGTTACGGACAGCATCAAAGCTACGGCATAAACCAAGTGCCGCAATAGGCATCAGCAATGCAAGAGCACCGTAGGAATAACGCTCCTGTGTTTCTGCTATCAAATGCTGAGCAGCAACGCCCAACACAAATATGCAAATAAACAAGACTGCAGACTGAGTCTTATTGCGTCGCAGCTTCACCGCACCTACCAGAACACCAAGAACAAAAATCAGATGAAAGGCATTGGCAAGATTTCCAAATTGGAACATTCCGTCCCAATAAGAAAAACCGGGGCTTTGCTGCAAGTATATCACGGAGAGCATTTCGCTTCCCCAAGTTAAACCGAATTTTAAAAATGCCAACTTACAGTTACCTGCGAAGCCGTTTTCCCAATATCTTTGAAATCCTTCTGCCATCAATTGCTGATGCATTTCATCCGGAGAAATGCTCGGATGATACATCAGCTCCCGGGCGTATTGATCATCTTTTTGGTTCCATCTGCCCATCTCCTCCGCGTTAGAGCCGATATAGATGTTGTAGCCTAACGGCATATGCGCTATGGATTGCCCATTTAACTGTTCAATTCCCTTGTAGAAGCCCATATTGCATCCTGCATAACACAAAATGGCGAGCACCAGAGAAAGAAAACGTTTTTTCGGAACCACCGCAAAGACTGTGTACAACGAAAATGCCAACAGCATCACAATGCCGCAGGGTCGGATACAATTGAGAACCGCCGTCAGAATACCAAAAAAGATTCCGATTGAAACACTTCCTTTATCCCGAAAACGGATTGCCAAATACAAAAGCACCGTCAACAAAAAGGTAAACAAAATCTCAGTTGCCAAAAATTCCGAATAAAAGATAAATGACGGTGAAATCGCATACAAAAATACCGACATATTGGCAATCTTCTTTGAAAAAATCTTGTTAGCACACACATAAAGCATCACTGCAGTGGCAGTTTCCAAAAAGATATTGCCAATTTGCATCATCAAAAGATTGGGTCCAAAGATACGGTAGCACCAGCTTAGCACTTCGGAAAACCCCACAATATGAGGGAACGAAGAAATGTAGGAATCCATAAGAGGTTCCCCATTTGCCAAAAGCTGAGCGCTTTCATGATAAATTTTAAAATCGGAAAATGGCTCCAACTGTAAGGTCATAACCGCTGCAAGACGTAGCAGGAAACACATTCCCAAGCCAAACCAAAGCCCGCTTTTCTTTTCGCCAAGCTGTTTATAATACCAAATTCCAAGCACCGTAAATACGATAAGATACAACAGGAGTAACCAAAACGAACCTGCGTAAAACATGCCGCTTGCAACGGTTAATCCAATCACAGAAGTTACAACAGTCATGATAGCAAACAGGAAAAAAACAAATTTAAAAAACGAGTTTATTTTCTCTTGAAAACGATTCATCTTACGGCCCTCCTTTCTGATGGCAATAGAATAAAAATCCTGAAAATAATTAAAAAACTTTATCTAGTTTATTGTATATGAAAATGGATGAAATGTCAATCTTTTTCGATTGTTTTTCTATAACTGACTTACATAGCTATGCTGAGCGAACATTCGATTTACCGAGGAGTGAATCCGTTTGTTTTCCGGGCAGAGAAAGTCGGGGTCAGTTTGCAATAGACTTTCAGATGCCTGTTTTGCCAGACGGACCGTTTCCATGGTATAGGTCAAACGGCTTAACAAGGTGGAAGGAAGTCCGTGTTGACGGGTTCCGAAAAACTCGCCGGGTCCTCGGTTTTTCAAATCAAATTCGCTGATTTGGAAGCCATCTGTAGTTTTTTCCATAATCTCCAATCGTTTTCTCGCTTTTTCATCCGATAGATTTAAGAAACAGTAGGACTGCTTATTACTGCGCCCTACCCGTCCCCGAAGCTGGTGCAGACTTGCCAGGCCGAACCGTTCTGCATTTTCAATCACCATCACGGTTGCATTGGGCACATTCACGCCGACTTCTACCACGGTTGTGGAAACCAGCACATGAATGTCACCTTGCAAGAAAGCATTCATCACGCTGTCTTTTTCTTCTGCCTTCATCCGTCCGTGCAAAAGCCCTACCTGATATTCTTTCAGATAAGTTTTTTGCAAGTCTTCCTGCAAACGGATGGCATCTTCCAATTCCATGGTTTCGCTCTCTTCTATCAACGGACAAACCACAAATGCCTGATTTCCTTTTTTTAGCTCCTCTGTGACAAATCGGTACACACGGTCTCTTTGCTTTTCTCCCGCAATTTTGGTCAGAACAGGAGTTCTTCCAAGAGGCAATTCGTCAATGACGGACACGTCCAAATCACCGTAAATAATCAAAGCTAGGGTTCGAGGAATTGGTGTTGCCGTCATCACCAAGCAATGAGGATTCTCTCCTTTTTCCGTCAATACAGAACGAGCTTTCACCCCAAATCGGTGTTGTTCATCTGTAATGACTAATCCCAGTTTCGAGAATTGCACCTTATCGTATAGTAAAGCATGAGTGCCGATAACTAAAGAAACTTCTCCTGAGGAAAGCCCCAAAATAACAGCGTCCTTCTCTTTTTTCTTCATAGAAGCAACCAAAAGATTCACAGAAATCCCAAATTCCTCTAAGTACGGCTTTAATCCTTCATAATGCTGACGGGCTAAAATTTCAGTAGGTGCCATCAACACTGCCTGATATCCGCTTTGGGCACAGATTAGCATCGCCATAGCTGCCACCATGGTTTTACCGCTGCCCACATCGCCCTGCACCAGACGGTTCATCTGGTGACCTGCTTTAAAATCGGCACAAATTTCTCGGGTAACCCGTTTTTGAGCATTGGTCAAAGGAAACGGCAGCTTTTTGGCAAATTCCTCGGCAATTTTATAGTTTACAAGTTTGGGACCAGCGGCTTTTTTCTGCCGTAGTTTAATTTTACCAAGTCCCAACATCAGATAAAACAACTCTTCAAAGGCAAGGCGTTTTCTTGCCGCCATAAGCTCTTCTTCTCCTCTTGGAAAATGAATGTTTTCCAAGGCATAAAGAAGCTCACAAAGATGGTATTGTTTGCGGATGCCCATAGGAAGGGTTTCCAAAAGATGCTCTTTGGCAACCTTCAGGCATTCATAAGCAATTTTTTGCACCACACCTTGCGTCAACCCCTTGGTGAGCGCATAGCGGGGGATATAGTTTTCGGAAAAGTTACCTGCAGGGGTTTCCTTCTGCACGGCAGGGTTCGTCATTTCCACATAACCAATCCGACGGTTCACCTTCCCCGATAAGGTAACAGTGGTCCCTACCGTCAGTTTTCCTGCTAAATATTTCTGATTAAAAAAAGTAACATGAAGTTCCCCCGTGTCATCTTCGCAAAGAAGCTTCAAAAGCGTTAGATTCTGGCGAACTCTACGGGTGGATACATCCAACACCCGAACCGTTACCGTGGCAAGCTCTTCTTCCTGAAGCTCGCACACGTTTTTTACGTTCATTCGGTTTTCATAGTTTTTGGGGAAATAATAAAGCATATCGGCAACCGAAAAAATGCCAAGCTTTTGAAAATACACAAGCCTGGCATCGGAAACTCCTGATATATTAGAAATGGGCATTGAAAACAGATTCATAATATCCTCTTATTTCAAAATATTTAAAAAATTCTAATGCTCAAAGTTTTCGGTTTCGATATATGATATCAAAATTATTCTAAAGAAACAAAGTAATAATACACGGGCTGGTCACCGCGATAGAAAGAAAAGTCAATATCCTTATATTTTTTCGTTAAGGTCTTTTCCAAACTTTCCATTTCTTCACTGTTCACATCAGCACCTGCATACACAGTTACCATAGAAACCGTGTCATCGCACAGTTTTTCGACCACAGAAGCGCAAACTTTATTGGGATCTTTGCCTTTGGTGATGATGGAACTGCCGCTTAATGCCATAATTTCGCCTTCCTTGATTTCGATATTATCGAATACGGAATCTCTTACAGCATAGGTGATCTGTGCAGATTTTAAGGAAGCGATAATGTCTTTCATCTGTTCCAGATTATCCTCCGGAGACTGACTTTCATCAAAGCCTACCATACAAGGCAGAACATCGGACATATTTTTGGTGGGAATTACAACCATCTGACCGTCATACAGTTCTGCTGCCTGCTCTGCTGCCAATATGATATTCTTATTATTGGGGAACACGTAAACCACATCTGCATTAGTGCGGTTTGCCGCATTTAAAATATCATCGGAGGAGGGATTCATAGACTGTCCGCCGGAAACGATGTGTTCGATGCCAAGTTCTTTATAGATATTGGCAAAGCCTTCTCCTGCTGCAACTGCAACAAACGCATAAGGCTGACGTTCCTTGGGAATGGAATTCTGAATATTCTCATTCTGATATTTCATATTATCAATTTTAATATCAATGAGGCTGCCGATTTTTAACGCTTCGGAAATAACAATACCGGGGTCGTTGGTGTGAATATGCACCTTGATGATGTCTTCCATAGCAACCACAACGATAGAATCGCCCAAGGATTCGTAACGCTGGGTTAACTGATTTTTCTTGCGTTCCGGATTTTGAATGATAAATTCGGTGCAATACTGGAAGTTTACATTTTCGTGATTATCGGTAAATACTTCTGCAGTTTTTGCTGCTTCGGTAACAAATTCTTCAGGCATTTCACCGGTTTTATAATAGTTTGCCATACCTTCGATGATATAGCAAATCCCTTTACCACCGGAATCCACAACGCCTGCCTGTTTCAGTTTGGGAAGCATTTCCGGAGTCTGTGCCAGAGCATCATAAGATGCTTTTACCGCTTCGGTAAACAGCATATCCAAATCTGTGATGTCGTCTTTGATTTCTTCCAAGTGCTCTGCTGTCATACGGATAACAGTAAGAATCGTTCCTTCCGTGGGCTTCATAATTGCTTCGTAAGCAGTTTTGGAGCCTAAACGGAATGCATTGACCATATCCGCCACATCCAGCTCAGTTTTTCCTTTTGCCGCTTTGGACATCCCTCTTAAAATCTGAGAAAGGATAACACCGGAGTTTCCTCGTGCACCACGAAGGGCAGACATAGAAACGCCATCCAAAACGCTTCCTGCCGACTCAGTACGGCTATGAGCCGCAGATGCCGCAGAGGTAAAAGTCATAGACATATTGGTTCCGGTATCACCGTCAGGCACCGGAAACACATTTAATGCATTCAGCTCTTCTTTGTTGTTACACAAATGGATTTTTGCCGCCTGAAGCATATTGGCAAGCAGCTCACCATTAATTATTTTATTCATGTAATGTTTTCTCCCTTTTTCAAAGTTGATGCTGCGGCAAATTACTTATTCACCACAATATCGTCTACACAAACGGTAACATCCTTGATTTTCGCGCCGGTCATTTTTTCAACAGCATAGGTGATATCCTGTTTCACATTTTCTGCCAGTGCTTTAATATTAACGCCATATGTCACCTTAATGTGAATTTCAATGCTGACAGAGCCATCACGGCAAACAACCTTGATACCTTTGCGTAAGCTTTCAGAACCAAACATCCGTTTTAAAACTTCTGCTTTGCTTTTTTCGCACATACCAACCACACCGTAGCAATGGGTTGCAACGTGCCCTGCAATTTCTTCAATCGCTTTTTCTGTTACGGTGATTTCACCTACATCGCTTAATTTCTTTAACGGCATATTTCTACCATCCTTTCTTATTTTTTCTATCAAAGAAACCTTTCGGTTTTCGTCATTTGCAAATTTAGAGTACCTTGTTTAAAAATGCCTTTGTTCTTTCATGAACGGGATGATTGAAAATATCATCCGGGGTACCTTCTTCTAAGATAACCCCTTCATCCATAAAGATTACCCTGTCAGCTACCTCGCGGGCAAAGCCCATTTCGTGAGTTACCACAAGCATAGTCATTCCGTCTTTTGCAAGGCTTTTCATAACATCCAGTACTTCGCCGACCATTTCGGGGTCCAATGCGGAAGTTGGCTCGTCAAACAGCATCACTTCAGGCTCCATACACAGAGCACGAACAATCGCAACACGCTGTTTCTGACCACCGGATAACTGAGAAGGATATGCGTTTGCACGGTCTTCCAATCCAACTACCCGAAGAAGCTCCTTCGCCTTTTCTTCTGCCTCTGCTTTATTTGCTTTTTTCAGCTGAATGGGAGCTAAAGTCATATTTTTTAAAATAGTCATATTGGGGAACAGATTAAAATGCTGAAACACCATGCCAACCTTACGTCTGTGCAGGTTAATGTTCGTATTGCGGTCGGTAATGTCAACTCCGTCCAAGAAAATCTGACCTTCGGTAGGCTGCTCCAATAAGTTCAGGGAGCGAAGGAAGGTGGATTTTCCGCATCCGGAGGGACCGATAATTACAATTACTTCCCCTCGTTTTACGTCTAAATCGACGCCGTTTAATGCTTTAATTTTGCCGCGGTTGAAATGCTTTGTCAAACCACGGACTGAAATAATGGAATTAGCGTTCATTCTTTCTCAGACTCCTTTCCAGAATACCTACCAACCAGGTGAAGAACATTACCATCACAAGGTAAATCACCGCAGCCCCCAAAAGAGGCATAAAATCCTGATAGGTAACACCACGGATAATGTTGGCTCCACGAGTTAAGTCTGTTACTCCAACATAACCCGCAATGGAAGTTTCCTTTAAAAGAACGATAAATTCATTTGCCAAAGAGGGCAAAATGTTTTTAAATGCCTGGGGAAGAATGATAAACCACATGGTTTGCATATAGTTTAAGCCTAAAGAGCGTCCTGCTTCATTCTGCCCTGCATCAATACTCATAATACCTGCCCGCACAATTTCTGCAACATATGCACCGGAGTTAATCCCGAATGCAATCACACCGCAGAGCATTTTATCACGGGAGTTTGCCATAATTACAAAAAAGATAATCAAAATCTGAACCATCACGGGAGTTCCGCGGATTACGGTCAAATAAATTTTGGAAATCGCATTTCCAAGCCAGAGAAAGATTCTCGCAATAGGATTTTTAATTTCCCGATACTGTTTATCATAGGTAGTTCTGATGGCTGCCACAACCACGCCTAAAACAACCCCTAAAATCAAAGCCCAGAAGGTCAGAACCAGGGTGTTTTGAACGCCTTCTACTATGTATTTCCAACGGTTCTTCGTAATGAAAGCCGTCACAAATTCTTTTTGCATGCCGCTAAACCATTCTGCCATGTTAAATATTCCTTTCCTATGAAACAGCTATTGTCAACCGGAGATTTTTCTGATATCTCCGGTTGACAAATCAATTACTGCATAAATTCTGTTCCCGGTTTCCCGAAATACAGGATGCTGAATCAATTATTCAGCGGGGATGTATTTTTCGATGATCTGTGCAACAGTGCCGTCTTCGATTAATTCTGCTAAAGCGCCGTCAATCTGAGCGGTCAGTTCAGCGTTGTCTTTAGATACTGCTGCTGCATATTCTTCGGTGATGTATTCGGTATCTAAGATTTTTAAGCCTTCGTTGTTTTCAACGAATACTTTTGCAGGTTCGTTATCAATAACAACGCAGTCAACTTTACCGGTTTTTAATGCCATAACAGCGTCTGCGCCTTTATTGTAACGTTCTACGGTACCTAAACCTTCGTCTTCAATATCCCAGGTACAGTACAGGTCACCGGTGGTAGCCAGCTGAACGCCAATGGTGGTGTTTGCGCCTTCCTGGAACAAATCATCTGCAGAGGTGATTTTGGAACCTTCGTTAACGATAATTACCTGAACGCCGGTAGCATAGCTCTGAGTAAAGTTTACAGCTTCTTTTCTTTCTTCGGTAACGGTCATACCTGCCATTACAAAATCGAACTTACCGGAAGAAACGCCGGGGATTAAAGAATCGAAATCAACATTTTCGATTACCAGTTCTCTGCCCAGTTTGTCTGCAATTGCCTGAGCAATTTCAGCGTCGATACCAACAATTTTGCCGTCTTCCATGAATTCATAGGGAGGGAATTCAGCGTTGGTAGCCATAACCAGAGCATCACCGTTTGCCTGATCTTCCACTGCGGTTTCACCGGCAGTGCCTTTGTTTTCAGTTGCAGGTGCACCGCAACCGGTAAACAGAGTTACCAGCATTGCAACTGCTAACAGAAGAGTAATGAGTTTTTTCATAATGTTTTCCTCCTCGCACATTTGTGCTTTTGAATGTTTTTTATAAAATTTCTATAATATTATACTATAACAAGCGAGTTTTTTCAATAGATTTTAGAAAATTTATTCCTTTTTTTGCATTTTTATTACAATTTGACAAATATTTTCCTCAAAGCATCTCAAAAACATACATTCTATAATACGATTTTCACAGAAGATGCATACTCCGACGGTGTCATTTTGGCAATCTTCTTGAATTGCTTGGAAAAATAATGAATACTGTCATATGCCAAAATATTGGCAATTTGCGTAAAATTATAGTTATCCTCCCGAATCAGCATTTTGGCACGCTCGATCTTTAGATAATTAAAATACTGCATAACCCCCATTCCCGTTTTTTCCTTGAACAACATTTTCAGTCCTGTACTGTTGGTTTTGGAATACTTTAACACATCCGGAAAACTTAAGTTGTTACCAATATTTTCGTTTAAAAATTCAATCACATCTTCCACAATATCGTTATCCATCCGCTCTTTCAAAACAGATAGAGATGCCTTAGATGTGTGAGAAATGGAATTATTCCGATAAAGCGATAACAAAAACCTGGTTAAATCCAGAAGAATCATCTGCTCTGCTCCAAAAGATGCTTCCGGTTTCCGTTTCAGCCCTTTTGTAAGAGGATCATTCAGTGGCGTTGCAAATGCCTTGGTCGCTTCCTTGATGATGGAAGACAACAGGTTTTTTTCCTCTTTTGTCACGTGGAATACTTTATTCTGAAAAAAGCTCATCGCTTTGGACTTGCACTCAAAAGAAACAATCGCAATATTGGGGGCAATCACACCGTTGGAATACACATTGTGAAACTCGCCCGGTTTATGAAACAGAATATCCCCCTGCTGAAGCCGGTGGGTGTTATCTTCGGCAATGGCGTTAATTTCTCCTTTGTCTACATAGATAAACTCCCAAAAATCGTGCTTTTCTCCGGTAAATTTAAAATCTTTTGCATACTCCAGGTAATGAATGGTGACCACGTTTTTTATCACAAATTCTTCCTTTAAACGAAGTGGGGTAAAACTCTGACTACTCACAAGAAATCCACTCCTCTCCTGCAAGGTACTTCTTCAAATCCTCTATAATCGCAAAAATCGGTAGGCCTACCACATTATCAAAATCGCCTTCAATTTTTTCTACAAACTTGGAAGCAATCCCCTGAATGGCATATGAGCCGGCTTTGTCAAACGGCTCTTTTGTTTGGATATATGCGGAAATTTCCTCTCGGCTGATAGGATAAAAATACACTTTGGTTTCGCAAACGGTTTTGTGATAGGACACCGCACCCTTTTCTACATATCCCAAAGTAACACCGGTAAACACGCTGTGCGCCTTTCCGCTAAGCTTCTCCAGCATCCGACGGGCATCCTCTTCGTCTTCAGGCTTGCCGAAAATTTCGTCATCCAGTGCAACCACGGTATCTGCTGCAATAATCAACACGTTTTCTCCCAGAAATTCCGCGGCGGCACTTTTCGCCTTGCGAAAGGATAACTCTTCTACCAATTTAGACGGAGACATCGGTTCTGCAACCGTTTCATCTGTATCCGTCACAAATACTGTAAAAGGAATCCTGTTTCTTTCCAGAATTTCTTTTCTTCTCGGAGACTGGGAAGCTAAAACAATTTTCTTTTGATTCATTTAGGACCCTCCATCTGTAAGAATCTTCCGTAATAATACCATATTTTGCAAAAAAAGTCAACCAAATTTGCAAATCAACTTCCAAAGGACGAGTTGGCATACTTTGGGACAGCCTCACATATAGTGATAAAAAAGCGAGGGACCCTGATATGATACAACAGACATCATCGCAAAACAAACAAAAACTTCTGTCTATTCTGCCTTCTGGTTTGGTGAAGTATCTGTCAAATGAAACAGAAGAAATCCGTTTTCGCAAAAACCAACCGGTGATATTTTTAGAAAGTCAGCGGGAATTGATTACCCCGTTTCGGATGGACGGAAACCGGCTGGAAGAATTGCTTGACAATATCACCGAAGGCTCTCCTGCCTCTTATTTTGATTCTTTCAGAAACGGATTTATCACGATAAAAGGAGGTCACCGAGTGGGCATTGCCGGTACAACAGTGTATGATGACGGAAAAATATCCTACATCAAAGATATTTCGTCCATCAATCTGCGAATTGCAAGAGAAATGCCGGGAGTAGCAGACCGATTGTTTCAAACGGTGGGTCGTATTTCACCCCTTCCCGGTATTCTGATGATTTCACCGCCGGGACACGGAAAAACCACACTGCTGCGTGATTTTGTTCGTCAGCTATCTACCAAATGTGCAGGGACAAAAATTGCAGTGGTGGATGAAAGAAATGAAATTGCTGCTACTTATCACGGTGAAATGCAAAACGCATTGGGCCCCCGATGCGATGTTTTAAACGGTTACCGAAAAGCGGACGGTATTCTTTCGGCAGTCCGCAGTTTATCTCCCAATGTGATAATTGTGGATGAAATCGGAACCCCCGAAGATGAGGAATGCTTGTGCTACGCTCACCACGCCGGAGTGTCGGTTGTGGCAACTGTTCACGGTACCTGTGACGGTCTTTTTCGAAAAAATATCAGAAAGCTGACGCAGGAACAGGTATTTGATTATGAAGTGTATGTAAAAAAAAACGGGAAAGACGACCGTATTGAATCAATTCTAAAGGTCAAAGGTGAAGCGTAATGCTAAAATGGTACGGTTTGTTACTGCTTACAATTGCAGATTTATTAGCCATCAGATATCTGAGTGAACAGAAGAAAAAAACAATTCAGTGTTTACAGGAAATGACCGTATTTTTAGGAAACATCACTTACGGCGTAACCGAGTGGAACCAAACGCTGGAAAAAGCTATTCTGCAAGAAAATTCGGCTTTTTTCCCAAAATACTTTCAGAAATCGGTGGATACTTTTCAAAAAACACACCCTTTAAGAAAAGCTTTGGTACTGGCACTTGACGACCTACCCCTTCCCGAAGAAGCAACCGGACTGATATCCCGATATTTTTCGGTAATTGGAAAAGATACCAAAAAACTTACAGAAGAACACTACAGACATATCAAAAACCGACTGGAAATGATACTCGGCAATTTGCAAACAGAACTCCCCAAAACAAAAAAGCTAATTGCAACCGGAATTTGCTCCGGCAGCGCTATGGTTGCCGTTTTGCTACTGTAAAAAGGAAGTTATTATGAATGTTGAATTAATTTTTAAAATTGCGGCAATTGGAATTATCGTTGCCATCTTAAACCAACTGCTTTCCAAGTCAGGCCGTGACGAACAGGCTACTATGGTAACGCTGGCAGGACTTGTGGTGGTGTTGATTGTAATTGTGCAGGAAATTGCTTACTTATTTGAAACGATTAAAAGCCTGTTCGGGTTTTAAAAGATAGGAGAGAGTCATCCATGGATACTGTTGCAAAATTGACAGGCATTGCCGTTGTGGGTGCTGTGTCCGCAGTCATGTTACGGGAAAAAGCTCCCCAGTTTTCCATGATGATTGCTCTTGTAACCGGAATTGTAATTTTTTCGGTAATTGCAGGAGAACTGACAAGCATCCTGAACATTTTAACTGATTATATGCAAGCCTCCGGACTGGAATCGGAATCGGTATCCACTATTCTAAAAATCTTAGGAATCGGAATTGGTGCAGAATACGTTTGCAATGTGATTTCTGATGCAGGAGAACAAGCCATTGCCAAAAAGATGGAATTTGCCGCCAAAGTAGTTATATTAATGCTCATTCTGCCTTTGCTGGGAAAGGTTGTGGACACAGTATGGTCTCTGTTTGGATAAAACGGATTATTATTTTGACAACGATAATGGGAATGGTGTTCGTGTTTCCGCAAACGGTGTGTGCCACTGCTCTGGAAGCTATAGAAGAAACCGAATTTTCCCTTCCGGAAATCTGGAAAACAGTTTGTGACGTTCTTTGGGGTGAATTTGCTCTTTTACGACAAAAAATTCCTTCCTTGGTGTTTTTGATGTTGCTCATTGGTATTAAAAATTGCATGGATTTTCCCATCAGTTTAAACAAAACGGTACACCTGGGTATCTTTTGTGCCATTGCTTTATGTTGCGGAGAACTGTTTCGGCAACTAATCTTGGTGGCAGAAGATTGCATTGTGTATCTCTCGGAATTTGTGTATATGAGCGTGCCCGTTCTGACGGGACTCATCGCAAACAGCGGTAAGGTACTCAGTGCAACAAAATCAACCTACTTCATCCTGGGTTTTATGAGTCTTCTTACCTTCCTCATCAAAAACATTTTTTTGCCCGGAATTTTGGTCTATTTTATGTGTACTGTACTCTCTCCTCTTTTGGAAAAAGATTATTTCGCAGCACTGAAAAAGGTAATACTTTGGGCAATAAAAACTGTGCTTCCCGTTCTGATAGGTATATTTATGATGATCTTTACGTTGCTCACGACGGTTAGCAAAGCTTCGGATTCTCTGACATTGCAATCTGCCAAAATGGCACTGGGAAATTGCATTCCGTTTCTTGGAGGAAGCCTCAGCGATTCCGGAGAATATCTGATTCAGGCTGTAACACAACTGAAGGCCAAGGCAGGGCTAGGAGGTGTGATTGGAATATCCTATGTATTCTTATCTCCCTTAGTAAAGCTTACGGCAGGTATTCTCACCTTCCAAGCACTATCTGTTTGCGCCGGTTTTCTCTCTGATAGCCAGACAGCACACTTTTTTGAAGATACGGCTACCGGACTGGGTATGCTGACAGGCGTTGTGGCAACTGTGCTGGTCATCGCGGTTCTTGGTATCCTGGTATTAACCGGAATTTAGGAGGATATTATGGCACAATGGATTGCTCAGTTCAAACAAGTGGTTCTGGTGGTATTGGTCTGTGAATTTTTAAAGGAGCTCTTATCCACCGGTTCTTTCCGAAAATATGTGCAATTTGCAGTGAATCTGTTTTTGTTTTTATTCCTGATTTCTTCGTTATTCCGTATTGATTTCTCCTTGCCGGAATTTTCTGTCCCCACGGTTCATACCACTACGGAAAATCTGCTAATCAAAGAATACGAGACCGACATCGCTGCTGAAATTCAAACAAAGCTTTCGGAAAACAATCTGGATATTGCCACGGTAACAGTGCATTTAAACGACAGGTACGAATTGGAAGCCGTGCAAATTTACACCAATGAACATCCCTCTCAAATTCAGGCGGTATTGAAAGGAGACTTCCCCTATGAAGTGGTTTGCCCCACTGAAAAATTTTTGGACGAAACGTCCTAAAAATCAAAAACTCAAACTGATTGTAATGCTGTTTTTGATAGCAATTATTTTGCTGGTATTTCCTTCTGCTCCACCGAAAAAAGCATCAAATTCAAAGCCCGTGAATATGATAAATCAACCGGATCTGCAAGCAAAAGAGTTAGAATCGCTTCTCACAGAATTAACCGGCAATAAAGTGCGGGTATTAGTTGCTTATGCCGATTCGGGAGAGTTGGAAATTGTGCGGGAGGAAACCACTACCTCCGATACCAAAACTGCTACCGGAGAAATCCAACACAAAACCGATCAAAAACCGGTATTGGATGCTAACAAAAACATTCAGATACAGAACCAGCGCCAGCCACGAATCAAAGGGGTATGTATCTTCTGCTTTGCCCCTTACGAGCAAACAACAGAAGAACTTCTGTACCGGGCTGCCAAAAGTTCTCTGGGAGCAGATTTACACACTGTGGAGGTGGTTTTTAAACCCGTAAAACAAAATGAAAAACCTTAAAAAGAAAGGAATCATCGCTATGATTTTATTGCACAAAAGAAAAATTGCCGCAGTGGTTTGTACTGCTCTGTTAGCCACTGCCGGCGTAGTCAATTACATCAACCATACCGAAACGCAAACGGTATCTCTGTCCTTACCGCCTGCTAACGAAAGCTATGACGAAAATACCACTTACGGGGAAGCAAAGTATGTGTCCTCTGACTTCACCATGGAAAAAAACAGAAGTGAAGCCGTATCCTTACTGCAAACCGTTTCCGAAAACAAGGATGCCTCGCCAGAACAGAAAGCCGAAGCTCAGGATGAAATGATTCGGATTGCAAAGGATATGGAAAAGGAATCCCTGGCAGAACGGATTCTTACCGAAAAAGGATTTGTGAACGTTCATGTTTTTTTAAGTTCTCCTGATGCGACTGTCAGCGTGCAATCTGCAGGATTAACTCCTCAGGAAATTGCACAGATTCGGGATACTATGAAAAACGAAGCTGATATTGACCCGAAAAACTTAAAAATTATTGAAACAAACTAACTAAAATCATGAAAAAAAGTTGAACTTGTCAACCGACGGATTCTTTGGTACGCTTAGGCTGAGTAGTGCGGAATAATTTTATTATTTTTGAGGTGAACGTATGAATCTTACCAAAGAAGAAAAGGAAAAGTACAAAAGCTACAACAGAGCTTACAACCTTTACAGCCCCAATCACAACGATTACGATGCAAAGGCAGCTGCAAAGAGAAAAAAAGAGGAAGAAGACAAAAAGAAGCGTGAACAACAGCTTTTAAGCCGTTTAAAAAAGCTGAAACAGTCTGCCGCAAAGCGAGGTATGTTAAATCAGAAGCCTTATTACGCAAAAGTGACAGAGGAAACAAACAATGCCTGAGAATCTGGCCTTGTTTGTCTGTCATGAATTCAACGACCGCAAAGAAAAACGAAGTCATCTGGAGTTAAAATGGAATCTGAATATCAATTTCTTAAACGGTAACCAATATTGCGATGTAGACTACAACGGCAAAAAAATTTACTCTGTAGAAAAGCTCTATGATTATCAGGAACGTGCCGTTTATAACAACATTGCTCCTATTATGGAAACCAGAGTGGCAAAACTGTCCGGCGTGGTCCCTCAAATTGGTGCCACCACAGAAAGCACCGATTTAAACGACATTGCCAATGCCAAAATTTCCACGGCTGTGTTGAATACGGTTTCCAAACAACTGAACTTCTCTGAAAAAATTGCCAATGCAGTTTCGGTTTCAGAATTGTTAGGAACTGCTTTCTATAAAACTGTGTGGCAAAAGGATCAGGGGGATTTCCTGTGTCTTGATAACGGTATACCCGTAAAGTCGGGAGAGGTAGACACGGTGGTGCTAACTCCTTATGAAATCTATCCGGAAAGCCTTTATACAGAACAAATTTCAGAGCAAAGAAGCATCATTCATGCCCACCCCTATCATGTGGATGAAATCAAAGAAAAATGGGATGTAACACTACAAGGATTTTCTGTTAATCTGTTTTCTATGACCAACGTGACCAATGTCACGGGCGGTCTTGGCTGGACAGGCAGTTTAGAAAGTGTGGGTCAGGAAATCAAAAATGGGTACGACATTGTACTGGAATACTACGAAAAACCCACCAAAAAGCATCCCGACGGCCGTCTTCTGATTGTGGCATATTATAACGAAATGTTGCTGTATGAAGGACCTTTACCATACCTGAATGCCAAGTATCACACAAGGGGGTACCCCTTTGTGAAACAGGTGTCTGTGGCACGTCCCGGTTGTTTTTTCGGAACCAGCATTATTGAACGTTTAATCCCCATTCAAAGAGACTACAATGCCATTCAAAACCGTATCAATGAATACTTAAACCGTGCCGCTTTGGGAATCCCGGTGATTGAAGACGGAAGCGTGGATGTGGACAGTTTGGAATACTACGGAATGCCTCCCGGAATGCCTATTGTGTATTTGCGGGGCAGTGAACCACCCCGCTTTATGGACACACCTGCCCTTCCCTACAGTTTCTTATCCAAGCAGGACCGGTTGGAAGAAGCTTTTGTTTCCATTTCCGGAATTTCAGAACTGTCACGTTATTCTTCTGCACCTTCCAATGTAACTTCAGGAACGGCTTTAAGTATTCTATCTCAACAGGATGATAACCGTCTGGCAGTCAGTGCGGAAAACATTCGAAACGCCGTTTTAGAAGTAGCAAAACAATGGTTACGGTTATACCGCCAGTTTGCTTTATTTGAAAGAATGCTCAATTTAGGCGGTGACGACACCGATAACGCACTTGTTCGCTGGAGTAAAACCAATCTGCTTCCCGAACAGTTGGAATTAACCACACAAAACGAAATTGAAAATTCTCTGACGGTCAAGCGTGATCTGATTCGGGAGCTTTATGCGATGGGGCTTTTTACCGACCCCAAAACCGGCAGAATCACACCTTGCGCCAAATCAAAAATCCTTTCTATGCTGAAGATGGGAGATTGGGAAAACAAAATGGAAACCGAAACACTCCACGTAACCAAAGCTGCCCGGGAAAATCTGAAAATGCGCGAAAAAATTTTCTGCCCCGTCAAAGCAAGAGATCATCACGAAATTCACATAGAAGAGCACACCAAATACATGATGACCTCTGAATTTGAAGAACTGGAAGCAAACGATCCGAGCCTTGCAACACTGTGGGAAGCACATCTTGACGAACATGAACATTACCTTGGAAAGATTGCGGAAAAAACCGTCTGACAGGTATATTTTCCGTCTGTTCGGAATATACTTTGGATAGAAAAAACTGTAAGAAAGGCGGAAGTGTCATGGAAAAATTTTTAAAAAAAATTGCATCTTTATTTCAAAAACCGGAAGAAAACCCCTCTTATGATGCGGTTATGGAAGCAAAACAGGAAGTTGCCATTGCCTGGAGTAAATTTAACGAAGTCACCAGGGACGAGTATATCGACATTGCCATTATGAATTTAAACCTGGCAAAAAAACGGCTGGATGTTGCCATTAAAGAATCCAAAGAGGCTTTGGTAACACAAGCTTAACTTTCTCATAAAAAAAACAAGTCATTCCTATCTCAATTTTTTAAATCCTCTCTTAAGAAAAAAGGAACTGCCTCCTTCGGGAGCAGTTCCTTTTTTCTTGTTATATTTCGCTTTTGAAGCCACAGTCATACGGAATGGAACGAAGAAAATCTTCTTCATTTAAATCATAAGGAATTTCGATGTAGAACACATAAGTAAACATTCCGTTTTTCTTCACGATATTGGTATCAAACACTGTAATTTTATGTTCTAAAAACCGTTCTTTAATCATATCAGCATTTTCAATATTTTTCACCGTGAGAATTTTACTTTTTCGTTTTGCAGTATATTTGGTGCGGAAATGCAGCACTGTTTGTGCCAATAAAATCAGCAAGGTTCCTGCAACACCAACCACATACATACCACAACCGATTGCCATACCAATACCTGCAGTTGCCCAAATTCCGGCGGCAGTGGTAAGACCGCTGATCATCTGATGCTTTACAAAAACCATGCCGGCGCCTAAAAACCCGATACCGCTGACAATCTGCGCTGCAATACGGGCAGGATCACGGTTGACAATATTCGGAATATTCATAAAGCCATAAATAGAAACCAGCATCATCAGGCAGGATGCAATTGCAACAATACAGTGGGTGCGAAGACCGGCTTCTTTCGCACGGTTCGTTCGTTCAAAACCAATAATCACACCACATAAACCGGCAACAAACAATCGAATAAGGTACATCAGGTTTTGATTTAAAAAAATCTGATCCATGTTTTCCCTCCTCTCATCAGTAGATTATGATAGCATAAAAGAGAATTATTTGTCAAATTTTCTGTATCAATACAGAAAATTTCGGCATATTTTCCAGATTTTATGCTAATGATATGCTCAACTGACGAAAATTATTCATGGTGCTGCTGGAGCATAGTTTCCCGAATCTGCCATAGTTCGGGGGATAAATCCACATAATAGGTATGCGGATTTTCAAATCTTGTGACCTCATCCCACAAGGTGGCAACTTCTTTTTCGCAGTAATCCTTCAGTTCTTGCAAACTGGGAGAAGTATATACTTGCTTTCCGTTTTCGAAAATAGGTATCAGTAGTTTTCTTGCAGTAAAATTGGTCACTTTTTTTCGTTTCCAAGTAAACTGAGGATCAAACAGCTCATACTCTGTTATACCGTCAAAGGTTTCGTCATACTTGGTAATTACGTCGGCAATCGCTTTTCCCGTTTCGTTGGAATACAAACGGTACAAACTTTTAAAACCGGGAATCGTGATTTTGGATACATTTTCAGACAATTTAATTTTGGGAATCTCTTCCCCGTCACGGAAAACTGCCACCAGTTTATAAACGCCGCCGAATACCGGTTCGGATTTTGAGGTAATGAGCCGTTCCCCAACGCCAAAGGTATCCACTTTTGCGCCCTGGTTCAACATATCGCGGATAATATATTCGTCCAATGAATTGGATGCCACAATTTTCACATCAGGATACCCTGCATCGTCCAACATTTTTCTGGCTTTTTTGGATAAATAGGTAATATCTCCGCTATCAATACGGATTCCCTTGGGACGAAATCCTCTGGTGACAACCTCAGTATCAAAAGCTTTAATCGCATTGGGAATTCCTGATTTTAACACATTATAGGTATCCACCAAAAGTGTGCAATCATGAGGATAACAACTTGCATATGCTTGGAAAGCCTCCAATTCGGTATCAAACATCTGCACCCAGCTATGCGCCATAGTGCCTAAAGCAGGAATATCAAAGAGCTGATCGGTAACGGTGCAAGCTGTTCCTGCACATCCGCCGATATAGGCTGCTCTTGCGCCGTAGATAGCACCGTCATACCCCTGCGCACGGCGGGAGCCAAATTCCATGACCGCTCTGCCTTCGGATGCATGCACAATACGGTTTGCCTTTGTAGCAATTAGTGACTGATGGTTTACGGTAAGCAACAGCATTGTTTCCATCAGCTGTGCTTCAATCACGGGGCCACGGACACTTACAACAGGCTCCATGGGAAATATAGGGGTTCCTTCCGGAATTGCCCACACAGAGCAAGAAAACGAAAAGTTTAAAAGATATTCTAAAAACTCCTCGGAAAAAATTCCTTTCCTACGAAGATATTCCACATCTTCTTTGGAGAAATGCAGATTACTGATATATTCAATCATCTGCTCAAGACCTGCCATAATGGCATAGCCTCCGTCGTTTGGGACTTTTCTGAAAAACAAATCAAAAGCTACCTCGGTATCTTTCATGCCGTTTTGAAAATAACCGTTAGACATGGTAAATTCATAAAAGTCGGTGAGCATAGATAAATTGAGGTTTGAATGAAACTTCATAAAAATACCTTCTCTTTATTCAACAAAATCTCCGGAATCTCCTGCATCCAACACATCTGATACATCCGGCAAAATCTTTTTCGTTTCTTCTTCGGACAAAGAGGACACACTGTTTAATTTGCGAACAATGGCACGGGTTCGTACCCCTACCAGTTTTTCCAGTTCTCCATGGGCCTGATCCAGGCGTTGCTGCGCTTGTTTAATAACATCGGAGAATTTCTGGAACTCGGATTTTACGGCACCTAACACATTCCAAACTTCCCCGGAACGTTTTTGAATGGCAAGGGTTTTAAAGCCCATTTGTAAACTTTGCAGGAATGCACAAATGGTGGTAGGTCCTGCAATATTCACTTTATAATCACGCTGCAACACTTCCACCATACCATGACGTACCACCTCGGCGTAAAGGCCTTCCACGGGTAAAAACATAATGGCAAAATCGGTAGTTTCCGGAGGTGATATGTATTTTTCGCTGATATCCTTCGCAAATTGCTTGATGCGACGGTCCAATGCTGTTTTTGCCGCTTCAATTTGCGAAATATCGCCGGTATCATAAGCATCAGTTAACTGGGTGTAGGCATCTACAGGGAATTTGGCGTCAATGGGAAGGTACAAAGGTTCCTCCCCGTCACCGGGTAAACGGATGGCAAATTCCACCACGTTGGCACTTCCCTTTTTGACTGCCACATTCTGCTCATACTGTTCAGGAGAAAACATTTGTTCCAAGATAGCGCCAAGCTGAATTTCTCCCAGAATACCGCGGGTTTTCACATTAGAAAGCACCTTTTTTAAGTCTCCGACACCGGACGCTAAGGTTTTCATTTCTCCTAACCCTTTATACACTTCTTCCAACCGCTCGGAAACTAATTGAAAGGATTTTCCGATTCTGTCTTCCAACGTTTTCTGAAGTTTTTCGTCCACAGTTTCCCGCATTTTTTCCAGTTTTTTATTGTTGTCTTCCTGAATACGAGTCAGTTTGTTTTCCACTGTTTCTCGAATCTGCTCCAGTTTTTTCTCGTTATTTAAGGAAAACTGATTCAACCGTTCCTCAGAAGATTTTAAACGTTCGGAAACCTCTTTCTGAAAGGATTCGAACCGATTGTTTAAATCCTTGATTCTGGCATCCTGATGCTCAGAGCTTTGTTTTTGGGACTCATTTAACACATCAGACATATTTTTTAGCTGATTGGTTAATTCCATACGGAGATTGCTAAAATCGTTCTGATTGTTTTTGCCGGCTAAAATCACAATCAAAAGCACTAAAATCACGATGGATAATGCTAAGAGAACATATTCCATGTTAGTCACTCCTTTCCGTGTTTAGCGGTATTCCCTGCAAATTGCGGAATCAATAAACAAGGGATTACAGTCCGCTTTTACAAGATCCCCCACATGAAGACTGCCGTCGTTTTTTACAATGGCGCAATACATCCCTACACGACCTAAAATTTCATATTTTCCTTGATACAGATACTGTTTTTTACCGATGGAACGAAAGTCGGTATACATATAACGAAGCACATCAATGAACCGATAGGCATCGTTTTGCTTGGTGGTAAAAAAGCCATCTTTGTATCCGATTCCGATAACGGCGGTATTGATGTTTGCCTTTGCCTTGTAGGTATTTCCGTAAGCAACATTGTCTCCTTTATGTAAGGAATTTTCATCCAATACCAGCACTTCCAAATAAGCAATCCGATGAAGTTTCACGGGTGCCTTCATGGGAAGACGTCCCAAAAAGGCAGATCCAATCCGGACTGCATTGCGGTTTTTGTTGGGATAGAGCAACGCACCGCAGGAATTGGCACTGTGAATGAGAAGGTTTTCTAAGAAATCAGGATATGTTTCACGAAGTTTTGCCAAAATCCGGTCAAAGCGGTCATCCTGAGTCTTCGTAATCTTATATTTCGGTTCAAATGAGCAGGAATAATGGGTAAAAATCCCTGTAATCTTAACGGTTTTTTGATGCTTGTCCACAGCAGCAATGATGTCTTTTTCATTCCGATAGGAAAAACCGAACCGACCAAATCCGGTATCCACCTTCAGATGCACCGAAGGAGCCACTTCCAATTCTTTGGAAACGTTTTCAACGAGCTCCAGATGAGACATAGCCCCCACCGTTAAGGTAACATTTTTTTGAAGTAATTCCTTCATCAATTCGGGATTGTTTTCAGGTGTTAACAATAAAACGGTTGTATCCGAAAAACGTTCGTCACTTTTTAAGGCAATGGCTTCCTTGGATTCGGAAACGGCAAAATGAGTAATCCCCTGCTCTCTTAAAAAATTCGCATAAGGAAGCAAGGACAGACCGTAGCCATCCCCTTTTACTACTGCAAAAACGGTGTTATTTTTGCAAAACGCTTTGATATTTTTCACATTTTCTGCTAATTTTTCGGTTTCTATAATCAGTTTTTTCATTTTTTGCTAACCCCTATTATGACATACACTATCACACTTATAACGGTTGGCTCCGCATCCTGCACATTGCTCCTGACAGTTCGGTGTGGTAACAGCTTCTTTTGCCAGTAACAGTTCCTGTTTAAAAAAGTCCTTGGTCACGCCACAGAAGGTTACATCCCAAGGTAACACTTCTTCCAAAGAACGTTCCCGTTCGCTATAGAAGGTCATATCCACGTTGGCGTTCTGGAAAGCCTTCTGCCAGGTTTCAAAGGAGAAGTATTCGTTCCAACCGTCCAGTTTACAGCCTAACTTGTGAGCTTCTAACAGCACCCTGCCCAGCCTACGGTCACCACGGGCAAACACGGCTTCCAAAACGGAAGTTTCTGCGTCATGCCAGTTTAAGCGGATATTTTTAGAACGTAAATTCTCTTTTAACAAATCCTGTTTGCGTAAGATGGTTTCAAAAGAATCCTGAGGTGCCCATTGAAACGGCGTATGAGGCTTTGGCACAAAGGTAGACACCGAAACGGTAATACCAAAACGTTTGCCCCGTTTTTCCTTGGGAACACTGTAATAAATGGATTCAATTTTCTTCACCAGTTCGCAAATGCCCAAAACATCCTCATCAGTTTCAAAGGGAAGGCCAATCATAAAATAAAGCTTTACGGTGGACCATCCGTTTTCGTATGCGAACTGCATGGTGTTTAAGATGGTTTCTTCGGAAATATTTTTATTGATGATATCTCTCATTCTTTGTGTTCCTGCTTCGGGTGCAAAGGTGAGAGAACTTTTTCGAACTTCGGATAAACTCTCCAGCGCTTCTTCATAAAAATTATCAATTCGAAGAGAAGGAAGCGCTAAATTAATCATTTTTTCTTTCGTAAAGGTATTTAGTTTTCCTTTTAAATCTTTTAATCCCAGGTAATCACTGGTAGAGAGCGAAGAAAGAGAAATTTCTTCATAGCCTGTGCATTGGAACGAAGTTTTTGCAAGAAGTGCCAGCTTGTCTGCATCTTTTTCTCGTTTGGGACGGTAAATATAGCCTGCCTGACAGAATCGGCAACCTCTCATACAACCACGCATCACTTCCAAAGTGATGCGATCATGTACTGCTTCCACAAAGGGAACTACCAATTTGGTAGGAAAAACAGCATCGGACAGATTTTCAATCACCGTTTTTTCCACGGTTTTGGAAATGGATGCCACTGTGCCGTCGTCATGATAAGTCACTTCTACCAAAGAAGGCACATATACTCCCTGCAGGGTGTCTAATTCTTTTAAAATATCTGCTTTGGAAGAACCGTTTTTCTTGCCTGCCAACACAATGTCGGACACTTTTACAATCACGTCTTCCCCTTCGCCAATCATAAAGAAATCAACAAAATCGGCCAACGGCTCAGGATTAAAGGCACAGGGACCGCCTGCACATACCAGCGGATAGCTGTCATCACGGTCTTTGGCCAAAAGAGGAATTTCTGCTAAAGAAAGCATAGATAAAACGGAAGAATAAGAAAGTTCATACTGGAGGGTAAACCCGATAATATCGTGGCACTTTAAGGGCATTTTGCTTTCCAAAGAATAAAGCGGAATCCCCTTTTCTGTTAGCTTATCTTCCATATCCTGCGCCACCATAAAGGAACGCTCTGCCCAGATATCATCCCGACGGTTTAAAATATCGTATAAAATTTTGATGCCAAGATGAGACATTCCGATTTCATATAAATCCGGAAAACAGAAGGTAAAGTGCAAATCGGTCTGATCCCAGTCCTTCACCACACTGTTATATTCGCCGCCGGCATAGCGGGCAGGCTTCTCCACCTCACATAAGATTTCGTCCAGACGACTCTGTAAGTTTTGTGTTGCCATTTACGGTTCTCCTCGTAAGATTTTGTTGTAACTGATAAATTCCTTCATTTTTTCCAAAGCAATGGAAGCAATTTTTTCGTAGCGTTCCTGCTTGGATTTGATTCGTTCGTTTAATTTCGGTAAAATACCGAAATTCATATTCATGGGTTGAAAGTTTTCGATAGTTTCGTCGGTAATGTAGGATAATAAGGATCCAAGTGCTGTTTCTTTTGGAAAAACAATCGGCTCTTGTTCATTTGCATATAAGTAGGCATTCACCCCTGCCACAAGACCGGATGCCATAGATTCCACATAACCTTCCACACCAGTCATCTGTCCTGCCAAAAACAGATTGGGACGATTCTTCAGCTGATTGGTTGGCAGAAGATTTTTAGGAGCGTTGATATAAGTATTGCGGTGCATTACACCGTAACGCAAAAACTCCGCATTCCAAAGTCCCGGAATCATGGAAAACACTCTCTTTTGCTCAGGGAAAGTCAGATTGGTCTGAAAACCCACCAAATTATACATCGTATCTTCTGCATTTTCCTGGCGGAGCTGTACCACCGCATGATATTCCTTCCCCGTTTTAGGATCAGGTAAACCAACCGGTTTCATGGGACCAAACAACAAGGTTTTTTTCCCTCGTTTTGCCATCACCTCAATGGGCATACAACCTTCAAACACCTTAATTTTCTGTTCTTCCTCCAAATGCAAGGGAGCAAGTTTGGCATGGACCAGTTCTTCATAAAAAGCGTCATACTGCTCTTTGGTGAAGGGACAGTTAATGTAATCAGCGGTACCTTTTCCGTACCGTGCCATTTTATAGCAAACAGACATATCAATGCTGTCTTTTGCCACTACGGGTGCTGCCGCATCAAAAAAGTATAAACTTTCTTCTCCCAAAAGTTTGGCAATTTCTTTTGCCAAAGGCTCAGAAGTCAGAGGTCCCGTTGCCAGAATGCAAATGCCATCCGGGATATCGGTCACTTCTTCGGAAATAATTTCAATATTGGGATGATTTCGGATAGTTTCAGTAATATAGCCCGAAAATTTATCTCGGTCTACTGCCAAAGCATCTCCTGCAGGCACACGGGATAACTCCGCACTTTTCATACAAAGTGAGCCAAGCATACGAAGCTCTTCCTTTAGCAGTCCACAGGCATTGGAAATACGGTTGCCTTTTAATGAGTTGGAACAAACCAGCTCCGCTAAATAATCGCTATGGTGGGCAGGAGACCTTTTTTGGGGCTTCATTTCATAAAGCTTCACAAAACCGCCTAAGTTGGCGATGGCGTAAGCTGCTTCTACGCCTGCCAGTCCCCCGCCAACAACATGAATGGTTTGATTCATAATTTATTCCTTTTCCGCTGTTTTACGAGTGGTTTTTTTGGTTGCAGTTTTTTTGGTATCTTTGGTTGTTTTTGCAGTTTTGGCGGTTTTTGTGCTTTTTGTGCTTTTTGTTTTTGGCTTGGGAGCACTCAGTTCACAAGCTTCGTTAGAGCAATACTCCTTGCCGCCTCGCTGATATTTTTTTACCACCATGTAGCTGCCGCACTTTTCACAGGTTTTACCGGTAGGTTTATCCCAGGATGCAAAATCACATTCGGGATACTTTTCACAACCGTAAAAGATTTTTCCGGTACGGGATTTTCGCTCAAGCAGTTTATTCCCGCATTTTGGACATGGAATATTTTCAATTTCCTTGATTAAAGGCTTGGTAGTTTTACATTCAGGATAATTGGGACAAGCAAGAAATTTGCCGAATTTACCGCTTTTAATCACCATATTAGCACCGCATTTGTCACACAGCACATCGGTAACCTCAGGCGTTTTTTCCACAGTCTGATCAGCCTCAGAAAGCTCTTTCTGAAAGTCTTCATAGAAAGCTCCCAAAACATCTTTCCAGTATTTTCCGGATTCAATACCGTCTAACTCTTCTTCCATGGTAGCAGTAAACTTTTCATCCACGATATTGGCAAAGCTTTTCTTCATCACATCGGTTACCAAAGTTCCCAAAGAAGTAGGCTTTAACGCTTTCCCTTCTTTTTCGATATACTCACGGCTTAACACAGTGTAAATGGTAGGTGCATAGGTAGAAGGACGGCCGATGCCTTTTTCTTCCAATGCTTTAATTAAGCTTGCTTCGGTATAGCGGGCAGGCGGCGTAGTGAAATTCTGCTTATCCTTCAGCTTAGATAAAGTTAAGGGATCCCCATCTTTTACGGGAGGAATTTTCACCTTGTCGTCTTCCTCCTCATCAGGAGCAAGATAAAACTTCATACAACCGTCGAAGGTCATATTCTGTGCAGAAGAACGGAAATTATATACGGCAGTTTCACCGTTTGCTTCCACTTCTACGGTAATTACATCAAACAATGCAGGTTTTAACTGAGAGGATAAGAAACGGTTCCAAATCAGTTTGTAAAGCTTATACTGATCGTTTGAAAGTGAAGCTTTAATCTGATCGGGTTCTAAATCAATATAAGTGGGACGAATTGCTTCGTGGGCATCCTGAGTGTTGGCACCTTTTTTCTTATACACATTGGGTTTATCGGGATAGTATTCTTTGCCGATATTTTGCAAGGTATATTCCTTGGCAGCTGCAATGGCATCCTGAGATACCCGCAAGCTGTCTGTTCTCATATAGGTGATTAAACCAAGCAATCCTTTTCCTGCCACTTCTACCCCTTCGTATAAGGTCTGTGCAACGGACATAGTCTTACGAGATGTAAAGTTTAATTTACGGGAAGCATCCTGCTGCAGAGTACTGGTACTGTACGGCGGAAATGCATACCGTTTCTTCACGGTTTTCTTCACACTTTTTACGGTAATTTGGGAAGCTTTTAATTCGTTTGCCACTAAAGATGCAACTTCTGCATTTTTAATTTCAAATTTTTTACCGTTTTTACCGTACAGACGGGAAATCAGTTTTTTCTTGTCTGCAGTTAAAAACTCAGCATCCAACGTCCAGTATTCTTCGGGAACAAACTTGCTGATTTCTTCTTCACGGTCGCAAATCATACGAACCGTTACAGATTGCACACGACCTGCAGATAATCCTTTTCTGATTTTTTTCCATAGAAACGGGCTTAATTTATACCCTACAATTCTGTCTAAAATACGACGTGCCTGTTGAGCATCCACTAAGTCTAAATCAATGGCACGAGGAGCCTTCATTGCTTCTGTTACAGCAGTTTTGGTAATTTCGTTAAAGGTCACACGGCAAGGTTTTGTTTCATCAATATTCAGTAAATTGGCAATATGCCAGCTGATTGCTTCCCCTTCGCGGTCAGGGTCAGTTGCAAGATAAACACGGTCAGCTGATTTTGCAAGCTGACTCAGTTTTTTGACCAATTCCTTACGTTCCGGCATAATCTGATATTTCGGTGTAAAGTTGTTTTCGATATCCACTCCCATGGTTTTCTTGGGCAGATCCCTTAAATGGCCCATGGAAGCAATTACCTCATATTCACTACCAAGGTATTTCTCAATGGTTTTTGCCTTAGCAGGTGATTCCACAATGATTAAGTTCTGTGCCATGTATTTTTATTCTCCTTTTTCTTGGTTTCTAGAGTTTCAATGCGTAAGAATTGCCGGGGACCATATAAACAATATCTTTCATCATTAAGAGGGTCAAAAGTCCGTTGACTTTCCCAGCCGGCAACCCGGTTCTTCTCACAATTTCATCGATATAACGGGGTTTTTCAGAAAGCTCGGCAATGATTTCTTTTTCTTCGTCTGTAAGCTCCCTAAGAGACTGTAAGTATTTTTCGTGCGGTACGTTATGTTTCTTGACTTCCTGATATAAATATTCGGGGAAACGGTCTACATAGCGTTCCACAATATCGGAAGGACAGGTTGCCATCAGGGCAAATTCCTTTAATAACTGGTTGGTTCCTCGGCTATTTTCCGCATAAATGTTATTGGGAATGGCGAAAACATCTTTTCCCTGATTGTTGGCATGATCTGCCGTATACAGAGAACCGCTGTCCAAATCGCCTTCCACGACCAACGTTCCCATCGAGATAGCGCTGATAATACGATTTCTTTGCGGGAATGAATACTTGGTTGCTTGTGTTCCGGGGGGATATTCACTTAAAACTGCACCGTAATCCACAAGATATTCATATAGCTCACGATTCACTTTAGGATAAATCACATCCACACCGGTACCCAACACGGCAACAGTAGGCTTACCTGCTTTCAGTGCACCCAGGTGCGCCTGAGCATCACAACCGTCTGCCATTCCGCTGACTACCAGTAATCCGCTGCGGGCTAAGTCTTTGGCAAAATCAAATGCAGTGCGCCTGCCGTATTCCGTTAAAGAACGGGTACCTACAATCGCAAAAGCAGGAATCTTATCATAATCAAAGTGCTTTCCTTTTTCGTATAGAACCATAGGCGGTGCATAGATTACCGACAGACAGTCCGGATAGTCCTCGTCGCCAAAGCAATACACAGAAATCCGCTTTTGTCTGCAGTCTTCTATTACGCTATTGGCATACTCCAAGTTTTTATTATGAAGCAGAGATTTCTGTTTCTGGTTTAAAAATGTGATTTTTTCAATCTGATCTGAAGTTAAATCAAATACTGCTCTGGGAGAACCGAATTGCGTTACCAACTGTTTGGTGCATTGGTTACCGTATCCCAACATCTGATTGAGCCAAATGGCATAAGGAGCATTTTCTGATATGTGTAGCATAGAATAAGTATCTCCTTTTTAGTTTTAAAATTCGTTCTGTTCACACTCGCAAACAGGCTTTACCGGATAGGTTGCCGGCTTTCTGAAATAGTATATCAGCATCACAATACCGACCACGGCAGTCACTAATCCAACAAGCTGAGAAATGCGGATAGGACCACAATACAAGCTGTCCATTCTGAGACCTTCGATAAAGAATCTGCCGATACCATACCAGGCAAGATACAAAAAGAATATCTGTCCATGATGTTTTTTATATTTATGGAAAACGCCGAGAAGTACTGCTCCCAACAGATTCCATACAGACTCATATAAGAACGTGGGGTGTGCTCCCATCATATTTGCAAGCGGATTTAACACATCCAACTGTCCCTGACGGATTAATTCCACACGAATGGACTGACTGGACATGGCAAACAAAGAATCGGTCACACTACCAAATGCTTCTTCATTTACAAAATTTCCCCATCTTCCAATCGCCTGACCGACAATCAAACCGAAGGCACCCATATCGAATAGTTGCAACACAGAAAGTTTTTTCACTCTTGCATATATGTAAGTGGAGATTGCCGCACCGATCACAGCACCGTAAATGGCAATACCACCTTCCCAGATGTGAAAAATTGACCAAAGATTATTCTGAAAGTGAGAAAAATTAAAAATTACGTAATAGGCTCTTGCTGCAATAATCGCACTGGGTAACCCCCAAAGCAAAACATCATACAAACATTCGGTGTCCAGCTTCTCCCGTTTTGCAAATAGCGTGGCATATAAAAACCCTAAAATGACACCGGTTAAAATAATCAGTGCATACCAATGCACCTCTATGGAGCCAATTGAAAAAGCGATTTTATTCACCGCAAACTGTAATCCCAGATTGGGAAATTCAATGATACTCATCTTGCGTTTTCTCCTTTTTTAGCAAAGTTTCGTTCTATTTTGAAATGGGATACATTTCGGAAATGGCATAGTGTTCGTTGAAAATTTCCTTCATACGGGAAAGCAAGCTTTCCTCCGTAATGGTGGGATAAATTTCTAAAAAGTCGAAAGCACCGATGTCGTAAAAATAGTTGGAAGAAAAATGATTGGCAACCGATTCCAAGGAATCGTAGGCACGGATTTGTCTGCCCATAGCCGCTTTTTTATAGCGCTGCACATCTTCCTTACGGAATCCTTCTTGTTTTGCCAGCTCAATGCCCTTTAAAATGGCATCAACTGTGGCATCAATATCGTTTGCTTCTCCGTTTAACAAGGTGGCAAAATAATGGTCCCCGTTCATACAGTCAAATCCGAAAGTATCATTAATTAAGCCTTTCTGATACAGCTCATTGTAAAGAGGGGCAGACTGAGAAAAGAGCATCTTTAAAATCAGTCCCGTTTCCATATTTTTACGCAGCAACTCTTTGCCGAAAAGGCCCACATGGTTTTCCTTAAAGCCTAAAATGAAGCTAGGTTTGGACACACTCATTTCCTTACGAATCCGTTTCTGCTTCACAAAATCCGGTTCGGGATAGGCAGTTCTTTCCACCTGGAAGGGAATTTCTCTTTTCTTCACGTTTTTGTCCACCAGACGGGAAACTGCTTCTAAGTTCACATCTCCTGCCACAAAAAGCACCATATTTTCAGGATGATAAAAGGTGTTATAAATCTGATACAACAAATCCTTATCAATTTGGGCAATTGATTCCACAGTCCCTGCGATGTCATTTCTCACCGGATTATTGTGATAAAGGGCTTCCAAAGCATTATTAAACAGTCGCCATTCGGGATCATCATCATACATTTTGATTTCCTGAGCGATAATCCCCTGCTCTTTTGCCACATTTTCTACGGTGAAATAGGGATCGTTTACATAAGAAAGCAAAATGTCTAAATTTTCGTTAAAATGGTCACTGCAAGAAAAAAGGTATCCCGTCATATCGTGAGAGGTAAACGCATTGGCGTTGCCCCCTGTTTTGGAAAACAAATCGAATGCATTTCCGCCACCGGGCAGTTCAAAGAGCTTATGCTCTAAAAAATGTGCAATGCCCATCGGGTCATTGACCAGTTTTCCTCCTACCGTATAGGAGGTATCAATCGAACCGTATTTCACGGAATAAATGGCATATTTTTTGGAAAATCCTTTTTTGGGAAGCACGAACACATCCAAACCGCTTTCGTGGGTACCGAAATAGAGAGTTTCTCCTAACTTTTCTTCTACATGTTTCTGAAACTGCAAATTGATTCCTCCTTCCTAGGATAAATAATATTCAGTTTGCAGGGTGATATTCTGAGCCACCCGCACCAAGTCCTCTTTGGTAAGAGACTCAATTTTTGCGATATATTCTTCGGGAGAAAGTACTCGTCCCGCTAAAATTCCTGTCATATAAAAATCGGCAATATTATGCTGATTGTCGGCAGTTTGTTTTAAAATACCAACAATAAATTTCTTAGAAAAAGCAATTTCTTCTTCGGAAATTTCGCCTTTTTTGCATAAATCCAGCTGTTCTAAAATGGCATCATAAGCCTTTTTGAAGTTTTCCTTATCCGTACCGATACCAACCTGCATGGTGCCCTTCATACGGTTTAAACGGGAATACACATAATAACAAAGAGACATCTTCTCACGCACATTCATAAAAAGCTTGGAATGAGGACCGGAACCAAACACACTGTTTAATAAATTCAAAGCATAATAGTCCTCGCTATCCGGCAAGATACCGGTTTGAAAGCCAAGTGCAAATTTGCCCTGCACCAAATTTTCGTTTTCTTCCACTTTTTTTGGAGAAGGAAGATTTCTATCGTAAATTTTGTTGTCGGGAAGCGGTTTTCTTTCTTGTTCTAAAAGAACCGAAAAGGCATCTAAAAAATGCTCCTCATCCAAATTTCCCGAAATGAAAATCATTAAGGGCGCAGTTTTTAAAATGTCACAATAGCAATCATATAAGTCTTTAGCAGAAATATTTGCTAAATCAGAAACTTTGCCATACTCATACAATGCGTAGCTATCGCCGGAAAACATTTCTTCTGCCAGGCGCAGGGTGGTATATTCCCGTTTATCATTGATAATTCCATTGATATAGTCGGTGAGGTTTTCCTTTTCACGGTTCACAAACTCTTCGGAAAAGCCACCGTCAATCACCAAGGGATTGGTCAGCATTTCCTTCATAAAGGATAACGAGTTTTCCAGTTGCTCGCCATCAGAATATTCAGGACGCAAAAACTCAAACACAAAGCTTAACATATGGCGGTCGCCGCGTTTTGCCACGCGACATTCAAACACACCACCGTATAACTCCTGCAAGCGCTTGTTTACCGATAACATATCGGGAAAGTTTTTACTGCCAAGCTTTAAAAGGAAAGGAAACAGCGCATTTTTGGTAACACAGTCCTCCCGAAGCTCAGTAAAAAAATGAAAGCTTACGGAAAAGGTTTTAAATTTATCCGCCGGCAACAGGTAGATATCTGCATTTTTCTGAATTTTTCTAATGGATGCGATATTCTCACTCATCGGTATTCCTCCTCAATGGTGATGTAGGGAATTGCATTTAAAGAACTGTCGGCAAACAGTTGTTTTTCGTATTTAAAATAAGCAAAACTTCCAATCATAGCGGCATTATCGCCACAAAGAGAAATGTGGGGGCAAACAGTTTTTAATCCCAGTTTTTCTCCGCGGGAAAAAAATTCTTTTCGTAAAAAAGAGTTGGCACTAACGCCACCTGCCATACAAACGGTCTTGATGTTTTTCTCTTTTGCCAATTTAAAGAAAGGATCCAAAAGCATTTTTGTGACTGTTTTGGAAAAAGATGCTGCCACATCGTTTTTAGTAATGCCGCCTGCTTGCACCTTTAATCCCAGACCTGAGAAGCCTTCTTCTGTTAAAAACTCATCCTCTGCATACTCATTCACGGGCTTTGTCAGGATTTTTTTAATATAACAATTTACTGCTGTTTTTATACCGCTGAAAGAAAAATCGTCGGTATCCCCTAATTTGGGCTTGGTAAATGTGATTTTATCGGGATTTCCATTTTGTGCCATTTTGTCTACCCGCACACCGCCGGGATACGGTAATCCCAACACTCTTGCCACCTTATCATAAGCTTCGCCGATGGCATCATCACGGGTTTTGGCTAAAATTTCAAAGGAAAGATAATCCTTCACGTGCACAATCTGAGTATGTCCGCCGGAAACCACCAAACACAAAAACGGCGGTTTTAAATCCTTATCTTCCAAATAGTTGGCTGCAATATGCCCTTTGATATGGTGGACAGAAATTAAAGGTAATTTTCGTCCGTAGCTTAATGCTTTGGCATAAGAAACGCCGGTTAACAGCGCTCCCACCAAGCCCGGACAGGTGGTTACGGCAATGGCATCTATATCGTCGAAAGTGTTATTGGAGGAAGACAGTGCTTCGTCTACCACCTTATCGATAATTTCAATGTGTTTTCGGGATGCAATCTCCGGCACAACACCACCAAAGCGGGCGTGCATATCTGCCTGAGAAAATATAATATTGGATAATACCTCTCTGCCGTCTTGTACTACTGCTGCTGCAGTTTCATCGCAGGAGGTTTCAATCGCAAGAATTTTTGCCATAAAGATTTCCTCGTTCTAAAATGTTAACGTCATTAAAATGGCGTCCTCATGTCGTTCGTAGTATTTGTTGCGTCTGCCCACTTCCAGAAAGCCAACAGACTGATAAAGTGCTCTGGCACCCATATTGGATTCTCTGACTTCCAAAGTCAGAAAAGAAAGTTGTTTCTCTTTGCCGTATGCAATCAGATGTTCTAAAAGCAGCTTGCCGTATCCCTTTCTGCGATAATCGGGCAACACGGCAATATTATTGATATTGCCCTCGTCAAAGCTTTGCCACATTCCCACATAACCAATAATCTTTCCGTCATCTTCCAGGCAGAAATAAACAGCATTTTCATTGATTAAGTCTTTTTGAAAAGATTCTAAACTCCAGGGCGTGGAGAAGCAAGTCTGCTCTACCAAAAAAACATCTTTCACATTTTCAGCGGTTAAACCGGTCACTTTCAACATAAAGAAAGCACCTTCCCTCCGCTGGATTTTTTTAGGCGATTCATCACAGAAAACCCAATCCCCTTTTCTTCTACTGCAGGAATATATATGGTTTTGTAACCGTCTAAATCAGCTTGCTTGAGCTTGGAAAAAATCAGATGTGCCATTTGCGACAAGTCGTTTTTGGTACCGATATTCATTTTATTTTTGGAAAAAGCGTCATATTCCTCCGAAAATAGGAACAAACACTCTTGTTCGGTTAAATTTGTTTCAAAATATGAGATAATTTCCGGCATTTGCCCATACACTAAAACAACATCCGCTTTGGGAGAATAATGAGTATATTTCATCCCGGGAGACGCCGGGCGTTTTTCCTCAGAGCCCTTCACTAAAGAGGGATGGAGGCAAGTTGCAGGAATAATTTGCTGAAGCATCTCCAAAGTAATACTTCCCGGTCGCAAAATCACGGGAACATCCCCCGTAACATCCAATACGGTGGACTCAATTCCAAACTCGCAATCATCTCCGGCAATGATACCGCCAACCCGACCGAAAAGCTCCCGCTCCACATCAGAAAACCGAGTTGCAGAAACGGTCCCGGAAATATTTGCAGAGGGTGCCGCAATGGGCGTTTTTGCTTTTTCAATCAATTCTCTTGCCACGGGGTGTTTGGGAAAGCGCACCCCCACAGTGGGAAGCCCTGCAGACACTGCATCGGGAATATGGTCTGCTTTTCTCAGCACCAGTGTAATGGGTCCCGGCATAAAATGCTTGGCAACTGTTTTTGCCGTTTCATTAAAATCGGAGGTGACCTCTTCAATCATAGAAAAAGAAGAAACATGCACAATCAACGGATTGTCAGCAGGACGGTTTTTTGCTTTGAAAATTTTTAACACTGCATCAGGATTGGTTGCATCTGCGCCGAGACCGTAAACGGTTTCAGTTGGAAATACTACCGTTTCACCCCGGCAAATTAACTTTGCCGCGTCGTCTAAATGATCCGTTTGGATAACGATTGTGTCCAATGTTTCTCCCTCCTTTTTGTAAAAATTTTTTCCTATATATAATAGTATAGTCTTTCAATATACTATTGTATCACATTTTTCTAAAATGTCTATAGAAAATGCACATATTTTTTTAAATTTTTTCATATTATGAAGCAAAGGGACAAGAAAGGAGCCTGAAATTGAAACGAACAAAACAAAAAGCTAAAGAAACGCCCAAACGAAAAAGCGGTTGCCTCTGGATTTTTCTGATTCTTGCCATCCTATTGGTTTTCCTGTTTAACAGCAAAAGCTTTCAAAAGAATCTGGATTATTTTCTAAGAGGAGAAGCGGATATAGGTGCTTTTTTATCAGATATGCAGGTATCTTACCAGACCCATCTTACTTATCCCGATTTTGCCATGCCGATTACGGGAGAAATCACATCCCCTTTTGGCGACAGAATCAATCCGCTGACCAACCAACCGGAAGTACATACCGGTATTGATATTGACATATCCACCGATAACCAAGTGAAGGCAGCCGCATCAGGATACATTTCCAAAATCGGAGTGGATGAACGGTTCGGCAATTATGTGATTCTTTCGCATAAGGGAAACTTCTTCACCTGTTACGCCCATTTGGAAAGTGTCTCCGTAACCGAAGGCACAAAGGTGGAAAAACATTCTCCCATTGCAGTTGCAGGAAACACGGGTGCAACTACCGGTCCTCACCTTCACTTTGAAATCCGAAAAGGTGAAAAACGGATGAATCCCATGCTATTTTTACCAAAATGATGCGCCATTTCATGATAAACCCTCTGTTCTTTTTAGTGGTGTTCATATCCTGGCACACAGGGAGTTTAGCGTCGTTTCTCATCACGTATGCTTCCCTGATTTTTCACGAAGGAATTCATCTGTACTTCCTTTGTCAACATAAAATTCCTGTTCGGAAAATCACGGTAGAACCTTTTGGAATCTCCATTGAAACAGATCGAAAAACACCTCAAAATGCCATGATTTATCTTTCCGCTCCCATTGGAAACCTACTGGTTGCAGGCATTTTTATCTTCCTACAGTTTTGGCAGAGAAGCTCTATGTATACACAATGGATTTTGGCAAACATCAGTCTCGGACTGGTGAATCTGCTCCCCATCCTTCCCTTGGATGGCGGACGGATTTTACTTCTTCAAATGGAACAAAAATACGACAAAGAAAAAGCAAAAAAACGAATGCATTTTTTAAGCTGTGCCTTGTTGGTTCCTCTGATATCGATCGCAGTATTTCTGACTGGAAAAACAGATTGCAGTTTTGGTCTCATTCTTGTTCTTATTTTCATCTGCTACACCCTTCTCTCCGGGAACCGTTTGTTATCATACAAAAAGCTGAAAAACCAGGCTTTTCGAAATGAAAACAGCGTCTTTCAAACCGTGCAAAAAGTAGAGCACCTTGGTGTTCGTTGGGATTATCCCGCTAAGAAACTGCTGAAAAATTTTTGTGGAGAAAAGTATTATATCATCAATATCTTCCAAAACGGAAAACTTCTGAAAACGGTTACCGAAACACAGATTGTAAATAAAATTCTTGCCACGGACCGAAATATCACCGTCTTAGAATGTTAAAAGGAGCTATGGCAAAAAGCCACAGCTCCTTTGTGATGGTTTGTCTTTTATGAAACGGCAATTAAAATTCTGGTGCCTACTACCAGATCGGAACCGTCCAGCTGATTCAAACGTTTGATATCATAAATGGTTTTACGGATATCTCCGTCTGTGCCGTATTCTTCTGCAATTCCCCATAAGGTATCGTTAGGTTCCACGATATGGGAAATGTACTGAACATTTTCTTCACTTGCGGATGCACCGATATTCATTGCAACAATCGTTGTTAGTAAAATCGTTACCAAAACAAAAAGCAAACACTTTTTTCCTTTTTTCGTTAATCTCATCTATATTTCCTCCTAAAAGCAAACATTTGTTTTCCTTTTCTGAGGTTATTGTAACACAAACATTTGTTCTTGTCAATACTTTTTTTGAAAAAATTACAAACAAATGTTTGACAAATGTAAAATCCTGTGTTATAATGTAGGTACAAGTTGAAAAAAGTATCGCAAAAACGCTCGAAAAAGCAAATTTTTTGGTAACAAACGAGCTAACTGCAGCAAAATATAAAAAAGGAGTCATCGCTTTATGGATATGGAATTAACCAAAAAACAAAAGCTGATTTTAGATTTTATCAATGATTTCCAAGAAAAAAACGGATACCCTCCAACTGTTCGTGATATTTGTATCGGGGTAGGGCTTCGCTCCACTGCTACTGTATTTACCCATTTAAAAAATTTAGAAGAAAAAGGGGTATTAAACAAAAGCTCTGCTAAAAACAGAGCAATTTCCGTGGTCAAGGAAGCCGCTGTCACCGAATTTGTGCCGAAGGATTCTCAAAATCCCGATATTTTAGAAGTACCTTTGGTTGGTAAGGTTGCGGCAGGCAGCCCGATTTTAGCGGTGGAAAATATTGAAAGAACCTTTCCGCTTCCTATGGATATGGCAACCAATCAGGAAATGTTTATGCTAAGAGTACAGGGCGAAAGTATGATCAATGCCGGCATATTAAACGGTGATTTAATTATTGTTGCCCGTCAGCCTACCGCTGAAAACGGGGAAAAAGTTGTGGCAATGATTAACGATGAAGTTACCGTAAAAACCTTTTATAAGGAAAACGGATATTTTCGTCTGCAGCCCGAAAACGACACCATGGAACCCATCATTACCACACAGCTCACTATTTTAGGAAAAGTGGTAGGTCTTTTCAGAAGCTATTAATCAAAACTAAAAAAAGATAAAACAAAAAGAGGTATCAGAACAGATACCTCTTTTTTTACCAATTTTGCAATTAGATAGCGTATACGCTAACCTGTTTTTTGTCTCTTTTGGTTTCGAATTTTACTTTACCGTCGATTAATGCGTATAAAGTATCGTCAGAGCCTTTACCAACATTTTCACCGGGGTTGATTTTGGTACCTCTCTGTCTTACCAGAATGTTACCAGCTAAAACAAACTGACCGTCTGCTCTTTTCGCACCCAGTCTTTTGGATTCACTGTCTCTGCCGTTTTTGGTGCTACCTACACCTTTTTTATGAGCAAATAACTGGAAATTAATTTTAAACATCATCTAATCCTCCACTTCAATCATTTTTACATAATCAGAATATTCCGATTCAATTTGGCGTAAGGTTAAAACCATAGTCTCCAAGAGAATATTCACCTTTTCCAAAATCAGCTGATCGGAAATTTCAGGAATACCGCACTCTAAGTGCCCATCATCGATTACAATATTCAAGCGGATTCCGAGTAACTCAGACATTCCCAAGATTACGGACTGGGTTGCGGTGGACACATTGGCACACACAACATCCTTACCGATTTCTTCATAGCCGGAATGACCGTTTACCGTAAACCGATAAATATTACCGATATAGTTCCTGCTAATCTCAATGTTTATCATAAAAATTAACCGTTGATTTTTTCAATCTGAACTTTGGTATAAGCCTGTCTGTGACCCTGTTTTTTGTGATAACCTTTTTTCGGTTTATACTTGTAAACAATGATCTTTTTGCTTCTGCCTTCTTTTAAAGCTTTTGCGGTTACGGTTGCACCTTCTACATAAGGAGCACCAACTTTGATGCCGTCATCAGAGCCGATTGCCAATACTTCGTTAAAAGTATAGGTTTCGTTTTCGGATAAGCCCAGCTTTTCGATGTAGATTACATCGCCTTCAGCTACTTTGTACTGCTTACCGCCGGTTTTTAAAACTGCGTACATAATAAGTACCTCCCAATTAAATTTTTTGCACCCTTTCGGGTGGTTATTTAGGACACGCCCGGACGATGGTGATTTCGCCGAAGCAAAATTCTTATGCCACTCCAGAGCGGTTACCACAGTATTATACAATCAATTTATCAAAATGTCAAGTGATTTTTAATATTTTTTGAAAATATTTTTATTTGATGCAAAAATCAGAGAAACCGTCTGACAAAACTTATTCTCCTAACAAATCTTCTACAAAATAGGCGTTGGTATCGGCAGGTTTGCCGTCCATACCAAACACGGTAACACGAACATAAATATCGTTGGGGCTTACTTCAAATTCTGCCTCGTTGATATGGTCACCGTCGGTAGGAAATGCGGTGTAGCTATGACGGACGCCGGTGGCAAACACAATTCGTTTGGCATCGGAGGTTTTAATGTGAAGCTTGTTGCCTTCCATATATAAGCTATAGATTTCAGGGCCCATAGAAGCATAGAAATTTCCCTTTACCAGTGCATCGGTAATGGCACGGTATTCCAGCTTTTCTGCTTTAATCATGGTGAAACCGCCAAAGGAATCACAACGGGGACTGTCCACGGGGTAGTGGTTATGATTGTCATCGGTTGCAATACAGAAGATTTTTTTGCCCATGGAAAGCATTTCGTCATACTGGGCGGAATTGTATTCATCGTAGCCCTCGGTCACGCAACCGTAATTCACGATTTCCATGGCGTTCATTCCTTCGTATTTGCTATAAATATCGTAGTGTTCCAGCGACCAGGTGGGATGGTTATAGGTCACAAAAAATCCTTTCTCACGGGCATGCTTCATAATATTGTTGATATTTTCCGGAGTATATTCTCTGGTCCATAAGGGTTCAGACTTATCGTAGGTAACCGTGTAACGGGGATCGTTTGTCGCCATAATTTCATCATAGTAACGGTTTGGCAGGCTAAAACAAGGCTGAACCACATTATCGGGATCCAATGCAATCAGGCAAATATGACAAACCGGAATCACATGATAGGGGTTTTCTTCGGTTTCGTTATCAAAATCATATTCGGTACCGGTTAAGGCAACGAAGTTTTCGTCGGTTAAATCCGGATGAGGAACCATAACTTTATGGTCGGTATATGCAATTACGGAATAGCCACGTTTCTGGTATTCTGCCTTCATCTCGTCAGGAGACAGTTTTCCGTCAGACACAGTAGAATGGCAATGCAGGTTTGCTTTATAAAAAGTGCCGCTTTCGGGCAATAAGTATTTTCTCATATCATAATCCCCCGTTTATTTCACATAATCTTCCACAAAGTAGGCATTGGATGTTGCTCGTCTGCCCTCTTTGTCACACACGGTTACTCTGAAGAAAATATCCTGAGGCCATACATCAAAAATAACTTCATTGAGTGTTCCGCCCTCCGGACAGTATTCATTATAGCAATGACGGATGCCGGAGGTGAAGTTGATGATTGCCGCATCGGAGGTCTTCACATGGAGCTTGTTGCCTTCCAGATACATGCTGTAAATTTCAGGTCCCATGGATGCATAGAAATGACCTTTTACCATAGCATCGGTGATGGAACGGTAATCTAAGCTTTCTGCTTTAATCATGGTAAATGCACCAAAGGAATCGCATTCCGGACTGTCAAAAGGTGCAAAGTTATGGTTATCGTCCGCAGAAATCCCGAAGATTTTTTCGCCGTTATGTAATTTTTCTTCGTATACTTTGGTATTATACTCGTGGAAGCCTTTTACATAGGAGTTGTAGTTACAGATTTCGATGGCATGCATTCCCTTATATTTGCTGTAGGTTTCGTAACCTTCTTTGGACCACTTGGGATGATTGTAGGTTACAAAAAAACCCTTGTCACGTGCTTTTTTAATCACATCGTTCACACCGTTGGGAGTGAAGACTCTTTCGTAATTTGGTTCGTTGGGGTCTAAGGTCACTTTATAACGGGGATCGTTTTGTTCCAACAGTCTGTCGTAAAACCAGTTGGGCTGATAAAAGCAAGGTTGAATCACATTTTCCGGATTCAAGGAAATCAGACACAGATGAGTGGTTCTGGACTGCTCCCAACTCTGACCGGGAAGCACCTCTTCAAAATAGTATTCCATTCCGTATAAAGCCACAAAATCGTCGCTTTGCAGTTCCGGGTGAGGCACTAAAATATTATGGTCGGTAAATGCCACAACAGAGTAGCCATGCTGTTTGTAGGCTTGTTTAATTTCGGCGGGAGTAAGCTGTCCGTCGGAAACGGTGGTATGGCAATGAAGGTTTGCTTTATAAAACTGTCCCTTTTCGGGCAATAAATAGGTTCTCATAGCCAGGTCTCCTTTATAAAATATCTTCCATAAAATATGCGTTGGTATCGGCGGGTTTACCGGATTTATCAAACACGGTTACCCGCACATAGATATCGTCGGGGCGAAGCTCAAATTCAGCCTCATTAATGGTATCCCCTTCGGTAGGATATGCACAGAAGCTGTGACGAAGACCGGTGGTAAACACAATTCTTGCCGCATCGGAGGTTTTGATATGTAATTTATTGTCTTCCACATATAAGCTATGAATTTCAGGTCCCTGGGAAGCATAGAAGTTACCCTTTAAAAGTGCCTCACCAATAGCTCTGTATTCTAATTTGTCTGCTTTAATCATAGTAAAGCCGCCGAAGGAATCACAGTAGGGACTATCCATAGGCTTGCTGTTATGGTTATCGTCGGTTGCGATGCAATACAGCTTTTTACCCTGACGGAGCAATTCATCATACACATGGGGATTGTAGTCATGGTAGCCTTCGGTCATGCAGCCATAGTTACAGATTTCCATGGCATTCATGCCTTCGTATTTGCTGTAAATTTCATAGCCCTCCTGAGACCAGGCAGGATGGTTGTAGGTAACAAAATAGCCTTTTTCGCGGGCGGTTTTAATCATATCGTTGATATATTCAGGTGTATACTGAAATTCGTAGGGCGGGATGGATTCATCACGCTGAACCACCGACTGATCCGGCAGATGCTGATATAACCAGGAATCCCGGAAGCAAGGCTGCACCACATAGTCCGGATCGGTACTAACCATACAGATATGGCAGGTTTTTAAACGATAAAAAGGTTCGTTATTGGGAGCTTCTTCGGTGAGATCGTATTCCAATCCGTGAAGCGCCAAAAAGGTATCGTCGGTCAGCTCAGGATGCGCCACCAAAACATTATGGTCGGTATATGCAATGATGGAATATCCCCGTTTTTTGTATTCTTCTTTCATTTCGGCGGGAGTAAGTCTTCCGTCAGACACATTGGTATGGCAATGTAAGTTTGCTTTGTAGAATTGACCGTTTTCCGGTAACAGAAATTTTTTCATTTGTGTTCTCCTTTGATTTTTTAGTATGATGTCTTTTACAGTAAAGCGATCAAATGCCCAACCAATAGAAGTACAGTCTGCTTTCTGTTTTTACTCTTTTTAAATGCTTTTTCCCAAAAGCTCCATTTTTTCTTTAATGGGAATATTTTGCGGACATAACTGTTCGCATACGCCGCATTGGATGCAGTCTTTTAAATTCATAAACCGTTCTTGAAGGATGGGTTTGGTTTCCTCCCAAGAGGTTTCTGCCGCCAGATGTTTATTATAAACGGCGAAAATTTCAGGAATATGAATTCCTTGCGGACATTTTTCCATACAGTAGCGGCAACCGGTACAGGGGAGCTGACGGACGGTGCGAATCAAAGTGCGCAGCTCTTCGGACAAGGCAAACTCTTTCTCACAAAAAGGAACGAATTCCTTCATAGCGGAAAGGTTATCATTTATCATATCCATATTCCCCATGCCGGACAGTACCATTTCCACATTGGGAAAGCTTGCAGCATACCGAATGGCAAAAGCTGCTTCGCTGTTTTGGGAATTTTTTGTTAAGAGTTCCTTTGCCTCTTTTGGTAAGTTTACTAAATTACCGCCTTTTACAGGCTCCATCACAATCACTTTTTTGCCGTGCTTTTGGCAAACGTCATAGCAGGCTTTACTTTGCACGCCCGGATCATCATAATCTAAGTAGTTAAACTGCAGCTGCACAAATTCTACTTGGGGTTGCTCAGTGAGTACCTGATCCAAAAAGTCTGCCGTATCGTGGAAGGACATGGCAATATGTTTGATTTTGCCTTCCGCTTTTAATTCATCAATCACAGAAAAAGCATCGTTTTTTAAATGCTTGGCGTAAAGGTCTTTGTTGATGCAGTGAAACAGATACACATCAAAATAGTCTACACCGCAGGCTTCCAGCTGATCTTCAAACAGCGGACGGATTTCTTCCTTGGTTTCGTAGTACCAGGCAGAAAGCTTATTCGCCAGAATATAGCTGTCACGGGGATGCCGTTTCACCAGACATTCCCGAATGGCAATTTCGCTTTTGCCATCCAAATATCCGTGAGCAGTGTCAAAATAATTGAACCCTGCATCTAAAAAGGCATCGACCATTTGGTTAACCTGCGCGTAATCGACTTGGTCTTCTGTCATAGGCAACCGCATAAAGCCAAAGCCAAAATTCTTTTTTACGCCCTCATACAACATAGTGGATTTCTCCTTTATCAAACAAAAAATATGGTACAATATTCCTACACAATATTGTACCATATTCTTTATAAAGTTGCAAGTTTTTTAGAGAAATGTTGCCGGTTTTTTTACGATTCAGCAGATTTTCCTTTCGGGTAAAATCACTATCTTGATTTTTTAAAAACACGGAACAACTGAATCAAAGCCGACGGAACAAATGCCAGCAGTGCAATGAGCCCGATTTGGCTGCCGGTTAAAGCGGAAATCTCAAACAAGTGACTCAAGAACGGAACAAAGATCACCAGTGCCAACAGTGCAACCCCTGCCACAAACGCACCCAGGCTGGACTGATTGGTAAACAGTCCGATTTTAAAGATAGACTGTTCGCTTCTACAGTTAAATCCGTGGAACAAACGTGCCAGAGTCAAGGTGGAAAAAGCCATAGTGCTTGCCAGAGCTGCACCTTCCGCCTGAAGTCCTATATAAAAAGCAATCATCGTACAAACAGCAATCAAACCGCCCTGAACCAAAAGCTGTGTCATAAAAGCTTTACTCAAAATGCTTTCCTTGGGATTTCTTGGCTTTTCGGATAACAGTTTATCATCTGCACCTTCCATCCCGATAGCAATAGCAGGCAGGGAGTCTGTCAGTAGATTCATAAACAAAAGATGAACCGGTGCAAAGGGTACAGGCAATCCTGCAATAGAAGTATAAAGCACCGCCAAAATTCCTGCCATATTGCCGGAAAGCAGGAATTTAATGGAATTTTTGATGTTGCGATACACGTTTCTGCCGTTTGCAACCGCTTTAATAATGGTTGCAAAATTATCGTCAGTTAAAATCATAGCAGAAGCATCTTTAGAAACCTCAGTTCCGGTGATACCCATAGCAACTCCGATGTCTGCTTTTTTTAGCGCAGGAGCATCGTTGACACCGTCACCTGTCATAGCAACAATATAGCCTTTCGCCTGCCAAGCATTTACAATCTGAATTTTGTTTTCCGGAGACACTCTGGCATAAACGGAAATCCGTTCAATTTTTTCTGCTAATGTTTCTTCCGACATGGCGTCCAGCTCGGTACCGGTTACTGCCAGATCACCATCCTGAAAAATGCCAATTTGCTTTGCAATAGCAGTTGCAGTCACCTTATGGTCACCGGTAATCATAATGGGTTTAATGCCTGCACGTCTTGCATCAGCGACTGCTGCTTTGGATTCTTCTCTGGGAGGGTCCATCATAGAAATCAAACCGATAAAGGTGTATCCGTATTCGTCGGATAACGCCATGGTTTCCCTTTCATCCGACTCCTTATAAGCAAAGGCAAGCACACGGAGTCCGTTTTCGGAAAACTCCATATTCTTTGCCAGAATTTCATCCCTGTCCGCCTGGGTAATCGGTCGGATCCCCTCTGTTGTCCGAATATTTTCGGTACGGTCTAACAGCACATCCAATGCACCTTTAGTCAGAATGGTAGGAACACCGTGAAGACGGTATTTGGTGGACATCAGTTTTCTGTCGGAATCGAAGGGAATTTCTGCCATTCTTGGCATCATGGTTCTGAAATATTCTTCGTTCATATCAATGGAACGTGCCATTTCCAGCAAACAGTATTCTGTGGGGTCGCCAATTCCTTTTCCCTCTGCAATTGAGGAATCGTTGGTCAGCATTGCATTGTACAGCAAATAGCGGTGAAGTTGTTTTTTAATATCCAATTCCTTAGCGGAAATCGTTTGACCGTCAATATAAATTTGCTGAACTGTCATTTTATTCTGTGTTAAGGTTCCCGTTTTATCTGAGCAAATTACAGAAACACAGCCTAAGCTTTCCACTGCTTTTAATTCTTTGATAATGGCGTTTTCCTTTGCCATTCTCTGTGTTCCCATTGCCTGCACAATGGTAACAATAGAGCTTAACGCTTCCGGAATTGCCGCTACTGCCAACGCCACAGCAAACATCAGAGAATCTAAAATGGGCATCTGCCGATAAAGCCCCAACAGAAATACCACAGCAGAAATCATCATAATCACCATTGCCAGCTGACTGCTGAAGCGATCCAAGCTGATCTGCAAAGGTGTTTTCTTTTCACGGGTTGCATTCATTAACGCTGCAATTTTACCAATTTCGGTATCCATACCGGTACCTGTCACTACCACGGTGGCACGACCGTATGTCACTAAACTGCCGGAATACACCATATTGACACGGTCACCAAGAGGGACTTCCTCTGAAATATCGGTAACTTTCTTTTCCACATTTGTGGATTCTCCGGTTAACGAACTTTCGTTGACCTGAATCGAGAAGTTTTCTAAAATTCTGCCATCTGCTACGACCATATCGCCGGCTTCTAATAACATAATATCGCCGGGAACCACCAGGTAAGAAGGAATTTCGATTTTCTTGCCGTCACGAAGCACTTTTGCATGAGGTGAAGACAGTGATTTTAAGCTATCCAGTGACTTTTCTGCTTTTTTATGTTGCACTGTACCTAATATTGCATTCATCACAATAACCGCAAAAATTACAATGGTACTTTCCGTGTTTCCCGAAAGCATAGAAATAATTGCTGCAACAATTAAAATAATAACCAAAAGATCAGCAAACTGAGATAAAAATACTTCTAATGTGCTTTTTTTCTTTCCCTCTTTTAACACATTCTGACCCTTTTCTTCCAAAACCTTTTGGGCCTGCTGGGACGAATACCCTTCCCCGGTTACTCCCAGCGCATCTAAAACTTCGCTAATCGGCTCCCTATAATACTCTTTCATTGTGTTAACCTTCTTTCCTAATACCATAAAAAAAGACTTTTGTGCACACAATAATATAGTGTGCACAAAAGTCTCGTAACCGAATTCGGCATACGTCACCAAGCTGCCTTTTTTAGCAACTGCGATTGTTGATAACGTATTAAAACTACTCCCCTTTGGCAGAATAGCTATTTAATTATTAAAGAGTATTATAGTCCTTTTTTTCAGTTTTGTCAACACTTTTATTTTATTTTTTTACTTCACTGAGCATATTTTCAATAAAAATTCCATACCCACGGGCGGGATTATTTACCAAAACATGTGTGACAGCTCCCACGATTTTACCATTTTGCAAAATGGGTGAACCGCTCACCACTGTTGTCAACAGGGGACAACAAGGTTTTCTCTTAAAGATATTTACTTAAAGTAAACTCAGCAAGTCTTATATGCTTTCTGTTGTCTGTATATGACATAGCAAGCTCGCCGTTTCTGTAATACTGAACAAACGGATAGAAGCAACTCGTCTGCATTTTTGCCTGTAATACAATTTCGCTTTTTGATAAATCTTTTGTGTCAATTTTAACAACCCCTATATGTTCACGGTCAATTGGAGCATGGAAAAGATAAAGCTCATTTTTATATAAAATAAAATCAGAACGAGACTGACAGTCATAAATCTCGACCGGTGCTTCCCATTTATCATTTTTAATATTGTAAGCAGTTAAAAAACCG
>JAZQGY010000005.1:0-66981 GCA_045540295.1 Clostridia bacterium
TGTTTGGGATAAGGTTCAGGAGCGTCGCAAAAACAAACGCCGTAATACCAAATCAGGTAAAACGAGTATATTTTCAGGTGTACTTGAATGTGCAGATTGTGGTGCAAAGCTTTACTTTTGCACAAGCAAGAAGTTTGAGGACAGACAAGACCACTTCGTTTGCTCAAATTACAAGGGTAATACCGGAAGTTGTTCGGCGCATTTCATCCGTGAAGAAGTTTTGCAAAAGGTAGTATTAGGTCAAATCCAACTTATGCTTGATTATCTGCACGCCTTTGAGGATGATTTCATAAAAACTCTTATGGATAAATCCTCAAAAGATAAAAAGAAAGAGTTATCTGCAAAGAAAAAGAAGATTGATGCTAACAACAAACGAATCACCGAGCTTGATATCATTTTCAAAAGACTTTATGAGGATAACCTAAGTGGCAAAATTACAGATAAACGGTTTGAAAAGCTTTCACAGGATTACGAGGCAGAACAAAAAGCCTTAAAAGCTGAAACAGAAATACTGGAAACGGAGCTTTCACAAAGCGAAGAAACCATAAACAAAGTTGAGTATTTCCTAAAAATTGTTCGTCAATACACAGACATTCAGGAGCTTAACGCAAGAGTAGTAAATGACTTGATTGACAAAATCAAAATCCATGCTCCCATAAAAGAAAATGGCCAGCGTATTCAACAGATTGACATTTATTACACTGCAGTTGGAGTAATCGACATACCACAGCACTTTCAAGAATTTGCTATCTAAAATATTTTTAATAAAAAGTAATATGGCGATACAATAGCCGTAAAAGCTAAATTGTATCGCCGCATCTTAATACTTCCTTATGAGTAAGCCGCTAACTGCTCTTTTTTTATTTCAATCATACAGAGGACTTGAACCTTAAGAAGGCAGCGAGCGTTCAGAAAAGTTGCCGGTGGCAAGTTTTTAGCGAGCTGGTTCGAAGACGGGTACCGAAGCCAAAGGCTTGGGTCGTCGAGCAGACAGGATGTGCTTTGCACAGCTGGGTCCTCTTATCCGCACCAAAGAAAAAAGAAGTTATCCTTTTGGATAGCTTCTTTTTTGTTTATTTTAGCAGTTCATCCGTCAAGCGGATGATTTCGGGGGCAATTTTTTTACGCTATTTGGAAAGGATTCTCCGATATTCAGGATAGGCAAGTAACAAAATACCAATCCCCGAAAGACCGACAAAAATGCCGGGAACAAACCACTTCCCTGCCCACACCATACACATACTCATACCAAGCCCCATTATAAGGGTCCCGATAATGCCAATACTCAGCGCACGAATGGTTGCCTTATTCTGAACCTCTGCATCCAGTCTGCGAAGACGCTGCAAACAGTCTTCCTCCTGGGGAATATATTTTTTACGGATATTTCTGACCTCCTCCTGCTCCTTGGCAGAATAAGAATAAGAGAAAGTCTGTTCTTTATGCTCCATAGGTTCTGATCTCCTGTTCTTCTTTCAGTTGTTTTAGTTGCTTATTGCTTCTGATAATCATACTGATTGCCATTATAATCATAAAAACAGAAACTGTACCGCCGCTTACTCCAAGAAAAATTTTGCGTGTTAATTCGCTCATCGTACCGTCGTTAAAGGTGGTCAACATGGTGGATTCCAGCGTCAGCATGGATACCGAGGCGGAAGCTAAACTGATTGCTTTGGACGCCGAAAAAATAGGACTTTGATATTTTCGGTACTTCACTAAATTCACCAAGGCAAGAGTAAATGCAGTGAAGGTATATGCTGCCATAGCAATCGTAGTGATTTCGTGGTGATGGAAGGTTCTGTTCCAGTACACCATAAAGAAGATCATCAAGCTGAGTGCCATATTCATGGCAAGAAAGATAAGCCCACAGGCACGGTAGCGAATGAGTTCTTCTCTCATTTTTTCACCCGGGTGATGTTTTCTGCTGTGGCGAAGCAAGAAAAACCGCATCACCGCCAGAAACAAATAGTATCCTGCCAGGGAATGGTACCAAAAGGTACGGTGATAAAATCCAAGTCCCATCTGAAAAACGGCATAGACGGTATTCAAAATCAGCGTGCCATATAGCGAAAAATTCACTCGGAGTCTGGCATCAGATTTCCAAATTTGAAAATACTTGTTTTCCGTACGAAAAACCTTTATCAATGCAATCAGAATGGGTAATTTCATACACCAGACAGTCAACGTGTAAAAACTCAACACATAAGAAAGGATGGCAACTAAGGAATCGGGTTCCAGATAAATCAGGGAATACACCAAAAATGAAATTGCAACGGGAAGAAACACCAGCATGATTGCAAAAGGAGGAAACAGAATTGCTTTCTCGATTTTTTTAAGGTCCATGTTATCCCCTCCGTATTCTCACCGTGAAGGTTGTGCCAACCCCAATAGAGCTTTCCACATGAATTTCCCCCCGCAGAATATCAATCACTTTTTTTACCAGAGCAAGTCCCAGCCCGTTTCCTCGTGTGGCATGAGAGGTGTCTCCCTGATAGAATTTTTCAAAAATATGAGAGCCCACCTCTGTACTCATACCGCAACCGGTATCTGCCACCGTTACGACGGCGTGATGGGGAGTTGCTGTTAGGGTAACGCTGACAGACCCGCCTTTCTCCGTAAATTTAAATGCATTGGAAAGCAGATTATTCCATACCAGGCTTAAAAGCTCGCTATCTGCCTTTACCGTTACATTTTCGGCAATATCTGTGTGAATCTCAATTTCGGACTGCTCCCATACATTTTCGTATTGCAGCAAACACTCGCAAAGCTGTTCTCCAAGATTAAACTCCGTAACCTCGGGATATATCTGCTGATTTTCCAAACGATTCAGCTTTAAAATGTTGGTCATCATATCTGCCATGCGACGGGACGAATCTGTTACAGCTTTGGCGTATTCCATCCGTTTTTCGTCAGACAAGTCCGGTGACTGCAACAGGGTGCCATAGTTTTGCATCACACTTAAGGGAGTTTTCATTTCATGTGACACGTTGGCGATAAAATCCGTACGCAGGGTTTCCACGCTACCAAGCTCCTTAGCCATCTGATTGAAGCAGTCAGCAATCCGATCAAAGCTATCGTCGGTACCAAAACTTTTGTGGAGTTTTATTCGAACAGAAAAATCGCCCTTAATGATTTTCTCGGCTGCATCAGTAATGCACTTAACCGGACGCTCTAAAATCATTTTTCGGCGAACTGCATCCATCACTGTAAACAGCAAACTTAAAAACAACACATTTAAAAAAGTGATTTTTGCGGCTGTTCCGATATTTTCGTCGGTCAGCGTGAGATGTAAGCTATCCCGCAGAACAGACACAAAAAGCATGGTGCTGCAGGTAATCACAAAGGCAACCAACGTGAAAAACAGAAAATACTGATTGAGCCATTTTAAACTTTTTTCTACGGTGCTTTTTTTCACTTAATCACCGCCTTATAGCCAAGTCCGTGAACAGTTTTTAATTCAAAATCTGTACATTGGGATAACTTGGCACGAAGTTTGGTCAGATACACATCCACCGCTCTGGGAGCGGTTTCGGTTTCCACATCCCAAAATTCATCCATCAGTTGAGTACGGGTAAAGGTCTTTTTGGGATAGGAAAGCAATTTATACAAAATACCAAATTCCCGATTGGTAAGAGAAATTTCCTCTCCGTTAAGATAGGCGGTATGCTCATCGGCATCCATTACAAAAGAACCGATTTCCAGTTTGCGGGACTGGGCAATTTTGGCGCGTCGAAGCAAAGCTCCGATTCGTAAGAAAAGCTCGTTCAGATCAATGGGCTTCACCATATAATCGTCCACCCCAATGCGAAAACCTCTCTGCTTGGAGGCAATATCATCACGGGCAGTCATAAATAAAATGGGAATCTCTGCATTTAGCTCCCGCACCGTTTTGGCAAATTCAAAGCCGTCAATATCAGGCATCATAATATCGGACACGATTAAATCAAACACAGTTTCATACATGGCATCATAGGCTTCTTCTGCCCGAAGACAACCCACCGCCTGATAGCCTGAATGATTTAAAAAAGTGCAGACCGTCTGATTTAAGTCACGGTCATCCTCTACCACCAATATTTTAAACACCGTACCACCTCCGTGTGCATACTTTTTGATAGTATCATCATACCACCGAAATGTTAAAGTTTTGTTAACATTTTCTTTTTGATAAAAAGAAACGGCAATGCCAATCTGACATCGCCGTTTGAGGCTATGAGTTTGTTTGGTTAATCCTTCATCAGCTGCTCGCTTAATAAAAGAATCTGATTCGCATATTTCTTACGGCGTGCACTGAGAATTACTTTATAAATGGGATAGTTTACAATCACCATCAAAAGTCCGATAATACCGATGACGATTCCCAATACCATAGGATTGGGGATTCCAAGCATTGCAGCAATATCTGTCATTACAAGGCTCATACCGCTACCCATTATCAATGCCGCAATGCTTCCGAAAATGTAAGCAAACAGATTAGCAGGCCGCTGCACCTTCTTGTCCAACTGTTTTAAGGTGTCAAGCTTGGTTGTTTCCTCTTTCTGATACTTGGAACGGATGTTCTGAATGATAAAGTTCTGATCGTTTAAATTCATGGCAAATTCCTCCTTGTTTTCATCTTACAAGGCAGATTATAACGGGTGCTTGTTAAAAAAGTTTTTAAAAAATGTTAAACTTTTGTTAATTTTAAATTTTTTTTGCAAACAGCAAAGACACAAAAAAAGACACCCCAAGGTGTCTTTTTTAGAAACTTTATTACAAAACATCTGCCAGATCGTAAATCAGCTTTTCGGTTTTTTCCCAACCTAAGCAGGGATCGGTGATGGATTTTCCGTAAACGCCTTCTTCCGGTTTCTGAGCACCGTCTTCAATGTAGCTTTCAATCATTAAGCCTTTGACCAGCTTTTTCACATCTGCACTGTGACGGCAGCTATGAAGCACTTCTTTGGCAATTCTCGGCTGTTCTGCCCACTTTTTGCCGGAGTTTGCATGGTTGGTATCAATAATCACGCCGGGGTTTTTAAGTCCGGATTTTTCGTAGATTTCCGCTAAGTGAATCAAATCCTCGTAGTGATAGTTGGGCATAGACTGGCCGTGTTTGTTCACATAGCCTCTTAAAATTGCGTGAGCTAACGGATTTCCCTGGCTTTCCACTTCCCAGCCTCTATAAATAAAGGTATGGGCATGCTGAGCGGCAGTAATGGAATTCATCATAACGGAAATATCCCCTGCGGTGGGATTTTTCATGCCAACAGGAATATCAAGACCGCTGGATGTCAACCTGTGTTTCTGGTTTTCCACCGATCTTGCACCGATTGCCACATAGGATAACAAATCGGATAAATATCTGTGATTTTCAGGATACAGCATTTCATCTGCACAGGTGAAACCAGTTTCTTCAATGGCTCTGAGATGCAGGTTTCTGATTGCAACAACCCCTTTTAGCATATCGGATTCCTTGTTGGGGTCCGGCTGATGGAGCATTCCCTTGTAGCCATCTCCGGTAGTTCTGGGTTTGTTGGTGTAAATTCTGGGGATGATAAGAATTTTGTCGGCTACTTTATCCTGAACGGTTCTTAAACGGGAAATATAGTCAATCACGCTGTCATCATGGTCCGCAGAACAAGGACCGATAATTAAAATCAACCTGTCATCCTTACCTTCAAAGACTGATTTAATTTCCATATCTCTTTTGACCTTCAACTGCTCCATTTTGTAGGACAACGGATACTGTTCTTTAATTTCCATGGGAATGGGTAATTTACGTTTGAAATTCATGTTCATTGGATTAGACCTCCGCTAAAATTATTTTTTATCAAACAGTGCTCGTCGCTGGGTGGAATGTCGCATCATTTCTCGCATGCCGGCAATGTCATCCGTTTCAAGCATCGTTTTAAGTTCGTTAAATTTGTTCATAAACATATTCATCTGTTCTAATAGTGCATCCTTGTTGGCAAGGAATAATTCACTCCACATTTCATCATTGATACGGGCAATCCGGGTTAAATCCCGAAAAGAGTCCCCGGTAAATTTCTCCATATTTTCCCGGTCGTTGCAAGTCATCAGCGTAATGGCAATACAATGGGTCAACTGGGAAAGGAACCCAATCATTTCATCGTGTTCTTCGGGAGAAAGCGTGGTTACATTGGAAAAACCAAGAAGTCTTCCAAGCTCAAGGCAGGTCTGAATGGCTTCCGGCGTATTTTTTGGGGTAGGAGTAACGATATAGTTGGCACCCACGAACATCTTGTCGGTACTGTTTTCCACTCCGGATACCTCGCGGCCTGCCATGGGATGAGCCGCAATAAATTCCAAATCATCCCGCAGCATATCCTGAATGGTATACACCACACTTCGCTTCACCCCGGTAACATCGGTGATGATAGCTCCGCTTTTTAAAAGATGCTGATTCTCCCGAATCCATTCCACAAACACGTGAGGATACAGAGCAAAAATCACCAAGTCTGCTTTTTCGATAATGGTTTTATCAATCTTTGTGGAACCCTCATCGATAATGTGTTCTCCTAACGCATAATCAATGGACTCTTGCTCTTTGGTAATAGCACTGATATGAAAACCAAAGCGTTTTAACGCTCTGGCGTAGCTTCCGCCCAAAAGTCCAAGCCCTACAATCAATATATTTTTACTAACATCTACAATCATCTGATATTCACCTTTGCTCCTAATTTCAAAATGTCACAAAAGAAATCGGGATAACTTTTTTTCACTGCTTCAATATCTTCGATTTCGCCTCCGATTTTCGATAAAATCACCGACATCGCCATGACGATTCTGTGGTCGTTGTGGCTATTTATGGGGATTCCCTGATAAGACAGCTCCTGTTTTGGCACAGTAATGCGGTTGTCCCCAAAAACAAGTCCGCCTCCCAGCTTTAAAAGTTCCTCATGCATTGCTGCACCACGGTCACTTTCTTTCACCTTCAAGCGATCTGTTCCGGTAAACACGGCACCGTTTTTTAAAGCAGCCAAAGCAAATAATACAGGGCCTAAATCGGGACAGTCGGAAATGTCCAAGGTTGGTGTCCCCTTTGCAATTTCGCTAAAATAATCAGCGTATACCCGATCTCCCTGCAAACTGTTGGGATTTAAGTTTTCCACGGTAATTTGGGAACCGATATGGCAAAAAGCTTCCAAAAATGCTGCGTTGGAATAATCCCCTTCCACCTTCCCCGAATAGGAGTGTAAGTTGGATTTTTTCACTTCGATGTGATATTCATCTGTAAAATACACCTCTGCACCGAAAGACTGTAAGGCAGACAGCGTCAGATTAATATAGGATCTGCTTTCAAAAGGCGGTAAAATCTCTATGGAAGAATCCTCACCAAGATGTATCAGTGCAAACAGTAACCCTGTAATAAACTGGCTACTCACATCCCCCCGAAGCTGATAGTGGCCACCTTTCAATTCCCCTGAAAGCGTGATGGAATTTTCATCTTTTTGAAAGAAAAAGCCATGTTGTTGACACAGTTCCTCATAAATTCCTAAAGGTCGTTCTAAAAGACGGGTACTACCTGTTAGAGTCACTTCTTTCCCAAGGCACAGTGAAAGCGGAATCATAAACCGTAAGGTGCTGCCGCTTTCCCTGCAGTTTAGCACAGGATGTTCTGCCTTCATAAAACTTTTTGGATTCACAGAAACGGTATCTTGATTCGTGGTGATTTCTGCTCCCAATGCTTTTAAGCAATCTATGGTGGCAAGAATATCCTCATTATAGTCCACACCGGAAATAATGCAATTTTCTTTAGACAGTGCTGCACCGATTAAATAGCGATGCGCCATACTTTTAGAAGGTGGTGCACTGACGGTTCCCTGCAGGGTGCAGGGGGTAAATGTTGCTATCATGATAATTCCTCAATCAAGTAGTCAATGGCTTCGAGGTAACCGTCGGTGCCATGACCTGTAATCGTTTTTTTCGCCGCAAGGCGGATATAGCTTACCTGACGGAAGTCTTCCCGTTCTTCTACTTTGGAAATGTGAACCTCCACGGTAGGAATCCCAACGGATTTCAAGGCATCTAAAATAGCAATGCTGGTATGGGTATACGCACCGGGATTGATAACGATACCGTCGGTATTGCCGTATGCTCTTTGAATCTCGTCTACCAGGTCTCCCTCATGATTGGATTGATAAAGAGAAACCTCCACCTGCCTTTTTTGACAATGCTTTTTTATTTTGTCGCAAAGATCTTCGTAGGTTTCTTTGCCGTAATGATCAGGCTCTCTGATGCCAAGCATATTAAGGTTAGGCCCGTTTATCACTAAAATTTTCATTTCATAAGCTCCATTCGTTTGGTAAGAATATAGTCTGCTTCCCCTTGGGGAGTATCAAAATCTGGCACTGTCACATCCGCCGTGGAACGGTAAATGCCGATACGTTTTTCATAGAGTTCTTTTAATTTTTCCACCGTATCGGAAAGGGGTCTGTCCTCTGTGGCAGAAAGTCTTTTAAAATCTGCATCTAAGAAGAAAATTTTGCCGTTTTGCTTTAAGCAGGTCACATTTTCATCACGCAGGACTGCTCCGCCACCTGTAGAAATAATCTGTCCGCTTTCTTTGCAGACATCCCGAATCACTTCGGATTCTATGTCACGAAAATAAGGTTCTCCTTGTTTTGCAATCAGTTCTTTAATGCTGCAGCCTGCCCGTTTTTCCACTTCGGCATCTGTATCCACAAAGGAAAAGCCGTTTAGCTTCAAACATTTTCCCACAGTGCTTTTCCCGCTGCCGGGCATTCCCGTCAACACAATATTTTCTTTAGAAGCTAACACAGAACAAAACACCTGATCCGCAGTTTCCTTAGAAATTTCTGTGCCCACAAATTTTTCCACGGCAGCCACCGCCTGCATCACCAACATATAAAGTCCGCCTTCTGTCTTTAATCCCCGTTTTTTTGCATCGGAAACCAAATTGGTGCGAAGGGGATTATAAACGGCATCCACCACCCCTTCCAGTTGAGGAAACCTTGTAATATCAATTGGCTTTTCGTTGCAGTTCGGGTACATTCCGGACGGCGTGGTATTGATGATAATCTGCGCATCCTGATGGCAGGCAATCGCTTCTTCGTATGTAATATGAGTTTCTTTTTTCTGTCTGCTGACCGATAGAATTTGGGAGGCCCCTAAATCTTTTGCTAAGGCTGTTGCGGTTTTGCAGGTTCCGCCCGTTCCTAAAATCAGCACTTTTTTTCCTGAAAAATCCAGCCCGATTTTTGAAACTAAAGCCTTCATACCGTAATAATCGGTATTATAGCCGTATAGTTGCCCGTTTTTGTTCACCACAGTATTCACGGCACCGATTCGTTTGGCAATATCGCTAATCCAATCCAGATACAAAATCACCGTTTCTTTATAGGGAATGGTCACATTCACTGCAGAAAAATTTTTCTCCCGAAAGAAAACGTCTATCTCATCTTCTGTAAGTTCTATTAATTCATAGGAGTAATCGGCAAGTTTTTCATGAATTTCTTTGGAAAAACTGTGGGGAAGCTTCTTTCCCACCAAACCGTACTGTCTCATTGTTATCATCCTCTTAACCAGTCTGTTCCGTAACGCAAGGATAGTGCATCGCATAACACGATTGCCGTTGCTGCATCCTGCACAATTCTGGCACGATGCACAATAGCAGGGTCATGCCTGCCCTTGGGTTCTATTACGGTTTCTTGCATTTTGGCAAAGTCTACGGTATTCTGCGGTTTAAAAATGGTGGGAGTGGGTTTGATAGCGGTACAAAACACAATGGGCATTCCGTTGGTGATACCGCCGTTGATACCGCCATTATTGTTGGTAGCAGTTACAATCGCTCCATCACGCAAAATCAACGAATCGTTGGCATCGCTTCCTCTCATATCCGAAATAGAAAAGCCTGCTCCAAATTCTATTCCTTTTACTGCGGGAATAGAAAACATCATATGAGAAAGCATCCCCTCCAAGGAATCAAACCAAGGTTCGCCAACACCTGCAGGCATCCCGATTACCGCAGTTTCCAAAATTCCGCCCACACTGTCTTTCTCTGCTGCTGCCGCTAGAATTGCAGCAGTCATTGCCTCTTCCTTGGACTCCTCCAAAACGGCAAATATTTTATCGTTAAGACTTTCGATATCTTTTTCCAAATGTTCAAATTCTCTATCACAAATGCCGGCACATTTTTTTACGTGGGTTCCAATCAAAATCCCTTTATTCGCCAGCGCATCCTTACAGATGGCGCCTGCAGCAACCAATGCTGCCGTGATTCTGCCGCTGAAATGTCCGCCGCCTCTGGCATCCTGAAAACCATGGTATTTACACTGTGCCGCATAGTCTGCGTGAGAGGGACGGGGGATGGTGTTTAACTCTGCGTAGTCACCGCTTTTCACATTTTCGTTGGGAATCAAAATGGTAACAGGAGTCCCCGTGGTTTTCCCATTTACAACACCGCTTACAACGCTAAAGGTATCCTGCTCCTGTCTTGGTGTGGAAATTTTCCCACTGGGCCTGCGTTTTAAAAGCATTTGACGAATGGATTCTTCGCAAATCGGAATCCCGGGTGCCAACCCGTCAAGTACAGCACCGATATATGCGCCGTGACTTTCTCCAAACAAAGTAACCGAAACGCTGGTTCCAAATGTATTTTTCATGGTAACTACCTCCGAAAACAGTCTTTTGCCAAACGGATGACTTCACTGCATTTCATGGTTTTCATGGTGAAGGTGCCAACCTTTGGTACTAAGGTGACGGTAACCGTGTCACCGTCTGCTTTTTTATCGTGAAATGCCGCCTCGGAAATCTTTTCCCAGTCAAAGGAAATCAGATTATAAAGGTCACATTTTTTTAACACTTCAATCACTCTGGCACGAATGGTCTCGTCGCACATGGGAATTAACCCCAATGCAACACATTCTCCGTGATACAAATCAGACAAATTCCCCCCTGATTCAATCCCGTGACCAATGGTGTGTCCAAAATTTAGAATTTTGCGAAGCCCTGCTTCCTTTTCGTCCTGTTCTACCACAGATTTTTTAATGGTTAAGGAACGAAAGATAATTTCGTCCAGATTGGATAAAATATCCTGTTCCTCCATCAGTTTAAACAAGTCTTCGTCGGAGGTCAGTGCCATCTTAATAGCTTCTGCCAAACCGTTTGAAATCTGCCGTTTGGGAAGCGTGTTTAAAAGCTCAGCATCAATCAGCACCTTTTTCGGCTGATAAAATGCTCCCACAATGTTTTTCACATTGCCGAAATTGATGGCAGTTTTTCCTCCAATAGACGAATCAATTTGGGAAAGAAGAGTTGTGGGAATATTATAAAAGTCAATCCCTCTCATATACGCGGATGCAACAAAACCCGAAAGGTCCCCGACCACACCGCCGCCTACTGCAACCACACAATCCTTTCTGGAAAAACCGTGGTCCAGCATCTTTTTGAGCAGTTCTCCAAAGGTTTGTAAGCTTTTAGAGCCTTCCCCCATTGCCACAGTACAAATGACCGCTTCGCGACACTGCTGGGCAACCGTTTCGGCGTACTCTTTCGGAACGCCCGTGTCAGTAACCACCAACACCCGACGGTTCAGGTTCAGGTATTCACCCGCTCGGGAAAGGCCTCCCCGCTCTATCACAATATCATAGCTGTTTTCCTGTAAATTCATATGAATATTCATCGGTATACTCCTCTAAATTTCACTGTGAGATGCAAAGCTTCCCGCCACCTTCAGCTGATCACAAACCTTCCCCAGTTCTGCCAACATGTTTTTGCCGTTTTCAGTTTCAGTGGTACCGTCAACTTCCACATAGAAATAATATTGCCAGGAATGTTTTTTTAAGGGTCTGCTTCGAAGGGCAGTCATATTATAACCGTACTTCCCGATAATACTGATGGCAGTTGCCAAAGAACCTGCTTCGTTTTTTACGGTAAACATGAGAACCGAATTTTCGAAGGAAGCACTGTTTGCCCGCACCTTGGATAACACGGCAAAACGGGTGGTATTTTCCCCGCTTTTATTGATGTTGGCTTCCAATACCTTTAAGCCGTATATTTCTGCTGTTTCCACGCTGGCAATGGCACCTACGGTTTTGTCATTACGCGCTACTACTGCTTTTGCTGCAACGGCGGTGTTGTTTGCTTCCTCGGTATCAAATCCACGAAAAACAATATAATCATGGCACTGCCCCAACGCCTGGGGATGGCTGGTTACTTTTTTGATGTCTTCCACTGTAGCATCAGGAAGTCCCAATAAATTCTGATGGATGGGAAGTTCGTAAATGCCGTTGATGAACAGTCCGCCTTGAAAAATCAGGTCCAATGTTTGTCCCACTTCTCCTGCATAGCTGTTTTCAATGGGAAGTACCGCCACATCGCACTCTCCGTTTGCCACAGCATGATATGCAGAGCGAAAATCCCGGTAAGATACCCGACTGCTTTTGGGAAAGATTCTACCTGCTGCAATATGGGCAAATGCTCCTTCCACACCGCTATAAGCAACTCTGAGGCCGTTCTGCAATCGGTACTGATAGGCCTTGGATATTCCCATCAAATCTTTTAAATAACTAATATAGTAAGCCTTCAGCACTTCGTCGGAAACGAGTGCTGAATTTTTCTCAATCACCGCATCCTCACGGCTCTGATCTAAAATGGGAAGTCCAAATTCTTTTTTATATTCGAATACTGTTTTCACAGCATCCATTCTCTGCACAAAAAGCTCTGCCATCTTTGAATCCACTTCATTGATGATTTTTCTTGCTTGTTCTAATTTATTCGCCATAAGATGACTTCCTTTCCAATAAAAAATCCTCACCTGCATCAGTTACAAGTGAGGATTTTGGCATCATTTTAAAAATCCGAAGAATGATTCAAAATTGCTCTACATTCTCACAAGTAACTTTTTCATCGCAAAATAAGCATAGCCAAAATAAAAGACTACGCTAAAGCTGAAAAAATATTCACTTGCATGCATAAGAGCTAAGTTCATATTCATTACCTTCAAGCCGAATTTTTCTTCATTTTATCACTTTCTAAATGGTTTGTCAAGACAATTGAAAAATTTTTTTCATTTTTTGGGTTATAATTTTACAACCGCACCTGAATAAAAATAACAAACATCTAAACAAGTGCGGTTGTCAGAAGCCTATGCATCAATTTAAATCAGCAACATAAAAACAGTCAGAATAATTAAAAATGCAAAATTGAATGCCGAGAACATCCCAACATAATAGCCTGTTTTACCCGGATTATGCTTCATATATTCGCGGAAAGTGATTAAACTTGCCAAAGAAGAAATCAATGTTCCTACCCCACCAATATTCACACCTACCAAAAGATCCGGATAGTTTCCCGTAAACTGAGAAAGCAAAATTGCAGAAGGAACATTACTGATGACCTGGCAGGACAGTGTACTCACCAGCAGCGTGCTTTGATTCAAAAGGCCGGAAATGAAATCTCTCACAACTCCGATTCGAGCCATATTCCCGGAAAAAATAAAGAAAAACACAAAGGTGAGCAACAGCGGATAGTCCACCATATACAATGCTTTTCTGTCTGCGAATAACAGCACCAGCGGAATCACTACCAGCCCAACCCAATAAGGGATTCCACGAAATACAATCAGAATGGATAGTGCAAATAACATAAGATACAGCACTGTTCTCCAGGGGTTCAAGGAGATTTTCTCGTCTTCCAGACACAAGGGTTCTTTCTTGACAAAAATAATGCAGCACAAGGTAATCAATACCACCGAAAGAATGAAAGGTGGAGCCATACTCCCCATAAATTCCAAATCGGGAATTTCAAACCGGGAATACAAGTACAGGTTCTGCGGATTTCCGAAAGGAGTCAGCATTCCGCCGAGATTCGCTGCAATGTTCTGCATAATAAAGGTAAATGCCATATACTTTTCTTTGCCGGTAGTGGTCAACACAAAGTACCCCAACGGCAGAAACGTAAGAAGCGCCATATCGTTTGCAATGAGCATAGACCCGATAAAGGTAATATACACCAACGCCAAAATGGCCATTCTTGCATTTCGAAACAGTTGCACAATCTTCTTGGCAAGAATATAGAAAAAACTGATATTCTTTAACGCACAAACCACTGCCAGCACACAAAAGAGGCAGGCCAGGGTTTTATAATCAAAATAGCCTAAATATGCTGCATCTACAGGAACAAACACAGTTGTAATCAGTGCTGCCAAAAGTGCAATCACCATGACTGCGTTTTTCTTCATAAAGTTTATCATCGCCACGGGTTTAATTCTCCCTAGAAATCATCGAAATCAGCTTGGGAATAGCAGGTTCAAAAGCTGCTCCATACCAATGGTTGGGAAGTTCCGCAGTAATACGAATACATTCCAATGTATATTCTGCAGCAATTTTTGCCGCATCAAAGGGCAGGAATCCTTTTTGGCACGCTCCCACAAAAGCCGAAGCATAAATGTCTCCCGTTCCGTGGCAACTGTTGGGCAGAAGCGGATGCTCGTAATACTGATAGTTTCCGTTTTCTGATACCACCACTCCGGTTTTTCCTGCTTGATAGGATACACCGGTCAGCACAATGTTTTTACAACCCAGTGCGGTCAGTTTGGAAAGCAAAGTATCAACATATGCTTTGTCATACTCGGTGCGGTATTCGGTATCGGTTAAAAAGCAGGCTTCGGTAATATTGGGAATCACAAAATCTGCCTTGGCACATAGCCGTTTCATAGCAGTTACATATACGTCGTCAAAAGCAGGATAAAGGTTTCCGTTATCTGCCATGGCAGGGTCCACATAGGTGGTTCCGCCTGCTTTTAAGGTGTGTTCGAAAATTTCCAGCACATAGTCCACCTGCTCGGTGCTGCCTAAGTAACCGGTGTAAACTCCGTCAAAAAAGATGCCTTCTTTCTGCCAGTGTTTAGAAATCTCCGGCATATCAGAAGCCAAATCACGAACGGTGAAGCCGGAAAAGCCTGCTGTATGGGTGGAAAGAACCGCCGAGGGAAGCACCGCAGTTTCCAGTCCGCAGGCAGATAAAATAGGAAGTGCCACAGTCAGAGAACACTGTCCCACACACGAAATATCCTGGATTGTTAAAATTCTTTGATAGTTCATAAAAAAACCTCTTTACTTTTTAGGATAAATCTATTATAATAAAAATCTGAACATATGTAAATAATCAAAAAAGGAGTTTTTTATAAGACCAGATGAAAGATAAAAAGTACCTTTCCCTTTATCGGGAATTAAAAAATAAAATTCTGTCGGGACAATATACCCCCAACGAAAAGCTCCCTTCCAAACGTGTTCTCGCTGACCGCTACGGCGTTAGTGTAATTACGGTGGAGACGGCATATCTGCTTTTAATAGAAGAAGGCTATGTGACCTCCCGTGAAAAAAGCGGGTATTATGTGTCTGCGTTGGAATTGCTTCCCCACGAAAACAACAAACAAACGCTTTCCTTTCTTCCGCTTCCCGAAGAAAACAGAAAGGCTGACCGTTTTGAATATGACTTATGGTTTAAAACTGTGCGAAAAGTCCTCACAGAACAAGGAGAGCGGTTATTCATCAAGTCCCCCGGAAAAGGAACGGCAACGCTTCGGAACGCATTATCGGAATATCTGCTACGTTACCGAGGCATGGTAGCAGACCCCCGTCAGATTATTATCGGGTCAGGGTCGGAGCAATTATACGAAACGGTGGTAAAGCTGTTGGGACGGGATGTTACCTACGGCATTGAAGACCCTTCCTACGAAAAAATCGAAGCGGTATATCGGGCAGAGGGTGTATCAATCATCAAATTGCCGATGGGAACAGACGGAATTACCCGTAAGGCACTTCAGAATGAGGAAGTTGGAGTGTTACATGTTACTCCCTTTCAGAGCTACCCCTCCGGTGTAACAGCATCGGCCGCCAAACGCTATGAATACATTCAATGGACCAAAAACCAAAAATTCATTGTGGAAGATGACTTCAACAGCGAGTTTTTCCTGCCGGGAAACCCCATCGAATCTTTATATGCCATGGACCAAAATCAGCGGATAATTTATATCAATACCTTTTCCAAAAGCATTTCCCCTGCCATCAGAATCGGATATTTGATTCTACCCCAAGAGCTTCTCCCCCGTTATGACGAATTATTAGGGAATTTCTCCTGCACCGTTCCTGTGTTAGACCAATACATTTTGGCGGAATTTCTAAAAAGCGGAAACTTTGAGCGTCACTTAAACAGAATGCGAAGACAAATGAAAAAGTAACAGAGTCTTCTCCGTCAAAAAAGACCGTACTCCCAAAGGAGTGCGGTCTCTTTTTTTAAAAAAACTCAAAAGCTACTCAATAATCGGCTGAAATTGTTTTCCTTCCAAAGCTAAAAGCAGGGTGTCCTTTAATTTGGTAAAATCACAAACCAACGAGGTTGGCTTTTTCACCGGATCATCCTGGGACAGTGGCACAAAATACACATTCTTCACGGGAAGCATCATCCCCAAACTTTTGGCAGACTGACCAAGGCCGTCGTTGGTGGCAAGAGCAATCACCACGGGAATACCGTTTCGTAAGCAAGCTTTCACCGCCATCGTGGCAGAGGTGTCTGTAATGCCGTTTGCCAGTTTAGACATGGTATTTCCTGTGCAAGGAGCAACCACCATCACATCAATGTATTTTTTCGGGCCAATCGGCTCCACCTCACTGATCGTGGACAGCACCTTTTTGCCCGTCATTTCTTCAATTTTCTGCACAAAATCGGAAGCCTTCCCGAAGCGAGTATCGGTTTTAAAAGCGTTGTCACTCATCATCGGAAACACTTCAAAGCCGTCCTCTAACAAGCGGGAAAGTTCCGCAAGTGATTTTTGGAAGGTGCAATAGGAACCGGTCAGACAGTAGCCTACCTTAATGGGATTCATAGACACGTCATTCCTTATTGCTGTTTTTGGAAAGCAGACGGATTACGGTATCCGCCACAATCTTTCCTGAGGAAACCGGGGCAATCTTTCCGGGAAGGGACAAAGCATGAATTACTTTCAATCCCTGCGCTTTGGCAGAGGCAAAGTCAATCCCTCCGGGCAGAGATGCCAAATCCACAAACAGACTTTCTTTTGAAATTTCACCAAGGAAAGAATCATCAAAAATCAACGTGGGAACGGTGTTAAAAATAAGCTCCATCTTTGGAAGAATCGCAGGAAGACTCCCATAGGAAACGGGAATATGGCCTGCCAGCTTCATTTTAGCAAAATGAGTATCCCGTCTTGCTGCCACATAGGTGATTGCCCCCAAAGATTTCAGCATTGTTGCCAAAAAACTTCCGATTCTGCCATAACCGGTAATTAATACAGAGGCGTGATGGAGTGAAATCGGCGTTTCACAAATGGCAATTCCCACCGCTGCTTCTGCCGTAAGATAAGCATTTTTTAATAAAAAGTCTTCTTCTTTGGCATAGTCGGTGACACATTCCCGATAGCATGAGGGAAGTTTTCCTGCCATTCCGCAAAAAACTTTTGTTTTTTCCGGGATTTTAGAAAACAGCTCTTCCAAAGGCAAACAATCCTCCCAAAGCGGTGTGTTCAGCGTTTTTCCATCTTTTGAAACCGGAAGGGGTAACAACACACAATCCGCTCCATCCAGCGCACCGTCCAAATCGGATATTCCCAAATATTCAGAAAAACCCTTCAGGTGAGCAGGAGAAAAACCGTACACCTTCACATCATACCCTTGCTCCAAAAATGTGTTAGCGGCAGAAATTTGCCGTAAATCTCCACCAATGACCGAAATTTTTTGACGCATCATAACCCAACCCTCTCCCGTGTAAGCCCAAGATTCTAAGGCGATTGCCCCACTATCAACTTATGCAAGGAAGCTCTGTTTGACACCATAGAAAAAATCGTTAATTTTTCCACAATTTTTCGAAAAAAAGCTTGACAATATAGATTCTTTATGGTAAAATATGTTCCTGTAGTGTAAAAGGAGCGGTCCGCTTACACGGGAAAGCAGCTCCCACTGGGAAAAGTTAAAAGGGTTTTCCAATCGTGTAAAGAACGCTTATCAAGAAAGGAGATTCGACATGGACGTTTTAAAGGCCATTACTATGGATCAGTTAAGAACTGATATGCCTAACATTCAGATCGGTGATACCGTGAAAGTGTATGTTAAGGTAAGAGAAGGTGCAAAAGAAAGAATTCAGATGTACGAAGGCACCGTTATCAAGAAAAAAGGCGGCGGAATCCAGGAAACCTTCACCGTTAGAAGATTATCTTCCGGTATCGGTGTTGAAAGAACCTTCCCGGTTAACTCCCCCATTATTGACAAAGTTGTAGTTGTAAGACATGGTAAAGTAAGAAGAGCAAAACTGTTCTACTTAAGAAAACGTGTTGGTAAAGCTGCAAAAGTTAGAGAAAGACTGGGCGACTAATCTTTCCGACCAAATTGTCACAAAAAGGGCTGAATCAAATTGATTCAGCTCTTTTTTCGTTTTTCTGACATAAAAATGATTGTATTGACACAAAAAGGCACAGGTATAATCCTGTGCCTTTCATTGTTTTCATTACCTCAAACAAGGCGATGAGAAATGGATGTAAAATTCAAAAACCGAGCCCGCAGGGGTTACCCGAAGCCGTACCGAGTGTACGGCGAGTGGTGAGGTTTTCGGATTGTACGCCATTTATCGAGCCTATTCCATACAATAGGATGCAGAAAAATGATTGCAGAATTTTCCAATCCAACCCGAAGCTGTATATATTATACTGCGAGCGGTGGGATTGGGAGATTATGTGCGATTTTTCAAATCCCTACTTCACAGAAATAGTGAAGCCGAATAAATACTTATCCGCATTCACTCTGTTTTCCGGATAGAGAGAAGAAATCCATACCATTTCTCCACCGATGCCGGCATGTTTGGCGTCGATATGCAGATAGCTTTCAGGTCTTCTTACCAGGCGGTGTTCGTATCCTGCTGTCAGATAATCTTCCACGGTATTATGATGAATGTCAAAATGGAAGGGTAAGTCACCTTCAAAGCGCATGGTGTGACCGTTGGAATCAGAAATTTCCAGCCATTCTGTGGATTCGTGTCCACCGTTTTCCACGGGAGGATTGAAGGGGAAATGTTCTTTTTCCACTTCGCTTTCGTATACTGCTTTTACGGGCGAAAGCATTCTGTCGCAATAGCTTTCGTTTCTGCCAAAAGCAAAGTATTTTAAGGTTTCAAAGCCAGCGGGAATTACTAATTCTTCCCCGATTCTGGGAAGGTCACCGATGTCTTTATCCATATCGTATACCACATCTACATGAATCTGATCTTTTAACACAGTATAGGTCAGTTTGGAATAAATATGGTAACCGGTGGCACCGGTGGTGCAGGTTTCGCTTTCCACCACTACTCTGCCGTCACTACCCTGATAGTAGCTAACGCCTAAGCAGGTGGAAGCAGGATTTCTCATTTCATCCCACAGCACATTTCTGCCCCAGGGCATTCCCGGACAGTTGGTGCCGCAGGCAGGACGGTAATACTGCTTTTTCCAACCTTCCATTAAGTAGGTGGTGCCGTCTTTAGCCAAAGTTTTTACCGCACCGGTATCTTTTTTGAATACCACGGTGAAGCTTCCGTCAGTGACGGTGATGTTGGCACCATCTTCGGTTACGGTATAATTGGAAGAAACTTTGGGAACAAAGGTTCTTTCGGTTTTGCCATGTTCCAATTCAAACTGGGCATAGCCGATTTCATAACCTGCATCATAAGCTTTTGTTGCATCTTTGGCATAAACGGTAAAGAGAATATGATATTTACAATTGGGCTTGGACTGATAATCCACTTTGTAGGTCCAGTCAATGGTTTCACCCGGTTTTAATACGGGTAAATCCACGTCCACCGTTTTGATAGGATAACCGTTTTCATAGACGGTAGCGGTAACATCATAATGACTGGTGTCTAATGCCATATTGGTGTTGGATACCAAGTATCTGTTTTCAAATTTGGTAATTTCACGGTGGTCATAATGAGGCTTTCTGAAAATAATGGGCATATAACCCATTTTCAGCTCATAGGCACCGGGCTTCCAGGTGTAATCTCCCAGCATAACACCGTTATTGGTGAAGAAGGGAGCGCACTCTCTTTCCCGGATGGATTCGTTGAAAGCACCGGCATAGCCATAAAATTCCACGCCGTTTTCGTCCTTGGTGGCAATGCCTTTGTCGATTAAATCCCAGGCAAAACCGCCCTGAAAACGGGGGTATTTTAAGACGCAATCCACATAACGCTGAACGCCGGAGCCGGCATTTAGCATTTCATAGAGCATTTCAATTAAGATGATGGGTCTGTCATCATCCACATCAGAAATCATATCCCGAATCATCCACTGTTGTGCGTACATAAAGGGACGGGTATCGCTCATCCGCTTGCTGACATCTAAAATTTCGCCACCTTCATACTGGCAAAGTCTGGTGGGATCGTATTGTTTGAGCCAACCGTACATTGCTGCGTGAGCAGGCCCTACACCGCTTTCGTTGCCCAAAGACCAGCAATAAACACAAACATGATTTTTATAGAAGGTTGCCATACGAGCAGCACGGTTCACAAATTCGGGTGCCCATTCTGGACTACGGGTCAGCTGACCGTATACACCGTGGCTTTCCACGTTACATTCCAGCATTACCATCAGACCGTATTCGTCGCAGAGTTCATAGAATTCACGGCAAGCGGGATAGTGGCAGGTTCTTACGGCATTAATATTCATCTGCTTCATGTTTTCCACTTCACGGATGATGATTTCACGGCTTAAGGTTCTGCCGGTATAGACGTGATGCTCGTGACGGTTCATTCCTTTCACAATCATTCTCTGACCGTTTAAATGAACCACACCTTTTATAATTTCAATTCGTCTGAATCCGATGCGATAGGCTTCCATATCCAGCACGTTGCCGCAAGAATCAGTTAAGGTGCAAACAACGGTATAAAGCTTGGGAGTTTCGGGAGTCCAGGGTTCCACTTCTCCCACATTGGCTTTGATGATTGCCCCATTACAGTCGGGCAGACGGTCATCGTGTCTGGATTCTGTGCCAATTTCAGGACAAACGGAATACAATAAGGTTTCGCCATCGTAAATTTCAAAGGTTAAGGTATCGTTGGCAAAGCCGTTCACACGGTTTAACAAAATGTTACCGCTGATGCTACCCTTACCCAGTTCGTAGTCGGTTAACACCTTCACATCCACAATACGTTTTTTAGGTTTGGAAATTAAGTAAACAGGACGGTAAATCCCTGCCAAATACCAGTAGTCCTGGTCTTCCACATAGGAAGAAGAAGCAATCTTCATCACCTGAACAGTCAGGGTGTTTTCACCGGGTTTTACGAATTCTGTAATATCGAAGGTAGAAGGAAGCTTACTGTCTTCCGCATAGCCGACTTCTTTGTCATTTACCCACAGAATATAGGAAGTTTCCACCCCGTCAAACTGAATGAAGGTGTCTTTTTTGCACCAGTCTTCTGATACGGTGAAGGTGGTTTCATAAATACCTGTGGGGTTTTTCTTTGGAATATTGGGCGCATTAACCACTCTGGTTTCCCCATCATCGGTGGGAAATACAACGCAGCCCTCGGTTTCGTAATATTTCCAGGGGTAGGAAAAGTTGGTATAGACGGGTTCACCAAATCCAAAATATTCCCAGTTACCGGGAACGGGGATTTCGGCAGTGAAGTTTTTATCTAAATGTGCATCATAGGAGGGTACTTCATCATAGTAACGAAATTTCCAGTTGCCGTTTAAGCATTTCACGTTAGAAGATTTTAAAATGTCGCAGGTAAAGGCTTCTTCTTTGGTTGCATAGGCACCCCACTGTGAATGGGGAGCTTCCCGGTTTACCTGGGTAACATCCAAATCTGCCCAAGGCATTTTGGTATGAATTTTCTGGTACATAACCTGTTCTCCTTTTTTGCTTTTTTCACTTTACGTTTTTTATGCGGTTTCGATGGCGTTATCTTTATGCAGGTTGAATTTTTCCACTGCCATTTCGCGCATCTTATATTTTAAAATCTTTCCTGCCGCATTCATGGGGAAGGAATCCACAAAATCTACATAACGGGGAGTTTTATGTTTCGCCATATGGGTATATACATATTCCTTCATTTCCTCCTCGGTCATGGTTTCGCCCTCTTTTAAGATGACGCATGCCATAATTTCTTCCCCGTACTGACGGTCAGGAACGCCGATTACCTGAACATCGGAAACCTTGGGATGTGTATAAATGAAATCTTCAATTTCTTTGGGATAAATATTTTCGCCGCCACGGATAATCATATCTTTAATTCTGCCGGTAATTTTATAGTATCCGTTTTCGTCACGGCGGGCAAGGTCACCGGTGTGCAGCCAGCCGTTTTCATCAATGGCTGCAGCAGTTGCCTGGGGCATTTTGTAGTAACCTTTCATAATATTGTAGCCTTTTGCCACAAATTCGCCATCCACATTGTCAGGCAGTTCTTCGCCGGTTTCGGGATCCACAATTTTGCAGTCGATACCGTACATTGCCGCACCAACGGTATTCACCCGAACATCTAAAGAGTCTGTAATCTTCGACATGGTGCATCCGGGAGAAGCTTCCGTCTGACCGTATACAATGCAGATTTCTTTCATATTCATTTTGTCTACCACATCTTCCATCACCTTGATGGGACAGGGGCTACCTGCCATAATCCCGGTTCTCATATGAGAAAAGTCTGTTTTTTCGAAATCATCGTGTCCCAGCATTGCAATAAACATAGTGGGAACTCCGTGGAAGCAGGTGATTTTTTCTTTGTTGATACAATCTAAGCCACGTCTGGGAGAAAATGCCGGAATGGGAGACATGGTCACCCCGTGAGTCATAGAAGCAGTCATTGCCAGTACCATACCGAAGCAATGGAACATAGGCACCTGAATCATCATACGGTCTGCAGTGGATAAGTCCATACAGTCACCGATGTTTTTACCGTTGTTCACCACATTATAGTGAGTCAGCATGACCCCTTTGGGGAAGCCGGTGGTGCCGGAGGTATATTGCATATTGCAAACGTCGTGCTTGTTGATAGCTGCCTGACGGCGGTATACTTCTTCAATGGAAACCTTATCTTTTAGAGCAACACTTTCTTCCCAGGTATAGCAACCGGGTTGTTTGTCACCTACAATGACAATGTTTCGAAGGAAGGGGAGCTTCTTGATATGTAAGGGCTTTCCGGTTTCGTGAGTAGCAAGTTCGGGACACAGCTCCTTAATAATTGCCACATAGTCGGAATCCTTGTAACCCTCGGTCATAATGAGCGTGTGAGTATCAGACTGACGGAGCAGGTATTCTGCTTCGTGAATTTTGTAAGCAGTGTTTACGGTAACCAAAACCGCACCGATTTTGGTGGTTGCCCAGAAGGAAATATACCACTGAGGAACATTGGTTGCCCAAATGGCAACGTGGTCCCCTGCTTTTACGCCCATTGCAATCAAAGAACGGGCAAAATCGTCCACATCGTCACGAAATTCAGAGTAGGTACGGGTATAATCCAAGGTGGTATAACGAAACGCATACTGATCCGGGAATTCTTCTACCATACGGTCTAACACCTGGGGGAAGGTTAAATCAATCAGATGTTCCTTGGGCCATACATATTTTCCTGTTTTACGGACATTGTCATACAGCTTGCCACGGGTATCCCCATCGGTTCCGTAGGCTGCCATAAAGTTTACATAATGAGGGAACACAATTCCTGCATCGTTCAAATGGGGTGCATATGATTTTAACCATTCCAGAGACACATAGCCTTCGTAATTGATGGAACGAAGAGAAAACATTGCCGCATCCAGAGGCAAATCCCCTTCTCCCATCATACGGTAGGAGGGCTTTCCGTCTTCCATCACAGAATCCTTTACGTGGACATATTTAATGTATGCTCCTAAATTCTGAACAGTTTCTTCGGGAGATTCGTTCATAAAACGGTAAGGATGATGCACATCCCACAACGCACCCACGTTGTCACTTGCCACAGAGTTTAACAAGTTTGCCAAACGCTTGGTGTTGGCATAAACACCATTGGTTTCCACAAGCAAGGTTACGTTATAACCTTCTGCATAGGAAACCAGTTCACTTAAGATGGAAAGAACGGCATCGTCGTCCACTTCTCCGTCCACATCCGCATTACGGTCAGCAAGAATTCGAAGATAGGGAGTGCCAATGGCGTTTGCTAAGTGAATATATTCCTTGATTTCTGCCTTGGTTTCTTCTGCTTTGTCTAAATATTTTAAGGCACAGCCGGTAGACAGGCAGGGAATCTCCAGGTGCATTTTCTGAAGTCTTTCAATTGTGTTTTTTCGGTTTTCTTCGGAAAATGGGTTGCCTTTGATATTGCGGAGTCCTTCTCCCATTCCTCTCACTTCAATGCCGTGAAATCCACAGTCCTTTGCCATTGCAAGCATTTCAGACCAGGAAAAATCCGGACATCCTAAGGTGGAAAAAGCAAGTTTCATCATGTATCAATCCTTTCTTTGGAAGGGGTTTATCTAAAATAAGTAAGTATGTAAGCCGTTTTGGAATCGGATGATTTTTTTGACCAATCCATCTGTTTTACTAAAGCTGAAAGAAAATTGCTTAGATTTTCCGAATTTTCTGACCGCCGCGTACCGGGATGTACGCAAGGGAAGAAAAACGGGAAAGATAACAATTTTACTCGGCTTTAAACATGGTGCCAATACCATCTGTAGTAAAAATTTCCAATAATAAGCAGTGGGGAATCCGGCCATCTAAGATATGCACAGATTTTACGCCGGAATCAATGGCGTCTAAGCAACCTAACACTTTGGGAATCATACCGCCGGTGATAATGCCGTCATCAATCAGTTTTAAGGTATCTGCTTTGGTGATTTCGGAAATGACCTCAGGAGCATCCACATCCATTTTAAGGCCTTCAATATCGGTTAACAAAATCAGCTTTTCAGCTTCTAAGGCACCTGCCAACACTCCGGCTGCGGTATCTGCATTGATATTGTAGCTATGGCCGTTTTCATCCACACCGATGGGTGCGATAACAGGAATGTATCCATTATCCGCTAAGTTCCGAACCAATTTGGAATTTACTTTCACAATGTCTCCCACATAGCCGATATCCACTTCTTCCCCATCCACGGTAGTGGTATGCTTTTCGCAGGTAAAAAGGCAGGAGTCCATGCCGGAGATTCCAACGGCGTTTCCGCCGTTTACGTTTAAGAGAGACACCACTTCTTTGTTGGTTTTTCCGATTAACACCATCTGCGCTACCTGCATGGTGGTTTCATCGGTCACGCGAAGACCGTTGACAAACTCACTCTGCACATCGTAGGTTTTTAAGGCACTGGAAATGTCGGGTCCGCCGCCGTGTACCACAATGGGGTGCATCCCGATGTATTTTAATAAGGTGATATCTTCCATCACGGAGTTTTTTAATTCCCCGTTAATCATAGCGTTACCGCCGTATTTTATGACAACGGTTTTATCGTAAAACTTCTGGATATAGGGCATTGCCTCTACCAGAATTTTTGCTTTATGAATCAGTTTATCCATATCCATGTTCTTTGGCACCTCTTTTTATAAGTAGAATCCGGGGCTTACCAGTCCGGTGGTTTCGGGAAGGTCAAACATCAGATTCATATTCTGCACTGCCTGCCCTGCGGCCCCTTTGTTTAAATTATCGGTGGTGGAAACCACAACTACACGTCGTAAGCGTTTGTCTACGGTTAAACCGATATCAATATAGTTAGAGCCTGCTACGTGATTGGATTCGGGAATTTTTCCTGCATCATAGATACGAACGAAGGGACAGTTTTCATAGAACTTGCGGTAAGCGTCCAAAAGCTGTTCTTCGGTGTAATCATCCGTCATGTTCATATAAATGGTGGCATAGATGCCTCGCTTCATGGGTACCAGGTGAGGAGTGAAGCTAATCATCACTTCCTGACCTGCCAGCTTGGAATATTCCTGTTCAATTTCAGAGGTATGACGGTGGGTTGCAATTTTATATGCTTTCATATTTTCGGTACATTCACAGAAGTGGTAATCCAGATGAATTCCTCTGCCTGCACCGGTCACACCGGATTTGGCATCCACAATAATGTTTTTGGTATCCACAAACCCTCCTCTAATCAGGGGAGCTGCCCCCAAAATGGAAGTGGTGGTATAGCAACCGGGGTTACCGATTAAACGTGCTTTTTTAATTTTTTCCCGATAAAGTTCACATAAGCCATACACCGATTCTTTTAATAATTCGGGATTTTTATGAGTGGTTTTATACCATTCTTCATATACTGCCACATCATCGTAACGGTAGTCACCGCTTAAGTCAATCACACGAAGACCGGCGTTATATAAGTTTCCAATCACCATATCGGATGCACCGTGAGGCAAAGAAGTAAATACCACATCGCATTTTTTTGCAATTTCTTCCACATTTAATTCTTCCAACACAATATCGCAGATTCCTCTTAAATGGGGATAAATGGTGGAAATTTTTTCTCCTGCGGTACTGCCCGATACTAACGTGGTCACTTCCACTTCGGGATGATTTAACAATAACCGTAATAATTCAATTCCGGCATAGCCTGTAACACCTAAAATACCGGCTCTAATCATATCTGTATTCCTCCTATGCTTTGCTACGTGCTTTTGCTCTTAGCTGATTATTTAAGATTCGTTTACGAATACGAAGGCTTTGGGGGGTTACTTCCAAAAGCTCGTCATCTGCTAAAAATTCTAAGGATGCTTCTAAGCTATACACGGTAGGCGGTGTGAGTTTTAGAGCATCGTCGCTACCGGAGGCACGGGTATTGGTCAACTGTTTTTTCTTGCATACATTTACATTGATGTCTTCCTGTTTAGGAGTAAAGCCAACTACCATACCTTCATATACCTTGGTGCCGGCACCGATAAAGAGGGTGCCTCGTTCCTGAGCATTATACAAACCGTAAGTCACGGCAGTTCCGGTTTCAAAAGCAACCAAAGAGCCGGTGAAACGCTTGGTAATATCGCCCTTGTGTTCCTGATATTCGTGGAAGATGGTATTTAGAATCCCTTCCCCACGGGTATCGGTTAAAAATTCACTCCGATAACCAAAGAGGCCACGGGAGGGAATGATAAATTCAATTCTCATACGGTTACCAACCGGTGCCATCTGAGTAAGCTCTGCCTTGCGAAGGCCCATTTTTTCCATGACGGAGCCAACGCAGTCTTCGGGAACATCAATGACTAACTTTTCGGTAGGCTCATAAATTTTGCCGTCAATTTCCTTAAGGAGCACTCTGGGAGTGGAAACGGCAAATTCAAAGCCTTCTCTTCTCATGGTTTCAATCAAAATGGAAAGGTGCATTTCCCCTCTTCCTGATACTAAGAAACAATCAGTAGTTTCTCCGTCTTTTACACGCAGAGAAACATCTTTTAACAGTTCCTTTTGCAGACGGTCACGAATCTGACGGGTGGTTACAAATTTTCCTTCCTGCCCTGCAAAGGGGCTATCGTTCACGGAGAAGGTCATTTCCACGGTGGGTTCTCCAATTTTCACAAATTCAATGGGTTCCGGATTGGAAACTGCGGTGATGGTTTCACCGATAGTGATATCCTCAATGCCGGAGAAATAAATGATATCACCCACTTTGGCATCGGTAACCTGCTTTCTGTTTAACCCGTCAAACTGATAAAGGTTTGTCACCTTGCCACGTCTGGGAGCACGTCGGTTATGATAATCGCAAACCATAACCTCCTGATTCTGCTTCACAACGCCACGTTCCACTCTGCCGATGGCAACTCTGCCCACATAATCGTTATAGTCGATAGAGGAAACCAAAACCTGCAAATCGCCGTTTTCGTCTCCTTCGGGAGCGGGAATGTAGCTGACAATTTTTTCAAACAAAACGGATAGGTCTTTTCCTGCCACATTGGGAGAATAGGAAGCTGTCCCCGCTCTGCCTGAGCAGTAAATAATGGGACTGTCCAGCTGTTCGTCGTTGGCATCCAATTCCAACAAAAGCTCCAGCACTTCTTCACCAACTTCGTTTAAACGAGCGTCCGGCTTATCAATTTTATTGATGACAACAATAATTCTATGACCTAATTCCAACGCTTTTTGCAACACAAAACGGGTCTGAGGCATAGGGCCTTCCGCAGCATCTACCAATAGCACTACACCGTTTACCATTTTTAGCACTCGTTCCACCTCACCGGAAAAATCGGCATGTCCGGGGGTGTCGATAATATTGATTTTGGTGTCCTTATAATGCACAGCAGTATTTTTGGCCAAGATGGTGATTCCACGTTCTCGTTCTAAGGCGTTATTATCCATCACACGTTCCTCTACCACCTGGTTTTCACGGTATACACCGCCCTGCTTTAGCATCTCGTCTACCAGGGTAGTTTTTCCATGGTCAACGTGAGCAATAATGGCGATATTTCTTAAATCTTCTCGAATCATAAGAACCCCTCTTTTTTCATTCAAACGGTCATTGGGAACACAAATAAAAACAATGTCCCATGTTAAATTTATACAAATACAATTATAGCACACCCTTTCTGAAAATTCCAGTATTTTTGGCAGAAAAAACGGCATTTTTTCAAATTTTTTTGCATTTTTTCGGTGATTCTTTGAAAAATGCTCCGTGAAAGACATTTTTTCCCTCAAAAATTGACAAATGAAAAAATTTGGTATATACTAATTCTATTGAATTTTAGGTAATTTGGGAAAGAAGGAACGATACTTTGCAAGCATTAAGACGGCTCTTTTCCACTCGGTATATGTTAAAGGAAAAGGACAAAGCGGGAGAAATTCCCACCTCAAAAGAAGCATACAAAAAAACATTTGACTTAGCCTGGCCCTCTATGACCGAATCGGTGCTGGTCTGCTTAACCGGTGCTGTGGATACTATGATGGTGGGCTCCATCAGTCCCCAAGCTATTTCAGCGGTAGGCATCACCAATCAACCGAAATTTATTCTGTTAGCTCTGATTTTCTCACTGAATGTAGGAATCACTGCGGTCATTGCCCGAAGAAAAGGCGAAGGGAATCAAGACGGTGCAAACCGTTGTATGAAACAATCCCTGATGATTGCAACCATCTTAGCAATTTTACTGTTTGCCCTGGGTAATGTCATTGCAGAACCGCTGCTTCGCTTCGCAGGAGCCGGCAACGACATCATTCACGACGCAGTTTTATATTTCCGTATCATCATGGTTGGCATTTTCTTTAACTCCATCGGTCTTGCCATCAATGCGGCACAGCGAGGGGTTGGAAATACCCGAATTTCCATGACTACCAATCTGACGGCAAACATCGTGAATGTGATATTCAACTATTTTCTCATCAACGGTGCCTGGGGATTTCCCAAATGGGGCGTCATGGGAGCAGCCGTTGCCACAGCACTTGGAAACTTTGTTGCTTTTTTAATGGCGGTGGCATCCATTCTTCCCAAAAAGCGGTATTTAAGCCTGTTTTCCAAAGCAAAATGGCGGTTTGACCGCGCCACCATGGGCTCTGTTTCCAAGGTAGGCTTTAGTGCCTGTGCCGAACAGGTTGCCATGCGAATCGGCTTTTTCATCTATGCCAAAATCGTGGCTGGACTGGGAACCATTCCCTTTGCAACTCACCAGATTTGTATGAATATTATGAGTATTTCCTTTGGCTTTGGGGACGGATTTTCTGTGGCATCCGCAACACTGGTAGGTCAGTCCTTAGGTTCCAAACGACCTGATATGGCAAGGATTTATGCAAGTATCTGCCAGAGAATTGCCCTTGTTATTTCCACGGTTCTATTTGTGTTGTTTATTGTGTTCCGCCGTGAAATTGTGGGCATGTTTACCACCGATATGACCATCATCCAAGAAGGTGCGGTGCTGATGATTATTATGGCATTCACCACCCATGCACAAACTTCTCAAGTGATTATCACCGGAGCATTGAGAGGTGCCGGTGATGCGATGTATGTGGCGCTGACCTCTCTTTTAAGCATCGGTATTGTGCGACCGCTTCTCACGTATCTTCTCTGTTATCCGGTAGGACTTGGACTTCCCGGTGCCTGGATTGGAGTGATGCTGGATCAGTTTATGCGCCTTGTCATAAACTGGACTCACTTTAAAAAAGGAAAATGGACAACGATTAAACTATAGAAAAAAAGACTATGTGTAATAAAGAATACACATAGTCTTTTTTACTGCATCTTAAATCTCATATCTTCCGTATTGAAAACATTTCTCGGGCATTTAATATGAACGCAATCCTCACAGTTATGAGGACCTCTGTAGTTTAGGCAACAACACAAGTAGTCACATTCATCACAACAAATTTCGTTTCCGTGTTCGCCATTTCCGGGACAGTCTTTTCCTCCGTTTCCGGGAATCAATTCAATTCCGGTTGGTCCGTCAACAATCATAATCTCACCCTTTTCCAAATAAAAAATGCGCCAACGGTCGTTGACGCAATAAAATGCAAACTCCCGTTGTTGTCACACAAACTTAATCAGAATAGGATTTACTCCACATACCCTAATTAATGGAATTTGCATTTTTAACAAATTCAAAATTAGAGTATGCAAAATAGGATATAGGTATCCTATAACATACAAAAATCCTATTCCATGATTCAATTAAGTTTATGTGACAATATTAGTATATCACAACGTATGGAAAAAAACAAGTAGTTTATTCTAAAATTTATTATATAGATATAGATTTCAATTCTGTCAATGAAATAACAACGCCACCTCATCCACCGCAAGCGGTCCCCCTTCCCCTCAAGGGGAAGGCTTTTGAGGTTTTTTATTATCACAGGTTCCCACAACGTAAGGTGAAGAAAAACAGATGCAGAATTTGGAAATCGAATGAAGGCGAAGCCTGAACATGCCCGAAGGCGTACAAAAGGTACGCCGAGTGGTGAGATTCACGGATTCTGCGCTGTTTTTCAAGCCGTCTTTCATAAAAAAAGAGCCATCGGAGTTAATCCGATAGCTCTTTTTTATGAACGCTAATTATTCGATAACGGCAGTAACAGCGCCAGAACCTACGGTTCTACCACCTTCACGGATAGCGAATCTTAAACCTTCTTCAATAGCGATAGGTTTAATTAATTCAACTTCCATTTCAACGTTATCACCAGGCATGCACATTTCGGTGCCTGCGGGTAATTTAATCTGACCGGTTACGTCGGTAGTTCTGAAATAGAACTGGGGTCTGTAATCGTTGAAGAAAGGAGTATGTCTACCACCTTCTTCTTTGGTCAGAACGTATACCTGAGCTTTGAATTTGGTGTGGGGTTTAATGGTACCGGGTTTTGCTAATACCTGACCTCTTTCGATTTCAGTTCTCTGAACACCACGGAGCAGTAAACCAACGTTATCACCAGCTTCAGCATAGTCCAGTAATTTTCTGAACATTTCGATACCGGTAACAACGATTTTTCTAGCTTCTTCAGCTAAACCAACCAGTTCAACTTCGTCGTTTAATTTTAACTGACCTCTTTCTACTCTACCGGTAGCAACAGTACCACGACCGGTAATGGTGAATACGTCTTCAACAGGCATTAAGAAGGGCAGGTCTGCTTTTCTTTCCGGAGTAGGAATGTAAGCGTCAACCTGATCCATCAGAGCCAGGATGGGAGCATATTCAGGAGCAGAAGGATCGGTAGCAGAAGATTCTAATGCTACTAAAGCGGAACCGCTAACGATCGGAATATCGTCACCGGGGAATTCATATTCATTTAACAGTTCTCTGATTTCCATTTCAACTAATTCCAGTAATTCGGGATCGTCAACCTGGTCAGCTTTGTTCATGAATACAACAATGTAGGGAACGCCTACCTGACGAGACAGCAGGATGTGTTCTCTGGTCTGAGGCATCGGACCGTCAGCAGCAGATACAACTAAGATAGCGCCGTCCATCTGAGCAGCACCGGTGTTCATGTTTTTAACATAGTCAGCATGGCCGGGGCAGTCAACGTGAGCGTAGTGTCTAGCATCGGTTTCATATTCTACGTGAGCGGTAGAAATGGTAATACCTCTTTCTCTTTCTTCGGGAGCTTTGTCGATCATGTCGTAAGCTTCGTACTGAGCCTGACCTTTCATAGCCAGAACTTTGGTAATAGCAGCGGTTAAGGAAGTTTTACCGTGGTCAACGTGGCCGATAGTACCAATGTTAACGTGGGGTTTGCTTCTTTCGAATTTAGCTTTTGCCATTGATAGTTTCCTCCTTCGTGAAGCTATGCTTCAAGATTTTTTATAAGATAATTTTTTTTAACAAGAATAAGGATTATTCTTCGTCCTTTTTCGCTCTGGTAGCAACGATCTTTTCTGCAATGGATTTCGGCACTTCATCGAAGTGAGAGGGTTCCATTGTGTACTGACCTCTACCCTGAGTTTTGGAACGTAAGTCAGTTGCGTAGCCGAACATTTCGGAAAGCGGAACGTGTGCAGTAATGTTCTGAACACCGCCGTTTCTTGCTTCCATACCCTGAATCTGACCACGACGGGAGTTTAAGTCACCCATAACGTCGCCCATGTAATCTTCAGGTACTACTACAACAACTTTCATGATGGGCTCTAACAGAACCGGTTTACCCTTTCTGCAAGCTTCTTTGAATGCCATAGAACCGGCAATCTTGAATGCCATTTCAGAAGAGTCAACTTCGTGATAAGAACCATCATACAGGGTTACTTTAACGTCAACAACGTTGTAACCTGCCAACACGCCGGCCTGCATTGCGCCCTGGATACCTGCGTCAACTGCGGGGATATATTCCTTGGGAATAGCACCACCAACGATTTTGTTTACAAATTCGTAGCCAAAGCCGGGTTCCATAGGTTCAACAATAATTTTACAGTGACCGTACTGACCTTTACCACCGGACTGTCTTGCATATTTCTGTTCTACGTCAACCTGTTCGCGGATAGTTTCTTTGTAGGATACCTGAGGTTTACCAACATCAGCTTCTACTTTGAATTCACGAAGCAGACGGTCAACGATGATTTCTAAGTGCAATTCGCCCATACCTGCAATAATGGTCTGGCCGGTTTCTTCATCGGTGTAAGTCTGGAAGGTGGGGTCTTCTTCTGCCAGTTTTGCCAGAGCAATACCCATTTTTTCCTGACCTGCTTTGGTTTTAGGTTCAATTGCTACACGGATAACGGGATCCGGGAATTCCATGGATTCCAGAATAACCGGAGCGGATTCAACACACAGAGTGTCACCGGTAGTGGTGTTTTTTAAGCCAACTGCAGCCGCAATATCACCGGAATATACAGTGGTAATATCCTGTCTGTTGTTTGCGTGCATCTGCAGAATTCTACCGATTCTTTCTTTATGACCTTTGGTAGAGTTTAACACAGTGGAACCTGCATCAATCGTACCGGAATAAACTCTGAAGAAGCAGAGTTTACCCACAAAGGGGTCGGTCATAATTTTGAACGCTAATGCAGAGAAAGGTTCTTCGTCGGAAGAAGGTCTGCAAGTAGGTTCATCAGTATCCGGGTCAACACCTTTGATTGCTTCAATATCGGTGGGAGCCGGCATATAGTCGATAACAGCGTCTAACAGAAGCTGTACACCTTTGTTTCTGTAAGAAGTACCGCACAGAACGGGAACGATGGTGTTGTCCAGGGTTCCTTTACGGAGTGCACCTTTGATATCTGCAACGGTTAATTCTTCACCTTCCAGATATTTTTCCATTAACTCTTCAGAAGTTTCTGCAACAGCTTCTAATAAGTTGCTGCGGAATTCTTCTGCTTTGTCTTTCATATCTGCAGGGATTTCTTCAATTCTTAAGTCCTGACCCATGTCATCATAGTATACATGAGCGTTCATTTCTACCAGGTCAACGATACCAACAAAGGTATCTTCTGCACCGATAGGCAACTGAATCGGAACAGCATTACAGCCAAGTCTGTCTTTCATCATGTCAACAACATTGTAGAAGTTGGCACCCATGATATCCATCTTGTTTACATAAGCCATTCTCGGAACTTTGTAATCGTCAGCCTGTCTCCAAACGGTTTCAGACTGAGGTTCAACGCCGCCCTTTGCACAGAATACGGTAACAGAACCGTCCAATACACGCAGAGAACGCTGCACTTCAACGGTGAAGTCAACGTGACCGGGAGTATCGATGATGTTGATTCTGTGGCCTTTCCACTGAGCAGTGGTAGCAGCGGAGGTAATGGTAATACCTCTTTCCTGTTCCTGAGCCATCCAGTCCATCGTTGCGGAACCTTCGTGGGTTTCACCGATTTTATGAACACGACCGGTATAATATAAAATACGTTCGGTAGTAGTGGTCTTACCTGCGTCGATATGAGCCATAATACCGATATTTCTGGTTTTTTCTAAAGAAAATTCTCTTGCCATGCTTTACTCACATCCTTTCTTCGGAGTAAAGGCAAACGGGAAAAGGTTTCCCGCTGTGCCCATTTTTAACTTGCTAATAAAAAATTAGAATCTGTAGTGAGAGAATGCTTTGTTAGCTTCTGCCATTTTATCCATTTCGTGTCTTTTCTTAACTGCACCGCCGGTGCTGTTGATAGCGTCTAAGATTTCGTTAGCCAGTCTTTCTTTCATGGTTCTTTCGCTACGTTTTCTGGAATACAGAGTAATCCATCTTAAGCCTAACGTCTGTCTTCTTTCAGAACGAACTTCGATGGGCACCTGATAGGTAGCACCACCCACACGTCTTGCTTTAACTTCTAATAAAGGCATAACATTATTCATTGCTTCTAAGAAAACAGATAAGGGTTCTTTTCCGGTTTTTTCCTGAACAATTTCAAAAGCACCATAAACAATTTTCTGGGCTACACCTTTTTTACCGTCAATCATAACGTTGTTGATTAATCTGGTTACGATTTTATCATTGTACAACGGATCCGGTAAAACGTCTCTTTTTACTACATTACCTCTTCTCGGCACTGTACTTCCCCCTTTCTAAGGATAAATCATAAAATTTTATCGGGTACTCAAGCTTCGCCATCTTAAAATGATTGGCTTATCTTGTTAGTGCTGGTGACGAACATCTTAATTATAATGAACTATAACGAAAATTCGCACTTGCACTATTTCATTGTTTTTCGTACAAAGTACGAATCGTTTCCAAATAACTTATGCGGCTATCTTATTTTGCAGCTGCTTTTTTCGGTCTTTTAGCACCGTATTTGGATCTGGACTGATTTCTGTTTGCAACACCCTGAGTATCTAAGGTACCACGGATGATATGATATCTAACACCGGGTAAGTCTTTTACTCTGCCGCCTCTGATCATAACAACGCTATGTTCCTGCAGGTTATGACCGATGCCGGGGATGTATGCAGACACTTCAATACCGTTGGTCAGTCTAACTCTGGCAATTTTACGCAGTGCAGAGTTCGGTTTTTTAGGCGTCATGGTTTTAACAGCTGTACATACTCCTCTTTTCTGCGGGGAAGAGATGTCAGTTGCCTGCTTTTTCAAGGTGTTTAAGCCTTTCTGAAGAGCAGGAGCAGTAGACTTGGTAACAGCTACCTGTCTGCCTTTTCTAACTAATTGGCTGAATGTGGGCATCTTGTTTCTCCTTTCATTAAAATTAAAATGTTCTTCCAGGCAATCTGCCTGTTTTCACAGTTCTTAAATAGCTTCTAAAACCGCAAAAACAAACAGATTGGTAAAACTAAAATAGGTGTAAGGGCAGACTTCTCCCCTTACATTTTTTACTTTTTTTGAAAATGAGGCCCTTTTTGTTACTTCAGCACCACCGCAACCGACGCCTTCACGTCGATGCCGCAAAGCTCACCCAGTTCCTTCTTTGTGGAAACTTCAGTAATCGGAATATTCTTCCGAGAACACAGCTGTAAGAAGGGTTCTACGATAGCAGGAGCCACATCCTTTGCTACATAAGCCAAGGACACAATTTCCTCTTCTACTGCCTTAGTACACTGTTTGATGCCGACTAATTTTTGCTCACCGGATAACTCCGAAAGCATAAGAACACACCACTTTCTAATATGATATATTAGCACGAAAAAGTCAAAATGTCAATATTTTTATGAATTTTTTTATTTTTTTCTTTGGAAGGAAAAAAACGAAAAAAATGAGTTCCATCATCGGAAATTCTAGTGCAGAATTTCCGATGATGGATGGATACATTTTTACGCTTCTTCAGCGACTAATACAGGTTCTTCTTCCAAAGCAGGCTTTTCTGCTGTTGCGTAAGCAGTATCCTGGTATTTCTGCATACCGGTACCTGCGGGAATCAGTTTACCCAAAATTACGTTTTCCTTCAGACCGTTTAACGGGTCGATTTTTCCTTTGATTGCGGCGTCGGTCAGAACCTTGGTGGTTTCCTGGAAGGACGCTGCAGACAAGAAGGAATCGGTTGCCAAAGATGCTTTGGTAATACCAAGTAAGGTCACTTCGCCCTCAGCTTCTTTGCCGCCCATTGCTCTTACCTTTTCGTTCTGTTCGTTGAATTCTACCATATCTACCAGAGAACCGGGGAACAGATTGGTATCGCCGTTGTCATCCACACGGATTTTTCTCATCATCTGACGAACGATAACTTCAATATGCTTATCGTTGATATCAACCCCTTGCAGACGGTAAACTCTCTGTACTTCGGAAATTAAATATTCCCAAACGGAGAATTTGCCTTTGATGCGGAGTACATCGTGGGGATTGATGGGACCTTCGGTTAAAGGATCGCCGGCTTCAATGGTGCTGCCGTCTTGAACCTTAATCTGAGAACCGTAGGGAATCTTATAGGTTTTTGCTTCCCCGTCATCAGACACAACGGTAACTTCTCTCTTATGGTCGGTTACCACACGAACCTTACCGGACAGTTCGGAAATTTCAGTACAGCCCTTGGGTTTTCTTGCTTCAAAGAGTTCTTCAACTCTGGGAAGACCCTGGGTAATGTCACCACCCGCAACACCACCGGTATGGAAGGTTCTCATGGTCAGCTGAGTACCCGGTTCACCGATGGACTGTGCTGCAATAATACCAACTGCTTCCCCGATAGAAATGGGAGAACCGCTGGCAAGGTTTGCACCGTAACATTTTGCACAAACACCAATTTTGGATTTACAACCCAGAACGGAACGGATTTTAACGGATTTAATGTTGTTTGCTTCGCAAACTTTTTCGATTTCCAGTGCTTTTTTCTTAGAAATCATAGTATTGGTATCACAGATTACTTCGCCGGTAGCGGGATCTGTGAAATCGTTGATTAAATATCTGCCAATCAGTCTTTCGTGTAAGGGTTCAATACCTTTGATTGCCTCAACGTCAAGACCGTCGTGAGAACCGCAGTCATCCTCACGGATGATGACATCCTGAGAAACGTCAACCAGACGTCTGGTTAAGTAACCGGAGTCAGCAGTACGAAGTGCGGTATCGGCAAGACCTTTACGTGCACCGTGAGAAGAAATAAAGTATTCCAATACGTTTAAGCCTTCACGGAAGTTTGCACGGATGGGGATTTCAACGGTTTTACCGGAGGTATCCGCCATCAGACCACGCATACCTGCCAGCTGACGGATCTGGCTCTTACTACCACGGGCACCGGAGTCCGCCATCATAAAGATGGGGTTGGTAGCTTTCAAGTTATCCATCAGAGCGTCGGTAACGTTATCGATAGTTTTGGTCCACAGGTCAATAACCTTATTATATCTGTCATCTTCGGTTAACAAACCACGTTTGAATTTCTTTTCAACGTCTTTGATTTTGTCTTCGGTTTCATGAATCAGCTTCCATTTGGTAATGGGTACTTCCATGTCGGCAACACCAACGGTGATAGCACCGCGAGTGGAGTATTTGTAACCGTTTGCCTTGATGTCATCCAGCACAACAGCAGTTTCGGTAATACCGTGAACTTCAATACATTTTTCAATGATTTTGCCCAGTGCTTTCTTATCAGCATTGAACTGAACTTCCAAATCTAAAATCGTATCTTCATTGGTTCTGTCCACAAATCCTAAGTCCTGGGGAATGTAGCTGTTGAAGATGATTCTTCCCACGGTTACATCCAGTACTTTCGAATAGGTTTTACCGTCAATTTCTTTGGTGCTTCTTACCTTAATCGGTGCATGCAGACCAACCACGCCGTTTTCGTATGCCAGCATTGCTTCATCAAAGCTGGAGAACACTTTGCCTACGCCATGTTCTTCTTCATTCACGATAGTCAGGTAATAGCTACCTAAAATCATATCCTGAGTAGGAACGGTAACAGGTTTACCGTCCTGAGGTTTTAACAGGTTGTTTGCAGACAGCATCAAGAATCTTGCTTCTGCCTGAGCTTCTGCAGATAAGGGTACGTGAACCGCCATCTGGTCACCGTCGAAGTCCGCATTGTATGCAGTACAAACAAGCGGATGCAGACGGATTGCTTTCCCGTCTACCAAAACGGGTTCAAATGCCTGAATACCTAATCTGTGCAGAGTAGGAGCACGGTTTAAGAGAACGGGATGTTCTTTAATAACCTCCTCCAGAATATCCCACACTTCGTCGTTCACACGTTCCACCATTCTCTTTGCAGATTTGATGTTGTGTGCTTTACCGGAATCGTGCAGACGCTTCATAACAAAGGGTTTGAACAGTTCCAAAGCCATTTCTTTGGGCAGACCGCACTGATATATTTTCAGTTCGGGACCAACAACGATAACGGAACGGCCGGAATAGTCAACACGTTTTCCTAATAAGTTCTGACGGAAACGGCCCTGCTTTCCTTTTAACAAATCGGAAAGAGATTTTAAGGGACGGTTGCCGGGACCGGTAACAGGTTTTCCGCGACGGCCGTTATCAATTAAAGCGTCAACCGCTTCCTGAAGCATTCTCTTTTCGTTTCTAACAATAATTTCAGGTGCATTTAATTCCAGCAGTTTTTTCAGACGGTTGTTACGGTTAATAACACGTCTGTATAAATCGTTTAAGTCGGACGCAGCAAATCTGCCACCGTCTAACTGCACCATCGGTCTTAAATCCGGCGGAATTACCGGCAGAACTTCTAAAATCATCCATTCGGGTTTATTGCCGGACAAACGGAAAGATTCCACCGCTTCCAGACGTTTCATCTGTTTAGTACGTTTCTGTCCCTGACCGGTGGTAGACGCAATTTCGTCTTTTAGTTCCTGGGATAATTTATCTAAATCTAAGTTGCGAAGCAGAGTTTGAACTGCTTCTGCACCCATACCGGCTTTGAATTTGTCGCCGTATTTTTCTCTGGCTTCCTGGTATTCTGCATTAGACAGAATCTGATTTAATGCCAGGTCGGTATTTTTACCGGGATCAGTTACAATATAAGATGCAAAATATAATACATTTTCTAAATACTTGGGAGAAATATCCAAAAGGAGACCCATTCTGGAGGGAATTCCTTTAAAATACCAGATGTGAGAAACAGGAGTTGCTAAGGTAATGTGTCCCATTCTTTCACGTCTTACTTTGGATTTGGTAACCTCAACGCCGCATCGGTCACAGACTACGCCTTTATAGCGGATTCTTTTATACTTCCCGCAATGGCACTCCCAGTCTCTGGTGGGACCAAAAATTCTTTCGCAGAATAAGCCGTCCTTTTCCGGTTTCTGGGTTCTGTAGTTGATGGTTTCCGGCTTTTTAACTTCCCCGTAGGACCAATCCAGAACATCTTCGGGAGAACAAAGACCAACCTTAATAGACTCAAAGTTGTTGAATTCTACTTTGGTGTCTTTTTTTACTTCGCTTGTATTTAATTCCATATTTGACATTGACTCTCATCCTTTACTAAAGTTTTACCCGATTTTCCTGTAATCATGTAAGCACCTGCCCCGACGCCCCACGGCATCGGGGACAGGTAAAGTCGTTACGATTCAATATCGTTTAAAATATCGTCGATGCTTTCTTCGTTTTCTGCTAAAATAGTTTCGATATCGTCATCGTCCTCAATAAAGTCGGATTCGTCTTCGGGAATCAGCGGATCTTCTTCCGGTAAATCGGTTACCTCGATAAGATCTTCATCATCTTCCTCGTCTTCTTTTGCGAAGTCATTTCGTTCCGCATACTGAATCAGGTCATCTTCATTTTCAATCTGTCTGATCGGATGGGTGTCATCATCGTTGTAGGTGTCTTTTAAGTTGATTTCTTCGTTATCCTTGTCGTACACCTTCATATTCAGACCTAAAGACTGAAGTTCCTTAATCAATACTTTAAAGGATTCCGGTACGCCCGGCTTAGGAACATTCACACCGCGAACGATGGACTCATAAGTCTTCACACGTCCCACAATATCGTCGGACTTCACGGTAAGGATTTCCTGCAAGGTGTGAGCAGCGCCGTATGCTTCCAGCGCCCAAACTTCCATTTCCCCGAATCTCTGACCGCCGAACTGAGCTTTACCGCCCAAAGGCTGCTGAGTTACTAAGGAATAAGGACCGGTGGAACGGGCATGAATCTTATCATCAACCAGATGATGCAGCTTCAGGTAATACATGTAACCCACGGTAACACGGTTATCGAAGGGTTCCCCGGTTCTACCGTCATACAACACGGTTTTACCGTCGTAAACCTTGCCTTTGAATTCCTTTAATTCAGTCTCTTTGAGCATAATTTCCATTTCAGCTTCTTTATACTCTTCGGGAGACATTTTTGCTTTTGCTTTTTCGAATTTTGCTTTTTCTTTTTTGAATTCAGCTTCCCGTTTTTCATATTCGGGGAGTAATTCTTCGTTATAACCAATACCTGCCTGTTCAAATGCAGATACGATATCTTCTTCCACAGCACCGTCAAATACGGGAGTTGCAATCTTCCAGCCTAATGCTTTTGCAGCATAACCCAGATGCACTTCCAACACCTGACCAATGTTCATACGGGAAGGTACGCCCAAGGGGTTTAACACGATGTCTAACGGTCTGCCGTCGGGTAAATAAGGCATATCTTCTTCCGGTAACACTCTGGAAATAACACCTTTGTTACCGTGACGACCCGCCATTTTATCCCCAACGGAGATTTTTCTCTTCTGAGCGATATTTACACGAACAATCATATTCACGCCGGGAGACATTTCGTCATCGTTTTCACGGGTGAACACGTTTACATCAATAATGGTACCGCATTCGCCGTGAGGAACTCTTAAGGAGGTGTCTCTCACTTCTCTTGCTTTTTCACCGAAAATTGCACGAAGCAGACGTTCTTCACTGGTTAACTCCGTTTCACCTTTGGGAGAAACTTTACCAACCAACACGTCGCCGGGTTTTACTTCGGCACCAATACGGATAATACCTCTTTCATCTAAGTCCTTTAATGCATCTTCACCAACATTGGGAATGTCTCTGGTGATTTCTTCGGGACCCAGTTTGGTATCTCTTGCTTCGATTTCATACTTTTCAATATGAATGGAAGTATATACGTCATCTCTGATGAGTCTTTCATTAATTAAAATAGCGTCTTCGTAGTTGTAACCTTCCCAGGTCATAAAGCCGATTAAAGCATTTTTACCCAGTGCAGTTTCACCGTGGTCAGTGGAAGGACCGTCTGCAATTACGGTGCCTTTGGTCACTCTGTCCCCTTTTGCCACAACAGGACGCTGATTTAAGCAGGTACTCTGGTTGGAACGTTTGAACTTAATGAGTTCATAGTTCTTTTCTTCGCCCTCGTCGGTTTTCACCATAACGTGATCACCATCTACGGAGGTAACAATACCGTCTTCCTGAGCAACCACCACCACACCGGAGTCAACTGCTGCCTGGTATTCCATACCGGTACCAACAATGGGGCTATCGGGTTTTAACAGCGGAACAGCCTGTCTCTGCATGTTAGAACCCATCAGTGCACGGTTCGCGTCATCGTTTTCCAGGAAGGGAATCATCGCAGTTGCAACAGAAACCAGCTGTTTGGGAGAAACGTCCATATAATCAACACGGTCACGGTCTACTTCGATGATGTTTTCTCTGAATCTTGCAGTTACCTTTTCGTTTACAAAATAACCTTTGGAATCCAGCGGCTCAGTAGCCTGAGCGATAATGTAGTTATCTTCCACGTCTGCGGTTAAATATTCCACAATATTGGTAACTTTTTTCTTTTTCTTGTCAATCTTACGGTAGGGAGATTCCATGAAACCGTATTCGTTCACCTTGGCATAGGTGGACAAACAGTTAATCAGACCGATGTTGGGTCCTTCAGGAGTTTCAATGGGACACATTCTACCATAGTGAGAATGGTGAACGTCACGCACTTCAAATCCGGCACGGTCTCTGGACAAACCGCCGGGACCTAATGCAGAAAGTCTTCTCTTATGAGTCAACTCTGCTAAGGGGTTGGTCTGGTCCATAAACTGAGACAGCTGAGAGCTTCCGAAGAATTCTTTCATTGCCGCATATACGGGACGCACGTTTACTAAGGTCTGAGGAGTTAAAATGTCGGTTTCCTGCTGAACGGTCATTCTTTCACGAACCACACGTTCCAGTCTTGCCAAACCAACTCTTACCTGATTCTGGAGCAATTCACCCACAGAACGAATTCTACGGTTCCCCAGATGGTCAATATCGTCGGTAGTACCCACACCTTTGGCGATACAAATATGGTAGCTGACAGTACCCACGATATCATCGGTGGTAACGGTTTTGGTAATCAGAATATTTTTCTGGCGATAAACTTCCTTTAATTTTTCCTTATCGGATAAATCGGAATCTAAAATGGGTTTTAACAGGCCGTAATGTACTTTTTCGTTGATGATTTTGGTGTCTGCTTTGGGGAAGAAATAGGTAATATCACAGGTGTTGTTGGAAATCACCTTCAGTTCGGAGCCGTCATCCAACTTCAGGTAAATAGCATTTACGGGAGAACGGTCAAACTCTTTTGCCATTTCAGCGGTGATTACATCTCCTGCGGAGCCTAAAATCTCACCGGTTTCGGGACATACAACATCTTTCGCCAGCACTCTGCCCGTTACACGAAGGTAGAAGGAGAGTTTTTTATCGAATTTATATCTGCCCACTCTTGCGATATCATAACGCTTGGGATCAGACAGTAAATCTAAAATCAGTTTTTTCGCATTTTCAAAGGAAGCGGGTTCACCGGGACGTAGTTTTTCATAAATCTTGATAATTGCTTCTTCGGTGTTCTTTGCAGGGTCCTTTTCCAAAGTGTTCACGATTAAAGGATCGTGATCGAAGAGTTCAGCAATCTCGTGATTGGTGGCATAACCTAAAGCCTTCAGCAAGATCGTGGCAACGATTTTTCTGGTTCTGTCGATACGAACAGACAACACATCGTTGGAGTCGGTTTCAAACTCAATCCACGCACCACGGTTGGGAATCATGGTAGAAAGATACAGTTCTTTCCCGGATTTGTCTCTCTGCATTTCAAAATAGATGCTGGGAGAACGCACAACCTGGCTGACGATAACACGTTCGGCACCGTTAATGATAAAGGTACCGGAATCGGTCATTTTCGGGAATTCACCCATGTAAATTTCCTGTTCCTTCACTTCTCCTGTTTCTTTGTTTACCAGTCTCATCAGGACGCGAAGGGGCACGGAATAGGTAGATTCTCTTTTCTTTGCCTCTGCAACAGAGTACTTCGGCTTATCATCGAATCTGTAGTCAACAAATTCCAGCACGTATTTGTCCATATGATCCACAATCGGAGAAACGCTCTCAAATACGTCTCTGATACCCTGGTTGATAAACCATTCGTAAGAATCTTTCTGAATTTCAATCAGGTTGGGGAATTCCAGAACGTTTTCGATTTTGGAGTAGTTCATTCTCTCTACATTGCCGTAGCGGACCGGATGTACCACAAAAATCACCTCTTCTAAAAATTTACCTCATGGAACCCACCGATTTTTTCTTTCAAAAAAATTTTTTGGGGATGAAATTCCCCCGCCGTTTTTTCGGGAAGAAATACCGATGTTTTCGTGCAACATTGCCAGTTATTTTGCTTGATATTCTTTGAATATCCGTCAAAATACCTTTATAAATAGGAACACTTTTCCATTAAAATGCGGTTATATCATATTATCACTAAAAGTCAAGATTGTCAAGTTTTTTTTTCATTTTTTTTCAAATTAAAAGACAGATTTTTCATCTGCAAAAATATATTTGTTGAAATTGCACAAAAAAACAGAAAAATATCGTGAAAATTTCAGTTGATTTTTTCAAAGGAATATTGTATAATAAAATCAATCATCAAATAAATACCGTCTCCCCTGTTCGGAACAAATTTTCCCGCCCACCGATAGAAGGTATTTTTGCAGAATATGCTGCATAGTTTTTTTGGGCAGGTGCAAAACCTTTGTCCGTCGGGGTTTGAATCTAGTATTTTATTGGATTATGCGAAAAGACCAAAAAAGAGAGGATGAGTTCATTTGGACTACAATGTAAAAAACATCAGAAATATTGCTTTGGCAGCACATGGCGGCTGCGGTAAAACCGCATTGGCAGAAGCGATGCTTCTCAATATGAAGGAAATTGACAGACTGGGAAAAATCGTAGACGGTAACACCGTTATGGACTACAACCCCGAAGAAATCAAACGTGGTATTTCCATTTCCACAGCAATTTCCAGCGGTGAATGGAAAGATACAAAGATTAATATTATAGATACTCCCGGCTTCTTCGATTTTGAAGGAGAATTGGCTTGCGGTCTTCGTGCTGCGGATGCAGTTGTTATTTTGGTAAGCGGTAAATCCGGAGTTGGCGTTGGTTCGGAAAACGCTTGGGATTATGCGGAACGTAAGAGTATGCCCAAAATCATTTATATCAACGATATTGATGATGAGCATGCAAACTACACCCAGGTAGTAAACCAGTTAAAAGAAGTATTCGGTAAATCCGTTGCTCCTTTCTATGTCCCCTTAAAGGTTGATAATTACGTTACCGGTTATGTGGATTTGATTCACGACCGTGCAAGAGACTTTACCACCAAGGAAAACATCCCGATTACCGATCCTATGAGAGCTGCATGTGCCGACATTAAAGATCAGATGTATGAAGCAATTGCAGAAACCTCTGAAGACTTAATGGACAAATATTTTTCCGGGGAAGAATTCACCTCCGAAGAAATTTTAAATGCAGTACGTAAAGGGGTTGCAAACTGCGAAATCACTCCCGTTATGTTTGGCTCCAGTACCCACGATATCGGTATCAAAGGGTTACTGAATGCAATTAAAGACTACTTCCCCTCTCCTGACGAAGCAAAACCCGAAAAAGCAATCCATCAGGAAACCGAGGAAGAAGTTATTTTGGAAATGAAAGAATCCGATCCCACCAGATTATTCGTATTCAAAACCATTTCCGACCCCTTTATCGGTAAACTGTCTATCTTTAAAGTATTGTCCGGCAAATTGACTGCTGATACCACTTTATATAACTTAACCCGTGATAAAGAAGAAAAAATCGGTAAGATTTATCTGCCCAAGGGTAAAAAGCAGGTAGAAACCAAAGAATTAATTGCCGGTGATATCGGCTGTGTGGCAAAGCTTGCCGTTACCAAAACCGGTGATACCTTAGCTGCGAAAAACGATAAATTGGAAGTGAAGAAAATTAAATTACCCACTCCCCATGTGAAGATGGCAATTATCTCCAAGGAAAAGGGTGACGAAGAAAAAATCGGTTCCGGTTTATCCAAGCTCCGTGAGGAAGACCCCACCATCCGTTACTACAACGATCCCGAAACCCGTCAGTTTATCTTATGTGGCGTGGGCGAACAGCATCTGGAAGTAATTCAGAGCAAATTAAAAACCAGATTCGGCGTAGACTTTACGTTGCAGGAACCCATCGTTCCCTACCGCGAAAAAATCAAACGTAAAGTTTCTGCGGAAGGTAAACATAAAAAACAGTCCGGCGGTCACGGTCAGTTTGGTCACTGCTGGATTGAATTTGAACCCCATGAAGAAGACGATTTAATCTTTGCAGAAAGAGTTGTGGGCGGTGCCGTTCCCAAGAACTACTTCCCCGCTGTGGAAAAAGGTTTAAGAGAAAGTATCTTACACGGTGTGCTGGCAGGTTATCCCGTGGTGGGCTTAAAAGCTACCCTGTATGACGGTTCTTACCATCCGGTTGACTCCTCCGAAATGGCGTTTAAGATGGCAGCTCATAAGGCCTATGTGAAAGGTCTGGCAGAAGCAATGCCCTGCATCTTGGAACCCATCGGTGCATTAAAGGTTATCGTTCCCAATGATTACATGGGTGACGTTATCGGTGATATCAACAAACGCCGCGGAAGAATTATGGGCATGACTCCCGTAAACTCCAAGCTGCAGCAGATTGATGCGGAAGTACCCGTTTCCGAAATGGCAAAATACTCCACCGATCTCCGCTCTATGACTCAGGGCAGAGGCAAATTTGAATTTGAATTTGTCCGCTACGAAGAAGCTCCTGCAAATGTTGCTGAAAAAGTAATTGCAGATAGCAAATACGTAGACACCGAAGAAGACTAATTTGAACTGTTAATTTTGCGCCAACCACTTCGTTACGAAAGATGCAAGCCCTCGACGTACACTCGGTACGCCTTCGGGCATGGAAAACAAGTTTTCTTTGCATCTTCCGTTTGGCATCAAAATTACCTAGTCCAAAAATGTTACCAAGGTTCAGTACCAAAACAAAAAGAACCCGTCTGAAATTCAGACGGGTTCTTTCATATTTTGTATGATAATGTTGCCTTTCGGCACTTCTTTTTATGTTTACCGTTCGTACAGTCTCACAACTGTTGCAACGGCTTGTTCCAAAGTGTAGGTTGCTTTGGGAGAAAATTCTGTGTCGCTGGTTCCAATCATAATACCAAGTTCTCTCATATAAAACACAGCATCAAATGCCCATGAAGAAATGGTTTCCTTATCAGCATAATATTCCATTCCGTCAAGGTAAACAGATTGAGGCATTTCCATCTTCAAAAATTCTGCCACACGGTACAGAATGGTTGCCGCTTCTTCTCTTGTGAGAAAATCATCGGGAGCAAACAATCTGTCTCCTTTCCCTTGAACAATGCCTGCATAGTATAGAGTGGAAACTTTATGGCTGTATGTATCTTTAAAGGGTAAGGCAGCAGGAACCGCAAAGGCATTTTCCACCGTTTCGGTATTCATCAGCATATTATATATGATTTCACAAAACCGTTCCCGGGTAACAGATTCTTTGAAAGACAAATCTGCCAATCCTTCCATAAATCCCAGGTCTTTAGCCTTTGTTACACTGTCGGATGCCCAATCACTGCAGTCATTGGAAATGAGGTCATACACTTTTTCCACAGCAATCTGGAATGTTTCTTCTTCGGTTATGATATAGTTATGCTCTCCCAAAGCAATTCCATGGGGTATGGTGTAGGTAATTGCTTCATTGTACGGAGTGTCTTCATCAACAGAAAACAGAATCCGATACCCGAATCCACCTCGAATATCTTCGTTGTCATCCACAATCAATGCTTTGGTATGAATGGCATTGTATATCTCTGTGATAACCTTGTCATATGCAGTAGCATAATAAATTCCATCTGCCCCATTGCCAATTGCAATATGATGAATATCTCCTTTGGAAAGTCCTGTCAATTCTTTAAAGGAATAAACCTTTTTGTCTGCTTTTTCTTCCTCCGGTTTTTCTGTGGGAAGTGGCTCTTTGGTTGCTTCCGGTTTTTGGACTACAACCTCACCCTCATTGTCAATATGAGTGTATGAATCCTCTTTTTTGCTGTTCGCACTTCTGTACTCGTCATACAAGTCGGCTTCCAATTCGCAAATGGTAAGGAAATCATCCGTGAGATACGCTCTGCCCAATTCCAGATTACAGCTTTCATCGTTCATAACATTAAAAGAAGACTCCGATGCAAAATAATAGGGAATGATGTATTCCAGTCCGCCTGAAATCAGTTTATATGCAAAAACGTGTACCCGTTCTCCCACCCAAACATCAGTAACCTGGGTAGGTTCCGTTAAGTAATTTGCTTTCAGGTAATGCTCTAACCGGTCACCGTAAGGCACCTGCATTCCCTCCAGCGCTGCAAAGTTGGTAATCTCCATCACATATTCACTCTCATCAAAATGGGCATAGGAAATATCTGAGGTGCCAAGAATCGGCAACGCCACATACAGCCAAATGGCATCCTCTTGATTGCGCATTTGATTCGGGCTGGTATGTTCGATGATGAAGATATGTTCCTTATCAATTTGTTCTTCCGTGTATTCGGACTGTTGAATCGCGGTAGCAATCAGGTCAGCATACTGCTTCTGAGTTGTTGCTAACCCTTGCGGTAAAGCCGAGGTTTCAGCAGATACCGATAACCAAGTGCCAAGCAGTAGCATTGCAAGTAAAAGAGCAATCAATTTTTTCATACAATCTTCCTTTCCGCTCAAAATGAGCAACCCAAATAAAAAATGCATCACCCATCTTGCAGAGTGATGCACTAAAAACGCACATTACTCTGATTGATAGGCTGCTAGACACTAATCAATATACTTTCCGAAAAGCAAAACAGAGCAGTACGCTTTTATCTTAGCGTACGCTTTTCGGAAAATACATATACCTCACCCAGTATATTGATTAAATTGTGTCTAGCATAATTATTATAACATAGTTATCTCATTTTGTCCACAATTTTCTTTCAAAACAAAAAACCGCAAGAATTTTTTATTCTTGCGGTTTTTATTTTAGGTTATTTTATTAGCACATCAGTGTAACGGAAAAATGGATGCAAAATGGAGAAATCGGACCCGAAGCTGTATATTTTATACTGCGAGCGGGACGATTCATTCATTTGGCGCCATTTTACGCACATTAAGTGTAATGGAAAAATGGATGCAAAATGGAGAAATCGGACCCGAAGCTGTATATATTATACTGCGAGCGGGACGATTCATTCATTTGGCGCCATTTTTACTTACACTTCCCGGGGCATTCTTTGCCGTCCCAGCAATAGGTACATAACTTACATTTGTCCAGACCGATAGATTCCACCATATCATCCAAGCGATGATATTTTAGGGTGGTGAAGCCCATTTCTTTGCGGATAGCTTCTACCATTTCATGATAATTTTCGTGGTCGGGATCGGTGTAGGTTGCCAAAGTAGTTTCATCTACCTGTTCTCCCTCCCGAAGTGCAATCATGCGACGGGCAATCAAATCCATATCGGAAGTAGAACGGGAGAAATTTAAGTATTTACAGCCAAACATGATGGGCGGGCAGGCAGGGCGGATATGCACCTGTTTTGCGCCTCTTTGATAAAGAAAATCTGCAGTTTCCCGAAGCTGGGTACCACGGACAATGGAATCATCAATCAACACCATATCCCGGTTACGAATCAGCTCTTCCACGGGAATCAGCTTCATTTTGGCAATTCTATTTCGTTCAGTCTGTACCTGAGGCATAAAGGAACGTGCCCAGGTGGGAGTATATTTAATGAAGGGTCTTGCAAAAGGAATATCAGATTTATTGGCATAACCCACGGCATGAGCAGTTCCGGAATCAGGAACTCCTGCCACCATATGAGCATCCACATCGTCCCGCATAGCAAGACGTTCTCCGCAGTTATAACGCATCTTTTCCACATTCACGCCCTCGTAGGTGGAAGTGGGATAACCAAAATACACCCAAAGAAAGCTACAAATTTTCATTTCTTCGCCGGGGGATCGCAGGGTTTGGATTCCGTCGGGATTAACCAGAACAATTTCACCGGGGCCCAGTTCTTTTTCTAAAGTGTATCCCAAATTGAAATACGCAAAGCTTTCAAAGGTGATACAACGGGCATTTTCCTTTTTTCCGATGATTAAGGGAGTTCTCCCTACTCGGTCACGAGCCGCATAAATCCCCTTTGCAGTTAACACCAGCATGGACATGGAGCCGTCAATTTTTTCCTGAGCATAACGGATGCCTTCGGGAATGGAATCGCATTGGTTAATTAAGGATGCCACAAGCTCAGTGGGATTAATCTGACCGCCGCTCATTTCTAGAAAATGAGGATTTCCTTTGTCAAACGCCAGTTTTACCAACTCGTCTGCATTATTGATTCTGCCCACAGTGGTGATGGCAAAATTGCCTAAGTGACTGCGGACAATCAAAGGCTGCGGCTCAGTGTCGGAAATACAGCCGATGCCGTAGATCCCTTCCATTTCCTCCAAGTCACGGCCGAATTTTATACGGAAAGGAGAATTTTCAATATTATGAATGGCTCTTTGAAAGCCGTTTTTGCCCAAAACTGCAAGTCCGCCTCGTCTGGTGCCTAAATGAGAATGATAATCGGTGCCGAAAAATAAATCCAGCACGCAATCTTCCTTGGAAGTAACGCCAAAAATTCCACCCATAATGTTCTCTCCTTTACTTTGTTGCTATCTTTTGCTATCTTTTGCTATTTTTTGCTATGTTTCTGCTATTTTTTTATAGTCATTGAAAAAAATACTGCATTTTATCATAAGACACTTGTATTATACATTAGTTTTTATCAAAATGCAACCCATTTTTCCAAAAAAACACCAACGAATCTTTTTGGCTTTTTCTTTCCTTTTTTATGAAAAACGGACAATTTCTTTTGATAGCGCTTTTCCGATAAAAAAGCCCGCAAGGATTTTCTTGCGAGCTTTTTTAGGTTATTTCTTTTTAAAAGTGAAGAATTTTTGCAGTAAAAAGGTTACGGGAACACCAATTGCTGCCGCTAAAACAGACGCAATCAAGTGATGCCAGCCTAAAAGATTGTAAACCACAATCACCACGCCGTTCTGAATCAGAAAATTCGGCACAGTGGCAAGGGCATACTTTGCCAGCTTGTCCCAAGCAAGATTTTCACAAAAGGTGAATCGGCTGTTTAACAAATAGGATACAAAAAATCCTGCCAAATATCCTACCACATAGGCAGGATTCACGCCAAGAATATCTGCTAACAAAGCAGATAACACAATTGTTGTCAGTGTGTTTACCACACCGATTCCCACAAACAGCATAAAATCCTTTTTCAAAAAAAGATTTTTGACAATTTCAAACAGCTTTTTCATCTTACTTTGCAATCAGGCTGGAGCCGGTCATTTCTTCCGGCTGAGGAAGTCCCATTAAGTCTAACATAGTGGGGCAAACGTCTGCTAAGCAACCGCCTTTTCTTAGTTCCATATCCCCTGCCCCGCATACGATAAAGGGAACGGGATTGGTGGTGTGTGCGGTCACAACGCCTTCTTCTTCGGAGAACATTAAGTCTGCGTTACCGTGGTCTGCAGTAATCACGGCGATACCGCCTTTATCAAGAATTGCTTCCACGGTTCTCTTCATGCAGCCGTCCACGGTTTTTACCGCTTTGGTTGCTGCATCAAAATCGCCGGTGTGACCAACCATATCGCAGTTTGCATAGTTTAAAATAATCACATCGTACTTGTCGGATTCGATTCGTTTTAATACTTCTTCGGTTACAGGGCAGGCAGACATTTCGGGCTGCAGGTCATAGGTCGCAACCTTGGGAGAAGCAATCAATGCTCTGTCTTCACCGGGAAATTCCGCTTCCACGCCACCGTTGAAGAAGAAGGTTACGTGAGCGTATTTTTCGGTTTCTGCAATACGAAGCTGTTTTAAGCCTTTTTCGGAAATATATTCTCCAAAAGTATTTTTTAAACTCTGGGGCTTATATGCTACAGATACATTAGGCATGGTTGCATCGTACTGAGTCATGCAAACATAGAATAAGGGGAAGAATTCTCTTTCAAAACCGGAAAATTCTTCATCCACAAAGGTACGGGTGATTTCTCTTGCTCTGTCGGGACGGAAATTAAAGAAAACCACACTGTCGTTTTTGGAAATAGCTTTTGCCCCGTCAATCACGGTAGGCAGAACAAATTCGTCTACCACTTCTTTCGCATAAGATGCAGTGATAGCTTCGTCAGCAGTTTTTGCGGTTTCGCCTTCACCTTTTACCATGGCATTGTATGCTTTTTCTACACGTTCCCAACGGTTATCTCGGTCCATTGCATAGTATCTGCCCATAATGGTGGCAATTTTACCTACGCCGATTTGTTTCATTTCGTCTTCTAACTGTGCTAAATATTCTTTTGCAGAAGAAGGCGGAACGTCACGGCCGTCTAAGAAGCAATGCACATATACTTCGGTTAAACCGTTTTTCTTCGCCATTTCCAGCAAACCATACAGATGGGTGTTGTGGCTATGCACACCGCCGTCAGACAGAAGTCCCATCAGATGCAGTGCGGTGCCGTTTTTCTTGCAGTTCTCAACTGCAGAGAGAAGCACATCATTACTAAAAAAATCGCCGTCTTTGATGGCTTTGGTGATACGGGTTAATTCCTGATACACAATTCTTCCTGCACCGATATTGGTGTGGCCAACTTCGGAGTTTCCCATCTGACCTTCGGGCAGACCAACTGCCATACCGCTGGCATCAATTAAGGTGTTGGGATACTGTGCAATCAGGGTGTCGATATATTTATTAGGCACGGCTTTGATAGCATTTCCTTCTTTTTCGGGATTGTAGCCGTAACCGTCCATAATCAGTAATGCAACAGGTTTTTTCATACCGATTTTCCTTTCTTTTTTGGAAAATGGCAAGTGCTCTTTTTGATATCACTTGCCATTTTCTTTAATCTTAAATAAGTTCCGTTTTCTGATGCCATTATTTGCAGGCGTTGATAATGGTGGTGAAGTCTTCGCCTTTTAAGGAAGCACCGCCGATTAAGCCACCGTCAATGTTGGGCATTGCAAGGAGACCTGCAGCATTTTTTGCGTTCATGCTGCCGCCGTATAAGATTCTTACCACGTCAGCAACGTCTGCAGAATATAAGTCTTTTAAGCAAGCACGGATAAATGCACAAACTTCTTCTGCCTGTTCGTCAGTTGCAGTTTTGCCGGTACCGATTGCCCAGATGGGTTCGTATGCAACAACTACTTTTTTCGCATCATCTGCGGAAATTCCTGCAAATGCTTTTACAACCTGATCTTTAATTAAATCGTTGGTGATGCCTTTTTCGCGGTCTTCTAATTTTTCACCCACGCAAACAACAGGAACGATACCTTTTTCCAATGCTTTCACGGTTTTCTTGTTTACGGTTTCGTCGGTTTCTGCAAAGTATTCTCTTCTTTCGGAGTGACCGATTACAACGTAGGTTACGCCAATGTCTAATAACATATCTGCGCTTACTTCACCGGTGTATGCACCGCTTTCCATAAAATGGAGGTTCTGTGCACCGATGTTTAATTTGGTGCCTTTTGCAGCTTCTACTGCATTTGCAATACAAACGAAGGGCACGCAAGCCAAAACGTCACAGTTTGCACCGTCAACCGCGCCTTTGAAGGAGTTGATCAGTTCTGCGGTTTCGGAAGGTTTTTTATTCATTTTCCAGTTGCCTGCAATTAATTTAGTTCTCATTTTTTTAATCTCGCTTTCTATCAATTTATGCTGTACGCAAAAAATATGCCGTACACAGTACCTTATTTATCGTTTAAGCAATCAATACCGGGCAGAACGATACCTTCTAAAAATTCTAAGGAAGCGCCGCCACCGGTGGAAATGTGAGTTACTTTATCGCCAAAGCCGAACTGTTCCACAGCTGCTGCAGAATCACCGCCACCGATGATGGAGATGGAATCGCTTGCTGCAATTGCTTCTGCCACTGCGATGGTGCCTTTTGCAAAGTTAGACATTTCAAATACGCCCATAGGTCCGTTCCAGATTACGGTTTTTGCATTTTTTACAACATCGGAGAACAGTGCAATGGTGTTTGCACCGATGTCCAAGCCTTCCCAGTCTGCGGGAATTGCTTTGGAATCAACGGTTTTGAAGTTTGCATCGTTGGAGAAACCGTCTGCAACAACGGTATCAACAGGCAGATACATTTTTACACCTTTCGCTTCTGCTTTTGCCAGTAAGTCTTTTGCTAAGTCTAGTTTATCGTTTTCACAGATGGATTTACCGATTTCATAGCCCTGTGCTTTTAAGAAGGTGTATGCCATACCACCGCCGATAATTAAGGAATCCACCTTTTCAATCAGGTTATTGATAACGCCGATTTTGTCGGATACCTTTGCACCGCCTAAGATTGCAACGAAAGATCTTTCGGGGTTAGACAGAGCTTTGCCCATGATGTCGATTTCTTTCTGAATCAGGTAACCGCAAACTGCAGGTAAATAGTCAGCAACACCTGCGGTGGAAGCGTGTGCTCTGTGTGCGGTACCGAACGCATCGTTTACATAAACTTCAGCTAAAGATGCTAAAGCTTTTGCAAATTCGGGATCGTTCTTTTCTTCTTCTTTATGGAAACGAACGTTTTCTAAACAGATAACGTCGCCGTCTTTCATATCTGCTACCAATGCTTTTGCGCTGTCACCAATCACATCTTCTGCCAATTTTACTTCTTTGCCTAAGATTTCGGATAATCTTTTGGTAACGGGAGCTAAGCTATATTTCATATTGAATTCGCCCTTGGGACGACCCATATGAGAGCAAAGAATCACTTTTGCACCCTGCCCCATTAAGTATTTGATGGTGGGTAATGCACCGTTGATTCTGTTTTCGTCGGTGATATTTTTGTTTTCATCCAGGGGAACATTAAAGTCGCAACGAACCAGGACTTTTTTGCCTGCTACCTGAATATCTTCAATGGTCTTTTTCATGAGAGTATGTCTCCTTCGTTTATATAATAAATTTTTATGCACACGAAAAAAGCAGCCAAATTCTGCCATATACTATATTACAACATTTTCTCCCGATTTTCAAGGGGTATTTGGAAAAAAATAAAAAATTGTTATATTTTTATCAATATTTTTGGTTTTCGGGAAAAGAATTATACAAAATTCCTGAAAAAACTCCTTGTATTTTTACAGCTTTTCTATTGATTTTTTTGGAAAAATCTGTTATGATGTATGTATCTATTTTGATTACTGAGAGGATGCTATGAGAAAATTCACCGTGAACCGCAATGATGCGGGCTTACGACTTGATAAATTCATCAAAAAAGTGCTGAAATTTGCTCCCGATTCACTGATCTATAAGTACCTTCGGAAAAAGCGGATTAAAGTAAACGGCAAAAAGGAAGAAATCTCCTATAAGCTGACCGAAGGGGATGTGCTGGAGTTTTACGTCAACGACGAACTGTTCTTTGATGCGAAAGAAAACGAGAATTCTTTCTTAAAAATTAAACCCGACTTGGATATTGTGTACGAAGATGAAAACATTATGCTCATCCACAAAAAAGTGGGCGTGGTGGTACATACCGACGAACAGGAAAATTTCAACACCTTAATTTCTCATATTTTATCCTATTTATACCAAAAAGGGGAATATAACCCTGAGGAGGAATTATCCTTCCGCCCTGCCCTTTGTAACCGCATTGACCGAAATACCGGCGGAATTGTGATTGCTGCAAAAAATGCAGTGGCACTCAGAGCAGTAAACGAAGCCATCAAGCAAAATGAAACGGAAAAGAAATACTTATGTCTGGTCAGCGGTTTTTTAAAACAGAAAGAAACCACGATGACTGCTTACCACTATAAAGACGAAATCAAAAAGCAAGTCTATGTGTCCGACCGAAAAAAAGAGGGCTACAAGGAAATGATTACCCGCTATCGGGTGTTAAAAGAAACCAACCTGCACGGCTGCCCCGTGTCCTTGGTGGAGGTTCATTTAATCACAGGAAGAACCCATCAGATTCGCGCCCATTTTTCCCATATCGGGCATCCCCTAATCGGAGACGGAAAGTACGGAAAAAACGAAATCAACAAAAAATTCAATGCCAAATACCAATATCTTTATGCCTATCGGTTCCGTTTCACCTTAAAAGACAAAGATAATCCCCTCTATTATTTAAACGGAAGGATTTTTGAAATCCAAAAAATTCCCTTTATGGAATGGGAAGGACTAAAAAAATAAGGAAATCTTTTTGTTATGTTAAAACGCTTACAAGACTATTTAAAAGAACAAAATATCACCCCGACGGAGGAGATGTTGGCAAGGTTCCAAAAATTTTCGGACATGCTTCGGGAATGGAACGAAAAAATCAACTTAACCGCCATCACCGAGCCTTCGGAAATTGAATTGAAGCACTTTATTGACAGCTTAACCATTCTGCAAACGGGAAAGGTGCAAGGCTCCGTGATTGACATCGGATGCGGGGCAGGATTTCCTTCCTTTCCCTTAAAAATTGCCCGTCCCGATTTAGAGGTTACGCTGCTTGATTCCCTGAACAAGCGGGTACTGTTCCAAAACGAAGTGATTAAGGAATTATCCCTTACCAACATACACACCGTTCATTCCCGTGGGGAAGACGGGGGCAAAACCCCCGATTTGCGAGAGCAGTTTGATATTGCCACCGCAAGAGCAGTTTCGTCGCTGCCCTCCCTCATTGAATTATGCATTCCCTTCGTAAAAGTGGGCGGATATTTCATTGCCTTAAAAGGCTCCAATGTGGAGGAAGAAATTGCAGCCTCCAAAAAAGCCTTAAAAGAACTAAATTCCGAAATTGAAACGGTGTTATCCTTCACCCTTCCCCACTCGGAAGACAAGCGAAACATCGTTGTTGTAAAAAAATTGGCAAAAACCTTGCCAAAATACCCCCGCAACGCCCCGAAACCTATCAAGCAACCGCTATAAAAGAAAGGACTTTTCCATGTTTATTGATATTAAGAGCAGACGTGAAGTTTTCTGGGAAGATTCTATGATTATTCCCGAACATACCACCGCAGAATTAAAACTTCATAACCCCATCAAACAAGAACACATTCTCACCTTTGATGCTCCCTGGGAAACCGCAGGGGTTGGCTATGCAATCACCGTGAAAGACGGTGATTTGTTCCGGATGTATTATGTGTGTGAAATTCCTGAAACCTTCGGTGTGTATTCCACCCGTGTGGTTTGTATGATGGAATCTCATGACGGCAGAAACTGGATTCGTCCCAACCTTGGTCTGCACGAATGCAACGGCAGCAAAGAAAACAACATTATTTTAGTAGCTCAGAAAAGCGAAACTCTGGAAGAACCCTTTGATAATTTCTTTGTGTTTATTGACGAAAATCCCGACTGCAAACCGGAAGAAAAATTCAAAGCGCTGGCTCTTTGCCGGAACTTAGAGGAAAAAGAGCATATTCACTGGTTAAGCCCCCGTGAACTGTGGTTATACACTTCTGCTGACGGCATCCATTTTGAAAAAAACCGTATGGTGGTGGATTCCGACTTTGTGGGCAGAGGCGGATTTGACAGCATCAATACCGCCTGGTGGGACAAGGATGATGCAAAATACCACTGCTTTGTGCGTGTGTTTATGAAAGACCGTGTCCGTGACATCAAATATATGAAGTCTACCGATTTTCAAAACTGGTCAGAACCCATTTTGTTAAACTACGGTGAAAGTGAAGAATACGAGCTATACACCAACCACATTATGAAGTATTACCGTGCTCCCCACATGTTTATCGGCTTCCCCGAACGGTATATCGAAAGACCGTCTTTAGGCAAAAACTTTGAGCAGATGAACGGCGAAGAGGGAGCCCGTTTACGAAAGGAACGCGCCGAAAATTTATCCCTTCGTATCGGTACCGCTGTAACAGAGGGCATCTTTATGTGCTCCCGTGACGGCGTAAACTGGAAACGCTATGACGATATGTTCTTCCCCTTGCAGCAGGAACACACCCATAACTGGGCATACGGGGACTACAGCTGCCCCATGTATCCTTTCTTGGAAACCGATATGCCTGCCCCCTGGGAAGGCAAGGAAATCTCCTTCTATCTGCCGGAGGGCTCCTTCTCCCCCAACCCTCATAAATTATACCGTCATTCTATCCGTTTAGACGGCTTTGCATCCTACCACGCAGATTACGAGGTAAAGCAGGTGACCACCAAATCCATCCTGTTTACGGGAAGTGAATTGCATCTTAATTTTTCCACCTCTGCGTTAGGCTGGATTTATGTGGATGTGTTGGATGCCAACAACAAGCCCTTGGAAGGCTGGCACAGCTGTGAGCTGTTTGGTAATACCACCGACAGAATTGTGTATTTTGGCGATTCCAAGGATGTATCGTCGCTTCAGGGCAAAGTGATTCGTCTGCGGTTCACCATGCGACAAGCCGATATTTACTCCTACAAATTTGAATAATTTATCAATTTACTACTTATAGAAAGACAAAAAAGAAAGGGACACACTATGTTTATTGACATTGGAAATCGAAGAGAAGTATTCTGGGATGACGCTATGATTATTCCCGAACACACCACAGCCCAATTAAAACTGCATCACCCCGTGAAAAAGGAATTTGCACTTTCCTTTGATGCTCCCTGGGAAGCTGCAGGTGTGGCTTATCCCATGACCGTAAAAGACGGGGATATCTATCGGATGTATTATGTTGCCTCCCGCCCCAATACCCACGGGGCAGTCAGTACCCGTATCGTTTGTATGATGGAATCCACCGATTATAAAACCTGGACCCGTCCCAATGTGGGCATTCACGAATACAACGGCAGTACCGACAATAATATTATTTTGGTCAACTCCAATAATGACGATTACGGCGAACCCTTTGATAACTTCTTCGTGTTTATTGACGAAAATCCCGACTGTCTGCCGGAAGAAAAATACAAAGCCATTGCCCTCTGCTACGATTACCACAAGCACAATCGTACTCACTGGCTCAGCCAAAGAGAAATGTGGTGCTACACCTCTCCCGACGGTATCCATTTCAAACGAAACTTTTTGGTAATGGATTCCGATACCGCAGTCCGTGGCGGTTTTGACAGTCAAAACGTGGCATGGTGGGATAAAAACGATAAGAAATATCATTGCTTTATCCGTGTGTTTATGAAGGACCGTGTTCGTGACATCAAATATATGCACTCCACCGACTTCCATAACTGGTCGGAGCCTGTTCTGTTAAACTACGGCGACAGCGAAGAATATCAGCTTTATACCAACGAAATTATGAAATATCCCCGTGCACCTCATATGTTTATCGGCTTCCCCATGCGCTATGTGGAAAGAACCTCATTGGGCAAAAACTTTGAGCAAATGGGCGGAGAAGAAGGAAAACGTCTCCGCTGGGAGCGTGCCGAGACCAAAGAACTCAGAATGGGTACCGCCATCACCGACTGCCTGTTTATGTGTTCCCGTGACGCACTTAACTGGAAACGTTACGACGAAATGTTTATCCAGCGGGAGCAGGAACATCCCTATAACTGGTCCTACGGCGATTATTCCACACCCATTTATCCCTTTATTGAAACCAAAATGCCCGCTCCTTGGGAAGGAAACGAGCTTTCCTTCTTCGTGCAGGAATTTGCCGGTCCCGGCTCCCCGCCTACCCTGTACCGTCATTCCATACGTTTAGACGGCTTTGCTTCTTATCACGCAGATTATGACGTAAAACAGGTCACCACCAAATCCATCCTCTTTACCGGAAACGAACTGCACTTAAACTTCTCCACCTCCGCTTTGGGCTGGATTTATGTGGATGTGGTGGATGCAAACAACAAACCGTTAGAAGGCTGGCACAGCTGCGAACTGTTTGGTAACACCACCGACAGAACCGTGTACTTTGGTGACAGTAAGGATGTATCATCTCTGCAAGGCAAAGTCATTCGTCTGCGTTTCACCATGCGCAGTGCCGACATTTATTCCTACAAATTTGAGTAATCCAAAAAAAGGAGAACAACCATGCTTCATTTGATTCCCACTCCCAAAAAGCTGGTAGAATTTCCGGCTTACATACAGAAAAAAACGCTGTCTCTCACCGGGCTACTGACCGATTCCAGATTACAAAAGGCAGCAGAAAAACTGCCCCTGTCTGACGGCGGTATCCCTCTGACTGTGACCTACGGTATGCGTGATACCGAGGGCTACACCCTGCTGTTAACCGACGACAAAGCAGAAATTATCGGAGAAAGTGCCAAAGGTGCTTTCTACGGTATTCAAACACTCCGTCAGATTTTCACCCATGAAAATATTCCCCAGTGTTCCATTGAAGACTGTCCCGATTTTCCGCAGCGTGGATTCTATCACGATACTACCCGTGGAAAAGTGCCCAAGGTGGAAACCTTAAAAGGTCTTATTGACCAAATGGCATACTATAAACTCAATTCTCTGCAGTTTTATGTGGAACATTCTTTTGATTTTAAAGAATATGCCGGCACTAAGGATAAAACCGGTTATTTCACCGCAGAAGAAATCCGTCTGCTGGATGACTACTGCTATGAAAACTTTATTGAGTTTATTCCCTCTCTCTCCTGCTTTGGGCATCTGTATGAACTGTTAGAGCAAGATCAGTACAAACTTCTGCGGGAAGTTGATAATTTCACCCAGGAATATATGACCTGGTGGGAACGTATGGCACACCACACCATCGACCCATTAAATCCCGAAAGCTTCGAAGTAATCACCAGCTTAATGGATCAGTATATGCCGCTGTTTCGTTCCAATAAATTCAACATCTGCTGTGACGAAACCTTTGATTTACAGATTGGAAAGCATTGGAATCTGGATGCAGGGAAACTCTATATCGACTTTGTGAAAAAACTGGTTTCCTATCTCCAGTCCAAAGGCAAAACCGTCATGATGTGGGCAGACATTCTGCTTCACCATCCCGAAGTAATTGCCGAATTGCCAGACGGTATTGAATACTTAAACTGGTGGTATGAACCCGAAATCCACGAAAACGATATTGCTCTGTTTGAAACTATGAAAAAACCCCAGATTGTCTGTCCTGCTACCTGGAGCTGGGAAGGCGTGGTAGAATGGGTGGAAAAAGAAGAGAAAAACATTTGCAATATGATTAATGCAGGTTACCGTCACGGTGCCTGCGGGGTATTAAACACCAACTGGGGTGACTTCGGAAATCCCTGCACCATTGAGCTTGCCCTCTACGGTATGGTATTAGGCGGTGCGAAAAGCTGGACCGTAACAACCGAGCCTACCGACAGCTTTAAAGCAGATGTGAACCACCTGCTCTACGAAAACGAAAACGGCTATCACTATTTAAGAACCTTAAGTGATGCTCAGTGGGAAATCCGTTTCACCTTTGTAGCAAATTCTTATTCCAACACCTTATTTGAAAAGAAACGCCCGGTGGACATTCCTTCCTTCGAGCGCATCAAAGAAATCCAGGCTACCTGCAAGCAGGTAATGGATGAATTATCCAAACAAACCTGGAAGCAGGACGAATTCCGCAAACAAATGCTGATTTCCGCAGAAGGCATCGCCGTCATGGCAGAGCTTCTCGCTAAGGTTGCTATCTACCCTGTAGAGCGCATTACCGACACTGCTAAATGGCTGGAAAAATTCTCAGAAGATTGGCTTAAGAAAAACAAAAAAAGCGAGCTTGAATCTGTAATGCACATTTTCCAGACCTTGGACGAAAATTACTAATCTTATCAAAATGAAAAAAGCACTTGCTTCGTATCACCGTTGCAAGTGCTTTTTTTTGCCCTTATACTACCCCATGTGCAAAAGCTTTTGACGAACTGCTTACCGAACATCGATTTTTTCGATTGTAAACATTAAAACTATTCGTTTGACTAATGCTAAAAGAGGGTGTATACTGTGTTACAGAAAAACAAGCGCTCAGAAAAGCTGAGTACTGCGAAAAAAATTTAAGGAGTTTTCAAAATGAAAAAGGTAGTCTCTCTCTTATTGGCACTTATGATGTGCGTAGGTTGTTTATCCCTCACCGGATGTTCCGGTACAAACAATTCCAATGCGAAATATAAAATCGGGATTGTTCAGTTAGTGGAACATGTGGCATTAGATGCTGCAACCGACGGATTTATGCAGGCAGTGATTGACGGATTGGGCGAAGACGCTGTAAGCTTTGATGTTCAGAACGGTCAGAACGACCCCAACACCTGCTCTACCATTGCAAATCAGTTTGTTTCCAACAATGTGGATTTAATTTTGGCAAATGCAACCCCTGCGTTGCAGGCAGCATCCGCAGCAACCGGCGATATTCCGATTCTTGGTACTTCCGTAACGGAATACGGCGTAGCTTTGGAAATCAAAAACTTTGACGGAACCGTTGGCGGAAATATTTCCGGTACCTCTGACCTTGCTCCTCTGGATAAGCAGGCAGAAATGATTCTTGAGTGGTGCCCGGATGCACAGGAAGTCGGTCTGCTTTACTGCTCCAAAGAAGCAAACAGCCAGTATCAGGTAGATGTGGTCAAAGAAGCTCTGGAAGCAAAAGGCATCACCGCTACCTTGTATCCCTTTACCGATTCAAACGACCTGGCTCAGATTTGTACCACAGCAGCAGACAAGAGCGATGTGATTTATGTTCCCACCGATAACACTGTGGCAGAAAACACCGGTATTATTGATAACATCTGTGAACCCAAAAAGATTCCTGTTATCGCAGGAGAAGAAGGTATCTGTGCGGGCTGTGGCGTTGCAACTCTTTCCATTAGCTACTACGACCTTGGATACACAACCGGTAAAATGGCAGTTAAAATTTTAAAAGACGGTGCTGATATTTCCGAAATGCCTATTGAATACGCAGAAAAACAGACTCCGAAATACAATCAGCAAAATTGTGAAGCTTTAGGAATTACTCCTTTAGAAGGATACGTTGCGATTGAAGATTAATCATGATAGTTTCAGCCGGGGGGAACTTCGTTCTCTCCGGCTCATAAAGTTTTTTGTGGAGTGAATAAAATGGAAATTTTAGGACAGCTGATAAATGCCTTGCCCGGCTCCTTCTCTCAAGGACTCATCTGGGGCATTATGGCGATTGGTGTTTATATCACATACAGAATTTTAGATGTTGCAGACCTTACTGTTGACGGTTCTTTTGCCACAGGTGCAGCAGTTGCGGTTGTGCTCATCTTAAACGGTTGCAATTTATGGCTTGCCATGCTCCTTGCATTCTTGGCAGGCCTGTTAGCCGGTGCCATTACGGGACTTTTGCATACACTCATGGGAATCCCTGCAATTTTATCGGGAATTCTCACCCAGCTTGCGCTGTATTCTATCAATCTTAAAATTATGGGCAGAGCAAATCAATCTGTCAACGTAAATCAGACAGACCTGTTGGTTTCCCTTCGTTGGGTTCGGGAGTTTGCCTTCCATAATCCGCTGATTACAGTTGGAATTGTGTTAATTGTTTTAATTGCTGCACTGTATTGGTTCTTTGGCACGGAAACCGGATGTGCCATCCGAGCAACCGGAACCAACCTTCATATGAGCCGTGCACAAGGGATTAACACCAATTTCAACAAAGTGCTCGGCATTATGCTTTCCAACGGACTGGTTGCGCTATCCGGAGCGTTTTTGGCACAGTACCAGGGATTTGCCGACATCAAAATGGGACAAGGCGCTATTGTCATCGGCCTTGCCGCAGTCATTATCGGCGAAGCGCTGTTTGGCAAAATTTTTAAAAACTTTGCACTACGACTGGTGTCTGTTGCATTTGGTTCTATTATTTATTACATTGTTATCCAAGCGGTTATCACGTTGGGAATGGACGCAAACCTGATGAAACTGTTGTCGGCATCCATTGTTGCAATTTTTCTTGCTGTTCCCTATTGGAAAGAACAATATACCCAAAAACATATGAGAAAACACAAAAAAGGGGGAAGGGTAAATGCTTAAAATATCAGATGTTGAAAAAACCTTTAACCCCGGAACCATCAATGAAAAGAAGGCACTGAACGGCATCAATCTGCATCTTAGGGCAGGTGATTTTGTAACGGTCATCGGCGGTAACGGTGCCGGTAAATCCACGATGCTCAATATGGTTGCAGGGGTATATCCCGTAGATTGCGGAAGCATCGTCATTGACGGAATTGACATTACCCATCTTCCGGAATACAAAAGAGCAAAATATTTAGGAAGAGTGTTTCAGGACCCGATGACAGGGACTGCAGCTGATATGCAAATTGAAGAAAACCTTGCTCTCGCTGCAAGACGAGGCAAAAAAAGAACCTTACGGGCAGGGATTACCGCGAAAGAACGGGCAGAGTACAAAGAGCTTTTAAAAATTCTTGGATTAGGCCTGGAAGAACGGTTAACGGCAAAGGTAGGTCTGTTATCCGGTGGACAGCGACAAGCACTGACACTTCTGATGGCAACACTGAAACAACCGAAACTGTTGCTTTTGGACGAGCATACTGCTGCACTGGATCCGAAAACTGCAAAAAAAGTTTTGGAAATTACTGAAGAAATTGTCACCAAAGATAACCTTACCACCCTGATGATTACCCATAATATGCATGATGCAATTACATATGGCAACCGTCTGATTATGATGAATGAGGGAAAGGTGATTGTAGACATTTCAGGCGAAGAAAAGAAAAAACTAACCGTTCCCCAACTTTTAGAACTGTTTGAGCAGGCAAGCGGAAGTGAATTTGCAAATGACAAAGTGATGCTTTCCAAAAAACAGGGATAAAGCCAAAAGCATATTACATAAGAAAAAAGCACTTGCTTCACGATAGAAGTAAGCGCTTTTTTCATTAAAAGGAAGGAAATCGAATAACAGAATGCTCGCACCCTCAGCGAGCTTCTGTTAGATTTTGGTCTGGTTCAATATACGTTCGTTATTTTTCGAAAAATGCAATGGCAACAATACCGGGCCCTGCATGGGTACCGATTGTGCTGCCCATCAGAATGGATTCTTTGGGAACAACTCCGTCTTTCCAGAAATCTTTGGTCTGTTCTAAGAACAATTTCATACCGGCATCAGTTTGACCGCTATGTCCAAATAAAACGGGCTTGGAATAATCAATTTCACCCACTTTTTTGATTTCGGTAATCAATGCCTGGTTTCCCAACTTCGCACCTCTTGCTTTGGAAATCTGATGAATCGCACCGTCGTATACTTCCACAATGGGTTTAATGTTTAAAAGTCCACCCACAAAGGATACCACACCGGAAATTCTACCACCCATTTTTAAGTATTTCAAAGTATCTACCATCGCAATAATATGCACTTTTTCTTTTTCAGCATCCAAAATTTCTTTGATTTCTTTTGCGGATTTTCCTGCTTCCGCCAGACGAAGTGCATATTCCACAATAATACCGGAGCCCACTGCAACATTTCCGGAATCCACTACATAGATATTGTCAAATTCTTTTGCGGCAATATTGGCACTCTGGCAGGTACCCGAAAGTCCGGATGCCACAGTAATCACAACCGCTTCATCGCCGGCATCAGCCACTTTCTGAAACTCTTTGCGAAATTCTTCAGGAGCAACCTGACTGGTTGTAGGAAGTTGATCCACTGTTTCCAACTTTTCGTAAAACTGCTCATTGGTGATGGTAACGCCGTCAATGTATTCTTCCTCTCCAAAACGAACAGTCAACGGAATCACGGTGGTCAAAGCTCTGCGTTCTTTTTTTAAATTTGCGGTAGAATCGATAATAATTCTTGTTTTCATAAAAATCTCCTTATATTTTAAAGCCCTCTCTCGCTAATGTCCGTTAAGTTCTTTGCAATCACTTGCAAGGCAAGATAAAAATGGTCACGTTCTTCGTCGCTTAAGCCTTGCCCGCCTTTTTCCACGGCAAGCTTGATTCTTTCACGAAGCTCATAGGTAGCTTTCTTTCCCGCTTCTGTTAAACGGATTTTGGCACGGTAACCGTTGCCGGTACCCTGCTCTTTTACTACCAGTCCCTTTTTTTCCATTTCGGAAACCACGCGGGAAACCTCTGCTTTGTCACGGTGACAAATTTCCGATAAGTTGGCACCGGTCAACCCTTCTTCACTTTTATATAATGCAATCATATACACAGAAGCTCTGCCTTTTAATCCGAATGGCTTCAGTTCATCATTTGCAATTTTATTCCAGGCGGAAGTCAACTGAGATAAGCCTAATGAAAAGTTTTCAAAACGCCCAATCATTGTATTCTCTCCTCATAATTATGTAGATGTTGACAAATCAACATCTACATTGTAACACACAGATGTTGATTTGTCAACATCTGTGTCATAAAAAAAGGAATTTTTTTCCCAAAGAAAAACCGACACCATTCATAAAGAATTCCTTCCAATATTATTCAAAATGATAATAGACAATGAAAACAATCTGTGATATACTGAAAAAAGGAAATAAAAAAGGAGGATTTATTATGACAGAAGATGTAAAAAGCTGTGTTATGGCAAGGGAAAACTTTTTCTCCCAGTATTATACCGTTCCCGAATCCGTGCAACCGGAGGTAGATGCCTTTCTTAATGAGCTTCGTGCTTTAGGAGAAGCCTCCGCCAACGCTACCGATTTTGAAAGTGCTTTCGCTTCCGGCGGACTCTCCGCAAAATTCAATGCCCTGCTTCCCAAATGTACTCCCAAACCTGTTACCATGACGGAAGAACAAAAAGCGTACTCCAAAGAAGTTGCCAAAGAAATCAATGAAGAAAGCGGAAGAAATCTCGGCAAAGAAATTGCAGACGATGTGACAGACTCTCTGGCCGTGGAAGTGGAAGAAGAACTGATTGCCCAAGGCAGAAAAGCCATGATTGAATCAGGTACCTTTGACGAGTTTACCCGGGTATCCAATGTGGTGGAAGACGGCAAAAACTTGTTTGGATTTGTGAAAGGCTTATTCGGTAAGAAGAAATAAATACATTAAAAAAACAAAAACCGTTGAGATATTCTCAACGGTTTTTTCTTTGCCACGCTCGTCTGTCTCATAACCCGATTTTTTTAAAAAGATACATTCCTTTTAAAAGAAAAAGGCACTTCTTAAGAAGTGCCTTTATGGTTGCGGGAGGCGGATTTGAACCACCGACCTTCGGGTTATCGCTTCGCGCCGGTTTGCGGTGCCCAAAACTGCTTTTGTCTCGCTATCCGCTCGACGCAGTTTTGACCGCTGCACCAATGGTCACTCTCTCGGACCGCCTCGCGGCGTTCGTGACCATTGCCCAACGAGCCACGCTCGTCTGTCTCATAACCCGATTTTTTTGATAACGTTTCATTTCTCATAAAAGAAAAAGGCACTTCCTAAGAAGTGCCTTTATGGTTGCGGGAGGCGGATTTGAACCACCGACCTTCGGGATTATCGCTTCGCGCCGGTTTGCGGTGCCCAAACCTGCTTTTGTCTCGCTATCCGCTCGACGCAGTTTTGACCGCTGCACCAATGGTCACTCTCTCGGACCGCCTCGCGGCGTTCGTGACCATTGCCCAACGAGCCACGCTCGTCTGTCTCATAACCCGATTTTTTT
>JAZQGY010000006.1:0-1540 GCA_045540295.1 Clostridia bacterium
CCGAAGAGGCCTGATCATCTGACAGCTTAGATCTGCCACCACATACTCAAAATTTTCCTTCAAAAGTTCCATCCAGCCTACCACTTCACTGTCGCGCATTTCCAGCAGATCGTCAGGATACAAACAAGGTGAAAGAAAATATACACCGTTCTTTTGCCTATATGTCATTTCTTTAATTTGCTTTATCCATTCCTCTTTATTTCCCATCAAAAAGCAGTAGAAGAAATCCGACAGATTATATGCTAACGGATACTGAAAATACATCGACCAGGCTGAAGGTCCTTCCAAAGATAAAAAAAGTACTTTCTTTTTTTGTGCTAACACGTCTGCCAATCCCATGGCCAGCGTACTTTTTCCCACACCGCCAATGGGCGAATAAACACTGACCCACTCCCCCGATTGTCCTCCAAAATTCAGCATCTCCTCATTCAAGTGCCATGCTTCCTTCTTTTTTAAAATTTCTCTGGCAATCTTGTGTCCGGACTGATACGGATTTAATCCTTCCTCTGCTGATACCCATAAAATCTGCCCATATTCATTTTTTCTTTGCTCTTGATCAGTCAGCAGAATACTCTCCAAATCCGGTTTTTTCTCCCCATCATTTAGAAGCTCAACCTGCATACTTTCACCGTAGCGAAGCATTAAGAATTCCACCAGACGTTTAGCATATCTTTTATCTTTTAGATCAACCCATACTTGAAATTTTTCCATATATCCTCCTAAATTCAAGAAAAATCCGGGGCGCATAATGCATAGTTTTATAAAACGGATAAAAAACCTTCGAAACCCCGGCGCCCCGGTCAAACAATCGGTGGAGATCTGATCCTTATTCGGTATCAAAACCTGAATTTATCTTTAACCCGGTCTCTTATCCTACTATGCCAAATTACAGAAAACAAAGCGAATCATTTACGCTAAACTCGGGAATATTTCCCTGCAAAGCCCATTATGCAATTCATTGAACCTAAAGTCTATTTTTGTAAATAAAAAAAGTTCGTTATTTTTCCTTCAATCGCTGCAGCCCTTTATTTATGCGATCTCCTCGCCAAAGGCGAAAATAGACGGTGGCGACGGATCTTTGAAGAAGGAAAGCCGAAATCCTTTTCCCGCCCTGCGGGGTTACTGCTTATGCAAGTCTTCAAGAGCCTGTTTGCAGTTAGCTTCTACGGTTTTTATGCAAATCGCTTATGTTTCTCCTTTTTTTGACTTTCGGTTTGTCACAAAACGGGGGTTGACCAACTCGAAAGTGCTTGATATAATACATAAAATCACATTTAAACGAAAAGGAGATTCTCACAATGGCTTATTATTTTCCCGAACCTTCTCGTACGTTCAGCGAATATTTGCTGGTACCCGGTTACTCTTCTGCAGAATGTGTTCCTACTAATGTTAGCTTGAAGACCCCCTTGGTTAGATACCGTAAGGGTCAGGAAGAGTGCCCGCTGAGCCTGAATATTCCTATGGTTTCTGCTATCATGCAGTCCGTTTCCGGCGAGAAAATGGCAATTGCTTTGGCTACCGAAGGTGGCGTTTCCTTCAT
>JAZQGY010000007.1:0-2946 GCA_045540295.1 Clostridia bacterium
GCGTTCTTCCTGAAGTTTTCTGGAATCAAGCCGACGACGGTTATAACCCTGAATAATAGTATCATATTGTGCGTTGGTAAGTGCCACGTCGTATCTCCTCTAATTGCTGAGAATTTCTTTCTCTAAAGCTGTAAAATCATAATCCTGCTGAGGGAATTTGGTTGTGCTTCTGCCGGAACCGCCTGCTCCGTTACCGCTGCTACCGTTCTTCGGTTTGTTGCGAAAAGCTTTATCCAATTCCTTAACATCCTTAATGGTAGTTACATTTTGGGTTTTCCAATTGGAAAGAATGCGGTCTGCGTACTCGAAACGATGAGTATCAACAGCCAGTACAGTGCGTTCGCAACATTCAAAAATAATATCCATAGTAAAACCGAAACTGCCGGTCCATTTATTGATATAATCCACTTCCTTGGCAGTGGGGGTGCCGTTTTTGCCCAATGCTTTCATAACGGAGTAGATAGTCTTGTCATATTTGCTAACGCCCGCCTTGGCTTGTTCAACGGTGTTGATGTCTTGTTCGTACCAACCCATGGCCGTTTTCTCGATATAGCGTATTTCCTTTTTGCCGCGTTCTAAACAATATTCCAACAACGCTTCCAGCATATCCATAGAATAGCCAAGTTCCAAATGAATGTAGAGAATGCTTCTTAGGTCTGTAGGACTTAAGGTTTTACCTAAATACTGTTCAGTGACGCAAAGCATTTCGCCGATTTCTTCGTTATCCTTATATGTACGTAACTGATCAGCGGAGTACGAAGGTTTCTCGGGTGCAACTCGGGTTGCCACGGTTTCTTTGACAGGTGTAACCTTCTCTGCGGTAGCAGGGACCATTGTAACAATGGGAGCCAAAGGTTTGGCAACCGGTTCGCCGTTGCTGCCTGCCACAGGTGCCTGCAAACGGATTCCGATAATGTTGCGACAATCATCATATTCCAAAGAAAGTAATTTCATACGTTCCCAATACTGAAGAGAACGGATTACTTCCTTCTCGGTATGGTTAAACTTGTCTGCCATATCCGAAATGCTGACCGGCATATTCGACGAGAACATTCTGATTAAATATAAGTAAATTTTTAACTGTGCGTCATTAGCATCTTTCATAAAAGAATCGATGAACACGTTAGACACACCGGTCAGTCCCGATGCATCATCCTGATAGAGCATAATCCGATTCATATATAATCCCCTTGAAATCCGGACAAGCAAAATGTTGTCCGAATATAATTTTTAAAGCAAGAGTGATTATAACACAGTCTTTTCAAAAAAGGAATAGGTAAAATTGCCGGAAAGCCTTGATTTTACTGGGGTTGCGGGTTTTGTGGACAATGTGGATAATAGTCTCAAACCCAGTCCACATAATTCATAAAAACGATTAAAAATCGCATAAAACCGGAGTTTGTAAAAATATTATGTAAACATAAAATATCCACAGACCTTGTGGAAGAAAAATCTTCCAAAAATCTGTGGATAATGTGGATAAGTTAGTTGCCAAGGAGATTTTCTCCGATTTTTACTACGTCTCCGGCACCCATAGTTATCAACAGGTCCCCGGGGATACAATTTTCTAATAAAAAATTTTCAATTTCATCAAAAGAGGGGAAATATTTGCAGTCGCCGCCTAATTTAATGATTTCTTTTTGTAAATCTTTGGAACTTATGCCTAAAGTGTTGGTTTCTCTTGCTGCATAAATATCTGCCAGAACCACATGCTCAGCTTTGGATAAAGCTTCTGCGAATTCTGTAAGGAATGCTTTGGTTCTGGTGTATGTATGAGGCTGGAAAACACACCATAAATGCTGGTGGGGATAGTTCTTTGCGGCCTCTAAAGTTGCTGCGATTTCCGTAGGGTGATGTGCATAATCATCAATAATGTTGACACCGCCGATGCTGCCCTTAAATTCAAAACGCCTGTCAGTGCCGGTAAAAGCTTGAAGCCCTCTTGCGGCAGTTTCTAAAGGAATGTTCAAAAAGTCTGCCATGGCAAGTGCCGCCAAGGCGTTACATACGTTGTGTTTTCCTACGACTTCCAACATGATTTCCTGTGTTTTGCCGTCGGGAGTATGGAAGTTAAAGTGATAGTTTCCATGGTCATCGATTTCTAAATCGGAAGCATGGTAGTCGCATTCCGGCATAAAACCAAAGGTTTTTACGGGACAGTCCAAATCAGCGGTAATAATTTCGCGCCCTTCAATCTCATGGTTAATCAATAAAATACCGTCGGAAGGAATTAATTTTGCAAATTTATGGAAAGATTCACGGATTTCGTGAATATCTTTAAAAAAGTCCATATGATCTTCTTCCACATTTAAAATAATACCAATCTTTGGGAAGAAGTTTAAAAAGCTGTTAGTATATTCGCAGGCTTCCGTCAAAAAAACGTCCGAGCCTCCCACGCGGATATTGCCGTTGATGCTTTTTAAAATACCGCCGATGGAAAGGGTGGGATCTAAGTCCGCAGCCATCAGGATTTCGGATGCCATGGAAGAAGTTGTGGTCTTGCCGTGGGTTCCGCTGACTGCAATGGCATTTTTGTAGTTGCGCATCAGTTGGCCCAGAAACTGTGCTCTTGATAGCATAGGAAGGGACAACTCCACACAACGGGCAAATTCCGGATTGTCTTCGTGAATTGCCGCTGTATATACCACCAAATCAATGTTCTCGGAAATATTGGAGGCGCGCTGGCCAATATAAATTTCGGCCCCTGCCTTGCTCAATTCTTCCGTCAAGGCTGATTTGAGATTATCGGAACCGGACACGGTAAAACCTTTGGACAAAAGTACCTGGGCCAAACCGCTCATACTGATTCCGCCGATGCCGATAAAATGTACATGTATGGGAGTGTTAAAATCTATTTCATACATAAGATTTTCCTCTTTTATAATTATTATTGTTTTAATAATACACTCTCAACAGAGAAAAACCAAGAGTGTTTTGTTGGTTTTT
>JAZQGY010000008.1:0-29566 GCA_045540295.1 Clostridia bacterium
CTCATACCTGCAGTTTCTAATACTTTTACAGGTACATTTGCGGTAATTGCTAAATCAGTTGCAGGAAGTTTTACCCATTCTGCGCCAAATTCGTCATACTGACCTAACAGATAACCGTCTTTTTCTCCATTTGCATTGAAGATTGCATCTTTGGATAAGGTTACCACATAATCTGCTTCCCAGTCGCCATAGGTTGCAAGCTGAGCTTCGGTTGCTTCATTTGCTTTAAAGTTCATTGCAAAGTCTGCTTCCACATCCAACTTATTGGTATCTAAGTGGGTTACGGTTGCGGTGGGTAAGGTCCAGCTGAAGGTTTTTTCAGAAATGGTATATGCTTCACCGGTTACGGGATTTACGATTACCAGTGCTAAGGATACTTCTAAGCCGTCATTTGCTTTTAAGAAGCTTTCGGAGAAGTTTACACCGCAATCGAAATCTTTTACGGTTTCCACTACATCACGGTAGGTTACATCCATACCTGCGGTTGCCAGTACGTTTACGGGAACGCCTGCACTTACCGGGAAGTCAACAGAAGGCATTTTAACAAATTCAGGACCGAATTCGTCATACTGACCGATTAAGTAACCGTCTTTTGTTCCGTCGGCATTGAAGAATGCGTCTTTGTTCATGGTAAATACAAAGTCTGCTTTCCAGTCGTCATAGAATGCTAACTGTTCATCAGTCACTTCGTCTGCAACAAAATTTAATGCAAAGTCTGCGTCTGCTACTTTAATTTCAGTAACAGTTGCGGTCGGAAGTTCCTCCAGCAGGTCACGTTCGATGATGCCGGGGAACTTCAGGAGAGGTTTAATGGTTTCTACTCCTGTCCATGCGAAAATCTTAATAATATCGGTACCTTCTACCGAAAATGCGGGAGTCGTGTAAGATACTTCGGCTCCGATGGTGGATTCTACAGGTACGATAGATTCTACTTTGATCAGCTTACCATTAAAATCATAATGGGAAACAATCACGCTCGCGTTGTCTTCATAACGTCCTGTAAATTCTGTGGTTGCATAAATGCTGGTAACATCGTCTAAAGAGGTAATGATTTCATCGGTTTCTGCGTTGTAGAATGTTGTAGTGTTCACAGCTGCAGATACGGAAAATGAGGTCAGCATACCAACCACGAGGGTCAGTGCGAGAAGAATGCTTAGAAATTTCTTCACTCGGTGCACTTCCTTTCTTTTTTGTTATATTTTTTATTTTTTTACAGACTAAAACAGGATACTTTTCCACACTATTCTATCCTATACTATTATGATAACATTCAAAAAACTTACCTGTCAAGCGAGTTTTGGCACTTTATTACAATTTGGTTACAAAATCAGGACAAGTTTTCATCTCCATTGTCCTAATTTTAACATTTGGTCATTTTTGACACGTTTTTTTTGTTAAAAAAACAGAAAAAAGCATGGAATATTTCCATGCTTTTTCGGTCTATGTTCTTTTTCAAGCCGTCCGTAATCTCAGGTGCAGACAAAAATCCTATGCCTTTTGCAATCTGAGTTCTTTTTCAAGCCGTCCTACACGCTAAAAAGGAGGTCGCCATAGGACGGATACGGCCAGTATGCCTTGTCGGTCACTTCTTCCAACTGGTCGGCAATTGCACGTGCTTCATTCATCACGGAAAGCACCTGTTCACAATAATAGGTTGCGATTTCTTTGCCGTCGGTTAAGTGTTTCACGCCTTGCAGATTTTCATCCAACCGATTCACGGTGAAATAAAGCTCGTCGGTCAATGCTGTCACTTTTTTTGCAATCTCCATTTCGTAAGCACCTGCCCCAACGGTTGCTGCTTTATTCTGAATGGAAGTGCATAAGTCGTTGGCAAAACGGGAGCAGGCGGGCAGAATTTCCTTACGCACCATTTCCAATAAGGTAAGTGCCTCAATATTAATCACCTTGGAATAACTGTCGAGTAGCACCTCACATCGGGAATGCATTTCGGAAGGGCTGTAAATTTTATGTTTGCCAAAGAGGGCAATATTTTCTTCGGATATGTAGTGAGGCAACGCCTCAGGAGTGGTTTTTAAGTTGAAAAGTCCCCGTTTTTCGGCTTCTTTTACCCACTCATCGGAATAGTTATTGCCGTTGAAAATAATGCGTTTATGATTTTTTACGGTTTCTTTTAAGATGGCTTTGACTTCTGCTTCAAAATCGCAAGCTTCCTCCAAGCGGTCTGCAAAGTCACACAAAACATCTGCCACAATGGTGTTTAAGATAATATTGGAGCAGGAAATGGAAAAAGCAGAGCCCAGCATACGAAACTCGAATTTATTCCCCGTAAACGCAAAAGGAGAGGTACGGTTCCGGTCGGTGGTGTCTTTTCTGAATTGAGGCAGCACGTCTACGCCGCCGTCCATTTTTTCTTTTTTGATTTTATGATAGGGCGTGTCAGTTTCAATGGCTTCCAAAATAGCAGTTAATTCGTCTCCCAAGAAAACAGACATAATGGCAGGAGGTGCTTCGCTGGCACCGAGACGATGGTCATTTCCCGCAGATGCAGCGGAAATGCGAAGTAAGTCCTGATGGCAATCCACTGCTTTCACCACGGCTACCAAAAAGAGGAGGAACCGCAGGTTATTTTCCGGATATTTCCCGGGATTTAGTAAATTCACACCGGTATTGGTGGAAATGGACCAGTTGTTATGCTTCCCGCTACCGTTGACCCCCAAAAAGGGTTTTTCGTGCAACAGGCACACCAGATTATGCCGTTCCGCCACTTTTTTCATCACTTCCATGGTGAGCTGATTGTGGTCGGTAGCAATATTGGTGGTAGCAAAAATGGGAGCCAATTCATGCTGAGAGGGAGCTGCCTCATTATGTTTGGTTTTCGCCAATACTCCCAGTTTCCAGAGCTCCTCATCAAGCTCCTTCATATAAGCAGAAACACGGGTTTTGATAGCACCAAAATAATGATCCTCCAATTCCTGTCCCTTGGGCGGTTTACAGCCAAATAAAGTTCGGCCCGTAAACATCAGGTCAGGACGTTTTTCATACATTTCTTTATCAATTAAAAAATATTCCTGTTCGGCACCCACAGTAGTGGTTACGGTGGCTCCCAAATCCTCTCCAAACAGCTTCAGAATTCTGCCTGCCTGATGACTGATCACCTTCATAGAGCGAAGCAAGGGTGTTTTTTTGTCCAACACCTCACCGCTATAAGAATAAAAAGCAGTCGGAATACATAAAGAGCCGTCCTTAATAAAGGCATACGAGGTGGGGTCCCAGGAGGTGTAGCCTCTGGCTTCAAAGGTAGAACGAAGTCCGCCGGAGGGGAAACTTGAAGCATCAGGCTCCCCTTTAATCAACTCTTTTCCGGAAAATTCCATCAAAACTTTACCGTCCCCGGTGGACACGATAAAGCTGTCGTGTTTTTCGGCGGTAATCCCCGTCATTGGCTGGAACCAGTGGGTATAGTGAGTTGCACCGTGTTCCACCGCCCAGTCACGCATAGCAGCTGCCACCTGATTGGCAACATTTAAATCCAACGGTTCTCCGTCGTTCATGGTATGTTGTAAGGCTTCGTAAACGTCCTTTGGAAGACGCGATTGCATCTGGGTTTCATTAAACACCAGACTGCCAAATAATTCCGGAATATTAGTCATAAAAAATTCTTCCTTTAGATTTTGAAAGTATCACAATTTATAAAAGATTCATGCCGTATTCTTCCGCCAGCTGACGGGTTTTCTTATCCCAAACAGATACCTGCACTTCACCCACATGAGCTTTTTCGAGTAACAGCATACAAAGGCGACTTTGACCAATCCCGCCACCCATGGTGAGGGGGAGAGTACCGTTTAAGAGCATCTGATGGAAGGGCAGGGTTCTTCTGTCTTCACAGTCTGCTTTTTTCAGCTGTTCTTCCAGAGATTTTTCGTCCACACGGATACCCATGGAGGAAATTTCCAAAGCGGAATCCAGCATCGGATTATAGAATAAAAGGTCGCCGTTTAATTTCCAGTCATCATAGTCAGGTGCACGTCCGTCATGCTTGTTGCCGGACTTCAACACGTCTCCAATACCGATAATGAACACGGTTTGATGTTGTTTTGTAATGGCGTTTTCCCGTTCTTTTCCGCTAAGGTCAGGATACATATCCTCCAATTCCTGAGAGGTGATAAAGGTAACATCACGGTTTAAGGTGATGGTAATAGCGGGATAATCCTTTTTGATTTCTTCTAAGGTGTCACAAATGGCACCCACAATTTTTCGCACCGTTTCCTTTAAAAATTCCACGGTTCTGTCTTCTTTTCGGATGATAGATTCCCAATCCCACTGATCCACATAAATGGAATGGAGGTTATCCATGGTTTCGTCTCTGCGGATAGCGTTCATATCGGTATAAATGCCTTCCCCACAGGAAAATCCGTACTGATGGAGTGCCAGACGTTTCCATTTTGCCAGAGAATGAACAATTTCTGCCATTCCCTGGGTTTCGGGAATATCAAAGGTAACGGCACGTTCCACCCCGTTTAGATTGTCATTTAAGCCCATACGGGATTCCACAAACAAGGGAGCGGTAACACGTTTTAAGTTCAGCACTTCGGCAAGCTTATCTTGGAAAATACGCTTGGTTTTGCCGATAGCGGTCTGGGTTTCGTAAATATTTAACGTTTTGGGATACCACACGGGTTTGATGGTCTGACTCACGGAATCCCCTCCTTTTTTTAAGATTCTAAAAGTATCGAAAAATACTGAAAAATACTGAAAAATACCGAAAATATTAATTGGGTTTGTAGCTGTCTTTTAAGTTCACAATTAAGTTAAAGGTATTCTCGAATTTGCTGTCCTTCTGGAAATAACCGTTTCTGACAAACTGGAATTTGTCTTCTAAGGTGGCATCATTTAAAGAAGGTTCGCAAATAGCCTTGCAAACGGAAACGGAATCTTTATTTAGATAATCGTCGTAGCCTTTATCTTCGGGCATATCGTTCATATTTTCTAAAGTGAACAAACGGTCATAGAGACGCACTTCTTTTTCCACACCGAATTTAGCAGATACCCAATGGATGGTACCTTTCACTTTTCTGCCGTCAGGCGCACTTCCGGAAAATGTTTCGGGATCGTAGGTACAATGAATTTCCGCGATATTGCCGTTTTCGTCTTTCACCACATCCTGATATTGGATGAAATAGGTGCCCATCAGACGAACTTCGCCACCGGGTTTTAAGCGGTGGAACTTCGGAGGCGGAACTTCGGCAAAGTCGGAGCGTTCAATAAAGATTTCACGGGTGATGGGAACTTCACGGTAGGTAGTTTCCGGATCCTGGGGATTGTCAGGCAGTTTAATATATTCTACCTTATCTTCCGGATAGTTGGTTAATACCACCTTCACAGGGTCTAACACTGCCACACGGCGTTTTGCAGCGGTGTTTAATTCATCACGAATACAATATTCCAATAATCCGATGTCAACTAAGCTGTTTGCTTTTGCCACGCCGGAACGTTTTACAAATTCGAAAATGGAGGACGGGGTATAGCCACGTCTTCTTAAACCACATAAGGTGGGCATTCTGGGGTCGTCCCAGCCGTCTACGATGCCTTCTTCCACCAACTGACGAAGATACCGCTTACTCATGACGGTGTTGGTCACGTTCAGTCTTGCAAATTCGTACTGATGAGGAGGCATCTCAAATCCCACATTTTCCACAACCCAATCGTATAAGGGTCTGTGATTTTCAAATTCAATAGAGCATAAGGAATGGGTGATGCCTTCTAAAGCATCCTGAATGGGATGTGCAAAATCGTATAAGGGATAAATGCACCATTTGTTGCCCTGACGGTGATGGTCAGTATGCACGATTCGGTAAATAGCAGGGTCACGCATATTCATATTGGAGGATGCCATATCAATTTTGGCACGCAAGGTTTTTTCGCCGTCCTTGAATTCTCCGTTTTTCATTCGCTGGAAAAGGTCTAAGTTTTCTTCCACGCTTCTGTCACGGTAGGGAGAATTCTTACCGGGAGCATACAAGGTGCCGCGATATTCTCTCATTTCTTCCGCGGTTAAATCGCAAACGTAAGCCTTGCCTTTTTTGATAAGGTCGCAGGCAAATTCATAGCATTTGTCAAAATAGTCGGAGCCGTAGAAAATCCCGCCGTTGGGGATGGCGCCCAGCCATTCTAAGTCTTTATAGATTGCCTGCACATATTCGTCGTCTTCTTTGGCAGGGTTGGTGTCATCATAACGAAGGTTAAACTGTCCGCCGTATTTTTTTGCGGTACCCCAGTTAATCCAGATGGCTTTTGCGGAACCAATATGCAGATATCCGTTTGGCTCAGGCGGAAAACGGGTATGGATTTTGGTTGCTTTGCCTTCTGCTAAGTCTTTATCAATAATTTCGTGTATAAAATTGCTTTCCATAATTTCTGACATTGTTTCAATATTCCTTTCCTAAAAAGGTGATTCATTTTATCGTATTTGACAATCCCTCAGTCACTTCGTGACAGCCTGCGGCCCGGGTCGCAATCATAGCTTGCTTCCCGCTTTGGCTAAAAATATGCCACCGGCATGTTTTCTTAACGCGTCGCGCCCTTTGCACAAGGGAGCCTATCGTTTTTTGGGGGGGATATTTTTCAAGCCCTTACTTGTTTTTATGGGGAGAAGAAAAACGGTTGCAGAATGTGGAATGTAAACCCGATGCTGTATATGTTATACTGCGAGCGGTGAACATCACACATTGTGCGCCGTTTTGCAAGCCCTTACAGGGAAAGTCTTTCTTTTACCAAATCATTTCCCATAACTTTAAACACTTCGTAGGTGTCTGGAGTGTTCTGTCGTCCGCAAATCTGCACTCGGAGGACAGTAGACACCTGAGCAACGTTACCTTTAAATGCTTCGGGATTCTTTTTATATTCCTTCATATTGGAAGTGAAACCGTGTTTTTCGGACAGGTCCTTGATTTTCTGGAACCATTCGTCCTGAGTATCGTTTTCATCGTAGATTTCTTTATATTCGGTAATGAAAAGATTTCTGTCTTCTTCGGAAATGTTTTCGGGGAAGGTGTAATCCGGCTGATACAATTCGGGGAAGAAATAAGAAATGTAATCCTTAATTTCCGATAATTTGGCAATATCTTTTCTGGGTTTTGGCCCTGTTCTGCCGATATTTAAAATTTCTAACACTTTCTCTTTTTGTGCGGTGATAATCTGATAAAATTCTTTATCATATTCTTTAGTGTATTCTTCCAACAACTCATAAAGCTGGGTATTTGTAAGTTTTGCGATTTCGTTTTTGGAAACGTCATCTAACTTCACCAAGTCAAACAATGCACCGGATACAGACATCTTTTTGGGAGAAAAGGCAAAATCTCTGTAAGACTTATCGGGGTTTTGAGCATACCATTCTTCAAAGTTGGAGTTTAAAAGGGTCATCAGGTATACCATCACGCAATTTACCACATAGCCTTCCTGCTTGTAAAATGCCAGCGCCAGCTCAGGGTCTTTTCGTTTGGAGAGTTTTCTCTTGGTAGCTCCGTCCATTTTCATCAAGGGAGCAATGTGCATATATTTGGGTGCTTTTAAGCCCACTGCACGGTACAGTTGCAGGTGAATGGGCAACGTTGCAATCCATTCGTCACCACGGACAACATGAGTGGTACCCATTAAATAGTCATCCACAACATGAGCAAAATGATAGGTGGGAATTCCGTCTGATTTTAAGAGGACAACGTCCATATCATTTTCGGATAATTCCAAGTCCCCTTTTACAAGGTCGGTGAATTTGAATTTATTTTCAATACTGCCTTCGCTCTTAAAACGAAGCACCCACGGCATATTTTTTGCTAATTTCTCTTTGATTTCTTCTAAACTTAAGTCACGGCATTTCGCCCATTTGCCACGGTAACCTAAATTATCTTCCCCTTCCGCTTCCTGACGGGCTCTTAAGTCGGAAAGTTCGTCTTCGGTGCAAAAGCAGGGATATGCCATCCCTTTTTCCACTAAGTCTTTGGCAAATGCCTGATAAATGCCGGCACGCTGTCGCTGTCGGTAGGGACCGTAAATGCCCCTTTCCCCTTCCACCAAAGCGCCTTCGTCAAAGTTTAAGCCGAAGTGAGACAACCCGTCAATAATTGCCTGCACGCCACCTTCTACTTCACGTTTCTGGTCGGTGTCTTCAATGCGAAGATAAAACACACCGTCGGAAAGGTGTGCCAAACGCTCCGAGGTCAACGCCGCATAGAGATTCCCCAGATGCATAAAACCTGTGGGAGAGGGGGCCATACGGGTCACCTTTGCACCTTCTTTTAACTGACGGCGGGGATAGGTATTTGAAATCTCCTCCAGGGTGGGGAGAGTTTCATCAAACAAAAGTTTTGCCAGAGACTTGGTATCCATAGTGCTGCTCCTTTATTTTAAGAAAAAATCTTTTCCATTATATAGCATTCTATATTATAGCATATAAAGAAGCTTTTTTTCAAGTATTTTTTTTGTTTTTTTATCAGCTTTTTCATTTTTTTATCAATTTTTTAAAAAATTTTGCAAAAACCCCTTTACAAAACACAAGATATATGGTAAGATACTTCTTGCCAACACAAGATGTTGTGTCGAAAAGCAGATACGAAAAATTCCCGAAAAACGCTGAAAACGGATGCAAATCAGCGTTTTTTTCACCCTCTTGGGAGAAGTTTGGCACAATATTTTTTGGAAATAAAGTACGAAATGAAGAAAAGAAGGGACCAAGATTATGGAACAGGAAAGCACTTTTTTCAAGACCCAACTCCAGAAAGATATCTGGGAGAAAAAATACCGCCACAACGGAGAAACCATTGACGGCTTCTTCGAAAGAATTTCCGGCGGAAACAAAGACATTATCCCCTTAATGATGGAACGCAAATTCCTCCCCGGCGGCAGAATTATTGCTTCCCGCGGTTTAGCAAAGGAAGGCAGAAAGATTACCTACTCCAACTGCTATGTAATCTCTCCTCCGGAGGATAACATTGAAGGCATTTTTGAATGTGCCTCCAAATTGGCAAGAACCTATTCCTACGGCGGCGGTTGCGGCATTGATATTTCCAAATTATCTCCCGCAGGTGCCAGAATCAACAATGCTGCCAAAGAAACCACCGGAAGCGTGTCCTTTATGGACTTGTATTCTTTGGTAACCGACTTAATCGGTCAGTCAGGACGCCGCGGTGCACTGATGATTTCTTTGGAATGTAATCATCCCGACCTACCCCGTTTTATCGACATTAAAAACGACTTAAACAAGGTTACCAAGGCAAACATTTCCGTAAGAATCCGCGATGCGTTCATGAAGGCTGTGGAAGAAGATGCCGACTGGGATTTAACCTATACCCGTGAAGCAACCGGTGAAAAAATCGTAAACACCGTAAAAGCAAGAGAACTGTTCCAAAAACTTGCTCACAATAACTGGGATATGGCAGAACCCGGCGCACTGTTTTGGGATAGAATTGAAAACTGGAACCTCTTAAGCGAAGACAAAAACTTCCAATTTGCAGGAGTAAATCCCTGTGCGGAAGAACCCTTGCCGGCAGGCGGAAGCTGTCTGCTCGGCAGCATCAACTTATCCGAATTTGTATTAAATCCCTACACCGAAAAAGCAGAATTTGATTTTGATGCTTTCTCTGATGCTGTGGAAAAATCCGTTATTTACTTAAACGAAGTGTTGGAAGAAGGTTTGGAATTACATCCTTTGGAAGAACAGAGAAAGAGCGTAAACGATTGGAAGCAGATTGGTCTTGGTATTATGGGCTTAGGGGACTGCTTAATTAAATTAGGCATCCGCTACGGCTCCACCGCATCCGTAAAAATGTGCGACAAAATCGGCTTTAAAATGGCAGATACCGCTATCTACACTTCCGCAAAACTGGCAGAAGAAAAAGGCACCTACCCCTGCTATGACGAAAAAGCGATTTTTGCGAGTGCATACTTTATGGAAAATACTTCCAAACGCACCCGTGACTATGTGAAAAAAGTGGGTCTTAGAAACAGTCAGTTATTGACCATCGCACCCACCGGCTCCATTTCCACCATGCTGGGTATTTCCGGCGGTTTGGAACCTATCTACAACATTTCCTACACCAGAAAAACCGAGTCCTTACACGGAGAAGAACGCTTCTACACCGTGTATACTCCCATTGTAAAAGAAGTGATGGATGCGCTGGGTCTTTCCGAAGGTGATGAGCTGCCCAACTATATTGTGACCGCTATGACCTTAAACTACAGAGAACGTATCAATATGCAGTCCATCTGGCAAAAACACATTGACGCTTCCATCTCCTCCACCGTAAACGTGCCGGAAGAATTTACCAAAGAAGAAGTGGAAGACTTATATCTCTACGCTTGGAAAATGGGCTTAAAAGGGGTCACCATTTACCGTGATAACTGCAGAAGAACCGGTATTTTATTAAATAAAACCGATTCTGCAGCTCCCGAAGTGGAAGCAACTCACTTTGATGCCATTAAACCCATGTCCCGTTCCGACATTGGGAAAACCTACGGTACCACCTCCAAATACACCACCGCTTGCGGGAACCTGTTTGTTACCATTAACCGCAATCAAGACGGTGACATTGTGGAATCCTTTGTAAATACCTCCAAAAACGGTATCTGTAAGTCTAATATTGACGGTATTAACCGTATGATTTCTCTGTCCCTTAGAAGCGGTGTGCTGGTTTCAGAAATCATTGACCAGTTAAAAAATATTTCCTGTCCCGCTTGCTTAAGACTGCGCACCAAAGGGGAAAAATTAGACGGTCAGAGCTGTCCCGACATTATTGCAAGAGCACTTCAGGAAGAATACGAATCCGGCTTCTTCACCATGAATGCTCACCCCTCCATTAAAAAAGAAGAACCCAAAGCGGACATTACGACCTGTGAAGATGAAGGAGATTTAGCAAGATTCCCCACCGTTTGCCCTGAATGTAAAACCAAATTGAAGCATGAAGGCGGATGCGTGTCCTGCGATAACTGCGGATGGACCAAATGTAATTAGTTTTTTCGGGAAAAATATCTAAAAAAGAAAAATCATATTTTTCTCTTTTTCACCCCAACGGTAAGGCCTTCTTGCCGTTGGGGTGAGTGCAAATTCTAAAAAAAGCAGGTGATTGTTTTGTTCTCGTTTTCTAAATTTTTTAAGAGCTTTTCGTATGCCTTTCGGGGAATTTGGGAAGTGTTCCGGCGGGAACAGAATTTTATGGTGCATACCCTTGCTGCCATCACCGCACTGCTATTAGGATGGTTTTTTTGCATTTCCCCTTGGGAATGGTGTTTTTTAATTGTTGTCATTGCTTTGGTTTTCGCCTCTGAAATGATAAACACTGCTATTGAACGCTTATCCGATGTGGCAGAACCCAAGCAAAACGAAACCATTCGTGTGGTGAAGGACGTTTCCGCAGGAATGGTGCTCGTTTGCGCTATGGGTGCGTTGTGCGTGGGAATCATTATTTTCCTACCGAAAGTAATTGCATTTTTACAAAGTTTATGATAAAATTAGGAGTGACTTATAAAAGTCACTCTTTTTTTCCAAAAAAATCCTTCCCGCCTTTGGGGGAAGCCTATTCCGATCATCCGAACAGAAAGGAGCATCCCTATGGAAAAAGTACTTTTAAAAATTGGCGGAATGACCTGCGGTGCCTGCTCCGCCTACCTGCAAAAACAGCTGAATAAACAAGCAGGCATCCGTGCCAATGTGAATATCGCCACCCATCAGGCAGAAGTATGGTACGATGCCGATACCGTTACCCTGCCTATGATTGAAAAAATCGTGGTAAAAAGCGGCTACAAGGTAATAGAAGCCGAAGAAAAAAGCTTTTTGAAAGAAAAACTGATTGTGGCGTTATGCTTTGCAATCCCTTTGTTTTACCTTTGTATGGGGCCTATGGTAGGTCTTCCCGGAATTTCTAATCCCGTCTGGAATGTCACCGTTCAGTTACTCTTAACCCTTCCCGTAATGGGAGTTGGCTACAAATTCTACACCATCGGTTTTTCCAAACTGTTTCATCTGTCTCCCAATATGGACAGTTTGGTGGCGGTGGGAACCCTTGCCTCTTTCTTATACAGTCTTTACGGCACCGTATTGGTATGGATGGGGAATCATCATTTTTCCCATCATCTCTACTATGAAAGCACGGCGGTGATTATCGCCCTGATTCTATTGGGAAGATTCTTAGAACAGCGCTCCCGCGGAAAAACAGGAGATGCTATCCGTTCTTTAATGGAGTTGTCTCCCAAAACTGCTACCCGATTTTGCGATGGGGAAGAACCCGTCATTCCTATTGAACAAGTGCAAATTGGTGACATTCTCATTGTAAAACCGGGAGAAGCTTTCCCCGTGGACGGTATTTTGGTATTCGGAGAAACCGCTGCCAACGAAAGTATGTTAACAGGCGAAAGTCTGCCCGTGGACAAAACCGTTGGTGACTTGGTTTACGGCGGGACCACCAATCAGAACGGTTATGTGCGGATGGAAGCCACCAAAGTGGGGGACGCTACCGTGATTTCTCAGATTATCCGTCTGGTGGAGGATGCCTCCGGCACCAAAGCTCCTATTGCCCGCTTAGCCGATGTGATTTCGGGTTACTTTGTACCAACCGTGATTGCAATTGCCTTGATTGCCTCGGTAATCTGGGCATTATTGGGAAAAGATTTTGCGTTCTGCTTAAATATTTTCGTGTCTGTGTTGGTGATTGCCTGCCCCTGTGCTTTGGGACTTGCCACTCCCACCGCCATTATTGTGGGAACAGGCAAAGCCGCCAAAGGCGGTGTGTTATTTAAAAATGCAACCGCTTTAGAAACTGCACACAAGATTGACACGGTTGTGTTTGATAAAACGGGGACTCTCACCCTGGGAGAACCCGTGGTAACCGATTTTTTTGCCAAAACTCTTTCAAAAGAAGAACTGTTACAAACTGTGGCACCCTTGGAAGCCCGCTCTGAGCATCCTTTGGGACGTGCCATTTTGGCAAAATGCGAAGAGTTGTCTCTTCCCTATCCCACAGAGGTTGAAAACTTCCAGTCGGTAACGGGCCTCGGGATTTCGGGAAAAGTTGAGGGCACAGACGTAAAAATCGGAAATGCGCAGTTTATCGGTGTGGAGGATACCTCGTTGGCTGACCGTTTCTCCGAGGAAGGAAAAACCGCCTTATTTGTTTCGGTAAACGGCAATTACGAAGGCTTTATCGCCGTGGCAGATACCGTAAAAGAAACCTCCAAAAAAGCGGTAAAAGCCTTAAATGAACTGGGGATTGAAACCGTGATGTTAACGGGTGACAACCCAAAAACTGCCACCGCCATTGCCAAAATCTGTGGAATTCGTCAGGTAATTGCCCAGGTTCGTCCCGATGAGAAAATGGCGAAAATCGAAAGCTTAAAACAGGCCGGAAAAACCGTTGCCATGGTGGGAGACGGCATCAACGATGCTCCTGCTCTGACGGCTTCTGATGTGGGCATTGCTTTAGGCAACGGCACCGATATTGCCATGGACAGCGCTGATGTGATTTTGGTAAAAGGCAATCCCGAAGATGTGGCAAAAGCCATTCTTCTAAGCCGCGCTACCATAAAAACCATCCGACAAAATCTGTTCTGGGCGTTTTGCTATAACACCTTAGGTATTCCGCTGGCAGCAGGTATTTTAGCACCTTTTGGAATTTTAATGAATCCTATGATTGGGGCGCTTGCCATGAGTTTGTCTTCGGTTTCGGTAGTAACAAACTCTTTGCGGCTTGGAAAAGAGCACAGACCGCAAAAGGCGTAGGAATTTATGCCATCGATTTTACAAGGTGAAAATTTGTGTTCACAAATTTTGATGATAAATGCCTTTTGCTATTCACCAACCGAGCCTCTCGGCGTACCCTTGTACGCCTTCGGGTAACCCCTATGGGCTCGATTGATGAATTCTGAACCCTTTTCCTGCACCTTAGAAAATAAGCACAAAAAAGCTCACGAGCGATACTCGTGAGCTTTTTAGTCGAAATTCAAATTGGTATAACCGTTTCGGAATTGGTCAATATTTAATTCGGAATTTATGATTTTCACCATGGCGTAGGGCGTTTTTGGTTCAGGGGTGGTGAAAATTGCCTTTGTAAACCCCTTTTTTGCCAAAAAATCAAGTAAACAGGCTTTGGTATGTTCATTTTCAAAATAACTTTCCCGAATATGGGCAGTTTGGCGGTCGGAATCGGATACTTCCACATAAAACCCGCTTTCTTTGATTTTGTAATACTTTCCTTGAGTCAAATAAAAAGCAGAGTCGCTTTCGGTTCTTAAAATCACGGAATCAAAGGAATCTGTCCATTTTACATAATCTGCGTGAAAATCTTTAGAATCCTCTTTGATTTCATAGGAAAGAGCAGGATTTTTTTCGGGGAAGTGCATCTCTTTTTTTAAATGAAATGCCGTTTCATAGTCTAATTTTTCGTACATCAAAAACAAGGATTCGCTTGCGGGAACTAAGTAATAGAAGTCAATTTCTTTTCCAAAAAATTCTTCCATTTTCAGAAAAACTTCCTTCATATAGCCCTTGCCTCTTGCTTCGGGTACCGTTCCCACTCCATACACATACACAGCAGAGTATTCCTGACCAGAAAATCTTGCCGAAAAAGGAATGGCAAACAAAAAGCTGGCAATTTTTCCGTCTTCTCTTTTATCAAACACCAAGTCCAGTCTATGGGAGAAAATTTTATCGCAAAAGGCGGCGTCTTCTTTAAAAATTTGCTGAAACAAGGCTTGATATTGTTCTTTTTGTTTCATAGAAAAATCCTTTCAATCCTCTAAAAGTGACAGTAACTCTGTAGGATGGGAAATCACATGATGGGCGCCGTTTTCGACAAGTTCCTTTTTATCACGGAACCCCCAAAGCGCCCCAACCGTCAGGCAGCCGGCATTGTTGCCTGTTTGCATATCCACATCACTGTCCCCTAAGTATACACACTCTGAGGGAGCAATATTCCAATCGGCTAAAACGGTGAGAATTCCCTTAGGGTCAGGCTTTTGGGGGAATCCCTCCTGCTGCCCCAGCACATGGGTAAAAGGGTAATCTCCAAAATATTCTTGCATTAAACGAAGGGCATTTTGGTGAGGTTTATTGGTAACCACACCAAGACGGATTTTTTTGGCAACCAACTCTGAAAGCATTTGGGTGATGCCTTCGTAGGGCTTGACCTTGTAACTGCAATACCGCCCAAAACATTCCCGATACACACGGATGGCTTCCTCCAAATGAGAAAGCTCGGTATCACCGCTGTAAATTAACACACGTTCCACCAGTTTGTCCGCACCGTTGCCCGCAAAGGCTCCGTACTGCTTTTGGGGAACGCTTTCATATCCAAATGTTTTTAGCATTTCATTACCAGACTTTGCAATAGATTCCAAGGTGGCAAGCAGTGTGCCGTCCAAATCGAAAATGGCTCCCTTTATCATATAATCTCCCCCGATTTCTTTTTTTAAAGTATATCATCCGTAAAAGAAAGTGTCAAGCAATCCTTATAAGAAAAATTCGGCAATTTATACAATATACAGTGAAATTTTGCACAAATATGCCAAAATGTTGAATGATTATGAAATTTTCCTTGCATTTTATCGAAATATATAGTATACTGTGGGTAATAAGGAAAGGAGGTTCATTACAATGAACTTAGACAAAAAAACCAAAGATATGGTGATTTTCATCGCCGCAATCGTTTCCGTAGCAGCAATTCTGTTCCTGCCCTTCATCAGCTTTATGGGTGAGAGCGTTTCTCTGTTACAAACCTTCTCTCTGGGCATGGACATGGGAGCTGACACCGGAATCGGTGACATTGCAATTATTGCTTCCATTATCGGTGGCGCTGCTGCTATCTTCTTCGGATGGAAAAAAGACAGACAGAAAACCTTAATTTCCTCCATTGTAGGTGCTGCAGGTATTGTAATTTTCGTGGTAATTTTGCAGGCTACATTTTCTGAAGCTGCAGGCATGGGGATGAACATCAGCGCATTTGACATTTTAGGCTTAGGCGTATGGCTTTCTCTGATTGCTCATGTAGTAAACATTGTTCTTTGCTACATGAAAGATCCCGTTGAAACCCAGAACACCACTACCGATACCGATACTTATACCAACGTGTAAAACATCATAAAAAAGCGGCAGAATATCTGCCGCTTTTTTTATTTTCTTCTTTCAGAAAACCGAGCCAACCTTTTTTATCGCTAAAAATTACAGTCCGCTTCTACCAAAAAAGTTTTCCCTACACCATAAAAAATCCCGCAGACCTTTTGAAAAGTCTGCGGGATTTTGTTTGCACAAAGTTTTTCTTCGCCAAGCGATTAACGTTTGGAGAACTGAGGTGCACGACGAGCTGCTTTTAAACCGTATTTCTTTCTTTCCTTCATACGAGGATCACGAGTAACGAAACCAGCTTTTTTCAGGTCGGATTTTAAATCAGCGTTGAAGTTGATTAATGCTCTGGTGATACCGTGTCTGATTGCACCAGCCTGACCGGAAACACCGCCGCCGTATACGTTAACCAGAACGTCGAACTGACCTGCGGTTGCAGTTAAGTTAAGCGGCTGTCTAACGATTAATTTTAAGGTTTCCAGACCAAAATAGTCGTCAATATCTCTGTTATTGATAGTGATGTTACCTTTACCGGGAACCAGACGAACTCTTGCTACAGAGCTTTTTCTTCTGCCGGTGCCAAGATATACTTCTAATTTTTTAGCCATATCTTATATCCTCCCTATTAACCGTTGTATACTTCGGGTTTCTGAGCCTGGTTTTCATGCTCAGCACCTTTGTAAATTCTAACTTTGGTAGCCATTTTTCTGCCCAGAGAGTTGTGGGGCAGCATGCCTTTGATTGCCAGCATCATAGCTTTTTCCGGATTTTCTGCCATCAGCTTTTCGTAGGGAACTGCTTTTAAGCCGCCGATGTAACCGGTGTGTCTGTAGTAGATTTTGTTTTTCAGTTTGTTACCGGTTAATACAGCTTTTTCAGCATTGATTACGATAACGTGGTCTCCCAGGTCAACGTTGGGAGTGTACTCAGGACGATGTTTACCTCTTAAAATGGATGCAACTTTTGCAGCGGTTCTACCTAAAGGCATATCTGCAGCGTCAACGATGTACCATTTTGCTTCGGTCTGTCCTGCTTTTGCAAGATAAGTATCTTTCATAAGAAACCTCCGAGTATATTTAATCTTTATTTTAATCAAGTTTCATGTCCGTTTTTCCGAACGGATATCATTATACAAAAAGAATTTTAATTTGTCAACAATTTTTTTGAAATTTTTCAATCTAAAAATAGTTTTCTCTCATTTTCTTTTGTTTTCTTTTATTTTCTTAATTTTTTAAATATGCGATTTTACAAAGAGTCTCGTAGCTTTTCCAAAAATTCGGAAGAATACTCGGGAATTGCTTCCTCACAAGATACCACAAAGCCTGCCAGTCGGGAGGCTTTTTCCAGACAAACAGGCATAGCGTGTCCCCTCATAAAGTGGTGCAAAAAGCAAGCGCAAAAGCTGTCGCCTGCACCCACTGCCGACACAAAGTCCGTTTTTTGGGCAAAAATACTGGAAAAGCCCTGTTTTTCGTCCCATACGCAAGCACCGTCAGAATCTAAGGTGAGAATAGCGGTTTGAATCTTGTAGGTTTTGCAGATTTTCTCTAAAGCAAGGGCAGGCTCCCTCTCTGTAACGGAGGAAATTTCCTTTATCAAAAGATATTCGTCACGGTTCATTTTTACAATATCACAAGCGTAAAGCCCCTGTTTTAAAAGCTCCTCCGTATAATAGTGCTGCCGCAGATTCACATCAAAAAAACGGTGGTGAAACTTGCCTTGGGAAAGAAGCTGTTCCCAAGTTTTTTTGGAAACTTCGCTCCGCAGGGCAAGGGTACCGAAATAAAAAACATCGTATGCTTCTGAAAGCACAGAAACATCAAAACAGATGCTGTCATAACTGAAAAAACCGCTTAAATCGTAGCAGGGTTCTCCGTTTTGGTAAGTCACCTTGCAAACGCCCGTGGGAAGGGTGGGGTGTTTTGTGAGAAACCGGGTATCTACCCCATATTTATTGGCAAAGGAAAGGGCTTGTTCTCCAAGCCTGTCATTCCCAACGGCACCGTAAAGGGCACTTATATCTCCCAATTTTGCGAGATGGGCACAAAAATTAAAGGGAGCCCCTCCAATTTTCTTTGCAGTGGGGTAACAGTCGAACAAAATTTCGCCAAATGCAAGTAACTTCATACGTTTTTAACTCCTTCCTGCTTGACGGGTTAAATCTATTTTATCACAAAATGAACGGGGAAGCAACCGAAAAAGGGGAAAAAATGTCAAAATATATTTACAAAACCAAGTTTTTTTGTTATACTGTATTGGAATATGCGACAACGCTTTTTGGATGCGGTCGCTCCTTTATTCGGAGGCTTTTTATGAAACAGAAAATCATCACCGCAATTCTATTGTTACTGGTAGCAACAAGTGCTTTTTTATTACCTCTTCTGCCCTTGGAAAAGTTGCCCATTCCTGCCATTCAGGGTCCCATTATGAGGCTAAAATACAATTTGAACCGTCACGAATTTACAGACGGTCTTTCAAAAGTGACCAATATTTCAGCCTATCAGGGAAATGTGCTTTTGGCAAATCCGGAAGCAGCAGACTTCCGTTACGATGTGAAAAAAGTGTACCAGACGGAAGAGTTTGCCCGTTTGGTGGATTTCCCAAACGGATACTATGTGGATTTACCGAAAAACCCTACCTTTGACTGTTCCCGCGGCGAAGGCGGTGTGAAGGTATACGGTGACGGCTACGAAGCCCTGTTTACCCGAGAAGGCTCTCCCTATGAAGATACCCTGAAATATATCGACGAATACATTAATAAATATGTGGCAAATCCGGCGTATCAAAGTGCCAACAACATTACCCTCCACGAGGACACTGTTCGCACTGTGGGAGACTATCCTGTGCGGATTCTGTCCATGACCAGAACTCCTGCCAAAGGCAGCGATGTGCGACTCAATGCCTACACCATCGCATACATTTTAGACCCAAACGGCGGAACCATTTATCACAGAATGCTCTTAAAAGCAGAAACCTACGATGCCGAGCAGGTCAATCGGATTTTAGAATCCCTGCATACCTTTGCTCCCATCGGCAACAATATGACAACCATTCCCACCAAGGCGGTGCTTCCCCAATGGAACGAAGAAACTGCCACATTCTACGAAACCCTTGTAAATCGCCAGGACGTGCTTTGGGGCGTGTATAACTATAAGCTTATTACCGTGGAAGGAATGGCTCCCACCATGGAAGAGCTGGAAGAAAAATTAGACTATAACTTCGAGCTTTGCATGGGTTATACCTATCTTATGGAAGAACCCCCCATAAAAGGCTTGAACGAAGCCTACGAAGACGGCAAAATCACCGAAATGACCCTGCAGGTCTGCACCGTAGACCACGCAGGAATGGATTCCACCACCAATCCTAACTTTGAGGTGATAGACGGTCTGTGGGATAACCAAATCCGTAAGTACGCCAAAGCATTCAAAGAATTTTCGCATCCTATTTTGCTTCGTGTAAATAACGAAATGAATACCGACTGGTGCACCTACAGCGGTGTGGTCACCCTTCAGGATGCCGACATCTACAAAATGGTGTATGACCGAATTTACAACATCTTCCGGGAGGAAGGTGCAAATAATATCATCTGGATTTTTAATCCCCAATACGGCAACTATCCCCCGGCAAGTTTTAACCACTATATGAACTATTATCCCGGCAACGACAAAGTGCAACTCTTAGGCGTTACCAAATATAACACCGGCACTTACTACAGTGAAGTGTTCGGCGAAACCTGGGACGACTTTAAACCCTCCTTTGATGCCTTAAACGCACTGTATTCCCAGGACTTTCCGGAAGTCCCCTGGATTGTGACCGAGTTCGCCTCCTCTTCCTACGGCGGCGACAAAGCCAAATGGATGGAGGAAATGTTTACCCATATCGGTGACTACAAAAACATTAAGGCAGCAGTCTGGTTTAACTGGGGTGACCGTGACTACCGGGAAGGAATGGAGGATGTAATCGCCCGCCCCTATTATCTGGACGAAACGCCCGAAACCCTGGATGTGTTCCGCAAAGGGGTAAAAGGTGAGTTTTCCCAAAAATAAAAGTTGCTGTAGCGAAACTTTCATTTTACGCTAAAAAATTTGTAAAAAACCTTGATTTTTTCCATATAATATAGTAAAATGAAGAATGGCATAAAAATTTTGAAGACAGTTTTTCGGAAAAGCTGTAATCTGGTGAAAATATCAAACCGTTTTCCGGTTTGGCAGCATAGATTGGAGAAAAAAAGATGGACATTAAAATCAGCAAAAAAGGCGGCGCAGTTTCCGCGTCACCCACTCTGGCAATTGATTCCAAATTCAAAGCAATGAAGGCGGAAGGTATTGACGCTGTGGGCTTTGGAACCGGCGAGCCTGACTTTGACACCCCTGACCATATCAAACAGGCAGCAATTGATGCTCTGGCAAAAGGGATGACCAAATACACTCCCGCATCCGGAACCCCTGCCTTGAAACAGGCAATTGTGCGAAAGTTAAAACGGGAAAACAACTTGGATTACGAAGTGAAAAATATCGTGATTTCCAATGGTGCAAAGCACTCCTTAACCAACATCTTTATGGCGATTTGCGATCCCGGGGATGAGGTAATTGTGCCTGCTCCATACTGGGTAAGCTATCCCGAAATGGTAAAATTGGCAGACGGCGTTCCCGTAATTTTGGAAACCACCGAGGAAAACGACTTTAAATTCACCGTGGAAGAGCTGGAAAAAGTTGTGAGTGATAAAACTGTTGCAGTCATTCTGTGCAGCCCCTCCAACCCCACCGGCTCTGTGTATTCCAAAGAAGAATTGGAAAAAATTGCAGATTTCTGTGTGAAAAAGAATCTGATTGTGGTATCTGACGAAGTGTATGAACACTTGATTTACGAAGGAGAAACCGTTTCCATTGCCACGTTAGGCGAAGATATCAAAAAACTGACCATTACCGTGAATGCGGTTTCCAAAACCTATGCCATGACCGGTTGGCGTATTGGCTACACCGCCTGCGATGAGCGCTTGGCAAAGGTGATGGGAAATATTCAGTCTCACGCAACCTCCAACCCCAACTCCATTGCCCAGGCAGCGGCAGTTGCAGCGTTGGACGGCTCTTTAGACTGCGTATTCAATATGAAAAAACACTTTGAAGAACGCAAAAACTACATGTACGAAAAAATCAATGCAATTGCGGGTCTTTCTTGCAGAATGCCCAAGGGTGCATTCTATATTATGATGAACATCTCCAAAGTGAAGGGAAAAAAATACGAAGGGGTGACCATTAACACCTCCGACGATTTCTGTTCCCTACTCTTAGAAAAAGAACTGGTTGCCCTGGTGCCCGGCTCCGGCTTTGGTGCAGACGATTTCTGCCGCTGGTCCTATGCAACCGGTATGGACAGCATCCAAAAAGGGATGGAACGCTTAGCACGTTTCGTGGCAAACTTAACCGACTAAACACGAGGGACAACGCCCCCAAAGATTTGAGGGCGCTGTCCCTTTGTTGTTTTGGCTCTTGCCAAAACAACTCGATATCAATCTTTTGCGAGATTGATATCATATCGAAAACGAGCAGGTCGAGTTTATATCGAATTTTGCACAGCAAAATATATCGTACACGCAACGCGTGTATATCGATAATGGAGTCGTGAGAATGGAAGAAAAGAAAAATTTATTAAGAGAACAAGCCATTGAGTTAGCAATAGAAATTTCTGATATTTGCGGCAATATCAAAGGTTGTTCGATATATGTGAATCAGTTGTTAAGATGTTCATCTTCCATCGGTGCAAATCTTCACGAAGCAAAATATGCACAAAGCAGGGCTGACTTCATCAACAAATTAGAAATTGCCTTAAAAGAAAGCTATGAAACAGAATATTGGTTAGAGTTGTTACTTCGAAAAACCAAAATTGATGAGCCCACATACAGAAATTTAGTCAATAAATGCGGCACAATCAGAAGGAAACTGATTGCATCTGTTACTACAGCTAAAAAATAATCGATATAAATTCCTGAAGGAATTTTCGATATATCCTAACAGATTCGATATGTGCTTCGCACTCGATATGTTTCCTTCGGAAACAAGATACACCCAACAGACCACTTTGATTAACATCTATGGAAGGCAGGTGCCAAAAATGCTCAAAAAATGTGAAACTCTTACCTTAACCAACGATTCTCCCAAGGAATTAAAAAAGAAGCTGGAAGAATACCAGGAACGCCTTGCAACCCTCCAAAGAGAAGCAAGAGCTTTGGAAATTCCCGTGATGATTGTTATGGAAGGCTGGGGTGCCTCCGGGAAAGGGCAACTCATCAACCACTTTATTCTCCCTTTAGACCCCCGTGGCTTCACTGTGTATACCATCAAGGATGAAAATGAGGAGGAAAGCCGTTATCCCTTCCTGTGGCGTTTTATCACCAAAACTCCCCAAAAGGGAAGAATTGCAATTTTTGACCGTAGTTGGTACCGCAGAGTATTAAATGACCATATTGATAAAAAGGTAAAAACAAGCCGTTTTTATCATGATTTAGACGAAATCAACGCTTTTGAAAAGCTCTTAACCGATGACGATAATCTGCTCATCAAGTTTTTTATTCACATTTCCAAAGACGAACAAAAAAGAAGACTAAAAGAATTGATGAACTCCAAGGAAACTGCCTGGAGAGTGTCTGCAGACGACTTAAAACACAATAAGCAATACGAAAAATACCGTGACGTTTCCGAAAAAATGATTGAAATGACCGATAAGGAAAACGCACCCTGGCATCTGGTGAATGCCAACGACATCACCTATGCCACCCTTCGGATTTTCGAGATTATAATTGCTCAGCTGGAGAAAAAGATTTCTTTAAAACAACAGGAATCCAAGTCTCCCCGCCCGATTTTAGACCGTCATATTGCTACCAACTATTTAGATTCGGTGGATTTAACACTGAAATTAGACAAAAAAACATATCAGGAAAAGCTTGCTTACTATCAGGACAAGCTGGAGCACCTGCATAACCGACTGTATCTTAAAAAGAAACCCGTCATCATTGTGTTTGAAGGATGGGATGCAGGAGGCAAAGGCGGTGCCATCAAACGGTTAACCACGGCGCTGGACCCCAGAGGTTATCAGGTGTTTTCCACGCCTGCTCCCACCCGTGAGGAGCTTTCTCACCATTATCTGTGGCGATTCTGGAAGAATTTCCCCAAAACAGGCCACATTGCCATTTTTGACCGTAGCTGGTACGGCAGAGTGATGGTGGAAGCGGTGGAAGGCTTCTGCACCCAAAGAGAATACGACCGTGCCTTCTTTGAAATCAACGATATGGAGAAACATCTGGTGGGCAGTGGTATTACCGTGATTAAGTTTTTCCTGCACATTTCAAAGGATGAACAACTAAAAAGATTTGAAGACCGTCGGGAAAATCCCCATAAGGCTTGGAAATTAACCGACGAGGACTTCCGTAACCGTGAAAAATGGGACGATTATCTTTGTACCATTGAAAAAATGATTGATAAAACCCACACCAAAATCGCACCCTGGCATTTAATTGCAGGGGATGACAAACGCTATGCCCGTATTGAGGTGCTTCGCATTATCACCGAAACCTTAACCGAGGCACTAAAAGAAAAAGGAAAGTAAAACTATGAATACAGAAAAAGAACAACTGATCTTTACCCTGCGGGATACTGATGACTTTATCACCCTGCAGAATCTTCTGAAAGCGGAAAATATTGTGGCAACCGGCGGCGAAGCCAAGTACGTTATCACAGACGGACTGGTGCAGGTAAACGGCGAGCCGGAATGTCGCCGCGGCAGAAAGCTCCGCACAGGAGATGTGGTGACCTTTGAGGATTACGAAATCACTGTGGAATAATCCTCAAAAAAGAAAGGAAGGGATTTAGAATGGCAAATACCAGAAGGATTAAGTTTATTACCGACTCTGCCGGCGACTTACCGAAGGAATTTATCAAAGAAAAGAACATTGACATCCTGGCTTTTCACGTATATTTAAAGCATCATGACGGAAAAATTGACGAATACAGCGACAGCATAGACATTACCCCCGACGAAGTTTTCCAGTTTATGAAGGAAAACAAGGGGCAGGTTTCCACCTCTCAGGTGACCGTTTTTGAAATGGAAGAATATTTTCGCTCCTTAGCGGAAAAAAATGAATATGACACCTATATTTTCCCCTGTATTTCTTCTGTGGGAAGCCCCACCTACAATAACGTGCATATGGCCTTAAAAAACCTAAAAGCCGAGGGCATTGAACTGGACGTACGTATGGTGGACTCTATGTACTATTCCGTATGCTACTATTACGCCTTAAAAGAGGGTGTTCTAGCCTATGAAAGAGGCGCTGACGTGGATGAAATCATCCGCATTATGGACGAATGTTGTAAATCCACCGGCGTTTTCTTAGTAAACGATACCTTAGAGTATTTAAAACGAGGCGGCAGAATCACCGGTATGAGCGCGGCACTTGGCACTATGCTGGATATTAAGCCTGTTCTCACCGTACAGGAAGGCTTAGTCGGTGCACACGAGAAAATTCGCGGCATCAAAAAGGCAATGCACCGCATTATTGATTTGGTAAAAGAAGCAACCAAAGACGGTACCTACCGTTATATGCTTTTATATTCCACCAAAGCAGATTACTATAACGATTTTGCAAAATTAACCAGAGAAACCTTCTCCGATGCCGAAATCAACGAGCACCAGGTGGGATGTACTATAGGGATTCATATCGGACCGGGGTTAGTAGGCCTTATGTTCCAAAAATTACCCTAAAATGGATAAAATTGCCCAGAATCCCCGAATCAAACCGCTCGGCGTACACTCGGTACGCCTTCGGGTAATCCCTACGGGTTTGATTCGCTAATTCTGAACAATTTTCTCTCATTTTAATCATAGTAGAAAGAGAATGCAAAAAACAAACTTCACCTCTCGCTGTACCGTTATGCTGTATGCGAATACTACAGCTTCTAGTTCCCCTGATGGGCTCAGTTTGTCCGTTCTGCATCTGTTTCTCCCATGCTAATCAACCAAATTATCATGCATCCGAAGGATGCCACCGAAATGATTTACGATTCATTCTTCACGAACAACAAGGGCAATCGGCAATGCCGGTAGCCCTTATTATATCGGGAAAGGAGGTGCCGACTTGATTCACAAGCCTTTTAAAATTGCATCCCATATGAAACCGAAGGGAGACCAACCCCAAGCCATCCAAAAATTAAGCGAAGGAATCCTTCGGAACGACAAATATCAGACCTTACTGGGGGTAACAGGCTCGGGAAAAACCTTCACCATTGCCAATGTGATTGAAAAGGTGCAAAAGCCAACCCTGATTTTAGCCCACAACAAGACCTTAGCCGCACAGCTTTGCAGTGAATTTAAAGAGTTCTTCCCCGACAATGCGGTGGAATTCTTCGTTTCCTACTACGATTACTATCAACCGGAAGCCTATCTGCCCGGCACCGATACCTTCATTGAAAAGGATTCCCAAATTAACGACGAAATTGACAAGCTCCGTCACGCGGCAACTACTGCCCTGTTTGAACGCTCGGATGTCATCATTGTGGCATCGGTTTCCTGTATCTACGGGTTAGGTGACCCGGAAGATTACACCGATTTATGTGTGTCTCTTCGGGTTGGTATGGAAAAAGACCGTGACGAAATCTTAAAAAAACTGATTGAAATTCAATATGAACGAAATCACATCGACTTTCACCGTGGCTGTTTTCGGGTGAATGGCGATACCTTGGATATTTTCCCCTCAAACTCCAACGAGATGGTCCTTCGGGTGGAATTTTTCGGAGATGAAGTGGACCGTTTAACTGAAATTAACCCCATAACAGGCGAAATTATCGGAGAGAGGGAACATATCTTCGTATTCCCTGCCTCTCACTATGCCACCTCCAATGATAAAATGAAACGTGCCATCAAAACCATTGAGGAGGAATTGGCAGAAAGAATTGAATACTTTGACAAGCGAGAAAAATGGATTGAAAAACAGCGCATTACAGAGCGCACCAACTACGATCTGGAAATGATGGCGGAAATCGGCTTTTGTAAGGGCATTGAAAACTATTCCCGTCATATCAGCGGTCGGGAACCGGGCAGCGCACCGTATACCTTACTCGATTATTTTCCCGACGATTTTCTGTTGGTGATAGACGAATCCCATGTGACCATCCCTCAGGTAAGAGGTATGTATGCCGGAGACAGAGCCAGAAAAACCTCCTTGGTGGATTACGGTTTTCGTCTTCCCTCAGCTTTTGATAACCGTCCCCTAAACTTTGACGAATTTATCCAAAGAATCAATCAGGCGGTCTTTGTGTCCGCCACTCCTGCCGACTACGAACGGGAACACTCCACTCAGATTGTGGAACAGGTGATTCGTCCCACAGGACTGTTAGATCCCGAAATTTTCGTGAAACCCACCACGGGGCAAATTGACGATTTGTTATCCGAAATTAATCATCGCACCGCTAAAAATGAGCGTGTACTAGTCACCACCCTAACCAAACGAATGGCAGAAGATTTAACCGATTATTTCACCGAAGCAGGTGTCCGTGTACGGTATCTGCATTCGGATATAGACACCATGGAGCGTATGGAGATTATCCGTGATTTACGCTTAGGTGAATTTGACGTACTGGTAGGGATTAACTTGCTTCGTGAAGGGCTGGACTTACCCGAAGTGTCCTTAGTTGCCATTTTAGATGCCGACAAGGAAGGGTTTCTGCGAAGTGAAACCTCCCTCATTCAGACCATCGGACGTGCCGCAAGAAATGCAGAAGGCACCGTTATTATGTATGCGGATGTGCTGACCGAATCCATGGAAAACGCTATCCGTGAGACCAATCGCCGTCGGGAAATTCAGAAAAACTATAACGAAGAACACGGCATCGTGCCGGTAACCATTAAAAAGAATGTTCTTGCAGTGATTGAAGCCACCAAAAAAGCCGAAATGCCTTCCAAAAATAACAAAAAGAATAAAAATATACGTTTGGATGACGGTTGGCTGGAAACGGAAATTCTCCGCTTAACCGAAGAAATGAACAAAGCTGCGAAAAATCTTGATTTTGAAAAGGCGGCAGAAATCCGCGATAAGATAAAAGCCTATCAAAATTAAAATGATGTGTTCATTTTTTTCTTTGACAGCAAAGAAAAAACGAACCAAAAAAAGAAACTGCCGCCAAGTATTTCCGCAATCACCAACCACCGTCTTCCTGCAACGATATTCAATTGCGTAAATAACGGCGGTGGATTTTAGAAACGTCGTTTGATGACAAATCATACCCATAAACTAAGACGCAGATAAAACGATGCAAAATGAAGAAATCGAATCAAGGCAACGCCTTGACAGGCCCGACGGCGTACCGTGTGTACGCCGAGCGACGAGGTTCATCCATTAGGCGCAAATTCAACAAATCTATTACCTATTTTTAGGATGCAGATAAATTGATGTAAAATGAAGAAATCTCACCCGAAGGGGTCATCCGAAGGCGTACCCGTGTGTACGCCGAGCGATGAGATTCATTTATTTTGCGCAATTTATCAAATCCCAAGAGGAATTACTATGAGAGATAATATTTATGTAAAGGGAGCAAAAGAGCACAACCTTAAGAATATTGACTTAAAAATCCCACGTGATAAGCTGGTAGTTTTCACGGGAGTATCGGGGTCGGGGAAATCGTCCCTGGCTTTTGATACGATTTATGCGGAAGGGCAAAGACGGTATGTGGAGTCCCTTTCGTCCTATGCCCGTATGTTTTTGGGACAGATGGATAAGCCTCAGGCAGACCTGATTGAAGGGCTGTCTCCTGCCATTTCCATTGACCAGAAAACCACCTCAAAAAACCCCCGCTCCACCGTGGGAACCGTAACTGAAATTTACGACTATTTACGACTGTTATATGCCAGAATCGGGATTCCCCATTGCCCCAAGTGCGGCAAGGAAATCCATAAACAGACCATTGACCAGATTGTGGACAGAATCTTAAAGCTCCCCGAAAAAACTAAAATTGTCATTTTAGCACCCATCGTCCGCGGTAAAAAAGGGGAACATCAAAAGGTTCTGGAAAAAGCCAAGAAAAGTGGCTTTATCCGTGTGAGAGTAGACGGCAATCAATACGATTTATCCGAGGAAATCAAACTGGATAAAAATATTAAGCATACCGTAGAAATCGTGGTGGACCGTATGGCGGTGAAGGAAGACATCCGTTCCCGCTTAACCGATTCTTTGGAAACTGCTGTAGGCTTAACTGACGGTTTGGTAACCTTATTGGAGCACGATTCCGGCAAAGAAAACACCTATAGCTTAAACTATGCCTGCCCTGACTGCGACATTTCCATGGAGGAGCTTTCTCCCCGTGCCTTTTCCTTTAACAATCCCTTCGGTGCCTGCCCCGAATGTGGGGGGATTGGCCACCTAATGAAGATTGACCCTGCCTTAGTGGTAGACCCCGAAAAGTCCATTGTGGACGGTGCCCTTCGGGGAAGCGGTTGGTATTCTGCCGATAAATCCGACAGCATTGCCTATAATTTATTGGTGGCACTCTGCGAACATTACGGTTATTCCATGACCAAACCTATCGGCAAGCAGGACCCCGAATTTCTACAGCTGTTGCTCTATGGAAACGGTGGCGAAAAACTGAAAATTGACTACCGTCGCCGCAGCTCTACGGGGACTTATTACAGTGACTTTGAAGGTATTGTCAACAATATGGAGCGTCGCTATAAGGAAACCTCGTCCTCCTGGGCAAGAGCAGAAATTGAGTCCTTTATGAGCCAAAAGCCCTGTCATGTTTGCATGGGTGCAAGACTTAAAAAGGAAAGTTTGGGCGTAACCGTTGGTGGTATCAACATTTTTGAGCTTTGCCAAAAGCCCGTAAAAGAACTTGTTTTGTTCTTCGATGATCTTACTTTAAGCGAGAAGGAAAAGAATATAGCAGAGCGTTTGTTAAAAGAAATCAAGGAACGGCTTGGCTTTTTGGATAAGGTAGGTCTTAACTACCTGACCCTGTCCCGCTCTGCTGGCTCCTTATCCGGCGGAGAAGCACAGCGAATCCGCTTGGCAACTCAGATTGGCTCCTATCTGATGGGTGTGCTGTATATTTTGGATGAACCCTCCATCGGTTTACACCAGCGAGACAATGATAAACTGCTGGGTACGCTGCGAAACCTGCGTGATTTGGGCAATACCCTGATTGTGGTGGAGCATGACGAGGATACCATGCGTGCGGCAGACTATATCGTAGATGTAGGCCCCGGTGCAGGCAGCCGCGGCGGTGAAATCGTGGCAAGCGGCACTTTGGAAGACATCATTGCGGAGCCACGCTCCATTACAGGTCAGTATTTGTCAGGGGTAAAGAAGATTCCCGTCCCCTCTGCCAGACGTGGAGGTAACGGAAGTTACCTGACGGTGCGAGGCGCAAAGGAGAATAACCTGAAAGATATTGATGTTTCCATTCCGCTGGGTACTTTGACCTGCGTCACCGGTGTGTCCGGCTCGGGAAAATCCAGTCTGGTGGG
>JAZQGY010000009.1:0-22070 GCA_045540295.1 Clostridia bacterium
TGTTTGGGATAAGGTTCAGGAGCGTCGCAAAAACAAACGCCGTAATACCAAATCAGGTAAAACGAGTATATTTTCAGGTGTACTTGAATGTGCAGATTGTGGTGCAAAGCTTTACTTTTGCACAAGCAAGAAGTTTGAGGATAGACAAGACCACTTCGGTTGCTCAAATTACAAGGGGAACACCGGAAGTTGTTCGGCGCATTTCATCCGTGAAGAAGTTTTGCAAAAGGTAGTATTAGGTCAAATCCAACTTATGCTTGATTATCTGTATGCCTTTGAGGATGATTTCGTAAAAACTCTTATGGATAAATCTTCAAAAGACTTTATGAGGATCACTTGAGTGGCAAGATTACAGATGAACGATTTGAAAAACTATCAAAGGATTACGAGGAAGAACAAAAATTCTTAAAAGCTGAAACAGAAACACTTGAAACGGAGCTTGCACAAAGTGAAGAAACCATAAACAATGTTGAGTATTTCTTAAAAATTGTTCGTCAGTACACAGATATTCAGGAGCTTAATGCAAGAGTGGTAAATGATTTAATTGACAAAATCAAAATCCATGCTCCCATCAAAGAAAATGGCCAGCGTATTCAACAGATTGACATTTATTACACTGCAGTTGGAGTAATCGACATACCACAGCACTTTCAAGAATTTGCTATCTAAAATATTTTTAATCAAAAGTAATACGGCGATACAATAGCCGTAAAAACTATATTGTATCGCCGCATCTTAATACTTCCTTATGAGTGAGCCGCTAATGTTGCCGTTTTTTTGTGCAAATAGTTCCTTTTAAAAAAAGTTGTAGACAAATATTGCAATCTGTGGTATAATAATTATGCTACAACTTTTCAAATGAAAACAACACAATTTCAAAACATCGTTGCTTGAGGGGCACGCTATTACCAAACAAAGTGTAAAAAGCGTATGCTCTTGTTTCGTCATACCTTCAAGCAATTGATTGTGTTATGATTTGAAAAGTGTGTAGCAACCTTTGAAACGGAGCTGTGCGTTTTTTGGTGCGCAGTCTTTCCGATTGAGGTTGGCTGCGCACTTTTTATTTGCCAATAACGATGGCGAAAGGAGGTTTTTTGGAATCTCATCGGTAAATAGGTGTTTCAGCACGAGCAAAAACAAAAAAGAAAGGAACAAAACAATGAAACACTTGAAACAAATTTTTTCAATTCTTTTACTGATTGTATTATTGGGCAATCTGACCGTAACGGCACAAAAATCACAGGGAGAACTTGCAGCAGAAGAACTGGTAACATTGGGCATTTTGGCAGGGGATGAGGAAGGAAATCTGTTGCTTAGTAAAACGGTGACCAGAGCAGAAATGGCTGTGATTGTGTGCCGTTTATTGGCATTGGAGGATGTTGCCGTCAAAACAAAGGTGCTAACCCCTTCTTTTTCTGATGTTCCCACCGCCCACTGGGCGGCAGGTTATATTGAGATTGTGAAAGATCAGGGGATTATCAACGGTTATCCCGATGGCACCTTTTGTCCCGAAAAGGAAGTCAGCTATGTAGAAGTTTTAAAAATGCTGATTGCCTCTTGCGGTTACCTTTCCAAGGCAAACAGTATGGGCGGTTATCCCGGAGGTGTCATGGCTGTTTCTATGCAAAACGGTATTACAACAGGCGTAGCATTTGAGCAAAACACTCCTGCCACACGTGCAGACGTAGCCTGCTTTGTGCTTCGTGCGTTGGATTTACCGATTCTGCTTCAAACGGGATACGGAGTTTCCGAAGAGTATCAGTTGGATCCCGAGGTCACTTTAAGAAGCCAAAATTTTAAGGTGCAACCGTAGTTTCTACCGTAATCGGGGCAGGGGGATTTGAAAGAAGTTTTGCAATCTGATAGCAGTCAATCCAAATTTGATTGTTGCCGTCTTTTTGCACTTCGTTAAAAATCAGCTGAATACCGAAATGCAAATGCGGTACCTGAATGTTGTTCACATTTTCTTTGTAACTGTAGCCGGTCTGACCAACATAGCCGATGGTCTGACCGGCTTTTACAGTATGACCTTCAGCTAAATCTTTAGCATACGGGTTATCTTTTCTCAGGTGAGCGTAATAGTAGTAGCGCATCCCGTCAAAACTGCGGATGCCGATTCTCCAGCCACCGTAACGGTTCCAGCCCATGGTTTCCACCACACCGTCCTCCATGGCTCCCACCGGTGTTCCCGTGGAGGTAAAGAAATCGTGGCCTTGGTGTTTTCGTTGAAAGCCGTAGCTGCGGCTGTTGCCGAAATCGTCGGAATCGGCATAGTAGCCTTTCACGGGATGACGGATTTTTAATCCGTATTTTACCACGGTGGCCACGGTGCCGTCATCAGCCTTTTGCTCTGCTTCATATTCACCAACCCAGCCGTTTAAAATGGCACCGTATGCATTTAAGTAATAATTGAATTGTCTAAGATCGGTGGGGGCACCGTTTTTTAAAACTTCGGAAGCCTTGGAGACATCTGCCTTGGTGACATTTTTAAAGTTGCCGCCATTTTTTGCGGCAAGATAACTTAACACCTCAATAAAGTCTACCCGTTCCTTTTCGTTGCGACTTTGAATATCCAATTCAATAGCGCGATACAGAATGGGAGAGGGGATGGGAAACTCCACCCACTTGATATAAGAAGCGTCACTTTGCACATGTAATGTCCGAAACAAACCTTCTCCCGAAAGCATGATTGTAAGCGACAAACAGAGCAGTATCATAGAAAATCGAAACTTCACAAAGCACCTCCTTATATATTATAATAGTATTATATGTGATGCGAATTTCAAAAAAGAACAAAAAGTATTTTTAAAAAAACAAAAAAATTTCTAAAAAACCTTGACAAATGAAAAAACTGTGTTATAATAACAGGGTACTTGATATAAGAAAGAAGAAGTTTCCGCTTCTCACCTTGGTCGGGATTTCCCGGCAGGTTATGAAAAAATGTGCAGCTTGTATTTTGGCTGTATATTTTTGTGAGGGCGGATGTTATCCGTCTTTTTTTGTGTCAGGAATTACTTAAAAAATAAAAGATAGGGGTGCTTTTCCATTAGCGTGAAAGAATTACCAATCAATGAGGAAATTCGTGAAAAAGAAGTCAGAGTTATCGGTGCTTCCGGTGATCAGCTTGGCGTATTAGCCATGAAAGATGCCATGGAAGCAGCAATCAAGGCTAATCTTGATTTAGTTATGATTTCTCCCAAAGCGGTTCCGCCGGTCTGCAAAATTATGGACTACGGTAAATACCGTTTTGAACAGGCAAAAAAGGAAAAAGAAATCAAAAAGAATCAGAAAGTGGTTTCCATTAAGGAAGTTCGTCTTTCCGTGAATATCGATACTCACGATTTCAACACCAAGCTGAATCAGGCAATCAAATTCCTAAAATCCGGAGATAAGGTGAAAGTTTCCGTCCGTTTCCGCGGCCGTGAAATGGCACATACCAATTTGGGTGCAGACACTTTAAGAAGATTCGGGGAAGCGATTACCGAAGTCGGAACGGTGGATAAACCTGCAAAAATGGAAGGCAGAAGCATGGTTATGTTTTTAGGCCCCAAATAAACCGCACTTTAGGTTTAGATTTTATATAATAAGAGAGGAGTAATTATCATGCCTAAAATTAAGACACACAGAGGTGCCGCTAAAAGATTTTCTTTGACCAAAGGTGGCAAAGTAAAAAGAGCGAAAGCCGGCAGAAGACACATTTTAAACAAAAAAACCACTAAGAGAAAAAGACACTTAAGAATGGGCGGCTACGCTTGTGAAGCTAACGCAGCAGTAATCAAAAAACTGATCCCCTACAAATAAGATTGGTTTTATCTAAGATTTGAAATTATAGAAGTTGGAGGATACTAAGAACTATGGCAAGAATCAAAGGTGCTGTTGTCACCAGAAGAAGACATAAAAAAATCTTAAAATTAGCAAAAGGCTACAGAGGTGCAAAATCCAGACTGTTCAGAACTGCTAACGAAGCAGTAATGAAATCTTTAGTTTATGCATACATCGGCAGAAAACAGAAGAAGAGAGAATTCAGACAGCTGTGGATTGCAAGAATCAACGCTGCTGCAAGAATGAACGGTATCAGCTATTCCAGACTGATGAACGGTCTGAAAAAAGCAAACATCGAAATGAACAGAAAGATGTTATCCGAAATTGCAATTGCAGACCCCGCTGCTTTCACTGCTTTAGTGGAAAAAGCAAAAGCTGCTCTGTAATAGAATCAGACAAATCAGGCGACCGAATATCGGTCGCCTTTTTTATGCTGTTTGGGGTACCGGCAGGGGATAATATCTTCCGGTAAAATCTGTAAAAAAAGGCGAAAAAAAACAGAATTTAAAAAAATTGAAAAAAATTTCAAAAAACACTTGCAATTTGACAAACTATCTGATATAATATCAAAGGTTATGTTATGCGATGAAGTGGAAGGTGGCTTCAAAACGGTGAAAACCGGCTGTTTTGAAGGGAATTTCCACGGAGTATGTTTGGTTTGAAACCAGGCGGCTAAAAAACGGTAATTCATGATAACGACTTGGTGTACTCACATCATTACCTTTTGATGCCCGAAAATTTTTATGAGACGTTGTAAAAATCTTCGGGATATTTTATGGAATAGGTGTGAAACACGAGGGTGAGTGTTAGAAAAATTGTTCCGTGTAGCCGAAACAGAACACCGAAAAAATTTAAAATTATTTAGGAGGAAACACGGTTATGGCAGCAATGAAAGAAAAAATCAGAATCAGATTGAAAGCGTACGATCACGTTATTTTAGATCAGTCCGCTGAAAAAGTGGTGGAAACCGCAAAAAGAACTGGCGCAGGAGTATCCGGCCCCATTCCGCTTCCCACCAAAAAAGAAATCGTTACTATCTTAAGAGCAGTACACAAGTACAAAGATTCCAGAGAACAGTTCGAAATGAGAACTCATAAGAGAATGATCGATATCTTAAATCCCACTGCAAAAACTGTTGACGCTTTGATGAAATTAGACCTGCCCGCAGGTGTTGAATTTGACATCAAACTGTAAGACGACTATTATTATACCATATATATAATAGTATGCGAGTTTTCTCTTACCTGTGTCAAAGAGAATTCGCATGGGCGAAAATCCGCCCGCCTGATACCCTAAAAACTTCTGGGGTACCAAGGTCATGTTGGGCAACCCCCAACCAATAACCATAGGAGGAAAACATTATGGAAAAAGCAATTCTGGGTAAAAAAGTCGGCATGACTCAGCTTTTCTCCGAAACCGGTAAATTTGTTCCGGTTACCGTGATTGAAGCAGGTCCTTGCGTTGTTACCCAAAAGAAAACCGTAGAAATTGACGGTTACAATTCAATTCAGGTTGGTTTTGTGGAAACCAAAGAAAAGAAATCTAACAAACCTTTAATGGGCCACTTCAAGAAAGCAGGCACCGCAATTATGAAATTCTTAAGAGAATTTAGACTTGCAGATACCGCTTCTTACAATGTTGGCGACGAAATCAAAGCAGGCATCTTCCAAGAAGGTGATACTGTTGACGTAACCGGTATCTCCAAAGGTAAAGGATACCAGGGTTCCATTAAGAGACACGGCCAGTCCAGAGTTCCGATGAGCCATGGTGCAGGTCCTGTTCACAGAAGCGCAGGTTCTATGGGAGCTTGTTCTTCTCCGTCAAGAGTATTCAAAGGTAAAAAGCTTCCCGGTCACATGGGTAATGTTCAGGTAACTGTTCAGAACTTAGAAATCGTGAAAGTAATGGAAGACAAAAACCTGATCCTTGTAAAAGGTGCAATCCCCGGTCCTAAAGGCGGATTAGTTACCGTTAAAAGCGCTGTGAAAGCTTCCAAGTAATCACAGAGAGATATAGAAAATGCTTTTCACCCGCCAGGGTGACAAAACAATGATAATCAGCCTTTGGCTGGAAGGAGGAAATACGATGCCTAAAGTAGCATTATATAATATTGAAGGCAAAGAAGTCGGCGAAATCGAATTAAAAGATGAGATTTTTGCTGTTGAAATCAGCAACGCCGCTCTTCATATGACTGTGAAAAACTACCTGGCAAATCAGAGACAGGGTACTCAGTCAACCAAAACCCGTACCGAAGTAAGCGGTGGCGGTGCAAAACCGTGGAAACAGAAAGGAACCGGTCGTGCAAGACAGGGCTCCATCCGTGCTCCCCAGTGGAAAGGTGGCGGCGTAGCTTTAGGTCCCAAACCGAGAGATTACAGCTACACCTTAAACAAAAAGACCAGAAGACTGGCATTAAAATCCGCTTTATCTGCAAAAGTAGCAGAAAACAACATTGTTGTTGTGGATAAGCTGGCTATGGACGAAATTAAAACTAAATCTTTTGTTAAGATTTTAGAAAACTTAAAAGTAGATACCAAAGCATTTGTGGTTACCGGTGCAAAAGAAGCAAACTTAATCGCTTCCGCAAACAATGTTCCCGGTGTGAAAACTGCAGTTGTTGATACCATCAACACCTACGATGTTTTAAATCACACCAAACTGGTGATTGAAGCATCTGCAGTAGCTAAATTAGAGGAGGTGTACTGCTAAGATGAACGCATACGATATCATTATTGCTCCGATCATTTCGGAAAAATCCATGGGCATGCTTGCTGAACAGAAGTACACTTTCAAAGTCAATGCAAATGCCAACAAAATCGAAATCAAAAAAGCCATTGAAGAAATCTTCAAGGTTGAAGTAGAAAAGGTTACTACCATCAATGTAATCGGCAAAAACAAAAGAGTCGGCGTTCACGAAGGTAAACGTTCCGACTGGAAGAAAGCGATTGTCAAATTAAAAGGCACCAAAACAATCGAATTCTTTGAAAGTTTAAGATAAGGAGATGATTGATAATGGCAGTAAAAACTTATAAACCGACTACACCGTCAAGAAGATATATGACCGCACCTGACTTCTCCGTGTTGTCTGATGTAAAACCTGAAAAATCTCTTCTTGTTAAACTGAAAAAACACGCCGGCAGAAACTCCTACGGTAGAATCACCGTAAGACACAGAGGCGGCGGAAACAAATCCAAATACAGAATTATCGACTTCAAACGTGACAAAATGGATATGCCTGCAACTGTTCTGAGCTTAGAATACGATCCGAACAGAACCGCATATATCGCATTAGTTCAGTATGAAGACGGTGAAAAGAGATACATCCTGGCTCCCAACGAATTAAAAGTTGGCCACAAAGTTATCTCCTCTGCAACCGCAGATATTAAACCCGGTAACACTTTACCGTTAGCAAACATTCCCGTTGGTACCGTTATCCACAACGTGGAAATCACCAAAAACAGAGGCGGTCAGCTGGTTCGTTCTGCAGGTAATGCAGCTCAGCTGATGGCTAAAGAAGGTGACTATGCTCAGGTAAGACTTCCCTCCGGCGAAGTTAGAAAAGTTCTGATTGAATGTAAAGCAACTATCGGTCAGGTAAGTAACTTAGAACATGAAAACGTTACCATCGGTAAAGCAGGTAGAACTAGACATATGGGTATCAAACCTACCGTTCGTGGTGTTGTTATGAACCCCTGTGACCATCCTCATGGTGGTGGTGAAGGTAAATCACCCATCGGTCGTCCGGCTCCTGTTACTCCCTGGGGTAAACCGGCTCTGGGCTTAAAAACCAGAAAGAAAAAGAAAATCACTAACCGCCTGATCGTGAAGACCAGAAACGGTAAATAATCATCGACATACACCGTAATCCGACAGCCGTCGGATTCGGTACCCCGATAAAACGCACAGTTGTGCGAAAAAATCTACAAGGAGGCAGAAAATATGAGCCGTTCAATCAAAAAAGGGCCTTTCGTGGACCCCAAACTTTTGAAGAGAATTGAAGAAATGAATGATAAAGGCGAAAAAAGAGTTTTAAAGTCTTGGTCCAGATCTTCTACCATTTTCCCGCAGTTTGTTGGACACACCGTTGCAGTGTATGACGGAAGAAAACATGTTCCGGTATATGTAACCGAAGATATGGTTGGTCACAAACTGGGCGAATTTGCTCCTACCAGAACCTACAAAGGTCATGCAGGTGCAAAAACTTCAAAATAATCCGGGTATTATCGAACGAAACCCGACACATAAGTTTAAATTTTAGAACCACCTAAGGGTGAAAGAGGAGGAATAAAAATGGAGGCAAAAGCAACTCTCCGTTATGCTAGAATATCTCCCCGCAAGGTAAAGATAGTGATTGATTTAATCAGAAACAAACCCGTTGGTCAGGCTTTGGCTATTTTAAGACATACTCCCAAAGCTGCATCCCCGCTGGTTGAAAAACTGTTATTATCAGCTATCGCTAATGCGGAAAACAATCATAATATGGCAAAAGACGACCTGTACGTTTCCGAATGTTTCGCAAACGCAGGCCCGATCCTGAAAAGAATTCAGCCCAGAGCACAGGGTAGAGCATTCAGAATCGCAAAAAGAACCAGCCATATTACCGTGGTTGTAAAAGAAAAAGAATAGGAGGTATGAGTAATGGGTCAGAAAGTTAACCCGCATGGTTTAAGAGTCGGCGTTATTAAAGATTGGGACTCCAAATGGTATGCTCCGGATCACAAATTCGGCGATACTTTAGTAGAAGACCACAAAATCAGAGTATTTTTAAAGAAATCTCTGTACCAGGCCGGCATTTCCAAAATTGAAATTGCAAGAAAAGCAAATAAAATCTTTGTTAAAGTATTCACTGCAAAACCCGGTATGTTAATCGGTAAAGGCGGTGCAGAATTAGAAAAAATCAGAGCTTCTGTTGTAAACTTACTGGGTGGCAACGCAAACGTTAACGTAAACATCGTTGAAGTAAAACCCGCTGAAATGGATGCAACTTTAGTAGCTGAAAACATCGCAGCTCAGCTGGAAAAACGTATTTCCTTCAGAAGAGCGATGAAACAGTCCATGCAGAGAACTATGAAGTTCGGTGCAAAAGGTATCAAAACTTCTGTTTCAGGCCGTGTTGGCGGTGCTGAAATTGCTAGAACTGAGCATTATCATGAAGGAACCATTCCGCTGCAGACCTTAAGAGCAGACATTGATTACGGTTTTGCAGAAGCGAATACCACCTACGGTAAGTTAGGCGTTAAAGTTTGGATTTACAAAGGTGAAATTCTTCCTGAAAGCAAAAATGCGAAAAAAAATACTCAAGAGGGAGGAAAATAAGCTATGTTAATGCCTAAAAGAGTAAAAAGAAGAAAACAATTCAGAGGCAGAATGATCGGTAAAGCTTTAAGAGGTAACAAAGTAACTTACGGCGATTACGGTATTCAGGCTACCGAACCCGGCTGGATCACCGGTAACCAAATCGAAGCTGCCCGTATTGCAATCAACCGTTACATCAAAAGAGGCGGTAAAGTTTGGATTAAAATTTTCCCCGATAAACCGGTAACCGAAAAACCTGCTGAAACTCGTATGGGTAGCGGTAAAGGTTCTCCCGAATACTGGGTAGCAGTTGTAAAACCGGGCAGAGTGTTATTTGAACTTTCCGGTGTAGACGAAGCTACTGCCAGAGAAGCTATGAGACTTGCGCAGCACAAACTGTCTGTAAAGACTAAGTTTATCCTGCGTGAAAAAGAAGTGGAGGTAGAAAGCGATGAAGATTAAGAATATTAGAGATTTAGCGGATAAGGAGCTTAATCAGAAACTCGCTGAGCTGAAAATTGAGCTTTTTAACTTAAGATTTCAACATGCCACCAACCAGCTTGATAACCCCATGAGAATGAAAGAAGTTAAAAAAACCATCGCGAAAATCAAGACTGTATTAAAAGAAAGAGAACTGGGAATCAACCAATAATTTCCCGTGAGGTTTAGAATCGCTCATCCCAAAGTTTTGGTGAAGGGCGGAAATGGAGGAACTAAATCATGTCCGAAAGAGGCTTTAGAAAAGTTAGAATCGGCGAAGTTGTAAGCGACAAAATGGATAAAACCATCGTTGTTAAGATCGAAGATTCTGTAAAGCATCCGATTTACAAAAAAATCATCAAAAGAACCATTAAGTTCAAAGCACATGATGAAAATAACGAATGTAACATCGGCGACAGAGTTGAAATCATGGAAACAAGACCGTTATCCAAAGACAAAAGATGGAGACTTACAAAAATCGTTGAAAAAGCAAAATAAGATTGTTTCTGCGGTAGTAATACCGTTAATAAAAACGCTTGCGACATATGTCAGTAAGCAGAGGAGGATTACGATGATTCAGCAAGAAAGCAGAATGAAAGTAGCTGATAACACCGGTGCAAAAGAACTGCTGGCAATCAGAGTTCTGGGCGGATCCAAAAAAAGATACGCTAACATCGGCGATGTAGTTGTGGCTACTGTCAAAAAAGCAACACCCGGCGGAGTTGTAAAAAAAGGTGACGTTGTAAAAGCTGTTATCGTTAGAAGCGTGAAAGGTGTTCGCCGTCAGGACGGAACCTACATCAGATTCGACGAAAACGCAGCTGTAATTATTAAAGATGACAAAAATCCGAGAGGAACTCGTATTTTTGGCCCTGTTGCAAGAGAGCTTCGTGACAAGGAATATTCCAAAATTTTATCCTTGGCTCCTGAAGTATTGTAAGGGAGGTAACGAAAATGTACAAGAAAGTTAATGTAAGAAAAGATGACCGTGTAGTGGTTATTTCCGGTAAAGACAAAGGCAAAAAGGGTAAAGTTCTGGTAGTATCCCCTAAAGAAGGTAAAGTTATCGTAGAAGGCGTTAACATTGCTACCAAACACACTAAACCCAAAGCTCAGGGTCAGACCGGCGGTATTGTTAAACAGGAAAGTCCGATTTATGCTTCCAAAGTAATGCTCATTTGCCCCAAATGCGGTAAAGCAGCAAGAACCGGTAAGAAAATCTTAGACAACGGTAAAAAAGTAAGATATTGCAAAAAATGCAATGAATCTTTAGGCGAATAAGAAAGGGAGGTAAACAACGATTATGTCTAATTTAGCTAATTTATATAAAAACGAAGTTGCACCTGCCCTGATGAGCAAATTCGGATACAAATCTGTTATGCAGATTCCGAAAATCGACAAAGTTGTTGTAAACATCGGTGTTGGTGAAGCAAAAGACAATGCAAAAGCGTTAGAAAGCGCTGCTGCAGATTTAACCTTAATTACCGGTCAGAAAGCAGTTCTGACCAAAGCAAAAAAATCCGTTTCTAACTTCAAATTAAGAGAAGGCATGAACATCGGATGTAAAGTTACCTTACGTGGCGAAAGAATGTATGAATTTATTGAAAGATTATTCTGCATCGCTCTTCCCCGTGTAAGAGACTTCAGAGGTATTAGCGCAAACTCCTTTGACGGCCGCGGCAACTATGCTTTCGGTATCAAAGAACAGCTGATTTTCCCGGAAATCGAATACGACAAGGTTGAAAAAATCAGAGGTATGGATATTGCTTTTGTTACTACTGCAAAAACTGACGAAGAAGCAAAAGAATTACTGACTCTGATGGGCGCACCCTTCATCAAAGCGTAATCGAATTTCTGAAGATTCCAAGAACACAAGAGTAAAGTGAAAGGAAATGGAAACAAATGGCTAAAAAATCTATGATTAATAAGCAGCAGAAACCCCAGAAGTTCAGCACCAGAGAATACAACAGATGTAAAATCTGCGGCAGACCTCATGCTTATCTTAGAAAATATGGCATTTGCCGTATTTGCTTCAGAGAACTGGCATACAAAGGTCAGATTCCCGGCGTAAAGAAAGCAAGCTGGTAAAATTGGTTTTTGCAGGCGAAAGACTGTAATTGCCCGATTGGGCAGATGAGCGTTCCAGAACAGGAGGCTCCCAAAGAATTAAGAACAAGGTTTTAGGTAAGTCGTATCACCTCGGCGTGATAAACAATACCTTAAAAAAGGAGGCTATACAATGCAGATCACAGATCCTATTGCAGATATGCTTACAAGAATTAGAAATGCAGGTACAGCAAAACACGATACCGTGGATGTTCCCGCATCTAATATGAAAAAAGCAATCGCTGAAATTCTTTTAGAAGAAGGTTATATCAAGAATTTCCAGCTGATCGACAACAGCACCCAGGGCATCATCAGAATCACCCTGAAATACGGTGCAAACAAAACTAAAACAATTAATGGTTTGAGAAGAATTTCAAAACCGGGTCTCAGAGTTTACGCAAAGAGCGAAGAACTGCCGAAAGTATTAAAAGGCCTGGGTATCGCGTTGGTTTCCACTTCCAAAGGAATCATGACCGATAAAAAAGCAAGACAGGAAAATGTCGGCGGCGAAATTCTCGCTTATATTTGGTAATGGAGGGATAAAAGATGTCTAGAATTGGTAAAATGCCGATCTCCGTACCGAATGGAGTAACTGTAACAATCGGCGCTGAAAATTTAGTAACTGTAAAAGGTCCCTTAGGAACTTTGGAACAGAAGTTCAACAAGGAAATGGTCCTGAAATTGGAAAATAACGAATTGACCGTAACCAGACCCAGTGATGAAAAAGAACATAGATCTTTACACGGTTTAACTCGTACCATCCTTTCCAATATGATTACCGGTGTTACCTCCGGTTTCTCTAAAGAACTGGAAGTCAACGGTGTTGGTTACAGAGTTGCAAAACAGGGCAACAAAATCGTTATGAACTTAGGTTATTCTCATCAGGTTGAGATGGAAGAACGTGACGGTATTACCCTGGAATGCCCCACACCGAATAAAATCATCGTAAAAGGTCCCGACAAACAGAAAGTTGGTCAGTTTGCTGCCAACGTACGTGAAAAAAGACCTCCGGAACCCTACAAAGGTAAAGGTATCAAATACGTTGATGAAGTTATTATCAGAAAAGAAGGTAAAACCGGCGCTAAGAAAAAATAATCTCAAGATTATTTTGATTAGCTGTTTTATCAGATTGTTTAAAGGAGTGAATAAACAGTGGTTAAAAAGCAAAACAGTAATGTTGCCAGAGTAAAAAGACATTACAGAATCAGAAATAATATTAAAGGCACTGCACAGAAACCGAGACTGAATGTGTTCAGAAGCTTAAATCACATTTATGCTCAGATTATTGATGACGTTGCAGGTGTTACCTTAGTTTCCGCTTCTACTTTAAGCCCTGAATTCGGTAAGAATCCGGGCGGAAATATTGAAGCAGCAAAAAAAGTTGGTTTACTGGTTGCAGAAAAAGCAAAAGCCAAAGGGATCGAAGTTGTAGTATTCGACCGTGGCGGCTATCTGTACCACGGACGCGTTGCCGCTTTGGCTGAAGGTGCCAGAGAAGGCGGACTGCAGTTCTAATTACACTTTAGTGATAAGGAGGAAATACAATCGTGAATCAAGCTAAATTTGATCCGGCTACGCTGGATATTAAAGAAAAAGTTGTTGCCTTAAACAGAGTTGCTAAAGTTGTAAAAGGTGGTAGAACCTTCCGTTTCTCAGCTTTGGTTGTAGTAGGTGACGAAAACGGTAGAGTAGGTTGCGGTATGGGTAAAGCAGCTGAAATTCCGGATGCAATCAGAAAAGGTATTGAGGATGCAAAGAAAAACATGGTGGAAATTCCCCTGTATAAAACTACAATTCCTCATGAAGTTATCGGTGAATTTGGTGCAGGCAGAGTGTTATTAAAACCCGCTGCTGAAGGTACCGGCGTTATCGCTGGTGGCCCCGCCAGAGCAGTATTGGAACTGGCAGGCATCAGAGATATCAGAACCAAATGCTTAAGATCCAACAATCCCAGAAATGTAGTATCCGCTACAATTGAAGGATTAAAGAGCTTAATGAGTTTAAAAGAAGTGGCTGATAAAAGAGGTAAAACTCCCGCTGAAATCGTGAAATAAGAACGGTTTTTGTTGGAATCAGAAACATTAAAGATGAGTCCGAAAGAAAGGAATGTGCATAAAACGTCAGCGTTTTAGCACTTGGTAATTTAAAAATGGCTAAATTAAAAGTTACTTTAAAAAAGAGCCTGATCGGTCGTCTTGACAGCCATATTAAGACTGCAAACGCATTAGGCTTAAAGAAAATCAGAGATGAAAAAATCCATAATGATACACCTCAGATCAGAGGTATGGTAAACAAAGTATCTTATCTGGTAGACTGTGAAGAAGTCTAAAACTAAAATTTATTCGGAGGTGTAAATATTATGAGATTAAACGAATTGTCTCCGGCTCCGGGTTCCGTAAGAGAGCGTTACAGAAAAGGTAGAGGTCACGCTTCCGGTAACGGAAAACAAGCCGGCAAAGGCCATAAAGGTCAGAAAGCAAGATCCGGCGGCGGTGTAAGACCCGGCTTCGAAGGCGGCCAGATGCCGTTAGCAAGAAGACTCCCCAAAAGAGGCTTCCACAATTTCTTTGCGAAAAATTATACCGAAATTCATCTTTCCGATTTAGAAAGATTTGAAAACGGAACCGAAGTTACTGCTGAACTGTTAAAAGAAACCGGCGTAATTTCTAAAATCAATGACGGAATTGTTGTTTTAAACAGAGGAGATCTTACCAAAAAGCTGACAGTAAAAGCTGCAAGATTCTCAAAAGCTGCTGCTGAAAAAATTACTGCTTTAGGTGGAAAGACTGAGGTGATTTAATATGTTTAGCATATTAAAAAATGCATGGAAAATTCCAGATCTGAGAAAAAAGATTCTGTATACACTACTGTTACTGGTCGTTTTCAGATTAGGATCGCATATCCCCGTTCCCTTTGTAGACAGAAATATTTTAGCCCAGCTGTTCGGCGGTAATAACAATACCCTGTTCGGTCTGGCAAACGTAATTTCCGGTAATGCTCTGGAACAGGCAACCATCTTTGCAATGAGCATCACCCCCTACATTAACTCTTCCATTATTATACAGCTTCTTACCGTTGCAATTCCCGCTTTGGAAAGAATGTCCAAAGAAGGGGAAGAAGGCAAGAAGAAAATTGCAACCATTACCCGTGTTGTTACCATCGTGTTAGCATTTGTTCAGGCAGCTGGTTTGTATATGGCAGTTGCTGATACTCAGCTCAGAGGACCTGCGACTTTCTTTGCAGTTGTTCTCACTTTGACTGCAGGTACTGCATTCTTAATGTGGCTGGGTGAACAGATTAACGAAAAAGGTGTTGGAAACGGTATTTCCATCATCATCTTTGCCGGTATCGTTTCTGGTGCTCCTACCGGAATTATCGGCTTAGTTGCAGGTGCAACCGGAACTGATTGGATTATCATCGCTGCAGTATTACTGGTAATCATCGCAGTAATCGGCTTCATCGTTCTGATGAACAATGCAGAAAGAAGAATTCCCGTTCAGTATGCAAAAAGAGTTGTAGGCAGAAAAATGTATGGTGGACAGAGCTCCCACGTGCCGATTAAAGTTGCAATGGCAGGCGTAATGCCCATCATCTTTGCCGTGTCTATCATGGCGTTCCCCGCAACCATCGCACAGATGTTCGGCGGTGCAACCTCCGGCTTCTGGGCAGGCTTCTTAAAAGTGTTTACTCCGGGTAGCCCCTGGTACTCTCTCATCTATTTCATCCTGATTATTCTGTTCACTTTCTTCTATACAGAAATTCAGTTTAATCCGGTTGAAATTGCAAACAACATGAAGAACAACGGCGGTTTTGTTCCTGGTTTAAGACCCGGCAAACCTACCAGTGACTTCATTCGCATGGTATTAAACAGAATTACCTTGATTGGTGCAATTTTCATTGCGTTGATCGCAGTATTACCTACTCTGCTTTCGCACATCAACCCTGCGATTGCATTCGTTGGATCTTCTCTGGTCATCGTAGTAGGTGTTGCAATTGAAACCGTAAAACAGATTGAATCTCAAATGTTGATGAGACATTATAAAGGCTTCTTAGAATAAACATCCTTACGGTACAAGAAAATGATTTTGACATTATTAGGTGCGCCGGGTGCCGGTAAAGGCACCTTGGCGAGAAATTTAGCAAAAATACTACAGATTCCAACCATCTCAACCGGAGCTCTGCTCCGGGATGAGATTGGTAGTGGCTCTGATTTAGGAAAAGAGATTGACCAGCTTATTTCCAACGGAAACTTTGTGTCAGACGAAATGGTTTCCCATCTGCTCGTAAAACGGCTTCGTGAGCCGGATTGTCAGAAGGGATACATTTTAGACGGATTTCCGAGAAACACCACTCAGGCAGAACATTTGTCTGATTTGGGAATTCAGTTGGACAAAGCAGTGCTTTTAGACGTGCCAAATGAAACCATCATTGCCCGTTTAGAAGGACGCAGAGAATGTCCCTACTGCAGAGCTACCTACCATATTCAGTACAATCCTCCAAAACAGGATGGTGTTTGTGATGAATGCGGTTCTTCCCTTCAAATCAGAGAGGATGACCGTCCGGAAGTTATTTCCAAACGGTTAAACATTTATCATAAACAGACTGAACCGCTGATTCAGTTTTTCACGAAACAACAGTTGTTGGTTAGTGTTCCGGGTTCTGAAAGTGTGGATGATACTGTACAAAGTGTGTTAAAGGCGCTGGGTGTAAGTTTATGATTTATATCAAAAGCAAAGAAGAAATTACACTGATGAGAAAAGCCGGTCAGATTACCAAAGGAGCTTTGCAAAAGGCAATTGAAGCGGTGAGACCCGGCATTAAGACAATCGAGCTTGATAAGATTGCAGAAAGCTTTATCAGAAAATGCAACGCAACCCCTTCGTTTTACCAATACAACGGTTATCCGATGCACATTTGTGTTTCGGTAAACAATGAAGTGGTACACGGCATTCCCGGTGAGTATGTAATTCAGGAAGGCGACATTGTTAGTATTGATTGTGGCGCTTGTTACAAAGGATATCATGGCGACTGTGCCGATACTGCTTTTGCCGGAGCAGTTTCCCAAGAAGCAAGGAAGCTTGTGGAAGCAACCCGAGAAAGCTTCTTTTTGGGAATGAAACAGGCTGTGGCAGGAAACAGAGTCGGTGATATTTCGGAAACTATTCAGACATTTATTGAAGGCAAAGGGTTTTCTATTGTTCGGGATTTGGAAGGACACGGAATTGGTGCAAATCTGCACGAAGGACCGTCAGTTCCTAATTTTGGAAAGGCAGGAAAGGGCCCGAAGCTGATGCCGGGGATGACCATTGCTGTGGAACCGATGGTAAACTTGGGTGGCTATCCTGTATATCAGGATGCCAAAGACAATTGGACCATCCGCACGGTGGACGGAAGCCTTTCGGCACATTACGAAAATACCATTCTTATCACAGACGGTGAGCCCGTCATTTTAACCACATTATAGGAGGGCAAGGATGTTTCAGATAGCGGACTTGGTTGTATCCTTAAGCGGCAGAGATAAGAATCGCATTTTTATGGTGGTGGAGGTTATTGACCAAAACTACGTACTGATTGCAGACGGAATGCTTCGGAAGCTGGAAAAGCCTAAGAAGAAGAAAATAAAACATTTGGAAAAATCATCCGTTGTTTTGAATGAGCGTCTGCTATTAAAAATCAGCGAAGGTAAGAAAATTACCAACGCAGAGCTTCGGAAATTCATCCGAACTCTCATGGATGCTGAATCGGAAGAATAACAGTTGCACGGAGGTAAAAATTATGCCGAAAGATGATGTACTTGAATTAGAAGGAACCGTAATTGAAGCATTACCCAATGCCCAGTTTACGGTAGAATTGGAAAATGGGCACAAAATTTTAGCTCATATCTCAGGAAAATTAAGAATGCACTACATTAAAATTCTGCCGGGAGACAAAGTTACTTTAGAAATGTCGCCCTATGATTTAACCAGAGGCAGAATTGTATGGAGAGCGAAATAATAGGAGGTAAATACTCATGAAAGTAAGACCGTCTGTAAAAAAAATCTGTGAAAAATGTAAAGTTATTCGCAGAAAAGGAAATATCATGGTAATTTGCGAAAACCCCAAACATAAACAGAAACAGGGCTAATCGCAAACAAACCGCGTTGTCCGCATTGCGGCAAAAACAAACCTTTTGTGAAAAAGGCGCGGCTGTACAGAGTTCCTCTGTATGTCTTTTTTGCAGAATGTTTGCTTGATACAGGAATCTTTTTGTTAGGATTCTAAAAAATGCTCTGTTAGGCAGAGGGAAACGGTTTCACTAATCGTTTTCGCGGGAAACCGCCAACAAAACAAACGAATTTAAACACGAAAAAATCAGGAGGTGTAGATTCAAATGGCAAGAATTGCTGGTATCGACTTACCCAGAGAAAAAAGAGTAGAAATCGGTTTGACCTATATCTACGGAATTGGTGTTTCTGCTTCCAGAAGAATTTTAAAAGAAACCGGAATCAATCCCGACACCAGAGTAAAAGATTTAACCGATGACGAAGTAGCAAAATTAAGAGATAATATCGACAAAAACCATGTAGTTGAAGGTGATCTTCGCCGTGACGTTGCAATGGATATCAAACGTTTGATTGAAATTGGATGTTACAGAGGAACCAGACACAGAAAAGGTCTGCCTTGCAGAGGTCAGAGAACCAAAACCAATGCAAGAACCAGAAAAGGTCCCAGAAAAACTATGGCAAACAAAAAGAAATAATCTTTTTGTTTGGGTTTCCCATACGGCAGGCAGGATAAACTTCCTGCTGCCTAGAAGAATCGAAGTGTAGAGATACACTTTCACGAAAGGAATGAGAAAATCAAATGGCTAAAGCGGTTAAAAGAACAACCAGAAGAAGAAAAGAGAAGAAGCACATTGAGAAAGGTGCAGTTCATATTCAGTCTTCTTTCAACAATACAATCGTAACCATCACTGACGTTGCAGGTAATGCACTTTCTTGGGCATCCGCAGGTGGTCTGGGCTTCAGAGGCTCCAGAAAAAACACTCCGTTTGCTGCACAGATGGCTGCTGAAACTGCTGCAAAGGCTGCTATGGAACATGGCTTAAAAACTGTTGAAGTTTTTGTAAAAGGTCCCGGTTCCGGTAGAGAAGCTGCAATCAGAGCACTGCAGACTGCAGGCTTGGAAGTTACCATGATTAAAGACGTAACTCCTATCCCGCACAACGGCTGCAGACCTCCGAAGAGAAGAAGAGTATAATCTCTTTTGGAGAACATTATTATTTGAAATTTAGGATTTTGGCAATATGCCAAAGAATAAAAGTGGAGGTGCAAAACAAATGGCAAGATATACAGGTGCAGTGTGCCGTCTTTGCAGAAGAGAAAATCAGAAACTTTTCTTAAAAGGTACCAGATGTTTTTCTGAAAAATGTGCCCTGTCTAAAAGAGCATATGCTCCCGGACAGCACGGCCAGGCTAGAAAGAAAATGTCTGAATATGGCGTTCAGCTGCGTGAAAAACAGAAAACTAGAAGATATTATGGCGTATTAGAAGGTCAGTTTGCAAACTACTACGAAATGGCTGTTAAAAAAGCAGGCATTACCGGTGAAAACTTACTGATCATCTTAGAATCCAGACTGGATAACATCGTTTACAGATTAGGCTGGGCTACTTCCAGACCGGAAGCAAGACAGCTGGTTAGACACGGTCACTTTGAAGTAAACGGTCAGAAAGCAAACATTCCTTCCATCTTACTGAAGGCAGGAGACACCATCACCATTAAAGATAAGAGCCGCAGCTCTGAAAAGATTAAAGCTATTTTAGAAACTACCGAATCCAAAGTAGTTCCCATGTGGTTATCCTTAGATAAAAACGCTTTAAGCGCTTCTATCGTAAGAATGCCCACCAGAGACGAAATTGATCTGGAAGTTGAAGAACACTTAATCGTTGAGTTGTACTCCAAATAAGATATTGACTTTGCTTTTATGCTTCTTCCGATCAGTTTTTGGTCGGAGGAGGCAGTTAAGTCAGTATAGCTGACCCAAGGAGTCAAAAAACTCCAAAAAGTTAGAATATAAGATTGAACACCATTCGGTGAGGAGGGTCACAATATGATTTTAATTGAAAAACCCAATATCGAATTTTTAGACCGGTCACCCAGCGGTGATTACGCTAAATTTTCCTTAAGCCCGTTAAATCGGGGATATGGTACTACCCTTGGTAACAGCTTGAGAAGAATTCTGTTGTCTTCTTTAGAAGGTGTTGCTCCCACCAGCGTGAAGATTGACGGTGTGGTGCACGAATTCTCCACCATTCCCGGTGTGAAGGAAGACGTAACCGAAATTATTCTGAATGTGAAAAATATCGCTGCAAAACTGTTCTGCGACGGTCCTAAAACCGTGATTTTAGAAGCAGACGGCGAATGTGTTTTAACTGCAGGCGATATCAAACCGGATGCAGAAGTGGAAATTAAAAATCCCGAGCTGCACATTGCAACCTTAAACAAAGATGCAAAATTCTATATGGAAATTGTGTTTGATCACGGTATCGGCTATGTTCCGTCTGAACTGAACAAAACTCCGACTCTGCCGGTAGGTGCAATTCCGGTTGACTCCATTTATACTCCTGTAAAGAAGGTAAATGCAACTGTTGAAAATACCAGAGTAGGTAATAAAACCGACCATGACAAACTGACTTTGGAAGTTTGGACCAATGGCGTGTTAACTGCTGACGAAGCAGTTGGCTGGGCTGCAAAAATCATGAGCGAGCATCTGTCTCTGTTCGTGGGCTTGTCCGACGAAGCAAAGAACAGCGATATCATGGTGGAAAAAGAAGAAGACTACAAAGAAAAAGTTTTAGAAATGACGATCGAAGATTTGGATTTATCCGTTCGTTCTTACAACTGTCTGAAGAGAGCAGGTATCAACAATGTGGAAGACCTGTCTAAGAAGACTCAGGAAGAAATGATTAAAGTTAGAAACTTAGGTAGAAAATCCATGGAAGAAGTCATTGCAAAACTGGAAGCGTTGGGCTTGACTCTGGCGCAGGAAGAAGAATAAACCTTACCCGAAAGGGAATTGATTGAAAAAGGGAGGCTATGTCAAAATGGCAGGTACCAGAAAATTAGGTCGTCCTACTGACCATAGAATCGCTATGCTTAGAAATCTTGTTACCGCTCTGTTAGAACACGGTAAAATGGAAACTACCGTTACCAGAGCAAAAGAAACCAGAGCATTAGCTGAAAAAATGATTACTCTTGCAAAAAAAGACACTTTACATGCAAGAAGACAGGCGCTGGCTTTTATCACCAAAGAAGATGTTGTGAAAAAGCTGTTTGAAGAAATCGCTCCGAAATATCAGGAAAGAAACGGTGGTTACACCAGAATCATCAAAACTTTCGAACGCCGTGGCGATGCAGCTTTAATGTCTGTGATCGAATTAGTATAAGGAGGTATTCACAATGAAACAGGGAATCCATCCGGATTACAAAAAAACCACTATTACCTGTGCTTGTGGCGCGGTTTATGAAACCGGCTCCAGCAAGGAAAACCTGCACGTGGAAATTTGTGCAAAATGCCATCCGTTCTATACCGGCAAACAGAAACTGGTAGACACCGGCGGACGTGTAGAAAAATTCAAAAAGAAATTCGGTTTATAAAAACAAGAAAATGGCTTACAGAACACTCTGTAAGCCATTTTTTCGTTATACAAAAAATGCACCAACCGAAGTTAGTGCATCTAAAAATGCATTACTCTGATTGTTGCGACACAATTTACTCAAGACCTTGTTTTAGGTGCACATGAATAGAGTATGCATTTTTACCAAACGGAAATGCACACCAAAAAACAAAATCTTTATTCAATTGCGTCGCAATTTTATTATGGCATACAATTTTTTCTTTGTAAAGAAGTTTCATGAAAAAAGCGGCAGCTTTATTATGTGGAAGGAATAGAAGATTTCTCCTTTCCAACCATCACAGAACGATTACCTTTCGATGGAGGTGTTTTCAATCGGATGAACACAGTGGGATGCCCCTACAGTTTGGTAGAGGATGAAATAGCGGAATTACCATTTTTCTTGACATTACCGAAAAATAATGCTACAATGAAATCAATTGGAGTCAGGATGTTTTCTGACAACAAGTATCGAAAAGGAAATATAAGATTGAAATCATTGGAAGGGAGAACACGCATGCCAAATTTTTGCACACAGTGTGGGACAAAACTGGCAGATGGCATTACATGTCCAAACTGCGGTTATGTGTCCCCCGAAGCCGCAAACGTGACAGCGAAACCTGAATCCGTTACACTGCAACCAACCCCCGAGCCGGTGCAACCAACCCCCGAGCCGGTGCAACCAACCCCCGAGCCGGTGCAACCAACCCCCGA
>JAZQGY010000010.1:0-18273 GCA_045540295.1 Clostridia bacterium
GGTCCATTATGTTATTCAGTTTTCAAGGTTCATTCCCTGTCTCCGAGAGACAGCTTTGTCATTTTATCATAGGTTTTTCCATTTGTCAATACTTTTTTTAAATTTTTTTAAAAATTTTTCAACAAAGTTTTTTCTATGAAATTTTTGCTCTTTTTTGTGAGAGCTTTCCCATTATATCAAAGGATTTTCTATTTGTCAACTATTTTTCTGAAATTTTTTCAAAATTTTTCATTTTTTTAAAAATGAGAAAAACCTCAGTCTCTTCACTATACTATAATATATTATAAAGGGCAAATGCAATGCTGTTGCATCTGCCCTTTTTTACTACAGCCCGAAGCTGACAAACAAAGCGTCATTCACCGAGTTCATCAGCGTTTCGTCTATATGACCGATTTTTTCTTTCAGTCTACGTTTATCAATGGTACGGATTTGCTCGGTTAAAATTACAGAATCCTTAGGCAAACCGTACTTCATAGCATCAATTGCGATATGCGTAGGCAATTTGGATTTATTGAGCTGACTGGTTACCGCTGCAGCGATTACTGTGGGACTGTATTTGTTTCCCACATCGTTTTGCACAATCAGAACAGGTCGCACTCCACCCTGCTCCGAACCGACCACCGGGCTCAGGTCAGCATAATAAATATCGCCTCGTTTCACTTGCACACTGATTCACTCTCCATATATCTGATTTCAATATCAGTTTTTCCCGATCGTGTGCGGAACATACATCAATCTGTTATTTTTATAAAATCAGAAGTTCATTTTTGGATTGTGACTCAAATTACTGTGATATCCAAACGGGTTTTGCTAAATTTTATCCATATAATTGACGGTTTTCACTAAAGCTTCACCGTCAAAATACGCTTTGACAATTCGTTTTCCCGTGTCACACATCATTTCATAGTTAATACTGCCGGAGTAACTTGCCATTTCGGAGAAGGAAATAGAATTTCCTCCTGCAGCACCTACCAAAATCACCTCAGTACCGTAGGATACATCCGGAATGTCAGTAACATCAACCACAGTCTGGTCCATACAGATGTTGCCCACCTGAGTGGCAAACTTTCCGTTGATGATGACATGGATTTTATTGGAAAGGTTACGAAAATATCCGTCCGCATAACCGATTCCGATGGCTGCAACGGTTTTTTCGCAATCAGTGACATAGGTTTTTCCGTAGCTGATGCCTTGACCTTGGGGAACTTGTTTCACCTGCCACACTCTTGCCTTTAATTCCATCACAGGCTCAAGCTTTAAAGAGGTGCGTTCCTGCACATAGTCGGACGGATACTCCCCGTACAGAATAATACCGGGTCGCACCATATCCAAATGCATTTCGGGATACAGGCAAGTGGCCGCAGAGTTCGCCGCGTGTCGGATGGGGATTTCGAGACCACCTTGTTTTAACTTGTTGATAATTTCCAGAAAGAGATTGAATTGCTTTTTGGTAATAGCCTCACTATCCTGACAGTCTGCATTGGAAAAATGAGTAAAGATTCCCTCCACACAGATTCCCTCCATTTTGGAAATAGCAAGAATCTGCTCCACAGAAGACTGGTAGGAACTGTCATAATACGGGAACCCGAGACGCCCCATACCGGTATCTACTTTGATATGAATGTTTAAGGTTTGGTTGTGCGCTTTGGCGTATTCACTAATTGCTTTGGGTAACTTTTCCTCAAACACGGCAGGAATGATATTGTAGGTGAACAAATCTTCCACACATTCCAACGGTGTTGCTCCTAAAATCAAAATAGGCACATTGATTCCGTTTCTACGGATTTGTTTTGCTTCGTCCACACAGGCAACAGCCAAGTAATCTGCTCCCTGCTCCACCGCAGCGGTGGAAATTTCGTTTACGCCGCAACCGTATGCATCAGCTTTGATAACAGCCATCACCTTGGTGGATTGCCCTACATGATTTTTAATAGCGGTGAGATTATGACGGAATCGATCCAGATGAATCTCTGCCCAGGCTCTTGATAATTTATAACTGTTCATATAAAAATGCCTTCCCTATATACTCTGAAATTTTGGTAGCGGTAAGTCCGTATTCGGAGGTTTCTTTTGCTGCTAAATCTCCTGCAAGACCGTGCAGATATACTCCTAAAACGGCACTGTCAAAAGGAGATGCCCCCATCGCCAACATAGCGCCAATCATTCCTGCGAGAACGTCTCCACTGCCTGCGGTTGCCATACCGGAGTTACCGGTAGTGTTGATACGGATTTCACCGTTCGGAGATGCAATAACTGTTCTTGCGCCTTTTAGCACTACAACAACATTGTGCTCTTTCGCATATTTTCCGGACAAATAAATACGGTTTTTATTCACCTCTTCGGTAGATAGCCCAATCAATTTGGCAAATTCACCGGGGTGAGGGGTAATAATCATCGGACAAACCTGTTTGGATGCAGTCAGGTAATTTAAGCCTTCGGCGTCTACCACGACAGGTTTACTGCCACAGTTCGCCAGTTTCATTATATGCGAAATGCCGGAATTTGACAGATAACCGGGTCCAATGACCAAAGCGTCTGCCGACTCGTACATTTTTTTATATTCTTTATCGCTTTTTACAATGACTTCGGTAAGTTTCTGTTCAGCCAAGGAGAAAATCTCATCAGGAACCACAGCATAACTGTATCCTGCACCACTGCGAAGTGCAGCGGTGGATGCCATTACCACAGAACCTGCCATTCCACGGCTTCCGCCAAAGACTGCCACTCTGCCGAAAGTTCCTTTGTGAGAATTGGGATGCCGTTTTGGCATCAAGCGATGAATCATTTTGGAATTCACCAGCTGCATTTTTGAGTCTAATGCAGCATAGGACTTTTCCGAAAGACCTATCGGAAGCAGTTCAATTTCCCCTGCATATTCGGCTCCGGGATAAATCCAAAGTCCAACTTTATGGGCTGCCAAAGTGTATGTTTTTTGTGCCTTCACACAAATGCCAACGGGTTTTCCGTTATCGCAGTTTAAACCGCTGGGCACATCAACGGAAAGCACCCGATGTTTTTCCATCAGCTGCACCGCCTTCAGATATTTTCCGGAAAGTTCCCCTTTCACGCCTGTGCCTAGCAGGGCATCAACACAAACATCAGCACCCGAAAAATCTTCCAGCGGAATCATAGATACCTGCTTATGTTTGGCGTAAACAATTGCCTGATCGGTCAGAGGATGAATATGGTCTGCTTCGTCAAAACAAACCACTACCGCAACCCGATAGCCTTCCGATACCAAATTGGCCGCCAACAGGAAACCGTCTCCGCCATTTTTTCCACGACCGCAGAACACGGCAATCCGACTGGATTTATCCACATCACGCATCACAGCTTCCGCTAATGCTTTGGCGGCATTTTTCATCAATTGTTCCCCGGATAGCTGGTCAATTGTTTCTCCCAACTGATCCAGTTTATTTGCCTGGGCACTGTTTAATAACATCATAAAAATCCTTAGCCTTTCTTTCGTTTACACCATCCGAACAACCATCTGAAAAATCCGCGTTTTTTCGGAGTTTTTTTGGAAGCAGATGCCACGGCTTCCGCTACAGCCTGCTGCATAAAATGCTTTTGTGCATGGAAGCCTTGCACAGTAGGTTTTCGTATGTATCTGCCGTCGGATTGCAAGATTCTCGCCTTTACATCATCACAAAGTAAGGAATCCAAATGCGCCTTTAATGTCTGTTTGATGTGAGGAGCATATACAGGTGCCGCAATTTCCAGACGACGTTCTAGGTTTCTGGTCATTAAGTCGGCGGAAGAAATAAAGAATCTCTCATCACCGTGGTGATGGAAATAATAAATTCGGGAATGTTCCAGATACCGTCCCACAATACTGGTAACGGTGATATTATCCGTTTCTCCCTCAATGCCGGGAACCAGACAGCAAATGCCACGAATCACAAGGTCTACCCGTACACCTTTTTTTCCTGCCTCCACCAATTTATCAATCATGGTTTTGGAGGTTAAGGAATTAAACTTCATCATAATATGACCGTCACCAAATTCACGGTGAAAAGCAATTTCTTCATCAATCAGGTCACATAAGCCACGGCTGATGCCGTAGGGAGATACCAGAAGATGTTTATATTTCCCATTCACATTGGAGGTGGTAATATTATTAAAAAATTCTGCTGCATCCTCACCAATGCCAGAATGGGTGGTAAGAAGATTCATATCCGTATAAAGCTGGGCGGTTTTTTCGTTGTAGTTTCCAGTGCCAAGATGAACGATATGAGAAATACCACGATCCGTTTTCTTCGTGATCAGTAAAATTTTGGAATGAATCTTATATAAGCTTAAGCCGTACAGCAGACGGACCCCTGCCTGCTCTAACTGTTCGGAATAGTTAATGTTATTGGCTTCGTCAAAACGAGCACGAAGCTCCATCACAACCAGAACTTCTTTCCCCTGCTCTGCCGCTTTTTCCAGCAGTGAAATAATGCGGGAGTTGGAGCTTAAACGATACAAGGTAACCTTAATGGAAATCACATTGGGGTCTGCCACCGCTTCCTCCAACAGTTGGAAGAAAGGTTTGGTGCTTTCATAGGGATAGGATAAGAACAAATCCTCTTTTTGCAAACGGTCCATCAGTTTTTCACCGGGATGGTACCAGGCAGGCAGCTGCGGGGTCATCGGAGAAAAGGTGAGTTCTTCTTTCAGCTCTTTGGGAAGCCGTTTTTCTGCTTCAGAGAAAAAAGCATAGGACAAAGGAACTTTGTTCACCAACATAATGGATTCCGGCGATTTATGACAAATCAACTTTTTAAATTCTTTGGAAATGGAGTTGGAAATTTCTATTCTGACCGGTGCCAAACGGACACGTTTTTTTAAGATGTCTTTCATCATATCACGGTAGTCCACATCCTGATCGTACCAGGCTTCCAGCATTTCCAAATCCGCATTGCGGGTCACTTTTACCAAACAGGTTTCCAAAATTTCATAACCGGGAAACAGTTTCTTGGCAAAAAAGTAAATCACATCATCTGTTAATACAAATTCTAACCCCCGACTGCCGGGCAGCTCAATAATTTCCGGCACGGAAGTACTCTTTAACACAAAGGCAACGGTGCTCTTTTCCTTTTTTCTGATATGAAGTGCTGTATACACGGCACGGTTTTCCAAATGAGGAAAAGGTTGACGGGCATCCACCACCTGCGGAGAAAGCAGAGGCTCTACTGCGTGCTGATAAAAATCCTTCACAAAGGAAAGCTGCTGCTTACTTAATTCGGCAGGCTTGAGCAGCCTCACGCCGTGAGCCGACAGTTCTCGCAACACATCCTGGTAGACGCTTTCCTGACGGACATAAAATTTCTGGGTGCGTTTTAAAATCTTCTGCACCTGTTCCGCTTCGGTCATTCCGCTTTTATCGTCTTTGGTTTGTTTGCCAAACTGCACGTGGTCGGTTAAGCTACCCACGCGCACCATATAAAACTCGTCTAAATTGCTGGTAGCAATAGAAAGAAACCGCAACTTTTCAAGCGGCGGCGTCAAAGAATCGGTTGCTTCATCCAGCACCCGTTCGTTAAATTTTAACCAGCTGAGTTCTCTGTTTTCATAGATTTGAACCATGGCAAAACACTCCAAGGATATTCTAATAATATACCATTTTTATTATACTAAAAAAGCCTTCCAATTGCAAGCGTTTTTCTAAAAAAACTAATCTCTTGACAAAAACTTTAAAAAGCAATATACTATAAAAGTGACATATTTTTAAAAAGAGGTGTTTTTTTGAAACATATACGTGATTTCCTTTCCTATTATAAACCTCATAAAAAGCTGTTTTTCCAAGATATGTTCTGTGCCTTTTTAGTGGCGGTGGCAGATTTGGTATATCCCATGATTGCCAAAAACATGATTAATGACTATGTACCTAATCAAAACATCCGTCTGTTTGTGGTATGGTCTGGGGTGTTACTGGCAATTTACATTATCAAAGCTTTTTTAAACTATTTTATTCAGTACTACGGCCACGTCATGGGAGTACGGATGCAGGCGGAAATGCGACAAAAGCTATTTCGCCACTTAGAAAAACTGCCCTTCTCATATTTTGACGAAAATAAATCGGGTACTATTATGTCTCGCCTTGTCAATGACTTAATGGACATTTCCGAGCTTGCCCATCACGGTCCGGAGGACTTGTTTCTATCCCTCATTGTCATGGTTGGCTCCTTTGCCATTTTGTGCACGGTAAATGTGTGGCTCACGCTCATCACCTTTGCTCTGCTCCCGGTAATTGTGCTGATTGTGGTTTCGCTCCGATTAAAAATGAGCCGTACTTTCAAGAAAACCCGTGTGGAATTGGGGGAAGTCAACGCCAACTTGGAAAACTCCATTTCCGGTATCCGTGTGACAAGGGCATACAACAATACCGAAAGAGAAGAAGAAAAATTCCGTCAGTATAATGACCGTTATCAAACGGCAAGAAACGAATCCTATAAAGTAATGGGGCAATTTCATTCATCCCTTACCTTCTCCACCGACATTTTATATTTGGTGGTACTGGTGGCAGGCGGTATTTTCTTCTTTCAAAATCAGATTGATGCCGGTGAATTTACCATGTATCTGCTCTACATTAACTCCTTCTTACAGCCTCTGCGGAAGCTTATCAGCTTCTTTGAACAGTATCAAAACGGTATGACAGGCTTTGAAAGAATCCAGGAAGTGTTTTCCGTGCCTCCCGAAGAAGAACCCGAAAATGCGGTTACCATGAATACCACCAACGGCGATATCACCTTCCGAAATGTTACCTTCTGCTATGAAGAAGCAGAGGAAGACAGAAAACCGGTGATTGAGCATCTGAATCTGCATATTCCCCACGGAAAAACCGTGGCGTTGGTAGGTCCCTCCGGTGGCGGAAAAACCACGCTTTGCCACTTGATTCCCCGCTTCTACGAAATTTCCGAAGGTGAAATTTTATTGGACGGTGTAGACATCCGTAACTTGAGCCGTCAGAGTCTTCGCAGCCATATCGGTATGGTAGCGCAAGACGTGTTCCTCTTTACCGGCTCCATCCGGGAAAATATCGGCTACGGAAATTTAGATGCCTCCGAAGAAGAAATCATCGAAGCTGCCAAAAAAGCAAATATTCACGATTACATTATGAGCTTGCCCGACGGCTACGACACCTATGTGGGTGAACGTGGTGTGAAATTGTCCGGCGGACAAAAGCAAAGAATCTCCATTGCCAGAGTTTTTTTGAAAAATCCCTCCATTCTGATTTTAGACGAAGCAACCTCTGCTTTGGATAATGCCACCGAAATGCTCATACAATCTGCATTGGAGGAACTGTCAAAAGGCAGAACCACCATCGTAGTGGCGCACCGGCTTTCCACCATTAAAAACGCCGACGAAATCGTAGTGCTAACCGACGAAGGTATCACCGAACGCGGCACCCACGAAGAACTGCTTCAAAAAGGCGGTTTATACAGCGAATTATATCAGTATCAGTTTAAAACACAATAGAACTGTCACACAAAAAGGCTATGACAACACAAATGTTGTCATAGCCTTTTTCATATATCTGCAGTAACAAATGCACCAATTATAATTTGGCAAGTAAATCTGCCTTTTTCGCATTAAATTCCTCTTCGGAAATAACGCCCATATCTTTTAATTTGGAAAGTTTTTCAAGCTGCTCCAGCGGATCTGCTGCCTGTTGTTGCTGCACAATAACCTGAGGCTGCGAACTTGCGTTTTTAGCTTCTTTGCGATAGTGATGGTATAACGCAACAACCCTCTCTGCTTCCACTTTATACAAGGTATTGATCTTAAGCTGTGCTCCCGCCGTTGCAATCACAAGATTACAGGTTTTGGTAGCTGCTGTAAGTGCAGTATCCAAAAGTGCGCCTGTAAAACTGGAAACTGTTGTGTTTTGTTCAGTACTTGCCGAAACAATATCTTCATAGTAGAACTGTTTTACGTTGGCAGTAGCTCCGAAAAGCTCTCTGTCCATTTTCATAATCTGCTTGTTGGTACACACAATATAGTCCTTTGCCGAAAGAGAATCAAGCCCCCAGGCAAAGTATACAAGAACTTCATCGTCATATACCATGTATTTTTTAATGGCGGAATAAATCTTATCACCAATTTTTTCACGAATCAGCTGATCCACTTCTTCATCGGTAATTTTAAAGTCATGATTTTTAATGCAGGTAAAGTAGTGGTCAAGGGTAATAAAGTCCTCGGTAATTGCTTTGTCAATATCAAAAGTACCAAGTACAAACTCATCGCACTTAAATTCGTATGCGTTATCATTTTTGGAGATGGAAAAACAGCTGATTTCATCGCAGGAAACCTTACCTTTTACGATGAATTTCGGATCTTCCGCAAGAGCAATGGCAAAATACAGGTTTGCATCGGTAATTAACAGTTCCTGTCTACCTTCAGATTTTAAGTAAATAATCGGCGTTTCAGCATTATTATACTGGGGCCACATCGTGGAAAATTTGGCTACCTGCTTGTCATCGATGTAGGGATACATCATGATTTTACTTTGGCTGACGCTGTTTGCAGGCAGCAGAATTTTATCGTAAAATTCCTTGGTAAATGCCAGAAGCTCATTGATATCTGTATTTTTCAAAAAGCTGCCGTCATTATTATAGGCAGTGATTGCAGATATAATTTGATTGGAGCGTTCCGAAACGAGTTCCACCATTTCTTTTCGGTGTTGTTCAGACTCAGCCTTTTTTTGTGTGTATTCGGCAGCTGCTGAACCAACTGCATCTTTTATTTTATCAAAAATCCCCATTGTTAAATCTCCTTTTGTTATGATTTGTAAGTCAATCTACTTGTTAATCATACCATAAGTGTCGTTTATTGTCAAGATATAATGTTTCGTTAGTGGATGACGCCACATGGTGTAAAAAGGCATTTCGGCAAAAAAGTAAGACGCAAAGAAAACGATGCAGAATTAAGAAACCGAACACCCAATGGGTGGTAATCATCCCGAAGCCGTACATTGTGTACGCCAAGCAGAACGTCGGTCTGAAGAGCCAAAGCGATGAGAAAATGATATAGAATCAATCAACCTCACCCGAAGGGATTATCCGAAGGCGTAGTACTGCGTACAGCATAACGGTACGCCGAGCAATGAGGTTGGTTGATAACAAAAGGGAATAGGATTTCTCCTATTCCCTTTTATGATGAATTTATCATTTTCTCTACATCTATTTGCAAAGCGAAGAGAAAATGACGGAGAACGGATGAACAGAACCCGTAGGGAAGTTCCCGAAGCCGTACCGTGTGTACGGCGAGCGGTTCTGTTCGTTCGTTATACCGTTATTTTATCGAGCTTTTAGTCGTTGAAACCTACACGAGAAGCATAAGTTGTATGCAACAACTCATGTGCTTTATGAGAATTAGGTTCGCCTAAGAATTCATCATAGAGCTGCTTAATCTGCGGATTGTTATGAGACTGACGTAAGGTGAGTCTTTCATCTTCGGAATAGAGGGCTTTTGCTCTCTTTTCTTTGTAGGTATCCTGAATGTCGTCAGCTTCGTTAGGCAGGAAGCAAGAACGAACAATAGGCTGACCGCCACCTGCGATACATCCGCCGGGGCAACCCATAATTTCAATGAAGTGATATTTGGATTTACCTGCACGGATATCGTCTAAGAGAACTTTTGCATTTTTCATACCGTGAGCGATTGCCACGTTTACAACGGTGCCGTTGATGTCTAAGGAGGCTTCACGGATGCCGTCAAAGCCACGAACAGCTTCAAATTTGATTGCTTCGTGTTCTTTACCGGTTAATACAAAGTATACGGTACGAAGAGCCGCTTCCATAACACCACCGGTTACACCGAAGATAACGCCTGCGCCGGTGTAGTCACCCATCAGATCCTGGTCAAATTCTTCGTCGGGCAGACGGGTGAATAAGATACCTGCACGTTTGATCATACGAGCTAATTCTCTGGTGGTTAATACTGCATCAACATCTTTGATGCCGTCATGCTGCATCTGGTCTCTTTCTTTTTCGTCTTTCTTTGCAGTACAGGGCATAATGGAAACCACAAAAATGTCTTTCGGGTCAATGCCGTTCTTTTCTGCGTAGTAGGACTTAATGATTGCGCCCTGCATCTGGTGGGGAGATTTACAGCTGGACAGATGAGGCAGTAAGTCGCCGTAGTTATATTCAGCATAGTTAATCCATCCGGGAGAGCAGGAGGTAATCATCGGCAGAACGCCACCGTTTTTGATTCTGCCTAAAAGCTCGGTGCCTTCTTCCATAATGGTTAAGTCAGCAGCGAAGTTGGTATCATATACTTTATCGAAGCCTAAACGTTTCAGAGCAGCAACCATTTTACCGGTAACAGCAGTGCCAACAGGCATACCGAATTCTTCACCCAAAGCTGCACGAACTGCGGGAGCAGTCTGCACAACCACGTGTTTGCCGGATTTCATAGCTTCGTCTACTTTTGCGATTTCGGATTTTTCCATCAGAGCGCCGGTGGGACATACGCTGACACACTGTCCGCAAAGGATACAGGGAGAGTTTGCCATAGAACGGTTTTCAGCAGGTCCAACGATGGTTTTAAACCCACGGTTTTCAAAGCCTAAGATACCCAGTCCATGAGCATTCTGACATCTCTGCACACAACGTCCGCACAGGATACATTTGGAAGTATCTCTCACGATGGAGGAAGTGATTTCGTCAACAGTTACAGGAGTTTTTACACCCTGGTAACGGCCTTCTCTTGCGCCGGTGATATAAGCAACGTGTAACAGTTCGCACTGACCGTTTTTATCACACTGCTGACAGTTCTGATTGTGGTTGGATAACAGCAGTTCCACAGATGCACGACGTGCTTCAGACGCCTTGGGAGTGGAAATGCGGATATCCATACCTTCGTTTACGGGATATACACAGGAAGCAACCAAGCCTCTTGCGCCGGCAACTTCTACCAGACAAACACGGCAGGAACCGTTGGAGCATTCGCCGTGATTAAATGCACACAAAGAAGGAATTTCGTAACCGCAAGCTTTTGCAGCTTCCAAAATGGTTAAGCCTTCTTCCACCTGATAGGAAACGCCTTCAATTTTAATATTTACTTTAGCCATTTCGTTTTTCCTCCTTACTTCTGAATAATTGCTTTCGGTCTACAGGTTGCCAGACAAGCACCACATTTTACACACTTGGAAGCATCAATCTGATAAGATTTTAATTTCTTACCGGGTGCAATGTAGTCAGTCTGCTGGATGCAGCCTGCGGGACAAGCTTTCGCACACATTCCGCAACCTACGCAGTTATCCTGAACGATGGAATACTGAATGAGGTTTTTACATACTTTTGCGGGACATTTTCTATCATTGATATGTGCTAAATATTCATCTTTAAAGTGAGTTAAGGTAGAAATGATGGGGTTTGCTGCGGTCTGGCCCAGTGCACACAGAGAGTTTGCCTGAACGGTTTTGCCCAGTTCTTCCAACTCTTCTAAGTCCTGCATAGTGCCGTTGCCTTCGGTGATTCTGGTTAAGATTTCCAACATTCTCTTGGTACCGATACGGCAGGGAGAACATTTACCGCAGGATTCGTCACAGATAAATTCCATATAGAATTTTGCAACGTCAACCATACAGTTGTCTTCGTCCATAACGATAGCACCGCCGGAGCCCATCATGGAGCCTTTTGCTACTAAGTTATCGAAATCGATGGGTTCGTCCAGAGCTTCTTCGGTTAAGCAGCCGCCGGAAGGACCACCGGTCTGAATTGCTTTAAATTTCTTGCCGCCGGGGATACCGCCGCCGATATCGTAAATCAGCTCTCTTAAGGTGGTACCCATGGGGATTTCAACCAAACCAACGTTATTTACTTTACCGCCTAATGCGAATACTTTGGTACCTTTGGATTTTTCGGTACCGCAATCTGCAAAGGAAGCAGCGCCTTCTCTTAAAATGTAGGGAACGCAAGCTAAGGTTTCTACGTTGTTTACAACGGTGGGTTTACCCCACAGACCTTTCACAGCCGGGAACGGAGGACGGGGACGTGGCATACCGCGTTTGCCTTCGATGGAGTTTAACAGCGCGGTTTCTTCACCACATACGAAAGCACCTGCGCCCAGACGGATATGTGCCTGGAAGCTAAAGCCGGAGCCCATAATGTTTTCGCCCAAAATTCCCATTTCGTTCATCTGATTAATAGCATTCTGCAGACGGTTTACAGCGATGGGGTATTCTGCACGAACATAGAAGTAACCTTCCGTTGCGCCGATTGCATAACCAGCAATCATCATACCTTCCAGCACTGCAAAGGGGTTACCTTCTAAGATGGAACGGTCCATAAATGCACCCGGGTCACCTTCGTCACCGTTACATACCACGTATTTCTGGTCTGCTTCGTTTGCATAAGCGAAGCTCCATTTACGTCCGGTGGGGAACCCTGCGCCGCCACGTCCGCGAAGACCTGCAGCTAACACTTCGTCAATTACTTCTTTGGGGTCCATAGACAGTGCTCTCTTTAAGCCTGCAAATGCACCTTCGCCGATTGCTTCGTTGATGTCTTCAGGATTGATAACACCACAGCCGTGCAGAGCGATACGTTTCTGTTTTTTATAGAAGTTGATATCTTCCTGTTTTACAACTTTTTCGCCGGTTAAGGGTTCCACGTAGAGTAAACGTTCTACGATTTCGCCGTTTTTGATATCTTTTTCAAAGATTTCTGCCACGTCTTCCACTTTTACCAGACGGTACAAAGTGTCTTCGGGGAAGATTTTAACGAAAGGTCCCTGAGAGCAGAAACCGAAACATCCAACGATGTTACAGGTCACTTTGTCACCCATGTTGTTTTCTGCAATCAGTTTGTCAAATTCTGCTTTAATGTCCATAGAATTGGAGGACAGACAACCGGTACCGCCGCACAAAAGGATTGCACGTTTTCCGTTGGAACCGTCAATTTTTGCATTTAACGCTTCGGTACAGCTGCAAATTTTAGCATCTAATTCTGCAAAAGTTTTCATATTAGTTGGCACCTCCTAATGCACGGTATTCTTCCACGATACCGGGAACCTGGTCTACAGACAGTTTAGGATAAACTTTACCGTTAATGGTAACTGCCGGAGCAATACCGCAGGCACCAATACATCTTAATGCGTCAATGGTGAACATACCGTCAGCGGTAGTTTCACCGGGAGCGATTCCTAAGAGTTCGGAGAATTTATCCATTACCAGCTGAGCACCTTTTACATAACAAGCGGTACCCATACAGCAACCAATTACATACTTACCCTTCGGCTGCAAAGAGAAGAAAGAATAGAAAGTAACTACTCCGTAAATCTCTGCAACAGAAATTCCGGTTTTTTGGGAAACGATCTCTTGAACATCCAGAGGAATATATCCGTATTCATTCTGAATGTCACTTAAGATCATCATCAGGGGAGTTTTTTCATTTGCGTATCTGTCGCAGATTTCGCAAATTTTTTTTACCCCTGCGTCACTAATGTGAGCCATAATTAAGTCCTCCTTAAATGGTTTTGGTGTGAAAGAACGCACCGATTAGATATATATTGTAAATTTTTATTCTATGGATATTGTTAATAATATAACATACATAGTTATTATAGCACACTCTTTCCTAAAATTCAATAGATTTTGACAAAAAAGTTCACCTTTTTCCCAAAGAATCGGAAACTTTTTGCTTGACAAATTTTTCTAAATGTGTTATGCTTTTTACACAACAAAATCATTCATACAAAGTTCCGCTTTGCCGAACATCGTTTTTTGGCAAACCGGATGAAAAGGGAACCGGGTGTGAATCCCGGACGATACCAGTCGCTGTATGTATCAAGCTGATTCTGCCATATTTGGCACAGGGCGAAAGCCGGTCATTGGGAAACTGAGAAGACTAAAGAATTGGTGCTTTAAGATACGAGTCAGAAGACCTGCTTTGATGTTGTTTCCGCTAATGTGCCTGGATTATTTTGCATAGGAAACGATAGTTTTGTCTTATTTCTAAGACAAATTATGAAGCTCACAGAAACACTCTGCTGTGGCAATTTTGTAAAAAAATTGCCGCAGTTTTTTTATTGTTTGCGGCGGAAGGAGGTTATTTTAAAAACAAACTATCATGTTACCAAGTCGCTATTTCCCACAAACAATAAAAAGGAGAATTTCAAAATGAACAAAAAAATTTTTAGTGTCCTGTTGTTTTTTATGATAACAGTTTCCCTCTTTCCTCTCACAACCTTTGCAAACACAATGACTTTAGACGATCTGAGAGAAAGCTACGGTGCAATTTCTGTGGAAGCGTATAATCTCGGTCAGGGTTTTCTGGTAGAACCGTCTTTATATGCCAAAGAAGGAAAATCGGTTGGCGATATTACAGTAGAGGTTCTTACCAAAAAGAACATTGGTTATACGGGGGACACCTCTTATTTCAGCGGATTTGAATTTGACGATACTATTGAACCCCAATATCCCGAATATCTGGAAGACTACATCTGGGAATTTGAAGGCTTAGGGGACGGAAACGGTTATTTGGAGGAATTCGATTATAGCTGGATGTCCGGTTGGTGCTATACCATGAATGACTGGTGGGCATCCTGGGGGGCATCGGATGCATATCCGGGGGATGCAATTGTTGATTACAACTCCGGCGAAACGGTGATTCTCGGCGATGTAATCCGTTGGCATTTTACCATCAAAGGTTATGGCTGTGATTGTGGATTTGCTAACAATGCGATGGCAGAATGGATGGGTGGAAATTTATTTATTCAGGAAGATAAATCTGACCTGATTTTCCTCTTGGCTGCAATCAATGATTATTATGGGAATCTTGATACCGACGATGTGTACGAAACTGCACTTTCGGTAGCTGCCAATCCTTTGGCAAGTGCTTCGGAAATCGGGGAGCAGGAAACAATCCTCACCAGCTACATTGAAGATACTTTTTTCACCGCCACGGTTTCAGATTTTGAAATCACAGGCTATGACGGAGATTTTGTGTATATCACATTCCCCGAAGAAGGTGCCAACATCACTTTGGTTCTTGCAGATTATGAAAACGATAAATTAAACCTTATAAAACCAATTCCCCTGACCACCAAAAAAACAAGCGGTGAAAATGTGATGATTGTTCCCATTGATTCCGATATCACACTTTCTTCCAATGATAAGATTATGTTGTGGGATGGCTTTACAACCTGTATCCCCCTTTGTGAAGCATATATTGTAAATTAAGGAAAGGAACCAATCTTATGAAAAAAATTGTTAGTGTTCTGCTTCTTTTGGCAATGCTGTTTTATACATTGCCCGTTTTGGCATCAGAGGAAATTACGGAAAATGCTATTGTCACCGAAGAAATAGATTATAATAGTATCAATGCTGTGATGGAAACAATCGACGCCATCGGCGAGGTTACCATCCACACAGGAAATAAAATCAAAGATGCTCGGGATGCATACGAAGAATTACCCGATTCTCACAAAGAATTGGTTGAAAATATTGCAATATTGACCGATGCGGAAGCAGGCATCGCAGTGTTGTATGAAGAATTAGCCAACATCGATTATCTGTCTGTTTACGAAGCAACTGCCGAGTATATTTCTCAGCTTGGAACCCCCAATGTTGGTTCTGTTGGCGGAGAATGGATGGTAATTGCCCTTACCCGTTCCGGCAGGGAATGTCCGGAGGGTTATTATGAAAATGTGGTAACCTTTGTGAATGAAAACATCAATGATAAAGGGCAGCTTCACAGAGCGAAATCCACTGAGAATTCCAGGGTAATTCTTGCACTTACTTCATTAGGATATGATGTGACCAATGTGGACGGACATAATCTGCTTTGCGGTCTTTCCGATATGAATTACCTAAAAAGGCAAGGAGTGAACGGTCCCATCTGGGCTCTTATTGCCTTAGATAGTTATGGTTATGAAATCCCCCAAAACTCCAACGAAGACACTCAGGCAACCCGAGACAAAATCATCTCCTATATTTTGGAAAAACAACTTCCTGACGGTGGCTGGTCCATTTATACTCAGATCTCCGACCCTGATATGACAGGGATGGCAATTACGGCGCTTGCTCCCTATTGCGATACCAATCCCCAGGTTGCAGAAGCCGTGGAAACTGCGCTGAGTTACCTTTCTGAAGTTCAATATGAAAATGGAGCTTTTGGTTCCATCGACGGTATTTGCAGCGAGTCCTGTGCTCAGGTGATTGTTGCATTGACAACGTTGGGCATTGATCCGGAAACCGACGAACGTTTCATCAAAAACGGAATTTCTGTAGTAGATGCACTTTGTATGTTTGCCATAGAAGGCGGCGGATTTGAACATATCCCCTATATTGGCTTAAACGGAATGGCTACTGAGCAGGGAGAATATGCATTGGTTTCTTACATTCGTTTCCTGGAAGGCAAAACTCATCTTTACGATATGTCAGATGTCACTATAACACAAGACGAAGACCAGGAAGAAAACGATGATTGGGATGATGCCATTGAGGAAGAAGATCCTGAAATTTGGGAGGATCCTATCGTGGAGGAAGATCCTGAAATTTGGGACGATCCTATCGTAGAAGAATACCAGAAACCCGAAGCAGAGGATTCCCTCTCCAAAGAAAATAATCCGACACAAACGGAAGAAACACAACCCGAAACAGAACAAACAAAATCTGAAAATAAAGAAGTCTTTGTAATGACTGATACCACTTTCGCTGATGTTCAAAAAACCGACTGGTATTACGAATCCGTAAAGTATGCATATGAAAACAATCTGATGCAAGGCACCGATAACGGTTTTGAACCAAACACTAAGATGACAAGAGCCATGCTTGTAACAACCCTTTACAGAATGCAACCCACTGAAGCAACAGAAGCTATCCACAATTTTTCAGATGTGGCGGAAGATAGTTGGTACGCTGATGCAGTTTCGTGGGCAGTTACAAACAACATCGTAAACGGTGTCAGCGAAACCGAGTTTCTGCCAAATCAGGAAGTTACCCGTGAACAAATGGCGTTAATCATCTGGCGCTATGCAAGGATGCGGGGAATGGATGTTTCCAACATTTCCAATCTGAAAGACTATACCGATACCAACAACGTGAGTGATTGGGCAATGGATGCCGTCCAATGGGCAAATGCGGTTTCCTTACTGAATGGTACTGATGCCACAACCTTATCTCCCAAGAATACTGCAACCCGTGCTCAGGTGGCAACCATTCTGATGCGTTTTGCGAGCTTGTCGGCAATCTGAATAAAGGATGTGGGATCAATTGAAACAACATAAAACAAAAATTTTATTTACAGTTCTCATCGTGGCAATCCTTGCCTTTTCCTTTTGGTACGGCGGTAATTCACCGGGACTTCGCGGTTGGAATCCAAAGCCTCAGAAGAGTGTACCTGTTGCAACTGATGCTCCTGCCCCTCCCCCGTCAGAGCAACCCACTGATGATTCATCTGCAATCAAAGCAGAGAAACTTACTTTGGAACAGGAATCCGTCTCGGACACTACGCAAGAAAATGAAGTTACCTCTGTCAAAAACGGTATGGTAATTGATGAGGAAACCGGAAAAGACAAATACCTCACCGACCCTGTTCCCGAAGGAAAACCCGTCCCCGTGGAACCCCAGGAGGTTGTGGTATCTGATGATGTGCTAACCTGCACACTGTCTGTTCGTTGTGACAGTATTCTTCAGCATATGGAATGGTTAGAACCGCAGAAGTTGGAGCTGGTGCCGGAAGACGGCGTTATCTATGCAAAACGAACAGTCGTCTTCTATGACGGAGAAAGCGTCTTTGATGTGCTCCTTCGGGAAATGAAACAGAACGGAATTCATATGGAATTTGAACACACACCGCTCTATAATAGTGCTTATATCGAAGGAATTGCCAATCTGTACGAATTTGATTGCGGAGAACTTTCCGGATGGATGTATCGGGTGAATGGTTGGTTCCCCAATTACGGATGTTCACGGTATCAGCTAAAAAACAATGATCGGATCGAATGGCTTTACACCTGTGAATTAGGTGCTGATATCGGAGGATATAATGCTGCTTTTGGAGAATAATCAATCGCAGCTCTGTTTTAAAGAATCCTCTTGACAAGAAGCCAAAAGTATTGTATAATAGCTTTTGGCTGTCGAGGTGTAGCTCAGTTTGGTAGAGTGCTTGGTTTGGGACCAAGATGCCGCAGGTTCAAGTCCTGTCACCTCGACCAAAAAAGAGTCATCCACAAAGTGGGTGGCTCTTTTTTTCATATACAGGACGTGAACCTTAAGAAGGCAACGAGCGTTAAGAAAACCGTTTGGGAAACGGTTTTTAGCGAAGTTGGTGCGAA
>JAZQGY010000011.1:0-77732 GCA_045540295.1 Clostridia bacterium
ATGACCAAAGAAGAAAGACATCTTTGGTATGACTTTTTGAAATCATTACCAATAACTGTCAACAGACAAAAGGTAATAGGCAATTATATTGTGGATTTCTATATTGCATCGTCTAAAATTGTTATAATAATAGTCGGTGAAACGCATATGCGTTTTTGTTTGCGATATGTCGCAAACCCTATGAAAACCACGGCTTTCACATACCGACATTATTGCAATCATGCGTGGCTTTCAAGCTTTTTGCTTGAAAGTTGCGGAACACATTCCGCTTAAAACGGCAAAACGCCGTTTCCACAAGAATGATTATAGAGCTTGATGGTTCACAACACTACGAAGATAAAGGTATAGAAAGTGATGCAATAAGGGATAAGTTTTTAAATACTTTGGGTGTTAAAGTATTAAGATATTCTAATTCAGACATCAACCAAAGATTTGAAAATGTTTGTGAAGATATACTAAGTTATATTGACACCTCATCAGTCACTCCGTGACAGCTTCCCCTCAAGGGGAAGCCAGCAAAAGATAACCCCTTGATGGGACGCCGGTAATAACTGCGTGGCTGACAGACCGATCACAAACGCGTTGATGTGTTGTCGGTAATATTAGTGCTGTGACAAAAAAATCCCCCCGTAAAGTACGGGGGGGGAGTTTTTTTATTAGCCTTCAATTACAATTTCAAAAGCTGCGCTCTGGGGAGGAATGCTCATGGTAGTTGCTTCGCTGTGAGTACCGGAAACTTTCATACCAGCTTCTAAATCGTTGATTTTATAGATTCTTCTGTTCATTACGTGATGAATGTTGGTTTCATCGGATACGTTTAACTGGAGTTCGCCGTTTTCGGTTTCGATGAGAACGAAGTCTTCACCGACTTCTTTCACGGTGCCTGCAAAGGCAACGGTTGCAATTTCAACGGGGAATACTTCTTCGTATAATTCCACGCTCATTACATTTTTTGCAACTGCCTGAGCGGGTAAGCTCATGGTAGCAGCGTTATCCAGGTATTCAACCATAAATTCGGTACCATTTTTAATATCAGCCTGAGCGATGCCCTGGAAGATTGTTTCTTCCGCAAAGGTGATAATTACTTCACCTAAAATTTCGTCCATTACCAGTACGGAGCCTTCGTTGATGTCTTCTAAAGCAGTTACCACTCTGTAAGTGTTTTCTTCCTGTTTGGGATCGGTGATTTTAATTTCGCCGTTTCTGTCTACTTCGCAGCCAATACCCTGCAGAATGTTTTCCACAAAGCTAACGGGAACGTAGGTTCTGTTGTCAACCAGCTGAGGAGCGATGCCTAAGCTCATGGGAGCCATTTTAGAGAAGGTATATTCATCTTTGGTAGGGTACATGGTGATGAACTGTGCACCTTTTACTAAGGAAATCATAGTGGTTTTTGCATCGTAGCCAACTTCGTAGCCTAAAGATTCGCAGATAGCACGTAAGGGAAGCATTACATTTTCGCCGTCAACATAGGTGTCTGCATTCAGAACTTCACCGTTTACTAAAATTTTGTAAACAGGTCTGGTCATACCGGGATTGAAAACGGGAGTTGTTTCTTCTTCGGTGGGAGCAGCGATGGTCATAATTTCACCTTGTACATTGTCTGCACCGTCGTGTACGTATTCTGCGAATACTGCACCGGTGGTTAAGGTGGTTACAAGTAAGAGAGTCGCGATTAAGGTTTGGATAAGTTTTTTCATGGGTTTTCCTCCATATATATGATATTTTTTATGCTTGGTATGTACCGCTTTTTGCGGTTTTCGCTTTCTAAGACGGAGAGGATTGCAAAAAGTTCCCGAATTTTTTAAAAAAATTTCAGAAAGCAAAGTTTTTTTGAAAAAAGATTGAAAAATACAGAATCTTATATTATAATGTATGCTTGTGACAAGGAGAGACCTTTTATGAAACAAGCAAACAAAATTCAGTTATCTGATCATTTTAGCTATCGAAGATTATTAAAATTCACCTTCCCCTCCGTTGTGATGATGGTTTTTACTTCACTTTACGGCGTGGTGGACGGTATTTTTGTGTCTAATTTTGCAGGCAAAACACCCTTCGCAGCCATCAATCTAATCTGGCCGGTGGTGATGATTCTGGGGGCTCTCGGATTTATGTTCGGTACCGGTGGAAGTGCGTTGGTTGCCAAAATTTTAGGAGAGCAGGACAAAAAATACGCCAACCGGGTATTTTCTGCCATTGTGTATGCCTCTGCACTTTTGGGAATTGTGTTGAGTATTCTGGGACTTTTGTTCATTCGTCCGATAACTTTCTGGCTGGGTGCAAAAGGGCAACTGGCAGAAGATACAATACTGTACGGAAGCATTTTGTTTTCTGCCGTAGTAACTTTTATTTTACAAAATGAGTTTCAGTCTCTTTTAGTGGTAGCAGAAAAACCGAAGATGGGACTCTGGGTCACCGTTGCTGCAGGTCTTACTAATATTGTGTTTGATTATTTGCTCATTGCTGTGTTTGGGCTAGGCCTGTTAGGTGCTGCTTTGGCAACTGCCTTCTCCCAGATTGTTGGGTGCCTGATTCCCCTTGGTTATTTTATTTGGAATAAAAAGGGTGTTCTGCGGTTGGGAAGACCCGGTTGGTATCCGAAAGAGTTGATGAAATCCTGTTCCAACGGGGCCTCAGAAATGCTTTCTAATATCTCCCTTTCTTTGGTAAATATTCTGTATAATTTTCAGTTTTTATCTTTGGCAGGGGAGGACGGACTTTCTGCGTATGGCGTGATTATGTATGTCAACTTTGTGTTTGTGTCTGCTTTTTTGGGGTATTCCATGGGCGTTGCACCGGTCATCAGCTATCATTACGGGGCGAAAAATACAGATGAACTGAAGAATTTATTCAAAAAAAGTATGGCGTTGCTTACACTTTGTTCGCTGACGATGTTTTTATCGGCAGAGATTTCGAGCGTTCCGCTTTGTAAACTGTTTGTCGGATTTGATGAAAACCTCTTTCGGATGACTTGTCGTGGCTTTATGATTTATTCGTTCTCGTTTTTGCTGTCCGGCTTTAATATTTTTGCTTCTGCCTTTTTTACGGCACTGAACAACGGAGCTGTTTCAGCAGTACTGTCTTTTTTCAGAAGCCTTATTTTTCCGGTGCTTTGTGTTTGGTTTATGCCTATGATTTTTGGTTTGGACGGTATTTTCGGCGCAGTAAATGGCGCAGAGCTTTTGGCACTTTTGTTAAGCATTGCTTTCTTTGTGGGATGTCGGAAACGGTATCACTACTAAACAATTTATCAAAATTAACTAAAAAAACAAATTCTTTGACTTTTTTTATAAATACAAAAATGTTGCGATAAGCTATACTAAAAGAAAGAAATAAGAAAAATCCGGGAGGTACTTAGTATGAATCAGACAACTTTAGTGGTAATGGCAGCAGGTATGGGCAGCCGTTACGGCGGTTTAAAACAGATCGATCCTATCGGTCCCAATGGGGAAATTATTATTGACTATTCCGTGTATGATGCCATCAAAGCAGGTTTTTCCAAAGTAGTGTTTATCATCAAAAAAGAAAACGAACAGATTTTCAGAGAAGTAATCGGTGACAAACTGGAAAAAATAATTGATGTGGATTATGCATTCCAGGATGTCAACGATATTCCCGGCGGTAATATTTACGGCAGAGAAAAACCCTGGGGTACCGGTCATGCGGTATTGGCTGCGAAGCCCTTTGTAAAAACTCCCTTTGCAGTTATCAATTCAGACGATTTTTACGGAAAAACCACCTACGAAGGATTGCATAACTTCTTAAAAAATGCTACCGATAAGGAACGTTATCAGTATGCTATGATGGGATTTATTTTAGAAAACACTTTAACCGATAACGGTTCTGTTGCACGTGGTATCTGTGAAGTATCCGAAGACGGTATGTTAAAAGCAATTACCGAACGTACCAAAATTCAGAAATTTGATAATGTGACCAAGTTTGAAGAAGACGGCATTTGGACTCCCATCAAAGAAGGAAGCTTTGTATCCATGAATACCTGGGGCTTCACCTTAAGCATCTTTGATGAATTAGAAGCAAGACTTCCCAAATTCTTAGAAGACAGCAAAGACAATATCTTAAAAGCAGAATATTTCCTGCCTTCTGTTGTGGATGCGTTGATTCAGGAAGGAAAAGCAGATGTAAAAGTGCTGCCTTGCAATGAAAAATGGTATGGTGTAACCTATAAAGAAGATAAAGCACCGGTAATGGAATCTATCCGTAACATGGTGGATGGAGGCATTTATCCTTTGAATCTTTGGAAATAATTTTGGCAAGAGGAATCCCTGCGGATTCCTCTTTTTATGGGGAATTTGACCTGTTTTTATGAGATTATCATGGCTGTTTTTAAACGGCAAAGACGGTTTTTTTGAGTTTTTCCTTGACAAATTGTTACAAATGTGTTACAATAGCTATGGTCGTGTGTTTGCGTACGGATATGAAACCTGTTTTGAGCAATTTAGTTTCTTACATAGAAACGATTTTGTTTGTGAGATTTTCTGTGAGTTTGGAAAATCCGTTTTCTGTTAGAAGGTTTGTGGTCCGTGCAGTAAAAGAAAGGAGGGAATGCTGGATTGCGTAAAAGTTTCGTAACATTCGTAGGGGTCCTTGTACTGTTACTGATTTGTTCGATTCCTGTATTTGCAGAATCCCGTTTTGTTACTGCAAGCGTGTTAAACATCAGAAGTGCTCCCAGTACCGAAAGCCAGGTAATCGGTCAGGTTGTTTTGGGCGATGAACTCTGTCTTTTGGAAATAACCGATGCTAATTGGGCAAAGATTGCTATCGGTGAACGGGAAGGATATGTTGCAAGAGAGTATCTTACCGTTACCCGTGAAGCTGTTCGTTTAGGTTCCCGTAGCGGAAAAAGACCGGTTAGCGAACCTTCTGTAGTTGACTATGCGAAGCAGTTTATCGGTGTCCCCTATGTTTATGGCGGAAGCAGCCCGAGCGGTTTCGATTGCTCAGGATTTGTAAAGTATGTGTATAGCCATTTTGGCGTAGAATTATCAAGAACCAGTTATAGCCAGGTTTACGAAGGTACTTATGTACCAAGATCCGAACTTCAACCCGGAGACTTAGTATTCTTCGGTAGTGCGAGTAATGTACATCACGTTGGTATCTATGTTTCCGACGGTAATTTCATTCATGCACCCAAGCCCGGCAAAACAGTTACCATCGAAACTCTCCGGAGCGGTTACTATAATGATAGATATTATACCGCCAGAAGAGTGAGATAACAAACGACCGTAATACAACATGTATATGAAAAAATACTGTGGGAGCAATCCGACAGTATTTTTTCTTTCAATCATGCAAAGGAGGTGATGGTATGAAAGAGCATCAGTATTTGTTTTCTAAGGAAGAATTGCTGTTAGCAGAGCATACTTTGCAAAAGCTTCTGATATGGTATCAAAATGCTCATCGGGATTTGCCGTGGAGAAAAACCCGTGACCCGTATTGTATCTGGATTTCTGAAATTATGCTCCAACAAACTCGTGTGGAAGCGGTGAAAGAGTACTACCGTCGCTTTCTGGAAGTATTGCCCACGGTATCCGTTTTGGCAGAAGCGGAGGAAGAACAGGTATTAAAGCTTTGGGAAGGATTAGGGTATTACAGTCGTGCCAGAAATCTAAAAAAGGCTGCTTGTCAGATTCTGGAAAAACACGATGGGGTTTTTCCTTCTGATTGGGATTCTGTCAGAAAACTTCCCGGTATCGGGGATTATACTGCAGGTGCGATTTTATCCATTGCCTTTGGACAGCCTGTTCCTGCTGTGGATGGGAATGTGCTTCGTGTCATGAGCCGCATTTTTCACGATGAATCTGATATTTTGGACTCAAAAACCAAAGCTCGTTACACCGAGCTTTTGCGGCAGGTGTATCCGACAGAATTCTGTTCCGAGGTAACTCAAAGCTTGATGGAACTGGGTGCAACAGTTTGCGTGCCAAACGGAGACCCCAAATGCGGGGAATGTCCCGTTTCGGAGATTTGTCGGGCAAGAGCAATGGGAGATGCAGAGACCTTACCTACAAAATCAAAAAAGGCTGACCGTAAAATTGAAAAAAAGACGGTTATTGTTTTGCAGTGCGGGGAAGAATTTGCCATTCGCAAACGTACACAAAAAGGTCTTTTGCACGGTATGTGGGAGCCGATGAATGTCAGTGGGCATCTTCTGAAAAAAGAGTTGAAAAAACAGTTTCCCGTTTCCGAAAATATTGAAACAATTGGGACCCATCGCCATATTTTTACTCATATTGAATGGGATATGGTGGGGTATTTGGTAGTGCTTTCTGAAAAAGAAGGCGATTACCGTTGGGTCACCCGTGAGGAATTAAAAACTGCCTATGCAGTTCCAAAAGCTTTTCAACCCTTTATAAAGTGATTGTAACAAGTGAGTTTTCAAATTTTGAAAACTCACTTTTTTAGTTGTATATCTTTTTTCAAAAATCCATATAATCAAATGAAGATTAAAAAAAGAAGGAAATGTCATTTTGAAAAAACAGTTTAAAAGCTGGTGGGTTCAGCTGTCATTAGTGGGGGCTTTTCTCATTTTGTTTCATAAAATCATAAACGACGGAAACGCTATTTCTCTGTTTTTTGGGCAGGTTTTTAAATTGCTTCGTCCGTTTCTGATTGGCGGACTGCTTGCGGCATTGTTGTATAAGCCTTGTGCTTTTTTGGAAGAACGCCTGCAAAGACATCCCGCCCGATGGCTTAGGAAACATGCCTTGGGATTGGGCGTTGGCGGAGTGTATGGTGTTGTGGCGGTCAGCGTTTGGCTTGCGTTGCAAGTGATTTGGCCTGCTGTGTTTTACAACCTGGAAACATTGGTGCGAAATCTTCCCGATTATTATGAACAGGCTCTTTGGTTTATTGAAGAACACGGAGTGCTGTCTTCTCTGGATTTACCGCAGAAAATAGCACCCATTCTGGAACAGCTATTCTCCAGAGAATCGGTTGGTCGCTACGTTTCCTATCTTTCTGATATGGCCAATTCAGTTTTTGCCGTGTTAACGGGAGTTGTGGTGTCGGTTTATATCCTTTTGGAACGAAAAATGCTGATATGTGTGGGAAAACGATTGGTATCTGTTCTGGTTAAGCGGTCAGACCGTTATACGGTATTTACTCATCTGAAAAGGCTTGGAAATCTGTTTTATTCCTATTTCACAGGATTGGGCTTGGATGCACTGTTTGTGGGAACTCTGTCCGTCATTTTGTTTTCGCTGTTCGGGGTTCCTTACGCGTTATTATTCGGCGTGTTTTCCGGCATCTGCAACCTGATTCCGTTTTTTGGTCCGATTGTTGCGGCAGGCGTCATTTTCTTGTTGAGCTTTTTGTCGCTGGGACTTGGAAAAGCTCTTTGGATTTTAGCGCTGCAAATTCTTTTGGGGCAAATTGATGCCAATGTGATTCAACCGAAAATTATTGGACATTCCGTTGGAATCAGTCCGTTTTGGGTAATTTTCTCGGTGCTTGTGTTCGGGGAGCTTTGGGGCATTTTAGGAATGATTTTAGGAGTTCCTATTGTGGCAGTGGCAAGAGTATGGTTTTTTGAACTGGAGGAAGCAAGGTACCAATAAAAAACACAGGATGATTTCATCCTGTGTTTTTAGTTGTATTACCTATTTGGGAAATATTGAAATAAATTGCATTTAATCATACCATTGTAAAGCTTTCGTTTTTTGTCGGAAAACTTTCCGTAATAATCTTCAAATTTTTCCTCAGGCGTTAGGATAAATGCAGACCAGCCCGGCAGCTTCTTACGAAATACCTGCCCCATCTGTTTATAAAGCAGACGGCATGCTTCTTCGTCTAATAAGCGTTCTCCGTAAGGCGGATTGCAAACAATGGTCCCTTCTAAGTAGGGGGGATTGAAGTTTGCCACATCCCTTTGGGTGATTTCCATTAAGTCAAAAGTATCCGACAGCTTGGCATTGTGGGTGGTTAATGCTACGGCATTCGGGTCAATGTCGGATGCTAAAATTTTCAGTTTGGAATCAGCTCTTATGAGGCTTTTTGCTTCCTCTTTGGCGTCTTTCCAGATTTTCTGGGGAATTTGCGGGAATTTCATTGCTGCAAACTCACGTTTGATGCCGGGAGCAATGTTTTTTGCAATCAGACCTGCTTCGATGGGGATGGTTCCTGACCCGGAAAATGGGTCTGCAAACACACCGTCATAACGGAAACGGCTTAAGGTAACAATGGCAGCAGCAATGGTTTCCTTTAAGGGGGCCTGATTAGAATTTTTGCGGTAGCCACGTTTATGTAAGGGCTGACCTGAGGTATCTATCATCAGTGTTAAAACATCTTTCATCAGAGAAAATTCCACCTGATAAAGCGTTCCTGATTCAGGAAAATAACTCTGATGATATGCACCTTCCAGCGATTTTACAATCGCTTTTTTAATGACAGACTGGCAACCAGGTACGCTGAACAACTTGGATTTTAGAGAATAACCTTTCACGGGGAAGGCATCGTTTTTACCGATCCAGTCTTTCCAGGGGAGGCTTTTTGTAAAGTCAAACAGCTCATCAAAAGTGGTCACTTTTTTCTCTCCCATTTTGATGAGGATTCTTTCTCCGCAACGAACCCAAAGATTGCACCGGGCAATGGCCGAAAAATCCCCTAAAAAGGTGATTCTTCCGTCGGTGACTTCGGTGACCTCATAACCTAATTTTTTCACTTCTTTGGAAACCAAAGCTTCCATACCGAAGAGAGTTGTAATGATCAGTTCCATATTAGTTTGCCAGGGTAAACCCTGCATCTTCCACAGCTTCTTTGATGGCATCCATAGATACTTCTTTGGTGAGGTTCAGGGTTGCAGATTTTTCTTCTAAATTTACGGTTGCAGTTACACCTTCTAACTCGTTTAACGCATTTTCTACTCGTTTCTGGCAATGCGCACAGCTCATACCGTCAATATAAATTATCTTTTCCATTGGAAATACTCCTTTTTCAGTAAAGTCTTTGGGTTATTATAACATATTCTTTTCAAAAAATCAATCGGACACAGAAATTCTGTGTCCGATTTTTTTATTTTTATTTTTTTGTTTATGATACAGAATATTCCTTTTTTAAATAGGATACAATTTTTTCTCCCAATTCGGATATTGCGGTATGATTTTCTCCCTCCAGCATCACCCGATACAGAGGCTCGGTTCCTGACGGACGAAGGAGAATTCTGCCACGCTCTCCCAAACTTTTCTTTGTATCTTCCAATAATTTCAAAAGAGTTGCATCTGTTGGGATTTTTTTCTTGGCATCCTCTGTGGTTTTCACATTGTAAAGCACCTGAGGAAGTTTGACCATCAGTTTGGCAAGGTTGGAGAGAGTCTCTTTCTTTTCCAGAAGGATTTCTGCCATTTTAAGTGCTGTTAAAATGCCGTCTCCCGTAACGGCGTGATGGGGAAAAATAATATGACCTGACTGTTCTCCGCCAAGAGAATATCCGCCCTTTTTCAGTTCTTCCCACACATAGCGATCTCCCACCTTGGTAGATACTACCGTAATACCTTGTTCTTTTGCAAAAAGTGTTAGTCCCAAATTGCTCATTACCGTTGCCACAAGAGTGTTTTGGGCTAAAGCGTTTTGTTGCTTTTGGTGATGGGCAAAAATAGCAAGTGCCTGGTCCCCGTCAACTTCTTGTCCGTATTCGTCACAAAAAAGAGCACGGTCGCCGTCACCGTCAAATGCAATTCCAATGGTTGCATCGACCTCTTTGGTGAATCGGGAGATGGTTTCCAGATAGGTGGAACCGCAGTTTTTGTTGATATTGATTCCGTTTGGCTGATTGGATGTGACAAAAACTTCGGCACCCAGACGAGTAAACACTTCTTCGGCAATTTGTGAGGTTGCTCCGTTGGCACAGTCTAAGGCAACCTTGATGCCGTCAAGATTTTGAGAAACAATCCCCAAAAGCCATGTGATATAGTCTTCTTTTGCATTGGGAGAGGGGAGAATTTTACCAATTTGTTCTCCGGTTGCAAGGGGGATTTCTGTACTGTTTTTTATCAGGGATTCAATTTTATCCTCGATTTCATCGGGGAATTTGATGCCGTTTTCATCAAACAGCTTGATGCCGTTATATTCCACGGGATTATGGGAGGCTGATACCATCATACCGGCATCACATTGATAGATATTCGTAAGAAGACTTACCGCAGGCGTGGGAATCACTCCTAATTTCAGGACATTGGCACCTGCAGACGTTAGTCCGCTAATTAATGCAGATTCCAGCATATCTCCTGAAATACGAGTGTCTTTTCCGATGGCAACTTTGGGGGTGTGATGCCTTTTTTGCAGATAACAGGCAACTGCTTGTCCCACGTTATATGCTAGGTGGCAGGTGATCTCGCAGTTTGCAATTCCTCTGATGCCGTCGGTGCCAAAAAGCCTTCCCGTCATGTGTTAATTACTCCTTTATCACTAAAATTTCATGTAACACATTATCGTAACATAAGGCAACAACCGTATCACCGGTTTCATATTTGCTGTCAGTGATTTCTAAAAAGTCGGTGAGTTCCACTTTACCGTTTGCTCCATACTCATAAACATGAACGGGATCGTTTACCTCGTATAGCTTTTCTAAGGTTCCGATCAGGGAGGTAAGTTCCATTCCTTTTTGTTTATAGGTTTCTTTCACCGTTCCCACAACAATGTGTCGTTTGGTATTGTTGCCCACATTGAGGACTTCTATACGGTTTAATAAATGCGGAAGATTTTTGACGTTGAAGCCGATGCTGACCTGCCGGATTTCGTCGAAGAGATTTCTGTAATAAGAAATGACATCTCCCGGTTTAATGGTGGTATCGTCTACAAGTACACTTCTGGTAATATTTACATCTTCGGAAAGCAGAAGTGTGGTCAGTTTTCCGTTTTGGTAGCCTTCCAGTTTGGTAATCAGTTCACCGTGTTCATTTGCCACGGTAGACACACGGGATACCACAAAGAAATAGGTATTGGCTTTTAAATCTGCTTCCTCTTCGGTGAGTTCTTCGTCGGTATCTTTGGGTGCTTCATAGTTCATAGCCCGCTCCAGTACGGCAGCAATTTCAGCACGGGTGATTTCTCTTTCGGGGCCGAAGGAACCGTCGGGATAACCGGTTACCAAACCGTTTCGAGCTAAGATTTTAACAGCATCTGCATATTCTTCATTTACTTCGTCAAAATCACGGAAAGGGATGGATTTGTCTGTGGGAGTGTTTGTTAATTCCAATGCTATGTACAACGCATACGCCACTTCCTGACGGGTAATGTTTTGATTGGGGAAAAATTTTTCCGCTGTGATAAAATATCCGCCACTATAAGAAACATAGGGATAAAACCAATCAGTTTTTACCACATCCTGATAGGAAACAGCTTTTTTGTTTCCGAAAATCAAGGTGACCAGCTTAGCAAATTCCCCGCGGGTGATATTTTGTTCGGGACGAAAAGTCCCGTCGGGATATCCGTTGATGTAGCCTGCTTCAGACAGGTTTTCAATGGCAGATTCCGCCCAGGAGTAATCCTTGGTAATGTCTGGGAATGCAAATACATTTATTGTCAGCATAGCAACAATCAGGATGATTGGCAACAGTTGTTTCAGTAATTTCATAAGGGTTCTTCCTTTCCGGGTTATTTTGGTAATATAGACGAAGAATTTTGAAAAAAGTTGCAAAATCTTTTTTCTCATTATAACTGAAAAGGGGAGTTTTTGTCAATAATAAAACAACGGATTAAAAAACCTTGTGAAAAAGGAGCAAAACAATGTGGCTGATGATTGGGAAAACTGCACTGATTTATATTGTGGTGAATATTGCTATGCGCTGCATGGGAAAACGGCAAGTGGGAGAGCTTTCTACCTCAGAAGTGATTGTGGCGTTTTTAATTTCAGAAGTGGCATCTGCTCCCATCGGAAATCCGGATGTATCTTTGTGGCATAACATCGGTGCAATTTTTGTGTTGGTGGCAATGGAATTTATTTACTCTTATCTCAGTATCAAGTGGCCTTTCTTTATGACACTGACCCAAGGAAGACCAACAGTGATTATTGAAAACGGAACCATCCGGGAAAAAGCTCTTTTAAGAAACCGTTTAACCATTACAGAACTAAACGAGGAACTTCGTTTAAAAAATATTAACATATCAGATGTATATCTTGCTATTATTGAAAATAACGGACAATTAAGCATCATTCCCACAAACGGAGCATCAGGGGTTACCCGCAGTGACCTTGGAATCAAAACGAAAGAATCACCGCAGGATTTCGCAGTGATTATTGACGGAAAAATTCTGGAAGGAAATTTAAAACGGGCAGGGCAGAATCAAAAGTGGTTGGAAGGATATCTTCGCTCTCAAAAGGTGAAATCGGAAAAAGAGGTTTTAGTCTTGTACGCCGACCAAAACGGAGCTACCTTTTTTCAGAAAAAAATGCCTAAAAAAAAGGGTAAAAAAAGTTGAATCTTGTGTAAAACTTGAATTGACAAAAAGCAAGGGATATGATATAATTAATCTGACGTAATGATGAGACGGATTGAAAACCTGTGTTTTAATCCGTTTATCTGTATTCAGTACACTTTGGCAAAGAAGAAAAGAGGGTGTTAACATGGAATTTAAAAGCGGAATCTGGCAGGCTGAAATCAATGTCAGAGATTTTATTTTGAATAACTATACTGAATATACAGGTGACGAAAGTTTTTTGGCAGGACCCACCGACCGTACCCGTGAGCTGTGGCATCAGCTTTCCAAGAAAATGGAAGTGGAGCGGGAACGTGGCGGTGTTTACGATATTGACGAGCATACGATTTCCACCGTATCTTCCCATAAACCCGGCTATATTGACAAGGACTTGGAGCAGATTGTGGGTGTGCAGACGGACGAGCCTTTAAAAAGAGCCATTATGCCCTTTGGCGGAATCCGTTTGGTGCATAATTCCCTGGAAGCCTACGGCAAAAAAATGGACCCTGAGGTTGCCAATATTTTTAAATATCGAAAAACTCATAATGACGGCGTGTTTGATGCTTATACAGATGAAATGAAAAAAGCACGTCACACCGGCATTATCACCGGTCTTCCCGATGCATACGGCAGAGGCAGAATTATCGGTGACTACCGTCGTGTGGCACTCTATGGGGTGGATTTTTTAATTGAGCAGAAAGAAATCGCCAAAAAGAAAATCAATCCCGTGATTATGGATAGCCCTCACATCCGTCTGCGGGAAGAAATTTCCGAGCAGATTCGTTCTTTAAAGGAATTAAAAGTGATGGCAGAAAGCTACGGCTTTGATATTTCCCGTCCTGCAACCAACGTAAAAGAAGCAATTCAATGGTTGTATTTCGGATATTTAGGTGCTGTAAAAGAGCAAAACGGTGCGGCGATGTCCTTGGGCAGAGTGTCTACCTTCTTAGACTGCTATGCAGAAAAGGACTTACAGGAAGGAACTTTCACCGAAGAAGAAATCCAGGAATTTGTGGATCACTTCATTATGAAACTTCGTATTGTACGCTTCCTTCGTACGCCTGCGTATGACGAACTGTTCTCCGGTGACCCTACCTGGATTACTGAGGCAATCGGCGGTATGGCAGAAAACGGCAAGAGCTTAGTTTCCAAAATGTCTTACAGATTCTTGCATACCCTGACCAATTTAGGCCCTGCTCCCGAACCTAATATGACGGTTCTTTGGAGTGAAAATCTACCGGAAGCTTTTAAACAGTACTGTGCAAAAGTTTCCATTTCAACTTCTTCTATCCAGTATGAAAATGATGACTTAATGAGAGAATGCTTCGGCGATGACTACGGAATTGCCTGCTGTGTATCCGCTATGAAAATCGGTAAACAGATGCAGTTTTTCGGTGCCCGAGCAAACTTAGCAAAAGCGCTGCTTTATGCCATCAATAACGGAATGGACGAAAAGTATGCAGAGCAGGTTGGACCCCGGGTTGGTGCGCTCACCGGCGAATATTTAGATTACGATGAAGTGTTGGAAAAATTTGATAAAATTTCCGACTGGTTGGCAGAGCTTTATATCAACACCTTAAATATTATTCACTATATGCACGACAAGTACTGCTACGAAAAGCTGGAAATGGCATTGCATGATGAACATATTGTGAGAACTTCCGCTTGCGGTATGGCAGGGTTATCTGTTGTGGCAGACAGCTTGTCTGCAATCCGCTATGCAAAAGTAAAACCCATCCGTGACGAAAACGGTATTGCAGTGGACTTTGAAATTGAGGGTGACTATCCCAAATACGGCAATAATGATCCCAAGGCAGATGAAATTGCTGTTGCTGTGGTGGAAAACTTTATGAAGAAACTGGCAGGACACACCACTTACCGTGATTCCAAGCCTACTATGTCTATCTTAACCATTACCTCCAACGTGGTATACGGCAAGAAGACCGGTTCCACTCCGGACGGCAGAAAAGGCGGAGAACCGTTTGCACCCGGTGCAAATCCCATGCACGGCAGAGATTCCAAGGGTTGTATCGCTTCCATGAAATCGGTGGCAAAACTGCCTTACGAGTATTCGGAGGACGGTATTTCTTACACCTTCTCTATTATCCCCTCTGCATTGGGTAAAACCGAAGAAGAAAAAGTAGATAATCTGGTTTCCTTGCTGGACGGTTATTTTGGGGATACCGGGCATCACATCAACGTGAATGTTATCAATAAGGATGTTCTCTTGGATGCTATGGACCATCCCGAAAAATATCCTCAGCTGACCATCCGTGTATCCGGTTATGCCGTAAACTTCATTAAGCTGACCCGAGAACAGCAATTGGATGTTATTAACAGAACATTCCATACCCGTTTTTAATATCAGTTGCAAAAAGAAACTTCTAAAATAAGCTGAAAGGTAACAAGCTATGGAAGGATTTATTCATTCGGTAGAAACCTTTGGTGCTGTGGACGGCCCCGGACTTCGCTATGTGGTGTTTATGCAGGGATGTCCGCTTCGGTGCCTGTTTTGCCATAATCCTGATTCCTGGAAGATGCAGGAAGGTACCAAAAAAACGGATACTGAACTGATTTCCGACATTTTAGAGTACAAGAACTTCATCAAGCGGGGAGGCGTCACTTTTTCGGGGGGCGAGCCTTTGGTGCAACCTATGTTTTTAAGGTCCATGCTTCGCCAGTGCAGAAAACACGGATTGCATACTGCCATTGATACTGCAGGCTCTGTGCCTACCGAGCTATCGGGTCCCGCCATCTGTGAGGCAGATTTAATCCTTTTGGATATTAAAACGCTGGATGAGGAGCTTTATCCCGAACTGACAGGGCATACCATCCATAATAATCTTGCCACCTTGCAGTATTGCGAGGATATCGGAAAACCCGTTTGGATTCGTCACGTTCTGGTGCCGGGCTACACCCTGGTAAAAGAACGCATGGAAAAACTGGCAGCCTACCTAAAAAGATTTTCTTGCATCAAACGGATTGATTTGTTGCCTTTTCATAAGCTTGGAGAATATAAATGGGAAGAGCTTGGAATCCCTTACAAATTATATGATACACCTGTTCCCACCGAGGAAGAAATGGCAATGGCAAAAGAAATTTTTGGTTTGCAATAAAGAAATCGTTTGTTGGAGGTGTTTTTGATGAGGAAATATTTAGCTTTCATTATGGTGTTTATCTGTCTTGTAGGATTGGTTGGATGCAATTCTTCCAAAACTGCGGAAACTTTTAAAAGTACTGATGACAAGCTTGACGAAAATTCCTCCGCTGAGGCGCTTCTGCCAGAAATTACATTGGAGAACGCAATTGGCGAGACAGCAACTTTGTCTGAAGAAGATGCCAACATCGTTTTGAAAATATTGGAAAACGGTGAGTGGTATGGAGAACCCACAGAATGTGCTTCGGATTGCCGGCTTATGATTGGAGAAAACTATTTATCTTATCATTCCGAGTGTGGTAGCTTTAGCGGTACATTTAAGGGAGAAACCATTTCTCATCGAGGCAGTTTAACCATTGATGATGAAACTCAACAACTGGTGAACAGCATCTTTGAAAAATATGTTGCACTGGGAAAATATTAGTTGGAATAAATACGGTTGTTTTTCAGCAATATATTATAACAAGAGGTAAAAAAGGAGTGGAAACACTCCTTTTTTTGTATTCTTTTTTAAAAAATGGGAAGAATCCATTTGAGGTGATTGTATGCTGGGACTTCTTATGAGTATCATAGCAGGTGCAGCGATGAGTATTCAAGGGGTATGGAATACCAGACTCTCTGAAAAAGTGGGACTGTTTGAATCCAACATGTTTGTGCAGGGAACGGCATTTTTACTGGGGCTTCTTATCATGTTTTTCTTTGGGAAAGGCAATCTCAAAGAATTGGGAAATACCCCGAAACTATACTGGTTAGGCGGCGTTTTAGGAATTGTGATAACCGTAACGGTGATGCTTTCCATTAAAGATTTAAGTCCAACCTATGCGATTTCCGTTATTTTGATTTCTCAGCTTCTGGTGGCGGCGTTGATTGATGCCTTCGGATGGTTTGGCAGTGAGCAGGTCCCGTTTTTATGGAATAAATATGTGGGACTTCTTCTGATGATTGGCGGCGTCATTTTGTTTCAATGGCAAAAGGGAACATAAAATGTTAAAAAACAGTCGGATTTTTTTTAAGATCCGGCTGTTTTCTTGATTTTACTGTTTTTTTTGATACAATGGGTACGTAACAATTTGTTGTATGAGGGGGAGAGCACAAGGAGACTTTTATGAGAACAGACTCTTTTTCCAAAGATAAACACCTTCCCGTAAGGCGTTTTATTGCGGATGAATCCAAGATGGCAACAGGACTGTACGGTCCTTGTGCCATTGCGGATGATTTGGATAATATTTTTAATATGTTTGATCCTGATGCTACCTTTTTAGACGGTAATGAACAAGGTGGCATCAGCGAAAAGAATTTGCAAAACGGAGCCGTATCCTACGATAAACTGGCAGAAGAAGTAAAGGAGAAATTTCAGGAGATTGCTACAGAACAACAACTGGATTCTCTTCGCACAGAACTTCTTGAAAAAGCAGATATCAAAGCAGACAAGGCTACCTCTTTATCGGGTTACGGTATTACTGACGCCTACACAAAAGACGAAACCGACGGTTTTTTTGGAGAGGTTCACACAGCCATTTCCCAAAAAACGGAAGAGACGGTACTTTATGAAGAAACGGTCAATACTCCCATCTGGACAAATCAGCCAACCTATGCAGGAGTATTGGATTTGGACACGTCAGACTACTATTACGTCACTCTAAAAGACACGGACGGAACTGCATTGCCTGCCGGTCAATTTAAACTGATGCCACTATATGGTAAGTATGCAGAAGCATATGAAACAGTTTTCACGCTTGCAGATTTAAAAACAGGAAACAGCGGAACGCTTGCCGAAAACCTTCCTGTGGAATTTACAACTGATTATAAGATGCGAACTGCCGGTGTCAGCACGGTTAGCATACCACTGAATTTACCAATGGAAAGTCATCTTGGAAAGCTGACAATCTTCACAACCGGACAGTTTATCAAAACATTAAAGGATGGATATTTTACATCATTATTTCGAACCGGTACTGCCGTGGCACATTATAACTCGGGTAGTGCTACAACCTCAAATTCGGGCAGTGATACTACGATTTGGCATTTTTTGAATAATCAAGGAGACGATTACAAAATCGGGAAATTTATGGATGTGTTTACCATTCAAATGAATGGAGACAAGTCTTTTATTTCAGATCGAAATTCGTTTTTGAGATATCAAGGGTATGAATCAACCGCATGCAAGCATATCGCAAATCACTCTGCCGGTTTTGGTTTTATACTGTCCGAGAATACCGAGATTAGTCATGCATTAGTCTATGCGGTTAAGAGTGGTTATATCCGTAACGGAACCGTGATTCGTGTAACGGAGGTGAAATAGGATGCTTGTTTTAAAAGATGGTCAATACATCGTGGCAGAAGCGGAAGAAGGGAATCTTTCCAAAGTTGAAATTCCTTATGAAGAAAAGGTAGTTTCTTTCATTCGTGAGAAATACTCCCTGGATGAAGAACTGGCAATCCAGCGCCAAAGAGACACCAAGCCTACGGAATTTCAAGAATATTTCACCTATTGCGAAACTTGCAAGGAAAAAGCAAAACAAGACTAAAAAAAGGGCATTGGCACAATTTGTGCCAATGCCTTTTTCATTATTGGTAGAGCAAGGGTTTAATTTGTTGGGAATCAATGTTGGTATGGTCATACCATTTGGAACCGGTATCCACATCTTCTACATTGGTTTCACCGTTGATGGCACGAACTGCCAGTTCCACCGCACGATATCCGATGGAAACGGGGTCCTGGGTGACAGAGCCTAAGAATTTTTTGTTGCGGATAGCGTCAATCTGCAGAGCGCCGGAGTCAAATCCCACGGCGATAACTTTATCAGGCCCGATTCTGCCACCGGAAATAGCAGCATCTGCATTGATGATTGCTTTGGCGGCAAATTCGTTGGAGCCGTAAATGGCAATCAGGTCATTTTTGTTTAGGAGTGTTTGTGCAGAGGTTTGTCCCTGGGTGTCATTAATTTCGGCAGGGATTGCCACATCAATTGTCACTTTTCCTCCGGTAACACCGTTGGCAAATTTGGTGTGTCCGATAACAGCAACCGAGCCTTTTTGGAAGCCGTCTGCCGATTCAATCAGATTTACCATTTTATCTAAGAATCCTTGGGTTCTCATACTGATGGACTGAGAATTTGCTTCCTGGGAAACCACGCCGATGCGGGGATTTCCTTCGGTGAGTTTTCCTTTGATGGCATCATACATTTTTTGCGCCGCCAGCTCACCTGCTTTATAGTTGTCGGTAGAAGCATTGGCAAAAATGGTGCCTTCAGGGGCTCCTGGAACCCCGGAGTCAAAGCCGATGACAGGGATATTGTTGGCTTTAGCTTTGTTTACGGCATCTAAGGAAGCTGTGGTATCCAAAGCTGCAATACAGATTGCTGCAGGCTTTTTGTTGATGGCATTATTGATCATTTCCACCTGAGCAGCAATGGCTCCTTCTCCTTCGGGACCTACAAAGTTGATTTTTACTCCCAGCTCCTGACCTGCTTTTTCAGCCCCTTGTTTGACTGCTTTCCAGAAGTCGTGCTGGAAGCCTTTTGCAATCAGCTCTACTGTGTTTTCGGAATTGTTCCCTCCGCAACCTGTTAACATAACAGGAAGTACGAGGATTGCTGTGAATACGGCAAGTAGTTTTTTCAAATTCATGTTTGTAACAACCTTTCTTATGATTTTATGGTAACCCTTTTTTCACGGTTACTGCGGTAAATATCCAACAGTACGGCACCAATTACCACAATACCGGTAATCAATGTCTGATAATGCGGCTGTAAATCCACATAAGGCAAACCAATTTTTAACACACTCATAATGAATACCCCGATGAAGGTACCGATAATAGAGCCAACCCCACCGGACAAAGAGGTTCCGCCGACTACCACACCGGCAATTGCCTGTAGCTCAAAGCCTTGGCCAGCCCCGGGAAGAATGGTAGTATAGGTCGCAGCGTAGGCAATCCCTGCAAGGCCTGCAAATAAGCCTGAAATCACATAGACCACTGTTTCCCATCTCTTTACATTCACCCCGGAAAGACGGGCTGCTTCTTTGTTGCTTCCGATGGCAAAGGTATAGCGCCCGATGACGGTTTTATTGAGCACAATCACTGCTAACACCGTGAAGGCAACCAGCACTAAAAAGCCTGTGGGAAAGTTGTCTGCGGTGCGAAAAATATCTTTGTACCAGCCTTCAGGGGAAGACCTCATCGGGAAGGTGGTGGATTGCACATTGGACACAATGGAACCCACCCCGGAGGATACCATCATAGTACCCAGTGTGGCAATAAAAGGCGGAAGCTTTAGACGGGATACCATAATGCCGTTTGCCAGTCCGAACAGACCGCCAACCGCCACTGTAATGAGCAGACAAATCCACAATGGGATTCCCATATTGTTGTGGAGTGTCCCGCCCACAATGGCAGAACACATCATTACTGTACCAATTGACAAATCAATTCCTCCGGTAATGATAACGAATGTTACGCCGATTGCCAAAAAACCGATGTAATAGGAAGCGTCAAAAATACTGACTAAGGTGTCTGTGGTGAAAAAGTTGGTGCCAAATACGGAGAAAAAAGTATATAGCACAATGAGAGCACCCAGGGCAATAAATTTCTGCATTCCTTTTGTTTTGATGTTTTCTATCAACTGATTCATAAGGAACTCCTTTCCGTTTTTTTGAAAGACTGTTTTACAGTTCATTCCGTTTGGTTGCTAAACGCATAATCTCTTCCTGATTGGCATTTTTGATGTCTAGTTCTCCGGTGATTTTGCCTTCGCACATAACGATGATTCTGTCACTCATTCTGAGGACTTCGGTCAATTCGGAAGAAATCATAATAATGGATTTTCCAAGCTTTGCCAGTTCGTTCATTAAAGCGTAAATTTCGCTTTTTGCACCTACGTCAATCCCACGGGTCGGCTCATCAAAGATGAGAATATCGCAGTTTTTAATCAGCCATTTGGCAATGACCACTTTTTGCTGATTACCGCCTGATAAATTACGAACCGTTTGATAAATTGAAGGAGTTTTTGTTTTTAGCTTGCTGACATATTCCTTAGAAGTTTTAAAAACAGCCCCTTCCTTCACAAAACCGCAAGCGGAAAACTTTGGCAAATCCGCCAAAACAGAATTTTCAGCCACATCTAAATTGAGGGCAAGTCCGTAGCGTTTTCGGTCTTCGGAAAGGTAGCCGATTCCGTTTTTTACCGCATCCATCGGCGACTTGATTTCTACCCGTTTTCCGTTTAAAAACAGGACACCGCTATCCATTTTATCGGCACCGAATATGGCTCTGGCAAGCTCCGTTCTGCCTGCACCCATCAACCCTGCAAATCCAAGAATTTCGCCTTTTCGTAAGGAAAAACTCACGTCCTTTACGTGGGGAGCCAGTGTGATTCCTTCCGCTTTTAACACCACGGGAGCATCTTCTGCAACAGTGCTTTCTTCTTTTGGGTCTTCGTAAATGGTGCGTCCTACCATCATACTGATAATTTCATCTTTTGAGGTGTCCTTGGTGCGAACAGTTCCGATATACTCTCCGTCCCGCATAACGGTAACACGGTCGGTAATCGCTTCGATTTCGTCCATACGGTGGGAAATATAAATCATCCCGACGCCTTTATGCCGAAGCTCTGAAATCAGACGGAAGAGTTCTTTGATTTCATGTTCGGTCAAGGCTGCGGTCGGCTCATCAAACACAATAATTTTTGCGTGGAAAGAAATTGCTTTTGCTATTTCCACCATTTGCTGTTTTCCAACGGTCAGGTTTTCAATAATTTCTTTGGGATTCAAGGAAATTCCAAGCTTCTTAAATAAAGCCTCTGATTCTTTTTCCAGCGCCCTGTCATCCAGCCAGAATCCCATTTTTTTCTGTTCACGACCGATAAAAATGTTTTCTGCCACCGTCAGATGGTTCATCATATTTAATTCCTGATGCACAATGATAACGCCGTTTTCCTGAGCCTCTTTCGGATTTTTAAACTGAATTTCTTTTCCTAAAAAGGTGATGCGTCCTCCGTCTTTTTGATGGATTCCTGTGAGAATTTTCATCAAAGTGGATTTTCCGGCACCGTTTTCCCCTACCAAAGCGTGAACTTCTCCGGGGTATAAGTCAAGGTTAGCGTTTTTTAACGCTTTCACACCAACAAATTCTTTTGTGATATTTTCCATGGTAAGGATCGGGTTTTCTGTTGCCATACTATAACCTGCCTCTTTTTTAAAAATAAACAAACAGACTTCTGATTTCTTCTTTTATGTTTGACCGATTTTTGATTATTATAACTTTTTTACGAAAAAAACTATCATTTTTCAGACTGGAAAAAACGGAACTTTTCCTGTTTGGAGTTCAAAAATACGTTGAATTTTTATGAAAACCGGAAAAATGGGTCAAAAAGTGCATTTTTTTCAGAAAAAAGTGCAAAAAAAATTAAAAAATATTCAAAAAATATTTGAATTATACAGAGTAGTATGTTATAATATATAAATAAGCTGGAAGGCTTATATCCAAAAAAGAATGAAAAACCAAAATAGAAGACAGAAAGGATTTTATTACCATGGAAGAAAACATCTTAACCAATGATAAACAGGGCACCATTAAAGTAAGCGGTGAAGTGCTGTCTGTCATTTCCGGCATGGCTGTGAATGACATTGAAGGAGTTGCTTCTCTGATTGAGGATCCCGATAGCACTGTGTATTCCAAAAAAATGTTGAGCCGTGGCATCAGTGTTGACCAGAAAGCAGACGGTTTATCCGTTAGCCTGAATATTGTGGTGAAATACGGTTATTCCATTCCTGAAGTTGCAAGAGAAGTGCAGTTGAAGGTAAAAGATGCAATGGAAAATATGCTTGGGTTTGCTGTAAAAAACGTAAATGTTATCGTAGCAGGTGTCGATTTTACCGAAGCTGACCAATAAAGGATTAAAACCATGAAAAGAAGAGAATTAAGAGAACATGCCTTCAAACTGATTTTTTCCGGCCACGACGGCGTTCTGCCGGAAGAAGGCATTGATTTTTATCTTTCGGATAATGACATCAAAGGGAAAGATGCTAAGGAACTCAGAGCTAAGGTGGAATTGGTATTTTCCAATCTTGCCAAAGTGGACGAAACCATTGCAGCTAACGTCAAGGGTTATGCTTTTGACAGAATCTCCAAGGTTTCTCTGGCGGTGCTTCGTTTAGGTGTGGCGGAAATGCTCTTTGACGAAACCGTTCCCGATGGGGTAGCCGTGTCGGAAGCAATGGCAATTGCAGAAACCTTTGAAGACGAAAAATCAAAAACCTTTGTAAACGGCGTGTTAGGTGCTGTATCCAGAGGGAAAGAATAAGGACTTTACTATGGATGTTCTTACCATTACAGAACTGAATTTATACATTAAGGGGTTAATCGAACGGGACGGTGTGTTGCAAAACGTTACCGTGAAGGGAGAAATTTCCAACTTCAAGCATCATTCTTCAGGGCATTTGTATCTGTCATTAAAGGATGATGGCGGAGTGATCCGTGCCGTGATGTTCCGTTTTGCCGCTCAGAAACTCCGCTTCCGTCCTGAAAACGGAATGCAGGTAATTGTGTCGGGAAAAATCTCCGTGTACGAGCGAGACGGTCAGTATCAGATTTATATTGACGAAATGATGCCGGACGGAGTCGGTGCATTGTATGTCGCTTATGAGCAATTAAAGGCACAACTGGAGCAGGAAGGCCTTTTTTCTCCTCAGTATAAAAAGCCCATTCCCAAGTATCCCGAAACTATCGGAATTGTTACTTCTCCCACCGGAGCAGCCATTCGGGATATTTTAAACATCTTGAAGCGGCGTTTCCCTTACACTAAGGTATATCTATATCCCGCATTGGTGCAAGGGGAAGGAGCCAAAGAATCCATTGTTCGTGGGCTTCGCTTTTTTGACGGAAAAGTAGACACCGTTATTACAGGACGTGGCGGCGGTTCCATTGAAGATTTGTGGGCGTTTAACGAAGAAGCGGTTGCTCGTCAGATTTTTGCGATGAAGACGCCTGTGATTTCGGCTGTGGGACATGAAACGGATTTTACCATTGCCGACTTTGTTGCCGATAAGCGGGTACCCACTCCATCAGCTGCGGCAGAGATTTCTGTTCCTTCGGGAGCGGAGCTGCAAAAGTTTCTGAAAATGGTAGACGGTCGCTTGTATACAGCGCTTTTCGGTCAGTTGGAACGTGCGCAAAAGAACTTGCAGGTTCTTTTAGAAAAGGAAGTTTTAAAGAATCCGTTGGCAGTGTATAACATCAAGCGGATGCAGATTGATGCTTATTCCACTCAGTTGGAAAACAGCTATACGAAAAAAATGCACGGCGCAAAGGAACAGTTTGTGAAGTATGTTGCCAAACTGGATGCCTTAAGCCCGCTAAAGATTTTAAAACGAGGTTATTCTGTGGCGGAAGATGAAGGGGGAAACCCGGTATCGTCGGTTTCTGCATTTGATGTGGGAAGCCGTGTGTATGTGACGATGGCAGATGGTAAGCTGGGCTGTGACGTTACTGAAATTACAAAATCAAAGAAATCCGGAGAGGTTTAACATATGGAAGAAAAGAAACTTACGTTTGAAGAAGGCATGAAACGTCTGGAAGAAATCGTTGTAGGTCTGGAAAAAGGTTCTGTCAGCCTGGAAGACGCCATGGAGCTTTTTACCGAAGGTACGAAACTTTCCAAAGAGTTGCAGACTATTTTAGACCGGGCAGAATCTAAAATTAAAATGATTACCGAACAGAACGGACAGGTTACTGCCGTTGATTTTGAAACCAAAGAAACGGCGGAATAGTTTTATGAAAATGAAAATTCAAGCAAAAGCCAATCTGGTGGAGGAGTTTTTGCGGCAGGAGCTGTCAGAAGCATCCTACCAGGAAAATCTTCGCCAAATCATGGAATATGCAATTACCAACGGTGGCAAGCGTCTTCGACCTGTGTTACTGGTAAGCACTTATGAGTTATTTTGTGATGACATCAAAAAAGCACTTCCTTATGCGGCAGCGTTGGAGATGATTCATTCCTATTCTTTGGTGCATGATGATTTGCCCAGTATGGATAATGACGATTTGCGTCGTGGAAAACCAACCTGCCACAAACAGTTTTCCGAATATGGAGCAATTTTAGCAGGAGACGCACTTTTAAACTTAAGCTTTGAAACTATGCTCCGTTATGCAGGCAATTTTCCGTTGGAAATTGCAATCCGTGCAATGGCATACATTACCAATGCATCCGGGGCAAAAGGAATGTGTGCCGGGCAGATGACCGACATGGAGCAGTCTGTTACCGATTTCGATGCTCTTTGTGAAATGTACCGCAAAAAAACCGGAGCTTTATTAAAAGCGGCGGTGGTAACCGGTGGTATTTTAGGCGGTGCATCAGAGGAAATCATTGTAATTTTGGAACGGTATGCGGATCTTGTGGGGCTAATTTTCCAGATTAAAGATGATATTTTAGATGTGGAGTCCGATGAGGCTACCTTGGGAAAACCCGTACTCAGTGACCAAAAGAACCAAAAAATTACCTTTGTTTCCCAGTATGGTATTAAGCGTTGCCGTGAACTGATGGCGGAATATGAAAAAACTGCTTTGGAATGCTTATCCTGCGTGGAAAAGCTGTTAGACAGAGAAGGCGTTTGCAGTTTTTTGGCAGAACTGACCGTCTATATGGCGAACCGAATCAACTAAAACATGCGGGAGGAAATCTCTATGCATAATTTTGGAGATGTTTTTCAAAATAGAATTTTACTTGCATCATTAGTGTCATGCTTATTGGCGCAGGTCTTAAAAATATTATTTCACAAATTTATGAAGAAGGAGTGGGATGTAACCCGTTGCATCGGGTCGGGCGGTATGCCAAGCTCCCATTCGTCTTCTGTTTGTACGTTGGCAACCTGCATTGGTATTGAATACGGATTTGCAAGTTCGTTATTTGCCATTGTGGTGGTGTTCTCCTTGATTGTGATGTATGATGCAGCAGGTGTGAGAAAAGCAGCGGGAGAACAAGCTAAAATCTTAAACAGAATTATTAAAAAATTTGAACATCAGGAATTCCAGATTGATAAAGAACTCAAAGAATTTATCGGTCACACCAAGCCGGAAGTTTGGGCAGGTGCGGCACTTGGGATTCTGATTGGAATTTTGTTTTATTTATAATCGCATAAACTGTGGCGCTGTATTCTAGTCAACTATGCACTATCGAGGGCGGGGCTAAAAATCCGCTAAAGAGCATATCGATGAAGTTCCTTGTGTTTGCTTTGGACGCCCAGTCCGGGGTGGATGCTGGGAGTTAAGGTTATGGGGCAACTGCTAATGGCATAGCGGTGGAAACCCTATTTCCGTGGAGACCTGTTCTCGTGGTCGGCAGTTACTGCAATCAAAAAACGATGTAATTGTCAGCTACGGCTCAGGATTAAACCTGCAATTGCGGTATGATACCAAAGTAGAGTGCTGTGTGCAGAGTAGCTTGCCTTGAAGCGAGCAGCAGGGGAGATCCGGATCAGACTGTTTTTGGGAATGGCCATTCTCGGAGGAGTTATTGCCGATTGAAACTCTGTTTGCCAAAAAGGATTAGGTATTGCAAATGTTGTATGGGAAAACCACTAGACAGAATAGAGTCGGAGGATTGCAGTGCGGACTCAGTGGCGATCGAGTGCAGCAGATAGGCAACTGTGCTGAAAGTGTTTTAAAGAGAAATCGCTCTATTGGCGACAAGGAGTAGCACTTTGGGAAATCCAACTCGACCTAAGCCGCAGAATTTACTCCGATTCTGCCACGTTTACTTTTAAATTGTAAAACAGACCCGTCCATCTGTTTCCTGTGGATAAATTTTCAGTTATAGCGTGCGAAAATGCTTGGGAATACACAAAGTATTCCCTGTGCTTTTCACCCACTCTTACAAGAAAATTTATTCCACAATAACCAAATGTCCGAATCTGTTTTACAATTTTGAAAATACTTGATAAAAGGCTGAATTTTTGTGGAAAAATTCTTAGCGATAGCGTGCGAAAATGCTCGAGAATACACAAAGTATTCCTTGTGCTTTTCACCCACTCTTACAAGAAAATTTATTCCACAATAACCAAATGTCCGAATCTGTTTTACAATTTTGAAAATACTTGATAAAAGGCTGAATTTTTGTGGAAAAATTCTTAGCGATAGCGTGCGAAAATGCTCGGGAATACACAAAGTATTCCCTGTGCTTTTCATCCACTCTTACAAGAAAATTTATTCCACAATAACCAAATGTCCAATTTCATTTTATAATTTTGGCGCATTTGATAGCGATTACAAATTACAAAACTGATTTTAATATATTTGACAGAAATTACAAAAAACGGAGTACATTATGGAATCCAATAAAAAAGAAGATATTCCCAAACCGAAGAAAAAGGCGGTAAGCTGGGCCGTGAAAGCCACGGTGATTACTTTTTTTATTTCCTTTTTCTTAGGTGTTTTTGCGGATATTTTATCCAAAAACTTAAGCTTTGTTCCTGCTCTTTTGGTGCTTGTTTTCATCATTTTGGTTGGCATTATTGCAGATATGGCAGGGATTGCCATTGCAACTGCGGATGAAAAAACCTTAAATGCTATGGCTGCCAGAAAAATGTGTGGTGCAAAAGAAGCGTTATCCCTTTTAAAAAGTGCAGAAAAAGCAACCAGTATTTTTAATGATGTGATTGGAGATATTGCGGGGATCATCAGTGGTGCCACCGGTGCTACCATTGGCGTGTATGTCATCCGTATGCTGGGAGATGTGATTTCCTCCGGCAATGCTCAATTTGGAGAATTGATTACACTTAGTATTCTGTCTGCTCTTATTGCTTCCTTAACGGTTGGCGGTAAGGCAGCGGGGAAAAAATATGCGATTAAAAATGCGGAAAAAATTGTGTATCTGGTTGGCAGAGTGGCACATTTTTGCAAGCGGATTACCAAGGTGAAGAATTGGTTTCGAAAAGAACGTTAATTCATAACGATATAAACACGAGGGAACAAACGTGACACATCAATCTTTATTTGACAAACTGAATGATTATCAGAATTTAAAAGAAATGCCGATTTCTGAGCTTCAGACACTTTGTGACGAAATCCGCAGTTTCTTAATTGATTCTGTTTCTGAAACCGGAGGGCATCTGGCTTCTAATTTGGGTGCTGTTGAGCTGACGGTTGCACTACACAGAGAGTTTTCGTTTCCCAAGGATAAACTGATTTTTGATGTTGGTCATCAGAGTTATGTTCATAAAATTTTAACGGGGCGCGGCGAGGACTTTGTCCACCTCAGAAAGCTTGGCGGAATTTCCGGATTCCCCAAAACTACTGAAAGTGAATTTGATACTTTTCATTCCGGCCATAGTTCCAATTCCATTTCTGTGGCACTGGGCTTAAAACGGGGACTGGAGCAGCAGGGAGATTCTTCCCATGTAATTGCCATGATTGGAGACGGTGCGTTAACCGGCGGTATGGCAATTGAGGCGATGAACGATGCCGGCAGAGAAAAGAACAATATTATCGTGGTGCTAAACGATAATGAAATGAGTATTTCCGAGAATGTGGGCAGTATTGCCCGTCATCTTGCCAAAATGCGGACAAGTCCCATTTATCTTCGTACCAAAGGCGGAGTTTCTACTTTCTTCTCGAAAATTCCCTGGATTGGAAAAGGATTATATAAATTCATCTCCACCTTTAAAGCGGCATTTCGCAATATGATTATCGGAGATAACATTTTTGAAGAGCTTGGTTTTTACTATGCCGGTCCCTTTGACGGGCATAATCTCAAAGGCCTTTGCAAGGTGTTCAGCCAGTTAAAAGATATTGATAAGCCTATTGTGATTCATGTGATGACGAAAAAAGGGAAGGGATACCTTCCGGCAGAACAACGTCCTGATTTATTCCATGGAATCAAAGGCTTTGACGTGGAAACAGGGATTCCCACTCCTTCCGGCAAAAACTTCTCCTGTGCTTTTGGTGAAGCAATGGTGGAACTGGGCGAAACCGACAAAAAGATTGTGGCAATTACCGCTGCAATGCCGGACGGAACCGGTTTGACCGGTTTTCGTGATAAGTATCCCGACCGTTATTATGATGTGGCGATTGCCGAGGCCCACGGTGCAGGATTGTCTGCCGGACTTGCTATTTCCGGAATGGTTCCTGTGTTTGCGGTGTATTCATCGTTTTTGCAGCGTGCTTATGACCAGATGATTACCGATGTTTGCGGTATGAATCTGCATTGTGTATTTGCAGTAGACCGTTCAGGAATTGTTGGGGAAGATGGGGAAACCCATCAGGGAATTTTTGATATTTCCTACCTCACTTCCATGCCCAATATGACTGTGTTTTCTCCTGCAACCTACAATGACCTTCGTTTTATGCTGAAGGAGGCAACCCAAGATTACAATTCTCCTTGTGCTATCCGTTATCCCAGAGGCAGCGAATCCCAAGATGTCTGTGCGTTGGAGCAGCCTTATGAAAAAGGAAAAGCCCAGGTTTTAGTGGAAGGAAAACACGTTTCCATTTTATGTGACGGTTCCATGGTATCAGAAGGATTGAAGGCAACCAAACTGTTAGCAGAACTTGGCGTTTCGGCAGAGCTTATTAATCTTCGCTATCTGAAACCTTTAGACTGGGAAACCATTGGTAGTTCCTTAATGAAAACCAAGCGTGGTGTGGTGATGGAGAATGCCTGCCGAAGCGGTGGCATTTATTCCATGCTGACGGGTGCAACCACCGTACCGTTGCTGTCGGTTTCGGTGCCTGACTGTTATGTTCCTCACGGTAAAGTGGAGGAATTATACAAAATGTTCCAGATGGATGGCGAAAGCGTTGCAAAAAGAATTATGGAGGAATTTTTCCGTTGAAAATAAGACTGGATGTTGCCCTGACAGAGCAGGGACTTGCTCCTTCCCGGGAAAAGGCGAAGGCACTCATTATGGCAGGTCAGGTATATGTGGACGGGCAAAAAGCATATAAAGCCGGAGAAATGATTGAGGATTCCCAAAGCCTTACGGTGAAAGAGGAATTGCCTTTTGTGTCCCGTGGCGGCTACAAGCTGGATAAGGGAATCAAAGTCTTCGGTATCAATTTAGAAGACAAAGTTTGTGTTGATATCGGTGCATCTACAGGAGGTTTTACCGATTGTATGCTGCAAAACGGTGCAAAGCGTGTGTATGCAGTAGATGTGGGATACGGTCAGTTGGATTGGAAGCTTCGCAGTGATGACCGTGTGGTAGTGTTAGAGCGTACCAACGCCCGATATTTAACCGAAGAACAAATTCCTGAGCGTGCAGACTTTTTATCTGCAGATGTGGCGTTTATTTCCTTAAACACTGCACTTTCCACAGCAGTGGATTTGCTTAGCGATTCTGCGGAGCTGATGGTGTTAATCAAGCCTCAGTTTGAAGCAGGCAGAGAATTTGTTGGAAAAAAAGGCGTGGTGAAAGACAAAAAAGTTCATCACGATGTGATTGTAAAAGTTTGTGAACAGATGATTGCTAAAGGGCTGACATTACTGGATCTGGATTTTTCTCCTATCAAGGGCCCTGAAGGTAATATTGAATACTTACTCTATATGACAAAACGGCAGGAAGTATCTATGGATTATCTTGCCAAAGCAAAAGAAATTACCGAAGCATCTCATACCACATTGGATTAAACCGAGGGATTTTATGAACATAGGAATTATCATCGGAAAAACGAATATTGCATCTTCCGTGATTACACGGCTGGTTTCACTGTTGGAGAAACACGATGCCCGTGTTTATTTTCCGTCTGATAGCGGACTGGGAGCTTTTGGCACGGTTCTTTCTACCGAAGAATTTTACAAAACTGTGGAAATGGTGATTGTATTAGGCGGTGACGGAACGCTTTTGCGGGTTTCTCAATCTGCATCCCGGTACGGAACTCCTATTTTAGGAATCAACTTCGGAAGAGTAGGTCTGTTAACTGATTTAGAGCAGACCGAGCTGGATTTGGTCAGCCGTATTTTTACGGGAGACTATTCCATTGACGAGCGGATGATGTTAACTGCTGTTGTTACCGATGACGGTGGTGAAAAATACCGTTTTTCAGCATTGAATGAAATTGCATTGTCCCGTGGTAATTTTGCCAAAATGCTGGAGATGGACTTATATATTGACGGTGCTATCTGCACCCCTATTCGTGCGGACGGGTTAATCGTATCCACCCCTACCGGTTCTACAGCATATTCCTTATCTGCAGGCGGTGCGGTGATTGATCCTCTGGCAGAAGCTTTTGCTGTAACGCCGATCTGTCCTCACACCTTAAACATTCGCCCTATGGTGATTTGCAAAAACCGAACCATTACCATTAAGCAAAAAGAAGGCACTGAAAATGTTTCGTTTTTATCTTATGACGGAAATGAAGCGGTAACCGTAAATCCCGGAATGGAAATTACCATCCGTTTATCGGAGCACACCACCAAGTTGGTTCGGATTGTAAACAGAAATTTTTATTCTGTACTGAAAGATAAACTCTAAGAAAGAAGAGATTACGATGAAAAAAAGAAGGCAAGACGATTTACTCCGTTTAATTCAGGAAGAAAAAATCAGAACACAGGAAGACTTGACCGAACGTTTGTCTCGTATCGGTTATCGGGTAACCCAGGCGACAGTTTCTCGTGATATCAAGGAATTAAAAATCATAAAAACCACTGACGAAAACGGAGAAATCTGTTATCTGGCACCGAAGAAAGACGCTTCTCATCACGGCTCCGGCACCGGATTTGGGTTTTTCAAGAACCTGATCCATTCGGTGACTCACAGCGTGAACATTATTGTGATTCATACCGCTGCCGGCATGGCGCAAGGCATTGCTGCAACGATTGACCGTATGGGCAGAGCAGATATTTTAGGAACCATTGCAGGTGATGACACCATTATGGTGGTATGCCGTACCCCTGAAGAAACAGGAACCGTAGCAGATTACTTAAAAACTCATCTCTAAGAAACCGAGGATGCAACTATGCTTTCTACCTTGCGAATAAAAAACTTGGCGGTCATCCGTGAGATTACCCTGCAGTTTGAGCGGGGACTTACTGTATTGACCGGAGAAACCGGTGCAGGGAAGTCCATTCTGATGGACGCCTTGCAGGCTGTTTTGGGTGCTCGGATTTCCAAGGAACTGATTCGTGCAGAAGAAAAATCCGCTTTGGTAGAAGCAGGCTTTTTCTTTCCGGAGGATTCGGCTCCCGAAAGTTTGAAACCCTACCTTTCGGACGATATGTTGGTCATATCCCGTGAAATCTTCCGGGACGGCAGAAATATTGTAAAGATTAACGGGTCCTTGTCCAACACGGCAGAGCTTCGGAGTATTGCACCGTATCTTATCAGCATCCATTCTCAGAATGATAATCAGATTCTGTTCCGTTCGGAGGAACATTTTCGGTTTTTAGACCATTTTGCAGGTGCAACCGCATTACGTACCGAATACGAAGCTTGCTATCACCGCTACCGTGAAATTTGCGAGGAAATCGCCGCGGTAGACAGTAAAAAAGAGCAGGATCAAAGCCGTATTGATTATTTAAAATTTGTGCTTGGTGAAATAGAAAATGCCAATCTTCAGCCTGACGAAGAAGAGCATTTAAAAGAAATGAAACTCCTTATGAAAAATCAGGAGAAAAATAAAGAAAATATCAAAACGGCAACCTATGCCTTATATGAAAATGAAGAAAGTGCTTACCATTTCGTTTCTGTGGCGGCAAAAGCCCTAAAAAACGCGGACGGATTTTCCGAAATTGCAGAACGATTGGATGAGCTTTCCTATGAAATTGCAGATTTATCTGAAAAAATCCGCACCACGGATGTGAAAGTTGAGCTGGAATATCAGAATATTGACGATTTAGAAGACCGGTTAGGACTCATTTATCAGCTTAAGATGAAATACGGCGGAACATTTCAGTCTATCTTTGATACTTATGAAAGAACTTCCCGTGAACTTTATGAAATTGAGCATCGGGAACATCATTTGGAAGAGTTAACCAAACAAAAAGAAGAATGTCTTTTCACGTTAACCAAGCAATCTTCCAGCCTTACCGAACTCAGAAGTCAGTCTGCAGGAAATTTGGCTGAAAAGTTGCAAAGCGAACTTCGGGATTTGATGATGCCGAACGCTGTTTTTTTGGTTGATTTAAAAGAAGAAGCCGAATTTTGTACCCACGGAAAAGAACGGGTGGAATTTTTATTTTCCGCTAACCTGGGATTGCCTCCGGCTCCTTTATCTAAAATTGCATCGGGTGGGGAAATCTCCCGTGTGAATTTAGCACTAAAATCGGTTCTTCGGGGAATTGACCCTGCCTGCGCCTATGTGTTTGACGAGATTGACACAGGCTTAAGCGGTCGTGCTGCCCAGAAGACCGGTGAAAAAATGTGTGCCATCGGGACAGATTCCCAGGTGCTTTGCGTTACCCATCTACCGCAGATTGCAGCTATGGCAGACCAGCATTTTTTGGTGAACAAGGAAGAACTGGCAGGAGAAACCGTCACCGGTGTTTGCGCCATTACTGAAGATGCCCGCATTAACGAAATCTCCCGTATGATTGGCGGTGTTGCGGTGACCGAAATCACCAGACAAAGTGCGGAAGAAATGTTGAAGTTAGCAGAAACATTCAAATTGGAGTGTTCATATGAAAGTCACAGGAACCGTTCTTAAACGGCTGAGCGGGAAAAATATTCTTATTAAAATAAAGCGCTCCTCCGCTTGCGGAGGAGATTGCCACACCTGTGGTGTTTGCAATGGCGGGGAATCGGAAATTATTGCCGAATGTACCGATTTGGTATGTGAGGGAGACGAAGTTTTGGTAACCATTCCCAACAAACGGTATTTTACGATTTCTTTTACGGTATTTCTGCTGCCGCTTTGCGTGATGATTTTTGCCTTTTGGCTTTGCAGACAATCCTGCACGGAAGATATTTCTGCCTTGGTTTCTCTGTTAGCGGGAGTTTTGTCGTTTCTTCTGATTACGTTACTGTTTCGAAAATTAAAAATCCCCAAGGCAACAAAGAAAGAGGAATAATATGAAGCGCATAACCATCTTTGCCGGGCATTACGGAAGCGGAAAAACCACCGCTGCGGTAGCCTATGCAAAAAAACTAAGAGAACAGCACGAAAAAGTGATGATTGTGGATATTGATTTAATCAATCCCTACTATCGCACCAAGGATGCCCAGGAAGAGCTGGACGCCTTGGGCATTACCGTGGTAACTCCAACCTATGCCAATACCAATATTGAAACCCCGTCCATTCCTGCCGGCGTTATGGCGGCATTTAGCCAAAAAGATACTTATGTGGTGTTTGATGCAGCAGGAGATGATGACGGTGCAGTGGTATTGAGCCGTTATTTTATGGATTTTTCACAAGAGGAATATGATTTCTTTTTGGTGATTAATTCAAAAAGACCATTGACGAGAGACAAAGAAAGTATTATAATGTATAAAAGGGACATTGAAATTGCATCCCGTCTGAATTTTACTGCGCTGGTCAATGCAACCAATTTGTCCTATGAAACTACCCTTTCGGATATTTTGGAAGGGGAGCACATTACCGATGAAGTTTCCAAAGAAACCGGTATTCCCAACCGATACACTTTTGTGTGGAATCAGTTGTATGATGGATTACCTGAAGCATTAAAGAAAAAGGCAATTTCAGTGAGCCTGTTTCACAAAAAGCCCTGGGAACTTTAATTTGTTTATAAAATTTCAACATATTTGAAAAACCCGACTGATTGTCGGAGAGGAAAGGAAAAAGTGATTATGGCAAAAGTAACATTTAACGAAAACGCTTGTAAAGGCTGTTATCTTTGCATGGACGTTTGTCCCAAAAAGATTATTAAAAAAGCTACTGACCGTTTGAACGTAAAGGGCTTTAACCCCGTTGAGGTGCTGGATATGGATCAGTGTATCGGCTGTGCATTTTGTGCAACCATTTGTCCCGACGTGGTTATCACTGTTGAAAAATAAGTAGGAAAGGAATGAAATACGATGAGTGAAAAAGTTTTAATGAAAGGGAACGAAGCAATTGCTGAAGCTGCAATCCGTAGCGGCTGTAAACTGTTCTTCGGTTATCCCATTACTCCCCAGACTGAGGTTTCTGCTTATATGTCTAAAAGAATGCCTCAGGTAGACGGACTTTATCTGCAGGCTGAAAGTGAAGTTGCAGCCATCAACATGGTATACGGTGCTGCAGCGGCAGGCGCAAGAGTTATGACCTCTTCCTCCAGCCCCGGAATCAGCTTAAAGCAGGAAGGTATTTCCTACATAGCAGGTGCAGATTTACCCTGCGTTATTATCAACATTGTTCGTGGCGGTCCGGGTCTTGGCGGTATTCAGCCTGCTCAGTCTGACTATTTTCAGGCAACCAAAGGTGGCGGCCACGGTGACTATAACTTAGTGGTATTAGCACCTTCCACCATTCAGGAATGTGTGGACTTAACCTACAAAGCATTTGATATTGCAGACCAGTATCGCGTACCCGTTATGATTATGGGGGACGGTATGTTAGGTCAGATGATGGAACCCGTTTCTTTCCCGGAACACGACGATTCTGTGACTTTCGATAAATCCTGGGCTTGCGATACCACCGGTATGAAGCGTAAGAAAAATATCGTAAACTCCTTATATATCAATCCTGATGAACTGGAAAATTTAGTTTGGGAACGCCAGAAACGTTACGATTTAATTACCAAAAATGAAACCCGTGCAGAAACCTTCTTCTGCGAGGATGCAGACATTGTGTTAGTAGCGTACGGCACCATCGCCAGAGTGGCAATGAACGCTGTGAAAAAAGCAAGAGCAATGGGCATCAAGGCAGGTTTAATCCGTCCTATTACCCTGTGGCCGTTCCCGGAACAGGAAATTGCCAATATTGCAAAAACCGCTAAGAGCTTTTTAAGCGTGGAAATGAGCACCGGTCAGATGGTTTATGATGTGAAGCTGGCTGTGAACGGCAAATGCCCCGTGGAATTTTACGGAAGAACCGGTGGCGTAGTACCTGTTCCTCAGGAAATTCTGGACAAAATCGTAGAAATGTCCAAAAAACTGTAAGAGGGAGGATGAATAAGATGAGTATTGTATTTGAAAAACCCCATGCACTCTCTGATGTGGGCTTCCATTATTGCCCCGGCTGTACCCACGGTATTGTGCACCGTTTGGTAGCAGAAGTGCTGGATGAATTAAAATTAGAAGGCGAAGCAGTTGGGATTGCATCCGTAGGTTGCTCCGTTTTCTCCTACAACTATTTTGAATGTGACATGGTGCAGGCAGCACACGGTCGTGCTCCCGCAGTTGCAACCGGCGTAAAAAGAGCACATCCCGACAAGGTGGTATTTACCTATCAGGGTGACGGTGACTTACTGGCAATCGGTACTGCAGAAACCATTCATGCTGCAACCCGTGGCGAAAATATCACCGTGGTATTTATCAATAACTGTATCTACGGTATGACCGGCGGTCAGATGGCTCCTACCTCCTTGGTTGGTCAGGTTACCCAGACCACTCCCTACGGCAGAAAAACCGAAACCCAGGGTTGGCCCATCAACGGCTGTGAACTGGTTTCCCAGCTGGAAGGAACTGCATTGGCGCAGCGTGTTGCTGTAAACAATGTAAAAAATATCCGCGAAGCAAAAGCGGCAATCAAAAAAGCATTTACCTATCAGACTGAGAAAAAAGGCTTCACCTTTGTGGAAGTGCTGTCCACTTGCCCCACCAACTGGGGACTTTCACCCCAAGAATCCTTAAAATGGATGGAAGAAAACATGATGCCTCAGTATCCCTTAGGCGTGTATAAAGATAAAGGTGCGAAAGGAGACGAATAGTATGCAGAAAGAATTTATTATTTCCGGTTTTGGCGGCCAGGGCATTCTGTTTATCGGAAAACTCCTTGCTTACACCGGTATGAAAAATAACTACCAGGTATCCTGGCTCCCGTCCTACGGACCGGAAATGCGTGGCGGTACCGCAAGCTGTAATGTCATTATCTCCGACGATGCGATCGGTTCTCCCTTAGTAACCGAAGCAACTGAAGTTATCGCTATGAACGGTCCCTCTTTTGTGAAGTTTGAAAAGAGCGTGGCAAAAGGCGGCACCTTATACTATGATAGTTCCCTGGTTCAGCCTACTCCCACTCGTGATGACATCAGCTATGTGGGCGTGGAAGCAACTAAATTAGCCACCGAAATGGGCATGGGCAAGCTTGCTAATATGTTCTTGGTGGGCAAAGTATTAAAAGAATCTAAGGTGTTTGAATTAGATGTGATTTTTGAAGCGTTAAAAGGTCTGGTTCCTGCAAAGAAACCCGAGCTTTATGACTTAAACAAAAAAGCCATCGAAGCAGGCGCAAACTTATAATTCTTTTCATTTTTAGAAATACTTCATTCAGCGGAGGGAATATCCTTCCGCTGAATTTGTAACAAGCGAGGATACAGCATGAAATTTGTTTCAGAAAATTTAGATGTCAATGAGCAGGGACACCTCACTATCGGTGGGGTAGACGTGATGACGCTCAAAGAAAAATACGGCACCCCCCTTTATGTGATGGATGAGGATATGATTCGCTCGCATCTTCGTACCTACCGTAATGCTTTAGATACCTATTACGGCGGTAACGGACTTTGCCAGTTTGCTTCCAAAGCCTTCTGCACCAAGTATATGTGTAAACTTGTGGCAGAGGAAGGATTAGGACTTGACGTGGTATCAGGCGGCGAGCTTTATACTGCGTTATCTGCCGGTTTTCCTGCGGATAAACTCTGTTTTCACGGCAATAATAAAACCAAGGAGGAGCTTCGGTTTGCAATTGGTCATGATGTTGGAACCATTGTGGTTGACAATATTTTCGAGTTAGAGCAAATTGAAAACATTGCAAAAGACCTGGACAAGGTTCAGAATGTTCTTTTTAGAATCAAACCCGGTGTGGACGCTCATACTCACGATTTTATTATGACCGGTCAAATTGACTCCAAATTCGGCTTTGCTTTAGAAACCGGAGAAGTATTGTCTGCAGTGGAAGCAGTGAAAAACAAAGAACATATCTGCTATAAAGGACTTCACTGCCATATCGGTTCCCAGATTTTTGACGTGGAACCTTTCCGGGAAACTGCTAAGGTGATGATGAAGTTCATTAAAGAAATAAAGGACAAGCTGGATCTTACTACCGAAGAGCTGGATTTAGGCGGTGGTTTCGGTATCCGCTACGTGGAATCGGACGATCCTATTTCCTACGATTTATATATCAAGGCTGTATCCGAAGAAGTAAAAGCGCAAGCAGAATTTTTTGGCATTGTTGTTCCAAAAATTTTAATGGAACCGGGACGATCCGTTGTGGCACCTGCAGGCATCACTGTGTACGAAGTGGGTTGCGTGAAGGAAATTCCCGGTATTCGCACCTATGTTTCAGTAGACGGCGGTATGGCAGACAATCCTCGCTATATTATGTACGGTGCAGAATACTCTGCCGTATTGGCAAATAAAGCAGAGGAAAATGCTGACTACACTTATACCGTGGCAGGAAAGTGCTGTGAGTCGGGAGACATTTTAATTGAAAAGGCAAAGCTTCCTAAGGTGGAAGTGGGAGATACCCTTTGTGTGTTGGCAACCGGTGCTTACAATTACTCTATGGCATCCAACTATAATCGGATTCCCAGACCCGCTGTGGTCATGGTTTCAGGCGGTAAGGACAAGCTGATTGTAAAACGCGAAACCTACGAAGATTTAGTGAAAAACGACTTATAAATTTTAATAAAAGAGGTGTTTTTATGGAACTTATAAACTTTCAGAAAGACGTTATGGAACAAACAATCCCCGTGTTGGTAGACTTTTTTGCTACCTGGTGCGGACCATGTAAAATGTTGGCACCGGTGTTGGAAGAGCTGGAAGCAGAATACGGAGATAAGCTCAAAATCGTGAAAGTGGATATTGATAAACATATCGAACTGGCGCGGCAATACCGTGTGGCAACCGTTCCTACCATGATGGTATTTGAACATGGAGAATTAAAGGATTCTATCATCGGATACCATGCCAAAGAAGAATTGGTGGAGCTTTTAGGTTTATAACAAAAAGGCGGATTTTTTAAAATCCGCCTTTTTTTTATGACAGTAATTCATCTGCTGTTATCCCAAATACTTCGGCAAGTATTTTTAGCTCAATATCTGTTACAAACCGTTCTCCGCTTTCTATGCGTTGAGTTGCATTTTTATCCACGTCAATTCCTTTTAATTGCAGTTTTTCGGCCAATATGCGCTGTGACATTTTTGGTACATATTTTTTTCTTAGCTGATATATTTTTTCGCCGCATAAATTGTTTTTTCCGCTTTTTGTTTTATTTTTAACCATAATACCCTCCGTTTTGATATGTAGTGCCTGACAAAAATATCTTACCATGGTATGATGTTAAAAATGACATTTACTAAATGTCAAAAAATACAAGGAGAAAAATATGTTTGAAAACATTGGTGGGAAGATCAAAAATTTAGCTACAGTTATTACCATTATTGGTTTTATCATCTGCGGTATCAGCGGTTTATTGTTGATGATCAATTTGAATGTTTTGGTGGGATTGTTATCCGGTGGACTCGGTTGTTTGATGTGTTGGATTAGTTCATTTTTGCTTTATGCCGTTGGCGATATGGCTGAGAATCTTCAGGAAATTAATCATAATATGGCAGTAATGTGTGCCAAAATGACTCGTTCTCCCGTACAGAATCAAAATCGTCCGACGGATCAGTCAACCCAACCCCATTAATCGTGGTGGTCTCTGGGTATGTAAGCAATGCCATCAACAGAATGAACGTACAGCTGCATTTTGTAAGAATTGCGGAGCCTATAAATAAAAAAACGAGTTGTCTAAGCGGACAACTCGTTTTTTTATTAAAAGGATAAATTCGGAATCAGCGTTGCAATATAATAAATAACGGGCGCAAAGACGATGGCGGGTAAAAAATCTGCTACTTTGATTTTGGTAATACCCATCAGGTTGGTTCCAATCATCATAATGAGAATGGAACCAACACAAGTCATTTCGTTAATGGCGCCTGCGGTCATAGCAGGAGCAAGAAGTCCGGCTAACAGAACCAGCCCGCCTTGAATCAAAAATACCGAAGCCGATGCCAACATCACCCCAAAGCCCAGGCTTGCAGCCAGCATCATGGAGGACACAAAGTCCAGGGTTGCTTTGGTAAACAGAATGGAATTATCTCCAATCAGTCCTGCTTGAAGGGAGCCGGTTACCGTCATAGAACCAACGCAGAATAAAAGGGTAGCCGAGACCAGTCCTTCTGCAATGGAAACTTTTTGATTTTCTTTTTTGAGTTTTACTTCCGCATAGTTTGCCAGACGGTTAATAGCACCGTCAATATTCAGTAAGCTGCCAGTTACGGTTCCTAATACCACCGATGCAATCACAACCAATACATTCTGACCGCATAAGCTTCCCGATATCCCGATGTAAAGGGTGCAGGCACCCAATCCAATCATTGTGGCAGAGCTTATCCGTTCTGGGATTCCTTTTTGAAACAGTAATCCAATACCGGAACCAAGTAGCACCGTTATCACATTGACAAGTACACCTAACATTTTTATTTCCTCCGAGACTTGCTTTTTCCTTTGATATAGTATATAATAAATTTAGCCATTAGTCAAGCAGATGATTTTGATATTTGTTATCGAAAAAACAAATCCTGGAGGCGTTTTACATGGAATTACGGAACCTAATCACCTTTATTCATGTTGCAGAGCTTGGAAGCTTTACCAAAGCTGCAGAACAGCTGGGTTATTCCCAGTCCACCATTTCTTTTCAAATTAAGCAGCTGGAAGAAGAGCTTGGTTGCCTGCTGTTTGAAAGAATCAATCACACCATTACCTTAACCAAACGTGGACACGAGCTGGTTACCTATGCCCATCAGATTCGAGCATTAACTGAGGAATTTAAAGAAAACCTGGAAGATGAAACCGAGTGCCACGATCACATTCATATTGTAACGCCTGATTCTGTGTGTGATGATATGATTAGCCGTAACTACATAGATTTTCATCATAAATACCCCAGCATTTCCGTAAAATTCACTACAGCAGATACAGCTGTGATGTTTGATATGCTGGACCATAACGAAGCCGACCTCATTATCACGCTGGACAGTCACTCCTATCATAAAGATTATGTAATTGCAAAAGAAGAACCTCTTTCCATGCATTTTGTGGCAAATCGGAAATCCAAGTTTGCAGGTGCCAAGAATTTATCTGTTTGTGATATTATCAAAGAACCTTTTGTACTAACAGAATACGGACAAGGCTACCGAAGAGTTTTTGATAAAGAACTGGCAAAAAAATCACTGGAAATCACTCCGATTCTGGAAATCGGAAGAACAGATATGATTACCTCACTGGTTGCTCAGGGAGACATTCTGTCCTTTCTGCCCGATTTTGTTACAGAAGAACCGGTTCGTGCAGGAGATTTATGTTATCTGGATGTATGCGATTTAAATATCGAAATATGGAAGCAGCTGATTTATCATAAAAATAAGTGGATGTCAAAAGGACTAAAGACCGTAATTAACTATATTATTGCAAAGGATTTTTCAAATTAGATTGATTTGTAAGAAAAAAGCACCGGATTTTCCGGTGCTTTTTCTATTGTGTATACAACAAGGTTCCGGGGCACCCGACCGCAATCTTTGATTGCGTTATCGGGTCGGGTTCTTATTATTTTTCCTTTGGAGAGAAAATGAGCGAAAATATCAAGCCGAAGAAAATTGCGGCAGAAATTCCTGCAGCACAAGCGGTCATACCGCCTGAGATGACACCTAAGAATCCCTTTTCTGAAATTCCTTTCATCACCCCTTTTGCCAGGGCATTACCAAATCCTGTTAAAGGAACGGTTGCGCCTGCACCAAAGGTTTCTACCAATGGTTGATAGATACCTAAAAAAGTGAGGATTACCCCTGCCACCACATAGCCAACTAAAATTCTTGCAGGAGTCAGCTTGGTAAAGTCAATAAGAAGCTGTGCGATGACACATAAAAAACCACCGAACAGAAAAGCTAACAGATAACTTGTAATCATTTTTTTGACTTACTCCTTTTCCAGTTGTACCAAATGGGCGATTCCGGGGATGGATTCTCCTTGCAAGGCACTGGTGGGAGACATTAACGCTCCCGTTGCCATAAATAAGATTTTTCGCCACTTTCCTTGGTTTAGTTGTTTTAACAGATAAGAATTCAACACGGAGGCACTGCATCCGCATCCTGAACCACCGGCATGAGCATCCTGTTCCTGTGAGAAAATTAAGTCGCCGCAATCCTCCAAATTCTGTGCAGAATAACCGTTTTGAAACAGTAGCTCCCGGAGCAGGTCTTTGCCGATACTTCCTAAGTCACCTGTTACAATTAAGTCGTAATTCCAGGGTGTGGTATCGGTATCCTGAAAGAATGAACAAAGGGTATCGCAGGCGGCAGGAGCCATTGCCGCTCCCATGTTATTTAAGTCCTTGATGCCTGCATCAATTACTTTTCCTACACAGCCACGGGTAATGCGGATTCCCGTGCCTTTTTGGGAGAGAACGGTGGCACCGGAACCCGTTACTGTCCATTGGGAGGACTGAGGTCTTTGACCGCCATATTCCAACGGAAAACGAAATTGCCGTTCTGCTGAACAAAAGTGACTGGAGGTAGCGCAGAGCACGTGTTTTCCGAAACCTCCGTCTATACTCATTGCTCCCATAATCAGACTTTCTGCCATGGTGGAGCAGGCACCGTAGAGTCCTAAAAAAGGAACACCCAGCGTGCGGAGTGTGTAGTTCGTGGCGATACATTGATTTAATAAGTCGCCGCCAAAACAGATAGATACTTCATTTGCTGAAATTTGAGCCATTTCTATAGCCCCCTTGGTGGACAACTCAATTAGTTTGCTTTCTGCTTTCTCCCAGCTATCTTCTCCGAAATGTCCTTCGCCGATGGTTAAATCAAACCATTTTCCCAAGGGACCTTCCCATTCTTTTTTGCCTACCACCGAATAAAAACCCGTAACAGCAGGTTTACTCGGGAAAAAAAGGGTAGAGGTTCCGATTCGTTTTGTCATATTACATACCGCCTTTTGTGAAAAAGTAAATCAGTCCGCAGATGATGGAGGAGGAGATTCCGTACACAATTACAGGACCTGCAATCACAAACATTTTGGCACCAAGTCCCAGCACAAACCCTTCGGTTTTAAATTCCATTGCAGGGGAAATCATAGCGTTGGCAAAGCCTGTAATGGGGACCAAAGTTCCGGCTCCTGCCCGTTTTGCCAGCTTGTCGAACAACCCAAGGCCGGTGAATAAACCGCTAAGAAAAATTAATGAAATCGAGGTGATACATCCTGCATCCTCCTGGGAAATTCCCATATTTTTGGCGGTATTCATAATCACTTGCCCTAATACACAAATGGCACCACCCACGAAAAACGCCCAAATGATATTTTTAAGCCAAGGGCTTTTTCCCAGTTCGGAAACCATTTTTTGATATTCATTTTGATTGATTTTTTTCATTTTTTCACTCCTCGATACTTATAGTTTTTGTAAAACAGTAATTGCTATTCTGTCACATTTTTCTAAAAAACCAATAAAATGGTAATGACTGAAAAAGCCGAAAAAAAGGAGGATTTTTTATGAGATGGATGCGACGGGGATTTCGTCGTGGTACTTATTTAAAACCAAGAAAAACAAAAAAAGAAACAAGCAGGGAAGTAAGCGAATATAAAAAAACGCTCCCCAACACATGGGAAGCGTTTTATGAAAGCATTTTGCCAATGATTCGTCCGAACTATCAAGGAACTATGACAGGCCTTTCGGGCATATATCAAAAATTTTCTAAAACAGAACAAAAAAATCTGACCGACAAACTTGCAGGTCAGATTCTCTTTGCACATTCAGATGTGGTCAGTGATATTTTAGAACGGTTATCCAAATTATCCTTGGATTTATCCCAACAAACGGAAGTGGCGTATCGCCGTCTTCGTTTGGTTGACCGTTTTTTTTAGTCTCTTTTGTATCATTTAATCTGCCATCATTACTTTTTTGTAGTAACTAAGGGTTTTTGGATGAAAATCGCTTTGTGCCAGGAAGTATTTTTCGCACGCATTGGCAAATTCTTCTCGTGCTTCGGGGGATAAATCAAATGCCAAAAAGCTTTTAATATCTGCATCTAAAATATAGTTGATGGCAGAAAAAGTAGGCATGGAAATCTTTAGAATATTCCGTTCTTCGCCGGGAGAACAATCTTTACATAAAATACCGCCGTTTAATACATCAAAATAGCAGAATTTTTCACTTTCCAATTCAGCTCCACATTCCATACATTCAAACACATGGGGGGTAAAGCCCTCAATGTCGGAAACCTTCAGCTCGTAAGCACCTTTGATTAAAGAGGCATCTTTTTTTCCTTGATTTAGGGCGAATAAGGTGTTTAGCGTTAAACGAAGAAGCGGTTCGTTGGGTTGGTTATCCATGGCGATATTTCCCAAAACATCTAAGATATAAAATCCTAGCGCTAAATTGGTAAGGCTGTTTTTGATATCTAAAAACGAATGAATCATTGTAGCTTCCCGAAGATTTAAGGATTCGCCTTTTTGAGAGAAGGTGAATTCTGAATATAAAAAGGGCTTTGCTCCGGATAATTCTTTTCGTTTTAAACTTTTGATGCCGGATGCTTTCGCATGAACAAGTCCATAGGAATCGGTCATCACGGTAAGCATTTTGTCTGCTTCGTTAAAATCAGTTTCCTTGACGATTAAGCCTTTTGCAGTAATAAAATCCATAGCGGTTCCTTACTTTTCTTTCTTTTTAAAAGAAATTTTATTTTCGGTATGATTCCAAAGACGTTTTAAATTTTCATGGTGACGGATATACATAGAAACGGTTAAGATTACCAGCAGCACCAATTTCAGCGGACTGGGGTCAAAAATTGCAAAGAAAATGATGGAGGAGGTACTTCCTGCCAGAGAACCGACAGAAACATAGCCGGTAATGGCAATCATTCCAACACCAACCAAAAGCACGTAAAGCCCTAAGAGAGGATTTAAGCAGAAGCAGGCACCCAGGGAGGTGGCAACGCCCTTTCCGCCTTTAAAGCCGAAGAATACAGGGAAGTTGTGACCTACCACAGCGGTTGCCGCTGCAATGTAGGAAAAAGAAATGTTGTGGGTAATCAAAAAGACCAGCCAGTAGGCAATCACAGCTTTAAAGGTGTCTAAAAGCAACACAAAAATAGCAGGTGCTTTTCCCAGGGTACGCAAAGTATTGGTGGTTCCTGCGTTTTTGCTGCCGTGTTCACGGACATCAACTTTGTAAAACAGTTTTCCGATAATAATGGAAAAGTTTAAGCTTCCCAGCAAATAGCCCAAAATGGCAAAAAGGATATAATACACAAATTCCAGCATGGTAGTTCCTCCTGATTAGAGTTTTTTCTTTTCGTTTCGTTCACGGATATAGAATTTGATGGGAGTCCCCGTAAAATCAAATGCGTTTCTTAGTTGATTTTCTAAGTACCGTTCGTAAGAAAAGTGCATCAGACGTGTATCGTTTACAAAAATGACAAACTGAGGGGGATTTGCGGCAGATTGCACCGCATATAAGATTTTTAATCTTCTTCCTTTATCTGTGGGCGGCTGAACCCGTGCAGTGGCATCGGCAATTAAGTCGTTTAACATACCGGTGGTCACACGGCGGTTTCTGTTCTCATTGACGGTTTTTAACATGGGGAAGATGGTGTCAATTCTCTGTCCGGTTTTTGCAGAGATAAACAGGGCAGGAGCATACATCATATAGGAGAAGCCTTCTTTGATTTCAAGCTTCATTCTGTCCATCGTTTTATCGTCTTTTTCAATGATATCCCACTTGTTTACCACAAAGATGGAGGCTTTTCCTTCGTTGTGGGCATAGCCTGCAATCTTGGTGTCCTGCTCGGTAACCCCTTCGGTGCCGTCTAACATGATAAGGCAAATGTCTGCCCTTTCAATGGCTGCGTAGGAACGAAGCACAGAGTATTTTTCCACTGCTTCGCTGACCTTGCTTTTTCTGCGGATGCCGGCGGTATCAATAAACAGATATTTCTGACCGTCTTTTTCCACATAGGTATCAATGGCATCACGGGTAGTACCTGGCACATTGCTCACAATCAGACGTTCTTCCCCAAGCAGACGGTTAATCAAAGAGGATTTACCGGCATTGGGTTTCCCGATGACCGCAATTTTTAACACATCGTCATCTTCTTGGGTGTCAGCTTCCTGGGGGAATCCTTCAGCAACCATATCCAAAAGGTCGCCAATCCCCATTCCTTGAATAGCAGAAATAGCAATGGGATCACCTAATCCTAAGTTATAGAATTCATAGAATTCCATAGGCGGTTCTCCGGGGGTATCACATTTGTTACAAGCCAACACAATAGGTTTTCCAGAACGCATCAGCATTGCCGCAACTTCCCGGTCGGTTGCAGTCACCCCTGCACGGACATCGGTTAAGAAAATTAACACATCTGCGGTTTCAATTGCCGCTTCTGCCTGACGTTTCATCATTGCGGTGATTTCGTCTGCAGAATCGGGTTCGATACCTCCGGTGTCAATTAATAGGAACGACTTGGAGAGCCATTCCGCCTCGGAAATAATTCTGTCACGGGTAACACCGGGAGTATCTTCCACAATAGAGATTCTTTTTCCGGTAATACGGTTAAATAACTGGGATTTCCCAACATTGGGGCGTCCCACAATTGCAACAATCGGTTTTGCCATAGGTTATTACCTCCTTTTATGGGGTTCTTACAAACAGAGTGCATCCAAAAAGCTTTTGCCGTCATTCTCGTTTAAAATGACTTCGCAGGAAAGTGCTTTTTCGATATCGGAAACGGTTTTATCGTCTAAGGTCAGGTCTCCTTCTGCTCTTAGTATGCAGGAGGGGAGTACCAAAAATTCCATTTTTTTGTTCTTTAGCTGCTCAATGATATCGGTGGCGGTGAGTAAGCCTGCCACGGTAATTTTTTCGCCAAAAAATTTGTTTTCTATGGGAATTACTTCAGTATTGGTACCAAATTTTTCATCAAATCGCTTTACTAATTTTGAAAGAGTGGGGAACGCCGCCTGAGAGGTGGCAACCACTTTTTTGCGGACAGGCTTAGGTTTTCGGTTGGCAAAGGATAGGTTAAATTCCTTCACAAAGGAAGATAACAGCCCAACACCGTTTTCAATCTGGGGAAAATCATCGTAGTATGCCGCAGGTGGCAGATTGATTTCGCCTTTCACAAAAAACTCATCAGCAGGATACACAAACCGGGTACCAATTTCCCGATAGGCACGGTTTGAAATCTTGTGAATCTGGTGAATAATGTTTTTGCAATCCTCTTTGGTAAACGGCTCAATCTGGGTTAACCCATCCCGGAATTTTGTTAAACCGATCGGCACAACAGACACGCTGTTCACTTCGGCTTCGTACAGGTCGGTTAAGGATTTTGTTAATTCTTCACCGTCATTGTAGCCTTTGCAAAGCACAATCTGTGCGTTTACGGTAATGCCGTTTTCCACCAGATAATTGATTTTTTCCAAAATACCACCTGCGTTTTTATTGTGTAGCATTTTCACTCTGAGTTCGTCGTTGGTGGTATGCACCGAAATGTTCACGGGAGAAAGACGCATCCTTACGATATTTTCAATTTCTTCCTCTTTCATATTGGTTAAGGTGACATAGTTTCCCGTTAAAAAGGAAAGGCGGGAATCGTCATCTTTAAAATACAAAGGCTTTCGCATTCCTTTGGGAAGCTGGTCAATAAAACAGAAAATGCATTTGTTCCGGCAGCTTTTTGGATTTTCAATAAAGGGTCTTTCATTGATAATACCCAAATCTTCGTAGTGATTTTCCACGGTGACTCTTTTTTGTTCCTGATTTCTTACAAAGGCAATTTCCAATCGTTCGTTACAGATTAAAAAACCGTACAGCAAACCGTCGGTTACTTCTTCGCCGTTGATATGAGTAATCACATCACCGGGAAGAATACCCGCTTTTTCTGCCAGACTATTTTCTTTTACTCCGTCTACGTAATACATAAAACTACCTCTGTTTTCTTATCATTGGAGGATTTCATTTGCACAAGATTTTGGTTTCAAAATCGCATCAAAACAAAATCCTAAGTAATTACACATGAAAAATGCAGATCATCAAAAAGTTTTAAAAAAAGCGGGGAGCAATTAAGCACCCCGCTTCTTATAAGGCATAATTAATCCATTTTGATTACTTCTTTACCTTTATAAAAACCGCAAGATTTACATACTCTGTGCGGCAGTGTCAGTTCCTGACAGTTGGGACATTTTACAAGACCCGGAGCGCTTAATTTCCAGTTTGCTCTTCTTTTGTTTTTTCTCGCATGAGAAACTTTTCTCTTCGGTACAGCCATGTCTTAACACCTCCTGTAGAGCTTTTTGACTCTATAATTGAATATTTTTACAAAATTTTGAGAGTAACTGCGGATTACTTTAATAATTCCTTTAATTTCAGTAATCTGGGATCAATTTCCGTGTCGTCACAGTTACATTCGGTTTCGTTGCGGTTACATCCGCAAACGGGGCAAAGACCTTTGCAATCTTTTCTACAAAGCTGTTGATCCAAGGTTACGGCAAAAATGCATTTGTAAATTGCATCAGTCAATAGCACAGTATTATGTTGATAGGGGATAAACTCGTCAGCTTCCAGCCCTGAGTCCTCCCGGGCAATGGTATCTTCCATAGGAATAACATATTCCTTGGTGAAAGGTTCCAGGCAACGGTCACAAAGGAATCTCGCCTTAAAGGAAAGCTCGCCTTGTAAGAATAAATTGCCTGCGTGATTTGTGATTGTGCCCGTTAACGTAACTGGTGTTTCTAAGGAAGGCATATCAGAAAATTCGGAAAAAACCTCAATGGGGTATTCCTTATTGATTGAAATTTCCATTCCTTCGGACTTCACAATAGAGGTTAAATCAATTAACAGTTCATTTTGTTCCATTATTGTTCCCTCCAATTCTCACGGTCTAAGACACCAAAAGACTGCCCAAAATATTGATAAATTACCAAAATCTCAGACAATCATATAATATAATACATAATCTTTGGTAATTTGTCAAGCATTTTTTCGAATTTTTCGGAAAAATATCAGGGATTTTTTATACTAATTTTTCGGTTTCCAACGCGATCATCAGTTCTTCGTTGGTGGGGATTACCAAGGTCTTAACGGTTGCATCGTCAGCGGTGATATCCACGGTGCCGCGGGTGTTGTTTTTATCCTTATTGATTTTAATACCCATAAAGCCTAAGTTTCCTGCAACTTTTTCTCTTAAAGTTGCGTCGTTTTCGCCGATACCTGCGGTGAATACCACAGCGTCAATGCCACCCATAGCAGCAGCATAGGTACCGATGTATTTCTGTACGCCGTATGCGAAAATGTCTAAAGCAACCTGTGCTTTTTCGTCGCCTTTATCAGCAGCGTCGGACAGGTCTCTGAAGTCGGAGGAGATTTCAGATAAACCTAATGCACCGGATTCTTTATTTAAGATGTTTACCACTTCTTTTGCGGTTTTGTTTTCTTTGTTTGCAATAAATTCTACGATTGCCGGATCGATGTCACCGGAGCGGGTACCCATCATAATACCTGCTAAGGGAGTAAAGCCCATGGAGGTGTCCACAGATTTTCCGCCGTCAACTGCAGAGATGGAGGAACCGTTTCCTAAGTGACAGGTCACGATTTTTAATTCCTCAATGGGTTTGCCAAGCAGTTCAGCAGCCTTCATGCTGACATATTTATGGCTGGTACCGTGGAAGCCGTATCTTCTGATTTTGTAGTTTTCGTAGTATTTGTAGGGAATGGGATACAGATATGCTTTCTTGGGCATGGTCTGATGGAATGCGGTATCAAATACACCAACCTGGGGAACATTCGGCATAATTTTTGCGCAAGCTTCAATACCGGTGATGTTGGGAGGATTGTGTAAGGGTGCCAGTTCGATACAAGCGTTTAATGCGTTCATCACGGATTCGGTGATTAAAGCGGAACCGGAGAAAGCTTCACCGCCGTGTACCACACGGTGACCAACTGCGTTGATTTCATCCATGGATGCGATAACACCCATTTCTTTGTCGGTTAAGGAATCCAGCACTGCCTGGATTGCATCTCCGTGATCTTTTAAGGTTAAATCCTTCTGGAATTTTTCTCCGCCTTTGGAGTGGGTTAATCTTCCGTCAATACCGATTCTTTCGCAAAGACCTTTTGCCATAACGGACTGGTCTTCCATATTGATCAGCTGATATTTTAAAGAGGAGCTACCTGCGTTGATAACTAAAATTTTCATTTTTTTTAAATCCTTTCTGTTCTTAGTTGATCGAGAACAAATCATTATTTTGCTTGAGCCTGAACGCTGGTGATGGCAACTACGCCAACAATATCTTCAGCGCTGCAGCCACGGGATAAGTCGTTGATGGGAGCTGCAATACCCTGGGTAACAGGACCGTATGCTTCTGCTTTTGCCAGTCTCTGAACCAGTTTGTAGCCAATGTTGCCTGCATCTAAGTCGGGGAAGCAGAGTACGTTTGCTTTCCCTGCCACATCGCTGTCGGGAGCTTTGGAGGAACCAACAGAAGGAACGATTGCCGCGTCCAACTGCAGTTCGCCGTCTACTTTCAGATTGGGGTTGTTTTCTTTACAAATTCTGGTTGCTTCCACTACCTTGTCCACATCTGCATGTTTTGCACTGCCTTTGGTGGAGTGGGAGAGCATTGCAACAATTGCTTCCTGTTCGCAGAGCAGTTCAAAGGATTCCGCAGAGCATGCTGCAATGGCTGCTAATTTTTCGGGATCAGGATTCTGTTCCAAGCCGCTGTCTGCAAAAATGAAGGTACCGTTTGCACCGTATTCACAGTTGGGAACCACCATTAAGAAGAATGCGGAAACCAGTTTTACACCGGGTTTGGTTTTGATAATCTGCAAGCTGGGACGTAAGGTGTTTGCGGTGGAGTGACAAGCACCGGATACCACACCGTCTGCATCCCCTGCTTTTACCATTAAGCAAGCATAGTACATATAGTCGCCTAAAGCGGTTTTCTTTGCTTCTTCGTAGGTTAAGCCTTTGGATTTACGAAGTTCCACGAATAAGTTGATATATTCTTCGGTTTTTTCATAGGTGAAGGGGTTAATGATGGTTGCTTTGGAAACATCCAAGCCTTTGCTGTTTGCTTCGACTTCTTCGGGAGTACCGATGATGATAATATCAGCGATATCTTCCGCTAAAACCTGTGCAGCCGCTTCCCAGGTTCTTCTGTCCATAGATTCGGGCAGAATGATTTTCTTTTTGTCGGCTCTTGCTCTTTCTTTGATTCTGTCAATAAATGCCATAATGCATGACCTCCGTTTTTATAATAAGAAATTTTATAAACATTGTTGTCAATTTAACCATATTATTATATAGCAGACTGCCAAAAAATTCAAGTCATTTTGGGAAATTTCTTGAAAAAACGTTAGTTTTTTTCTTGCAAAACCTTATTTTTCTCCTGTTGGCCAATCAGTTTTGATAGAAAATAGTCAAAAATCTCTAAAAATCAAAGAAAAATACTGAAAAAATCAAAAAAGTTTTGACATTTTGTTATATATATGTTATACTGTTATGAAAAGGTAAGGTGAAAAAGTATGTCTATGAGTATGACAGGCTACGGCCGTCAGAAAGAAATTTATAAAGGCTACGATATTACCGTGGAATTAAAATCGGTAAATCATCGTTATTTTGATGCCAACATCCGTGTTCCCAGAGGATTTTCCTTTTTGGAGGAACCGGTTCGCAAATACTTAGCGGAAAAAATCAACCGTGGGAAATTAGATGTGTATATCCATATGAACAATGTGGAGGAAGGGGACAAGGTTGTCACCTTAAACCGCACGGTTGCAGAAAACTACTTAAAGGTTTTAAAAGAATTATCCGACGAATACGATATGCCCTTTGATGTTACGGCGACTAAAATGTCTCGGTTTCCCGATATTTTCGAGGTGGAATTTAAAGAGCATGAAGCGGAGGAAATCTTCTCGATTTTAGAACCCGTTTTGGAAAAAGCGGTTTCCGATTTCTTGGAAATGAGAAGAACCGAAGGCAAACGATTGGCAGACGATATGGTCAGCCGTATTGAAAAACTGCGTGGCATGGTGGCAAGAATTGAAGAGTTGTTGCCCGAGTCCGTGGCAGAATACGAAAAGAAACTGCGTGACAAGATGGAAGAATACTTAAACGGTGCCACCTATGATGAAACCCGTCTGATGACCGAGGTTGCCATCTTCTCCGACAAGGTTGCCACCTTTGAAGAAACTACCAGACTGCAGAGCCATTTTGAAGAATTTATGGGACTTGTTTATCAGGACAAACCCGTGGGCAAAAAACTGGATTTCATTATTCAGGAAATGAACCGTGAAGTAAACACCACCTGCTCCAAATGTAACTCCATTGAAATTTCCAAAATCGGCATTGATGCCAAAACGGAAATTGAAGCCATCCGTGAGCAAGTGCAGAATGTTGAATAAGTAAAAAGAGGTTTTCCATATGAAACTGTTGAATATCGGCTTCGGCAATGCTGTGGCGATGGAGAGAATTATCGCCATTATCAGTCCCGATTCGGCACCGGTAAAGCGTATGATTACCGATGCCAAAGAACGTGGAATTTTAATTGATGCCACCTACGGCAGAAAAACCAGAACTGTGGTGGTGACCGACAGCGGTCATATTATTCTGTCAGGTTTGCAGACAGATACCATTACCGGCAGAGCAGAAGGATAAAAAGAGGTTTTTGTTATGACACAAAAAGGCACTTTAATGGTGGTTTCCGGCCCTGCAGGGGTTGGAAAGGGCACCGTGGTGAAGCGGGCGTGTGAACTGGCAGAGGGGAAAATTCATCTGTCGGTGTCTGCCACCACAAGAGCACCCCGTCCTATTGACCGGGAGGGCGTCACCTATTATTTTAAAACCAAAGAAGAATTTCAGGAAATGATTGCCCATAACCAGGTGTTGGAATGGGCAGAATATGTGGGGAATTACTACGGCACTCCCCGTCAGCCTGTGGAAGATGCCTTATCCCGTGGGCTGGATGTGATTTTAGAAATCGAAGTACAGGGTGCGATGCAGATTAAAAAGAATTTTCCCGACACGGTGTTAACTTTCATTGCACCACCAAGCTATGAGGAGTTGGAAAAGCGTCTTCGTGGCAGAGGTACCGAAACTGAGGAGCAGATTTTATCCCGCTTGCAAACGGCAAAGGGAGAGCTTTCGTTGATGGATGAGTATGACTACATCGTGGTCAACGATGAAATCGAGCAGGCAAGCTGTGATTTACTGACGATCCTTCGTGCCGATAAATTAGCAAAAGACAGTTATTTTAAAAACAAGTAAAGCGTACATATTTTTTAATAGATTTGATTTCATTTTCAGATACTAAAAGGAGAGATTATTATGTTACAACCCGCAATCGGAAATTTAGTGGAAAAAGCAGGCAGCAGATACGCATTGGTGATTGCTGTGGCAAAAAGAGCAAGAGATTTAAGTGAACAGGAAGATATCCGTACTTCTTCTGCAAAACCTGTTTCTATGGCTGTGAACGAAATTGCAGACGGCGACATTGAAGTCATCAATAAGTAAGAAATAAAAAAAGAACAAAAGATATCAAAAAATGAACCGAATTTTATGCGCTAAGATAGCGGTTTCCAATTTGAACTTTTCTGTGGATAAGGAGTTTTCCTATCTGATTCCTGCCCCCATCGCTCATTTGGTGGTGGAAGGAGTCCGTGTGGTGGTTCCTTTTGGCAGAGCCAATAAGAAGCGTGAAGGTATCGTGACCCAACTGTTTTACGACGAGGGGGCGATACCTTTAAAGTCTGTGATGGAAGTCATTGATTATGAGCCTGTTATCGACGAAAAGGGAATGGAACTTGCCCGCTATATTGCCAAGCGCTACTATGCCACCTTATATGATGCGGCGAATTTGCTGTTGCCTCCCGGTTCTAATTTAAAATTTTCGGAGTATGTCCGTTTGCTGGATGATTGTATGGATGGCGTGGCGGACGATAACGGTTTGTTGGGGAAACTGATTGATTATTTGGTTTCCAAACGTGTTCCCGTATCATTGGAAGAATTGGAAAACGCATTTTCCAACCGTGGCATTAAAAAAGTGATTACCGCCTTAGCAAAATTAGGTAAGGTGGAGCTTTACGAAGAATCCCGGCAGGCGCATCAACAAAAAAGTATTCAAGTGGCAACTCTCACCTTAGGGGAGCACGAGTTGTATGATTATATGGAGATTTATCTCAAAAAAGCGGCAGCCCAAAGACGGGTACTGGAAATGCTATTAGACAACGGCAGAATGCCCGTGGTAGATTTGGTGGCGTTTTCGGGAGCAAGTCGGGGGTCTATTACCGCTTTGGAGAAAAAAGGTGTTATTGAAATCACCGAAGAAGTAGTCGAGCAGGATCCCTTCGCCGAGGAAAAGCAGGTAACCGATACCAAAACAGTATTAAATGAAGAGCAAACCAACGTTGTGGATACCATTCTTTCGGCAAGACGGGAAGAGGGGTATCACGAATTTCTCTTAAAAGGGGTGACCGGCTCCGGCAAAACCGAGGTGTATCTTGCCTTGGTGGAGCAGGTGATCAAAGAAGGCAAGCAGGCAATTATCTTGGTACCTGAAATCGCCTTAACTCCTCAGATTCGAGGACGGTTTTTCCGTCGGTTCGGCAATCAGGTTGCGGTGCTTCATTCCGCACTTTCCATTTCCGAGCGAAAAGACCAGTGGAATAAAATCCGAAACGGTCAGGTTTCGGTAGCGGTGGGAGCCAGAAGTGCTGTGTTTGCGCCTTTTGGCAATTTAGATTTCATCATTGTGGATGAAGAACACGAAACCACCTATAAATCCGAGCATTCTCCCCGTTATCAGGCAAAAGATGTGGCTCGGTTTTTAATGAATCAGCGCGGCGGAACCTTGCTTTTAGCATCGGCAACACCCGCTGTGGAAGACTACTACCGTACTCAGCAGGGAAAAGCAACTCTGCTGACCTTAACCAAACGGTATAACGAACACGCTTTGCCCAAGGTAGAAATCGTGGATATGCGAGAAGAACTGAAAAACGGAAACCATTCTGTTCTTTCGGAAAGTCTGAAAAAAAGACTTCTCGAAGTGAAAGAAAAGGGCGAAAAAGCGATTATTCTTTTGAATCGGCGTGGCTATTCTACGTTTGTAAGCTGTCGGGACTGCGGCTATGTGGTAAAATGCAAAAAATGTGATGTGGCGCTTACTTATCATAGCATCGAAGGAAAATTAAAATGTCACTACTGCGGTTACACTGCTGATGCGGAAACCGTCTGTCCCGAATGTCACAGCACTTCGGTGCGGTATTTCGGAAGTGGCACTCAAAAACTGGAAGAAGAAATTTATTCCATGTTTTCCGATACCCAGGTCATTCGAATGGATAACGATACCACCACCACCAAAATGTCTCACGAGCGACTGTTAAAGCAGTTTGCAAAGCCGGGCTGTTCCATTTTACTCGGCACCCAGATGATTGCAAAGGGCCTGGATTTTAAAGAGGTTTCTTTGGTTGGGGTAATTGCTGCAGACAGCTCTCTGTTTGTGGGTGGCTATAACGGTTCGGAAAAAACCTTTTCCTTAATTACTCAGGTTTGCGGCAGGGCAGGACGCGGAGAGATTCCCGGTTATGCGGTAGTGCAGACCTATCACCCTGAGCATTATGCCATTGAAGCGGCAAAAAGCCAGGACTACGACGCTTTTTATCAAAACGAAATTGTATTTCGTAAAAATGTGAAATATCCGCCCTTTTCGGAAATTGTGAATGTGATTTTCACAGGAGATGACGAGAAAAAAATTTTTGAAATGGCAGACGGCATCAAACAGATTATGACCGAAAAGGTGGACTTTTACGAGGAACGAAAACATTATATTGCAATGTACGGTCCCACTCCTTGCGGGATTTCCAAAATCCGCAATCAGTACCGTTACCATATTTTAATCAAATGTACCTCGGCATCTGCTATTGAAACGTCGTTCTCAGAATCAGTGAAAGCATTGATTTTGGCAAATAAGAAAAATGACATCAATGTGCAGGTAGATGTAAATCCTGTTAATTTTCTATAGCAGAATGTGATAAATCGCCCACAATCGGTTAATCTCACCACTCGACGTACAATCCAGTACGCCTTCGGGCAATGTCAAAGCAGAGCTTTGATTCGATTTCCCAATTCTGCGCAGATTTCTCGCATTCTGTGCGAAGAAGTAATGCTAAATGAAATGATAAGATCAAGCAAAATTCCCTTATATAGAGAGGAGCAAAATAATGGCAATCAGAAACATTGTGCCGGATACCGACGAAATTATGCACAAAAAGTGCCGTCCGGTTGAAAAAATAGACGATAAAATCATCACCTTAGTAGAGGATATGATTGACACTTTAAAAAAAGCGGAAGGTGTGGGTTTAGCTGCCCCCCAGGTTGGTGTTTTAAAACGTATATTTGTAATTGACACCATGGAAGACCCACAGGAATTTATTGAATTTATCAATCCTGAGATTATCGAAACCTCCGGTACTCAGGAGGGTAGTGAAGGATGCCTAAGTATTCCCGGCTTTGAAGGGCATGTGATTCGTCCTATGCATGTAAAAGTGAAAGCATTAAACCGTTTTGGAGAAGAATTTATTTTCGAAGGGGAAGAACTGATGGCACGTTGCTGCTGTCATGAAAATGACCATTTAGACGGTAAAACCATTCGTGATACTTGTGAATACGAAGTATTCCACGATGACGAAGAATAGTTTTTAGATTGTGAAGTGAGATAGCCATGAAAATCATGTTTATGGGTACGCCTGATTTTGCGGCGTACAGTTTACAAAAACTGCTGGAGCACGGATGTGATGTTTGTTCCGTTGTAACCCGCGCAGATGCAAAAAAAGACCGTGGTCAGAAAATTAAGTTTTCTCCCGTGAAGGAAGTGGCATTGGCTCATAATTTGCCCGTATACCAACCTGTTAATTTAAAAGAAGAAAACTTTTTGGATATTTTAAAAGCAGAAAATCCCGATTTGATTGTGGTGGTGGCATACGGCAGAATTCTGCCTTCCTATGTGCTTTGCTATCCTAAATACGGGTGCATTAACGTGCACGCCTCATTGCTCCCCAAATACCGTGGGTCTGCACCGATTCAATATGCGGTTGCCATGGGAGAGCAGGAGAGCGGTGTTACCATTATGCAGATGAATGAGGGGCTTGACACCGGCGATATGCTTACCAAATGCGTGGTTCCTATTACCGAAACCGAAACCGGCGGAACACTTCACGATAAATTGATGGAAGCAGGCGCAAACTTGTTGTTGGATACCATTCCCCAGCTTGGCACAATCAAAGGGGAAGTGCAGGATGATTCTTTGTCTACCTATGCACCTCCTATCAAAAAAGAAGAAACCGTTATATCTTTTGATATGGATGCCAAGGACATTGTGAATAAAATCCGCGGATTTTATCCGTTTCCGGGAACCAGCTTCCTTCACAACGAAAAACTTTATAAAATTCATAAAGCAGAGCTTTATTCCAAGGAAGACAAAAAGCCTTACGGTACCGTTTTGGAATTTTCCAAGAACTGTCTTTTAATCTCTGCCAAAAATGGCGTGATTAATATTACAGCTTTGCAACCTCCCGGCAAAAAAATGATGGGAATTGCAGATTTTTACAATGGAAACCGTGACACATTTTAAGCTGTTTTAACTGAAAGGAGTGCATTTTATGTACTTTGATATGACTTATGTGATTTTTGTGTTACCCGCTTTACTTCTTGCAATGTGGGCACAGACTAAGGTCACAACCACCTTTAACCGATACAGCAAAATCGCCACGCAAAGGGGATTGACCGGCCATGATGCAGCTCGTATGATTTTAGATGCTAATGGATTGCAGTCTGTGAGAATTGAACGTGTGGCAGGGAATCTGACCGATCATTACGATCCGAAAAACAATGTGATTCGTTTGTCTGATAATGTGTATGCACAGAACTCTGTGGGGGCGGTTGGCGTGGCAGCTCATGAAGCAGGTCATGCTGTTCAGCATAGCGAAGGCTATATGCCCATTAAAATCAGAAATTCCATTATCCCGGCAGCAAATATCGGCTCCTACCTGGCGTTTCCGCTGGCACTGTTAGGCATTTTAGTTGCCAATGATTTACTGATTAATACGGGAATTATCCTCTTTTCAGCAGTCGTTTTATTCCAGCTGGTAACCTTGCCGGTGGAATTTAATGCTTCCAATCGTGCAGTGGCTGTGTTAGGTGGAGATGCTTTCTTGACCGGACAGGAAGTCCGCGGTGTGAAAAAAGTGCTTTCTGCAGCGGCAATGACTTATGTGGCAGCAGCGGCAACTGCTATTATGAACTTAGTGCGATTGCTGGTTTTAGCCAATCGCAACCGAGATTAGTTAGACACATTAAGGAAACTTATATGGAACGAAGAAAAACGGCACTTCAGATTTTAAATGAATATGAAGAACAGAAAACTTTTTTGAATCTGGCATTAAAACACGGTCTTTCCAAATTGGGGGAAGGCCGTGCTTTTGTGACGGAATTAGTCTATGGAGTTATCCGTTATCGCCGTTTTCTGGATGAAATTATCAACCGTTTTTCTACCACCAAGGTAAAAAAACTGAGTATTCCTGTAAAAAATATCCTCAGAATGGGCTTTTATCAATTTCATTTTATGGACAAAGTTCCTGACTTTGCTATTGTGAATGAAAGTGTGAAACTGACCAATAAATACGCTTATAAATCCAAAGGGCTTGTAAATGCTGTGCTAAGAAAAGGATTGTCCGAATCAATTCCGGAGATTTCTTTGGCAGTCAGGGAATCTTTTTCTGATGAGGTATATGAGTTATTGGTATCCCAGTATGGGGACGAAACAGAGCAACTTCTTCAAAATTTAAACAAGAAAGTACCCTTGGCACTGAGATATCATCATCAACGGTTTTCCTCTGTACAGGAAGCAACGAAGCGGATAGCAGGCTGCAGCACTTACGGAGACGCCTTGCTCCCCGAACAAGCCGACGGCATGACAAAACTGATTGAGAATGGCGACTTTTCTGTTCAGAGTGTTTCTTCTCAATGGGCGGTAAAAGTGTTGGATCCCAAAAAAGGGGAACGTGTTTTGGACTGTTGTGCGGCTCCCGGCGGAAAAACAGCCTTTATTGGGGAACTGATGGAAAACGAAGGGGAATTGGTGGCTACCGAACTTTATCTGCACCGCTGCGAACTGATTCAAAAGAATTTAGCACGTTGCAACATTACCTGTGCTACGGTATTGGAAGCAGATGCTTCTCAGCAGACTTTTCCAAAAAAATTTGACCGCATTTTAGCGGATGTGCCATGTTCCGGATTGGGCGTTATTGGAAGTAAGCCGGATATCAAGTGGAGAGACTTCGGGTTTTCGGAACTTGTTACTCTGCAACAGCATATTTTAAATAATATGGCAGACGCGCTAAATCCCGGCGGTGTGCTGGTATATTCCACTTGCACCGTCAACAAGGACGAAAATGAGCGACAGATAGCACGCTTCTTAACAGAACATTCAGAGTTTTCTTTGGAACCGTTTCAGATGCGGTTAGGGGAAACTGAATACGGGGAAACCGGGATGGCGCAGATTTTGCCAAACGGAATCACGATTGGCTTTTTTATTGCAAAACTGAGAAAGAATTAGAATATAGGATGTGTTTCATTTGAAAAAAACGCCCCTTTGGGATGAAAATCAGGAAAATACCTGTGCTTTTTGCGAGTATGCGAACCTCTTGGCAGATTGCGAGCAGGTAATCTGTACGAAACGGAAAAACTTGTATGCAGCTTCTCATACCTGTCGGAAGTTTAAGTTTGATATTTTGAAAAAAGATGTTCGCCGTCAGCGAGTTCCCGAATTTGCACGTTTTTCCAAAGAGCAGTTTGAACTGTAATCAGTTGAAAAAACTGCAAAAAAACGAAAAAACAGAGAAAACAAACGAAAATGATAGAAAAACAAAGTAAAAATTTGCTTATATTGAAATAAATACGGATAAACAGGATTGAAAACACGGAGACTGAGTGCTATACTCTTTCGAGTACAAATGTTTTCGAGGTGTGGACAATGCTTAAAAATCATGAATACTTCGTCGTGGACAAACTTGCCGTACCGTCGGTTTTAGTCAAAACGTTAGCGGTTAAGAAACTGTTGGAAAACAATCCGGATATGAAGGTATCGGATGCAGTAAAAATGGAAGATTTGTCACGAAGTGCTTTTTATAAATATAAGGATATGATTTTTCCTTATAATTCGTTAAAAGCAACCCGAATGGTCACCTTTTTTATGGAATTATCTGACGTAGCCGGGATTTTATCTCAGGTATTGAAGGTCATTGCCAGCTACGGTGCCAATGTGTTGACAATTAATCAGAACATCCCTATGGACGGGAAGGCAACCCTTTCCATTTCCATTGACACCTCCGGTATGGAGAAAAAGTTGGAAGCTTTGGAAAATAAGCTTTCCGAAATAACCGATATCAGTAAATTTACCGTCATCATCAGTGAATAAAGCAAGAAAAGCAAGAAATGAGGAACAAAATTTTATGTTGAAAGTAGCAGTATTGGGCTACGGCGTTGTGGGTAGCGGTGTGTGTGAAGTCATCCGTACCAATGCCAAGTCGCTGTCTGAAAAACTGGGCGACAGCGTGGAAGTTAAATATGTATTAGACATCAAAGAAGTGGCCGCTTCCGATCCTGAGGCAACTAAAATTACGAAGGATTTTTCCGCTATTTTGAATGACCCCGAGATTTCGGTGGTTGCAGAAGTGATGGGCGGTGCCACTTTTGCATATGATTATACGAAGCAATTGCTCTTGGCAGGAAAGCATGTTGTGACCTCCAATAAGGAATTGGTTGCAACGAAAGGAACAGAGCTTCTGCAGATTGCAAAAGAGAAAAATGTAAACTACTTATTTGAGGCAAGCGTGGGTGGCGGTATTCCTATTATCCGTCCCTTATACAGCTGCCTTGCAGCAAATGAAATCAACCGTATTACCGGTATTTTAAACGGTACTACCAACTATATCTTAACCAAAATGTTCCGGGAAGGTTCCGATTTTGGAACTGCTTTACAAGAAGCTCAGGAAAAAGGATATGCAGAACGCAATCCTTCTGCAGATGTGGATGGGATTGACGCTTGCCGTAAAATCGCCATTTTATCTTCCTTGGTGTTTGGAAAAGAGGTAGAATGCGATAAGGTGAAGACTGTTGGTATCACGGGCATTACTGCCACCGATGTGGCATATGCAGAAAAAATGGACTCTGTGATTAAATTAATTGGGCAGGCAGAATTAAAAGACGGAAAAGTTTATATTTCCGTGGAACCCAGACTCATTAAAAAGGGAACACCTTTAGCATCTATTGACGATGTGTTTAACGGCATTATGGTCAATGGTAATGCCATTGGCGAGGTAGTCTTCTACGGTCCCGGCGCAGGGAAACTGCCCACAGCAAGTGCTGTGGTTGCAGATATTATTGACTGCTTACGAAATGACCGTAACAGAGAATACTTCTGGAATAAAGCTGATTCCGACTTTGTTGCCAACAGTGACGACAATTTTGGTTGCTACTTGATTCGCACCAAAAAGCCAGAATCAATCACCGAAAAACTCCCTGTTGCCGAACAGATTACGGTGGCAGAGGGCGAAATTGGTATTGTAACAGCACAAATCCGCGAAGCAGAACTTAAAAATGTTCTTTCAGATGCGGTATCATACATGAAATTGGCATAAGCCTACAGGAGGTATCAAAAGTGGGTATTATTGTACAGAAATTCGGCGGAAGCTCTGTTGCCAACGCTGAGAAGATTTTTAATGTGGCAGGTCGTATTCAGGACGCATACGACGCAGGAAATTCTGTGGTAGTTGTTGTGTCCGCTCAGGGAGACACTACTGACGACTTAATCGACAAAGCTGCAGAAATTAATGAAAAACCGTCCAAACGGGAAATGGATGTTCTGCTCTCCACCGGAGAACAGATTACCATTGCACTTTTGGCAATGGCACTGGAAAAAAACAAATATCCGGTTGTTTCCTTAACCGGTTGGCAGACGCCCATTAAAACCAATATGGTTTACGGTGCTGCACGAATTGAAACTGTGGAAACCACCCGTCTGATGAACGAGTTGGATAAAGGCAGAATTGTTATTGTAGCAGGATTTCAGGGTGTGAATGCAGTGAATGACATTACCACCTTGGGAAGAGGCGGCTCCGACACCACGGCAGTGGCATTGGCAGCAGCACTCAGAGCAGATGTTTGCGAAATTTATACCGATGTTGACGGGGTATATACCTGTGACCCCAGAATGGTACCTGATGCAAGAAAGTTAAATGATATTTCCTATGACGAAATGTTGGAGCTGGCATCTTTGGGAGCAAATGTGCTTCATAACCGTTCCGTAGAAATGGCAAAGAAATATCATGTTGATTTAGAAGTAAAATCCAGCTTCAAAAAAGTAGCTGGAACAAAAGTGAAGGAGGCAGGCAGCGTGGAAAAATTATTAGTGAGAGGCGTAGCAAGAGATAACGACGTGGCAAGAATTGCAGTCATCGGGGTGGACGATACTCCCGGTAAAGCATACAGAATGTTTGCCCTGTTGGCAAAGAAAAACATTAACGTAGACGTTATTTTACAGTCCATCGGCAGAGACAACACCAAGGACATTTCCTTCACCGTTTCCAGAAGTCAGATGGAAGAAGCAGTAAAAGTTTTAAATGATAACTTGGAAGACTTAGGTGCAAAAGAAATTACTCACGACGAAAAAATCTCCAAAGTTTCCATTGTTGGGTCCGGTATGCTCTCCAATCCCGGTGTTGCTGCAAAAATGTTTGAAGCATTATACGATGCCAATATCAACATCCGCATGATTTCCACTTCCGAAATCAAAGTTTCTGTTTTAATTGATGAAGATATGGCGGAAAAAGCAGTGCAGGCTATTCACCGCAAATTCTTTAAAGATTAATTATGGCTTAAAAAAGAATAAGACCGTAAACGGCACAGGATTTTTAATATTCTGTGCCGTTTTGTGATTTAAAAATTCGGTTGATGCGCTTTTTTCGTTATACAAAAAAAGGATGCAAAGCAATTTGCATCCTTTTTGCATATTTTCTTCCGGCAGTACATACCTATGTATCAGTAAAACATGAAAAACCGGAGGAACATTTTATGAACGTGTTACAAGACATTGCAAAACGGACAAACGGCGACATTTATATTGGTGTGGTGGGTCCTGTCCGCACCGGAAAATCCACCTTTATCAAGCGGTTTATGGATTTAATGGTATTACCCAATATGACAAATCCTTATGAAAAAGAACGGTTAAACGACGAGCTACCCCAGTCAGCTCAAGGGAAAACCATTATGACTACGGAGCCCAAATTTATTCCCAACAAAGCGGCTCATATTGATTTTGGTGACAGTGGCAGCGCGAAAGTAAAACTGGTAGACTGTGTAGGGTATGTCATTCCGGATGCATTAGGTCATGAAGAAGAGGGAATTGCCCGTATGGTGATGACGCCCTGGAGTGAGGAAGAAATGCCTTTTTGTGAGGCAGCAGAAATCGGAACAAAAAAAGTCATCTGTGAACATTCCACCATTGGACTTTTGGTTACAACCGACGGCACTGTTACTGATATTGACCGGGAAAGCTATGTGGAAGCGGAACGGCGGGTAGTGCGGGAACTTTTGGAGCTTCAAAAACCTTTTGTAGTGGTATTAAACTCCAGAGAACCTAAGAGCGAGAACGCCCGCCGATTATGCGATGAAATGGCGGCAGAATACGGTGTTCCTGTTGTTTGCTGTGATTGTCAGCAAATGGATGAGGAAGAACTGCTTTCGCTTCTGAAAACCGTGCTGTATGAATTTCCCGTCTCCGAGGTGGGCTTTTCATTCCCCGGTTGGATTCGTTCTCTGGAAAGCCATCATCCGTTAAAGCAAAGCATCTATCAGGCGGCACACTCCCTGATGGCACACACGAAATCCTTAAGAGATGTGATTGACGGTGTAGAGGAAGCTACCCCTGCAGATCCCATTGAGAATGTGCGGATTACTTCCATTCTGCCGGGAAACGGTGCTATTACAGTTACCCTTAGCGTTCCGGATTCCCTGTTTTATGAAGTGATTTCAGATACAACAGGAATCTCCATTGATTCTGATGATTGCCTGATGAGAGTTCTTCGGGAGCTTTCAGAAGCAAAAAACAAATACGATAAGTTGGAAGCGGCTTTAAATCAAGTAAAGGCGACAGGTTACGGTATTGTTTCGCCTTCTATTGAGGAGTTAACCTTGGAGGAACCGGAAATTATTCGTCAAGGCAACAAATATGGAGTTTGCTTAAGAGCTTCTGCACCGTCTATCCATATGATTCGGGCAGATATTGAAACCGAAGTTTCGCCCATTGTGGGTACCGAAAAGCAGTCCGAAGATTTAGTGAAATATCTCTTATCCGATTATGAAGAAGATCCCAAGAAAATCTGGGAATCCAACATTTTTGGCAAATCTCTGCACGAGCTGATTAATGAGGGATTGCAAACTAAGTTATCCCGTATGCCGGAGGATGCACAAGGGAAACTCCGTGAAACTCTCACGAAAATTATTAACGAGGGCAGCGGCGGACTTATTTGTATTATATTGTAATCGTAATAGTGGTATAGGATGATTCCTGTACCACTCTTTCGTTTTAAAGAAAATATCCTTTTTATTTGTGATCATTCAAAAAAATAAAATAACTATTGTAAATGTTGGGGAATTGTGATATAATTAAATCAGTCTATAAAATATTTGAAAGAAGGTATTTCAAATGAAAAAGATAGTTGTAACATTTAGTGTGCTGATAATAGCCCTTCTTTGCAGTATTTCTGTATTTGCTATAGATACGGATGACAGCGAAAAGTGGGAATATCAACCATACGGAACAGGTGTTGAGCTCACGGCTTACAAGGGAACACAAACAGATGTATATGTCCCAAGCAAAATTACAAAAGGAGATACCGAGTATTCTGTACTAAAACTTGGTGATGAATTGTTTAAAGGTAATACATCATTAAACAGCGCAACCCTTGGCGAAGGTATCACTGAAATCGGTGCTTCAGCCTTTGAAGGTGCAACAAACCTTGTTTGTATTGTAACTCCTGAAAGCCTTACAACTATTGGTGATAAGGCTTTTTCGGGTTGTACAAACTTTAATTCTGTTATTTTATATGATACAGTTACAAGTATTGGAGAAAATGTATTTGCAGATTGTGGAAAACTTATGATTTACACAAATACAGGAACAATTTCCTACTTTTATGCAATTTCCAATAACATCAGTGTAGAAGTTATAGATATAGAAAGAGAACCGATAATCGTAACAGAAAATGATATTAAATACTATATCGCAAATGGTGAAGCTATTATAGTAGATTGTTCGATGGATGTTACAGGACAGATTGTAATTCCTGCATCAATAAAAGGCGTTCCGGTTGTGCAAATAGGTGAGAATGCATTTAACAACTGTTCCAATATTACTTCAGTGGTTTTTCCGGATACAATAAAACGTATTAATTCTAATGCATTTAAAAAATGTACTATGTTAACAGAAGTGGATCTTCCTAAAGGTCTGGTATATTTGGGTGTAAATGCTTTCATTGACTGTAGTTCGCTAAAAACGGTTGAATTTCCGGATTCTTTAAAAGAAATTGATAAAACGGCGTTCTTATATTGTGAGTCAATTACGGAGATAGAACTACCAAAGTCACTTGAAAAATTAGGTGCAATGGCATTTGGCAATTGTTATAATTTGTCTACAATAACATTGCATGGTGCCAAGCAATTAGATGAAGGAGTTTTTTTTAGTTGTAATTCAGTAACTACGGTATTTATAGATACCGTTGAAGATTTTTGTAATATGCAATACGCTGATACTTCAGCAGTTCCTTGGGCAGCAAGAGCTATAGCTACAGGGAGTTACGGAACTTATGATACTTTTGCAGAAATATATGTAGAAGGAAAAAAACTTGTAAACATTGAAGTTCCGTCGAGCCAAAAAAAAATAGAGCCATACACATTTTATTATTGCGAAAGTTTAGTGCAGATTGTTCTCCCTGAAGGGATAGAGTCTATCGGTGAAGAAGCGTTTATGTGCTGTGAATCGCTTTCAAACATAAACATTCCTTCCACAGTAAAAGAAATAGGAGAAAATGCGTTATCAACAACACCTAAACTGACAAACATAACAATTCCTGATGGAATAGAAAGCATTGGTAGGGATGCTTTTTCAGGCTCAGGACTAATGAGTATAACACTTCCTGAAGGATTAACCTCGATAAGTGCATATTGTTTTTCGGGATGTTCAAATCTTCGATCTGTAACTATTCCGGAAAGTGTATATCACATTGAAGACGGAGCTTTTCAAGATTGTAAGTTACTAACAAATGTCAAATTGCCATCATTGTTAAAAACTATAGGATCTTCTTCATTTTGGGGTGTTGTTGGATTGCGAAGTATTAATATTCCGGATAGTGTAACATACATAAACAATAATGCCTTTTATCCAAAGAGTATTGTTTGGAAAATTGATAATAATGCTTACGCTGCAGCAGTTGCATTAACAAGTGACAATCAATTCATAGCAACAAATGTAACTACAACAACTATAAATAATGTAACCTATTGTGTTGGGGAATATGCTGTTGTAGCAAAATGTGACACAAGTATACAAGGAGCCGTGAATATACCAGAAACTGTAAACGGAAAAACAGTTACACAAATTAATTCTTGTGCCTTCTCTAATGCTTCGTTGCAATCAGTAACATTGCCTGAAAACTTAGAGAAAATCCGAGCAGGCACATTTGATAACTGTGATAAACTTACATCTATATCGATTCCTCCTTCTGTTCGCGAAATAGAAATAAACGCTTTTTCAGGCTGTAATAACCTGAAAACAGTTAATATTTCAGATTTAGATGCATGGTGTGAAATAGATTTTGATTTAGCATCTAATCCTTTACACAAAGGTGCATGCCTTTTTATCAATGGAAATGCTGTGACAGAACTGTTTTTAGATAAAAGTGAAATCAAGCCTTATGCATTTCAAGGATGTTCTGGATTAAGCAAAGTGGTGTTTTCAGATAACGTTAAAAATATAGGGGAACATGCATTTCAATTTTGTGATTCGTTACAAATAATTGAATTTGGCAAAGATCTAGAAAATATTCGCGAATTTGCTTTCGCAAGTTGTGGAAATACAAGTAGCCCGATACGAATTATATTTAACAACAAACTGAAATCAATAGGAGATTCAGCCTTTAGAGCATCTTCTGTTGAAAGTATTGTATTTAATGAAGGGCTCGAATCTATAGGAGATAGGGCATTTTTCGATTGTTCTTTACTAACAAATGCAAATTTACCAAATAGTCTTGTTTCTATTGGTGTTGCTTGTTTTAGCAGATGTTCTTCAATAGAGAGTGTTAATATTCCTGAAAAACTTATAGAAATACCGGCTTCTGCTTTTGCAAGTTGCTCTAAATTGTTGCAGATAAAGTTACCAGATACCTTATTGGCTATAGGGAGCTCCGCTTTTCGTAACACAGCAATTAAAAAGGTGATTATACCTATTGGTACAAATGAATTTGGTAGTAGTCCGTTTAATAGTGGAACAGTGCATCTTGTATACATAGATTCTCCTGCATTGGCTCGGGCGATACAATCGAGATGGAAATATTCAGTTTTAAATAGCTGCGAAAATCCAGAAATATCTTACGGTTCCAGCATAACGGGCACAGCAACTTACATTGACGGAAGTGTCGTGTCAGGCGCAACAGTTGAAATTCTTTACGATGATGGAACAGTTAAAGAAACTGTAACAACTGATGCAAATGGCAACTATGAGTTCACTTATGCCGAAGTTGGCAGATATACAATCCGCGTAACAGATGCAGACGGCAACACAGCAAGTGAGGTTGTATCTGTTAAGAGAATGAATGTTTTCGATGTGTATGTCGCAGGTGAAACAGATCTTGTTCTCAAAAAGGGATACAATGTTTCAGGTACAGTAACTCCTTCAACTGCAAAGGTTACCATAAGCGACACAAGCGGTAATATATTCAAATCTTTTGATACAACTGACGGAACATTTACATTTAGTGATATCCCAAGAGGTTCCTACATCGTAAAAGCTGAAAATGAAACCGGTAGTGCTACAACTGAAATATATGTGTCAAATGAAGATGTAACCGGTATAACATTGGAAATCAAAGCACAGTCTTCAACTATCACAGGTGATACAAAAATTGAAAACCGCGATGGAACATATTCTGCAAAAGTTTGGGTAAATATTGATTTGATTGATGAAGAAGGAAATGTTGTTGCGAGCACAAAAACCGATGCAGAAGGAAAATACACATTTAACAATGTTCCTGCAGGAAGCTACAACATAGTTGCATTAGCAAACGAAATGCGTCCTGACCTTATCGGCGGTTTTGACAAGAACCACGAGCTTAAGGGTTACGGACATATTGATGTTACGGAATTTATCACTTATACAGTTGATACCATTATTTTAAGAGAAGATAAAGTTAATTTAACATCTGTTTCAGGCAAAGTAACAGCAAACGGAACAACACAGGACTGTCAGGTTATTTTAACAAACGAAACCGGTGACCAGATTGCCGTATTTGTAACCGATAACAATGGTAAATATAGCTTCGTAAATATCCCTGACGGAATGTATTGCATTACCGCAATAACCAAAAACGATGGTATGGGCTTTGCTGTGATTACCATAGAAAATGGTGTTGTTCACGGAGATGCAGATATTAAGGTTGCAAAGGCTGATAAGATATCAAAGAGAGAGCAAACACTTTTGGCAATTCCTGATTGTGACACAAAAGAAGATGCACTTCTCTACAAAGAAGCAATTTTAGCAGAAAAGACCTTCTACGATAGTTTGTCTGAGAAGGAAAGACAACAGCTTTCGGAAGAATGGATAGAAAAATTGTTTAAACTTGTCGATTTGATTTCTGACAGCAGTATCGTTGTAACAGGTGGAGTAAAAGTAGAAAATGAAGAAAGTGTTATTTCATCAGATGAAATAGACGACACAATAAACTTCACTTTAACCGTGACAGAAACTACTGTATCTGATGTTGATGAAGATGGAATAACCACGGATAAAGAATACGAAACCGAAAAGATTAAGGATAAAAAAGGCAAGGATAAAAATATCGTTAAATATTACGATATAACATTCTCAAAAGATGGTCAGAGTATTTCCAACATCCAAAAGCAAACCGAAACAAACGGTAAGCTCCGTATTACGATGGATATTCCTGAAGAATACAGAGGACATAAGCACTACTCATTTATTCACATGCATAAGGGTGAAGCAGTAACATTGGTTGATTTGGATAACAATCCAAATACCGTTACATTTGAAATTGACAAGTTTTCAACTTTTGCTTTGGCATATTCAGATGTTGAACTGATTGGCGAAATTGAAGAAACAATCTATCCTGCAAGCATTACATACAATGCGGAAACGGGAAAAATTTCAGTTTCATCAACAGAAACCGGAACACTCTACATCGCAACATATAATGGAACATATTTATCAAGTGTTGTGAATTATGATGTGTTTGCAAATGTTACAGCAATAGACTATGATTTTAATTCAAATCAGGTGGCATTTGTGTGGAATGGAAATTTGAAACCGCTGTGCGAAAAGTTTGCTATAGGTAATTAAAAAAACTCTTTATAGGCAGCAAGCCTAATCAAGAACTTCTTTTTGTTACAGATTATCCATATGATTTGGGCAGATATTGAAACCGAAGTTTCGCCCATTGTGGGTACCGAAAAGCAGTCAGAGGATTTGGTGAAGTATCTTTTATCCGATTATGAAGAAGATCCTAAAAAAATCTGGGAATCCAACATTTTTGGCAAATCACTGCACGAGCTGATTAATGAGGGGCTGCAAACTAAATTATCCCGTATGCCGGAGGATGCACAAGGGAAACTCCGTGAAACTCTCACAAAAATTATTAACGAGGGCAGCGGTGGGTTGATTTGCATTATCCTTTAACGAAAAAAGATGTAATATTGATGTGACAATTTTAAATATTTGCTTGTTATTTCCTCCTTGGAAAAATGATACTGTGGAGGAAAGTAAGAGAAAAGCCCGATGGCATTATACCATCGGGCTTTTTGATTGTTATCGGGAATTGAAATAAAGCTTGGAAAACTGTTTGGAAAAATCCGTGGGAGTAATCCCTTCGTGATATTTAAAAAATTTGAGAAAATACTTATAATCGGCAAAGCCGGCTCGTTTGGCTACTACCTTTAATGGGAGATTATGGTTTAGCATCAGCATTTTAATATAGAGAATACGTTCTTCATCAATATATTGCTTTACGGTTTTTTGAAGGTTTGCTTTAAACACACGGTTTAAGTAGTCTGCATTGTAGCCAACCTGTTTCGCAACATCTTCTGTGGTGATAGGGGAGTTGCTGTTGGCTTGAACCCATGCCCGCACTTTTTCTACAATAGGGCTGGTGTTCGGCTGTTTAGCATTGATAGAAATTTCCAGTAAAATCAACCTGGTCAGATAATCCATCATCTCTGCAGGCTTATTCATAACCCGTGCTTCAATCAGTTGACGGCAATACAGGTTAATATGATACGGGTTTTCTAATGTAATATGATTGGTTCCTGCCAGGAGGTTGGTATCGCAAAACCAATGAAGCCAAAAAAATTCCGTATCGGTGCTTGTTTGATATCCGTAGTGTCGGATTCCCGGCTCCAACAGAATGACATCATTCATCCCCAAAGCATAGTTTACTCCACCTTTATTGATATACACATTTCCTTTGGTAACAAAGATGATTTCATAGGTATCGAGAATCTTGTCAGGATGCTTCCATTCACCTTTGGATACAAATTTACCTGCATTTTGAATTTTTATATGTTCAAACATAGTCGGATTTTCACCCCTTTTATACAAGAATGAAGGTTGTGTGTTGTTACAAATAATGTTACAATAATTATAGCATATTTGTGGAAAAAAATCAATATTTTACGAAAATCGACTCAAAAAATATATTTTCTAAGCCATACTTCGGGAAAAATGTCAGGGTTTTGTTATCCATTTTTCACCATCGGATTGTGAAAAAAACAGACTTTTTAACAGAGGATGAAAAAGATTTGTGGATTTCCTGCAGAAAAGCTCTGATTTAGGTCATGAAGAAGTCGAACATGTCCTGATTACAACGCAAAATTTGCTTGACAGTAACATTGTGTAAATGTTACAATTGTATTACAAGGAATATTGTTTTTTTGTACAAATTTTCCAACCGTAAAAAAAATTTATATATACATCAAAAAGGAGAAGACAACAAGAAGATGAAAAAGATTTTAGCACTCCTCTTAACTCTCATGATGCTGATGACTTCTTTTGCTTTTAGCGCAACGGTTGTGCAGGCAGCACCCCAGATTAAGAACATCATCTATATGATCCCCGACGGGGGCGGTATGGATGCCTTTAATCTGGCAGATGCAGTGAAGCAGGCAGGTGGTGTGAACTCCCGGTTCCCCAACTCTACCCCGCAAACTGTAAACAAAATGTACTTAAAAGATTACTTGGTAGGTGCAGAAACCACCTACAGTAACAATCAGGCAGTTACCGACTCCGCAGCCAGCGGTACTGCGTTGGCAACCGGTAAAAAAACCAATAACTATTTTATTGGTATTAACCCGGCAAGAAAACCTATTGCTACCATTTTGGAAGCAGCACAGTATGTGGGTAAAAGAGCAGGTTTAGTTTCTACCTATCCCTGGGCTCATGCAACCCCGGCTGCATTTTCTGCTCACGCAGAAGACCGTTACTACTATCGTACGATCGCTCAGCAGCAGATTAACCAGGGCTTAGATGTTGTTCTGCCCATGAATGCTACCGGTGCAGGTGCTTATGACGAAGCGGCACAGGATATTGCAGCACGTGGCTACACTTCCGTTACTTCTGTAAGCCAGATGCTTAATCTTCAGCCCGGTGCAAAAGTATGGGGTACCTTAGGCGGTGATTTCACATTCTCTAACCGTGATATCACCAATGCAGCAAGCTACCCGAACTTAGCGGAAATGACCCAATCGGCAATTCAGGCTCTGGATGGCTCTGACGAAGGTTTCTTCCTGATGGTAGAAGGCAGTGCTGTTGACGGCGGCGGACACGGAAGCAACGCATTGGATATGGTTACTGAATTTATTGCATTCGATGAAGCTTGTAAAGTGGCAATCGAATATGCAAAAGGCAGAACCGACACCGTTGTTGTTGTTGCGCCTGACCACGATACCGGTGGTATGAACGTATTAAACCAGTCCGGTGCTGTTTCTCTGATTCGAAACGGACAGATTCCCGGCACCTCCTACATTACCTGGAGCGGCAACGGTAGCCATACCGCAAGAAACGGCGGTGTGTTCCTGTATGCGCCTGCAGGTGTGGCAGGAATCCCCGGAACTGCAGCAACTCCGGGTGTGGCATCCAACTTTAATAACTATGTGATTAACAATACCGATATTGCTCCTTATTTAGCAGACTTAATCGGTGTTGATTTAGATGCAGTTACCAAAGAATTATTTGTTGACGTATCTTCCTTAGGTACCTATACTCCCGTGACCGATACTTATTGGGATTATGATGACAGTGTGTCCACCACCACTTCAGCACATACCGGTACCTTTACTTTCAAAGACTATAACTTAACTGTGGAAAGAAACACCTCCAAAGCAACCTACAACGGACAGACTATTGATTTAGACGGTCAGGTTTGCGTATATGTAGGCGGACGTTTCTATGTTCCTCAGAAGCTGTTAGATATCGTTGGTATCGAATTTGACCCCGGCGATGTGGAAACCGCATCCAGCATCTTAGTGGGTACCGACTTAGCAAACAGCGTTCAGGGAAATTCCGGTGTTACCATCGGCAGCGATAGCGTAACCATTCAGCAGAATAGCTATACTACTGCATATGTTACCTTCTTAATTGGTGTTCCCAAAACTGCATACTACAATGTGCAGGCAATGATTGACACCTCTAACCGTCTTGCTTACGGTAATGTTCTATACGGAACCGGTTTGACCGCAGATTTTGATACCGGTGATATTATTACCTTTGCACCTGGCAGAATCAGCGATCCGGAATACTGGACCGATGACTCCTCTGACAGTGTACTGTTGGAAGCAGGTAATCACACCATTACCTTTATGTCAGGAGACAGTGCAAACAATATCATTTTCAAGGGCTTACAGTTAGTAGAAGACCTTTCCAAGGATGTAGAAGGCGATGATACCCCCGTTGCAACTCCTACTCCTACTGAAACTCCCGATTATGATAACATTACTGCAGCAAAAGCTCCTTATGCAGGTGTATATGAAGTTACCTCTGACAAAGCAGTAACCCTGACCAACGAAACCGGTCACACTGTAACTTTAGCAGCAGGCGCTACCGATTACTTCTATATGATTAAAGGTAATAACAATATTACCATGAGCGATACCTCTGCAAACTTAACCTTTACCGCTTTAGTAAATAACGGTATGGCGTATATCAACGAAGTGGATGCAGGAACCGTTCCTGTTACCACCGAACATGTGAAATTGGGTTACGAAAATGTAGGTAATGTGGCAAGCAACGTGGTTTCTACCTATGGTAACACCAGCGTTGGTGCAAGCTCCATTACCATTCCCAATTCAAGCTCCGTAACCATTAAAGCAGATGCAACCCAGGCAGGCTTATACTATATGACCGTGATTACTTCCGGTGAAGGTAAGTATGTAACCTTAGAAACCGATACCGGTCATACCGGTCAGTATGCAACCACGCTGGCGGGAAGCGCAACTCACTACGAGGATGCCGGAACCAACAGCGATTTCTTACTGGCTTACTTAAGAGCAGGTGAAAACAACGTTACCATCACCAACAATGGTCCGACAGCAATTACCTTAACAGGTCTTCGTTGCTCCAAATCCTCCAGCTTCACAGCAGGCGGTTCTTCTGCAACGGATGCAACTGTTGCACAGTTTGTCTTAGCAAATTGTAAAGTCATTGCAGACGGTTACGATCCGGACGGTCCGGTAACCACTCCGACCCCGACCACCGCTCCGACCGCAACTCCCGTTCCGACTCCGGGTATTGTTGGCGAAATTTCTTACACCAACGCTCCTTATGCAGGTGTATACGAAGTGACCTCCGACAAAGCAGTAACTCTGACCAACGAAACCGGTCACACCGTTACTTTAGCAGCAAACACTCCTGCATACTTCTATATGATTAAGGGCAACAACAATGTTACCTTAAGTGACAATACTGTGACCTTAACCTTTACAGAATTAGAAGACAACGGTTTAGCTTACATTGATCAGGTAACTATTTCCGGCGAACCTTTTACCGGTCCCGAAGATGACCATGACGCTACCTCCGGTGCTGCAAACATCACCTTAGCTGCCGGAGAAACCCGTTCCTTTACCCATATCCCGAACTATGGTGCAGGTCTCTACTATCCTTACATTTCCGGTACAGAGGGTGGCACCATTAAAGTAACCACCGATACCGGTTATTATGCAGAAATTCTTTTGAGAGGCGGCTCTTCCTCTGCATGGACTGACGGTTCCAATAAGACAGATCCCGAAGTGGTTTACTTAAGAGACGGTACTCAGACCGTTACTCTTACCAATACCAGTGGCTCATCTGTCAGCATTAACACCACCAGCTTTGGTACTACAATGGTATTAGCCACAGCTACTTACTGGGTAGACCAGATGAAGATGGCAGAACTGAAAGTAGTTCCTGCCGGTGAAGAAGTGGTTGTTCCGACTCCCACTCCTACTACCGCACCTACCGCAACACCCACTCCCACCTCTACTCCTACCGTTGTAGCAGGTCAGATGACTTATGATGCTCCTTATGCAGGTGTTTACAGAGCATCTTCCGACAAAGCAGTAACCTTAATTAACGAAACCGGTCATAAAGTGACCTTATCTGCAGGCGGAACCGGTTACTTCTATATGTTCAAAGGTCTCAATCACATGAGCACCTCCAACGAAGCAGCAAATGTAACCTTTACCGCTTTAGACGACAACGGTATGAGCAACCTGGGCAGCGTAGTTGTTGATCATACTCCGATTACTACCAAGCATTACTACATGGGCTTCAGCGTAAATGACAGTACTACCAATGCCGTTGATTTCATCTATGCAAAAGACAGCGGTGTAACTACCAGTGGCAGAACCATTACCATTCCGGCAGGACAGTCTGTTACCTTTAAGACCAACAGCGATTTGGCAGCCGGTGCATATTATGTCAGCATTAAAACACTGGCGGCTTCTGGAGATATTCGCATTGAAACCAGTACCGGTTACTACGGCGAATATCCGTATACCCTTGCAAACAGCAACACTCACTTTGAAGATACCGACGTTAACGGAAACGGTATTGACTTGCTGATGGTATATATGGCTGAAGGCGAAAACTTTGTTAAAGTAATTAACAATAATAACGCAGCTGTTTCCATCGACGGAGTTCGTATTTCCAAGACAGACTCTGTGCAGTCCTGGGCTACCTGTAATATGGCGAATGCGAAAGTTATCGTAGATGACAATCTGGTAATTCCTACTCCCACTCCCACACCGGAACCGACTCCGGATGCAAATACCATCGTATACACTGCTCCTTATGCAGGTGTATATCAGGTAACTTCTGACAAAGCAGTAACCCTGACCAACGAAACCGGTCATACCGTTACTTTGGCAGCAGGTGCTACCGGCTACTTCTACCTGATTCAGGGTCAGAATACGATTGGCACTACCGATAACTCTGCTACCGTAACCTTCACCGAATTAGCAGGAAACGGTTTAGCTTATATCAACGAGGTTACCATTACCGCAGAACCTGTTATCTCCGGGCAGGAAGACCTGGTTGAAAACGCTATGCTCAAAGACTTAGCACCGGGAGAAACCTATACCTTCACCTATACTCCTTCTTTGGGTATGAACGGTTTGGTATATCCCTACATTGCAACCATGAATAACACCGCAGAAGGTATCTTAAAAGTTACCTTTGATACCGGTTATTATGCGGATATCTACTATTCTCCCGCAACCAATGGCGGTTCCTGGGCTTGGGCAGACTTAGCAAAAACCGATCCTGAAATGGCTTATGTAAGAAATGGTGAAAACACCATTACCATTGAAAATACCGGTTCTGCTACCACTCAGCTGTATGCTATCAGAATCCACAGTGCCGGCGAACTGGTTGGCAATTCCGCTTGGGATTCCCAGATGAAGATGGCACAGCTGAAGGTTGTTCCCTACGGTGACGATGTGGTTGAACCTACTCCCACCCCGACTCCGGATGCAAATGTAATCACTTACACTGCTTCTTATGCAGGTGTATACAAAGTTTCTTCCGATGTTGCAGTAACCTTAACCAGTGAAATTGGTGCTACCGTTACTTTAGCAGCAGGCGAAGAAGGCTACATCTACTTAATCGCAGGTGAAAACACCATTGCTACTACTGATGTAGATGCGAATGTAACCTTTAGCGCTTTGGCAGGCAACGGTCTGGATTACTTTAATCAGGTTACCATTGCGAACGAACCCATTATCTCCGGTCAGGAAGATTTATACGGCTGGGCAAATATTGGTATTACCATTCCTGTCGATGGCACTTATACCATCGAATATACTCCTTCTCAGGGACTTGCAGGTATGGTATATCCCTACATTGCGTTTGGCACTGCTAACGAAGCAACCCTCAGATTAACCAGTGATACCGGTTTTTATGCCGATATTTACAATCCGGCAGGCGTTTCTTACAGCAGCAGATTAACCACAGATGCTGCAGGCAATGATATTGAACTGCTGTATGTAAAAGAAGGTGTGAACACCATCACCTTAGAAAACATTGGTTCCAGCGATATTCTCCTGTATACTATCAGATTCCACAGTGTTGGCGAATTGGTTGGCCATGCAACCTGGGGAAGTCAGCTGAATGTTGCAAACTTAAAACCCGTTGTGGAAACTGATGAATTCTCCGAAATTACCTTAAACGGTAAAACAAAAACTGCAACTGTATCCTTCAAAAACATGGGTACTGACGATGACGGCGTTGTAAGCTTGGTATTAGCTTCTTACGAAGGCAACAAACTGACTGCAGTTGATATCACTTATATTGATACCGATGCACAGGCAGTTGGCACTACCGTGGAATACTCTGTAGACTTGCCCGAAGCTAACGGCACTACCTTAAAAGCAATGCTCGTAAATGAAAACTTAGTGCCCAAAGCAGCAGCGAAAGATGTGACCATCGGTTCCTTAACCGGTCTGAAATTCTCCATCTTAGGTGACAGTATTTCTACCTTCAACGGTTACTCCAACAACGCTGCAGTAAACTCCACCATCGGCTCTAACGCTGTTTGGTACTACGGTAACAACAACGATGTTACCAGTGTTGACCAGACCTGGTGGAAACGTGTTGCGGACACTACCGGTATGGAAGTGTTGGTAAACAACTCCTACTCCGGTGACAAAGTTTGCGTTTACGGTAAAACCAGAGCTACCCAGTTGCACAATAACGACGGTGAAACTCCCGACGTTATCGCTGTATACTTGGGAACCAACGACTTTGCTAACGGTTGTACCTTAGCAGACTTTACCACCAACTATCCTGCAATGATTGCAAGCATCACCGAAGAATATCCTGATGCAGACATTTATCTTTTGAACTTACTGTATTACGGTTCTTCTGCAGATGGTTTCTGCAACGTGATTGAAGATGCTGCCGAAACCTACGGCTGCACTTATGTTGACATTCGTAACGATGCAGGATTCACTTCTTCCAACTTAGGAAGCTATATGCCTGACCAGTACGGCGTACATCCCGGCAGCGCAGGTATGGAACTGATTGCAAATTGTGTTGTAGATGCAATGAGCAAATAAGAAGGTCTTATAAGACATTCGTTCCTAAACAACAAAAAACGGGCACAGAGTTTTCTCTGTGCCGGTTTTCTTATATTAAATAAAAAAGGATGAATCCTATTTGA
>JAZQGY010000012.1:0-48151 GCA_045540295.1 Clostridia bacterium
TCCGTCATTTTTGCAAGACCTCTTGCATAGCCGTCCTTACCCTCAATATAGGTATATCCCATATAGAACGAGCTGTCATTCTTGATGATACCGATAACCCAGCCATCATTGGATTCCTCGTAGTCATAAACATCTGTTGCAACCGTCTTACCGCTAAGCTCCTTTACCTCGCCGCTATTTGTAAGGTAATGATTTGCGGTGGCTTTTTTTACATTTGTTGCAATTTTCTTCTTTTCATATTCAGAGGTAACGCCGTAAAGCGTGCCGTCTGCGGTTACAATGTTTCTCTGGGTGTAAAGGGTATCAATCTTGTGCGTATAATAGGAATAGCTGACAACATCCCTGATTTCGTTTTTTATAACGGGGTCTATTTGTTTGAAATCAACACCCACCTGATAATATACGTTATCAGGCGTTACAAATTCCTCATCGCCGAGTATATGGTTTGCATTGTAGTTTGGTGTCACGTTAAGTTCAGGATATGTTTTATACTCGTAGTTTATTATCTTGGCAGGCGGAAGAAGCTTTTCTGCATCAGCCTTATTTGTAAGCATAATCTTATCGGTTACAAACGAGAATGACTTTGTACTTCTGCTCTTATCCTCGTCCGCTGCAAAGAAATTATCTATCTGTGAATAGAGGATTGTTGAGGTTGAGCCAAGGAAGTGTGAAAATGTAATAAAGTTTCCGCTTGCATCCGTTGCCACGATAACTGCGGCGGGAGTAAGCTTTCTTACAAACTGTTTGTTTTCATCGTATATATCTGCGGAAATTACGATGGTATCCTTTGTAAGATTATATACCTTTGCCCAGTCAGATTCCTTTCCGTTCATAACCAAGTCATATTCCGCTTCGTCAATGATACCGAGTCTGGTAACAGCAATTTCTTTACCGACGGTACCGTATGTTCCAAGGTAACTTATTTTGACGTAATGGTTCTGATAATCACTTCTCTTTACCTGCGGAGCAAAGCTTGGTTGTATACCTATCGTTTCGTCATAGAATCGGGTTCCGATATCGAACTGCTGTATAGAGCCGGCTTCCATATTGTAAGGTACGCCGAAATTGGTGCCGTATACATGGGTAATCGGTATGTATTTTCCGAAAAGGCTGCCTTCATCAATATCCGTGGTCTTGCCTTCTGTCGGACTTGTTACTGTCGGCTCTTTTTCCTGATTGGTTGTTTTATCAGAGTTTGTTTCACTGTCGGTATCCTCGACCTTTATAAACGAAACGTTCTGAGTAGCAGCAAGTCTTGGGTAATACTTGCCCCCTGTCTGCTTCATGGAATCAAAATCCACAGGCATATAAGATTTATAACCGTTGGAAGCCGTAATTGTCAGGTACACGTCCTTGATATCGGTTTCGGATATTTCTTCCTTATATGAGCTGTTGGAAAACGAGTTCTTGCCAACAATTTTGAAATCTTTACTGCTTGAAAAGAACTGAACCCAGTTATTTCCGTTGGAATTATATCCGACACCCATATAGCGGAATTCGGGATTAAGAATATTGGCACGGTGTCCGGGGCTGTTCATCCATGATTCTACAACCTCCGCAGGATTACGCTGACCCCTTGCGATGTTTTCTCCGACATTACTCCAGGTATAAGTGGAAGGAATTGCCGAGTAGCAATCGCTTCCGTCGGGTCTGTCATGAGAAAAAGTGGTTACAAGCTCCTTTTCACGAATATCGCAGATATCCTGAAGAGTACCGTTCATGGAAAGCGAATCAAGACCTTCCTTGGCACGTTCAATATTACAAAGTCTTAAAACCTCCCATTCAAACTCGTTGACAGAAAGCTCGCTGTATTTTGCTTTGCTGAGGTCCCGTGCAACACCTCCTGCCTGTCCACCTTCGGTTTTACTGCCGACGTTAAAGGTGTAACAGATCACAGCCTGCTTTTTATCCTCGGTAAGACTTTTCATTTCAGAAAGCTGACCGTTGATTTTGGTTGTGGATTTAACGTATTTTATATATTTATCCTGACCTGCCTTTATTCTGACGGTAACGGAAACCTTATATGAGTTACCCTCAATAAAACAGCCGTTGTCATCAAAATCGCCGTCCCATTCCACCTTTACAACCTCGGTGCTTGCCGTTGAGGGAACAGAGCCCGAATTTACCGGCTTTTCACCTGTCACTGGCTCGGTTACTGTAATATTGAAAATATTTACAACCGACGCAGCAAACACATTTGTTGGAAGTATGCTGATAAGCATACATAAGCATAAAATTGTACTTAATAACTTTTTCAATGTTCATTCCTTCTTTCTTTATAATATAGTAAATTTTTATTTTTTTAATAGCGTACAAAAAAACGGGCACTTATTTACAACTCATTTTCTTTGCAAATTCTTTTACCTGTTGTTTTCTCTTTTTAGAGAGTTCTGTCGCAAGACATTTCGGGCATCTTGTAAGTGTTTTTGAACGGCTTCGCACCTGCGTCTGCCACGAGTGACCTTTTTCGCATTTCCACCATACCGGAACAGAACTGCTCGGGCTGACAGTTTCAGGGGTGAACGGCATGTTTTTTTCGTCATCCCACTCGGATAATAAATACTCCTTTCCTTCCTTAATGCAATAATCCTTTAATTTCAAATTTATCATCCTCCACATCTTGAAAAATCAGATATTATATGTTATACTAATCATACACCGTACATTAATGGGCGATGCAAGTGTTTTTTGAGAAATTTTTCGAATTTTTTCAAAATTATTTATTTTATACAAAAAACGAGGATTATTTTATGGATAATAACAATTTATTTTCCATCGGCGAGATAGCAAAAGCCGTTGGAATCACAAGAAAAATTATATTGAACTATGAAACAAAAGGTCTTATTACTCCTGACAAAAAAGACGGCACTACGGGTAACAGATATTACACCATTGATACCTTTACACAAATCCGTACAATCCGTGTATTTCAGGACTTAGGGCTGTCACTTGACGAAATAAGAACATATTTCAGCGATACAACGGATTTACAGCCGATGATAGAACGGCTTGAGAAAATGCGTGATGAACTTATTCTGACAATAGAAAAACTCAAAGAGAGAACGCAGAAAAAAGGTGATGTTATACGGGAAATCACTATTGAACCGCAGACGATATACTGCCGTGTGTATAAATCAACCTCTATTGCTGACAAGACAAATCTTTTGAGAGATACTGCTCTTGAAGCTATGAGATTACACGGAACCGATACAACAAGGAGAATGTATTTCACCGAGTATTCTGCGAATGCTCCGCAAGATATTTCATATTGTGTTGCTGTGCCTCAAGGAAGCGAAGGTGAATACATAAAGCATCTCCCCGAACTCAAAGCAATTTCCTTCTTTCATCATGGTGCTTATGAGGATATTCCCGAAGCACGAAAAAAACTTCTTTCCTATGCAGAAGAAAATAATCTGACGCTGACAGGTGTATTCCGTAATATTTATCTTGAAGGACCGCCACAACATAAAGATAAAAGCAAGTTCATCACACAGATTATTGCGATAATTGAATAAAAAAGAATGAGCCTCTGAGGATTTACTGTCCTTGGAGGCTTTAATTTTTACTCAATAATTTCTTTGCAAAACAAAATGCAATACTCGTCTGAAGCTAAGATTTATACACTCAAAAATATAAATCAAACAAACAAGTATTGCATTTCACTTTACAATTAAGGACCAAAATGTAGCATATTAACGAAAAAAGGCAATAGTCCGCTACGGCTATTGCCTTTTACTATTTATCTTCGATTTCGCTGCTTTACCAGTTTTGATCCTGATATGGAGTAGACTTTACGCCTTGTGATTGCAATTTTGTAACCATTTTGTCCAGAGGTTTCTTCCACATTTTCTGAAACCAAAAGGTATCACCAAACCACTTTACAAGAATTGGACTGATGGCATAATACATACGGATAAACGCCCTGCCCAACTGTGTTTTTGCAAGGGTATCATCTCTGAAACGACGAAGTGTCCACACTTGTGGGCAATCATAGGAACCGTATACAGCAGTGGCTACATAGCATCCTTTTTGAGTGGTATAATGATAATCCTCAAAAACTCCTTTGTTACCCATACATCATTCCTCCAAACAACGGTTTTCTTAAATTATATCATACATAACCCTGAAAAGTCAACAAGAAGGAGTTCTGTAAAAGCTAAAGGTTGTATTTGATGTTTATAGAGTTTAAAAGCGATTAATCTACAGGAAGCACCTCGGTTGCTTCGAGAGATAAAAAGCCTCTGTAGCATCCAAAATGATGTCACAGAGGCTTTCTTTTTTTAGCGGAGTTTGGTACGTGTATGATAAGGCTTTTGTGGTGGTTTTTTGGTTGGTTTTGTTCTAACTCTGTTCTAACTTTTCGTCTCGAAATTTGAATTTTTTGAAAATTCCTAAAATTAGGAACTTTTTGAATCGACCTTTTCAAAACCCAGTGATACCAACGATTTTCGAGGTACAAGATAACACGAAATAACACAAGATAAAGCGAGATAAAAAGGTGAAAATCCTCTTCAAATCCTACTGCCCCTGCCAAAAAGCACTTGCAATATGCAAGTGCTTTTTTCTTATGCAGCCATGTTGGCATTAATGCGATCGATTACACTTTTAATGCCGTACCACAATGTAATATCCGTAAAGATTTCAGCGACACTACCCTGATCGGTAAAAGGCGCTTCCTGTAACACAGAAAAATCTTTCATCATTCCGTTTTGGATGATATATTCCACAATCTGATTCACAAAATAAATTTGTCTTGCATCCAGACTGGTACTGTTTAAAAACTCGGAAAAAGCTTCTTTTGCGGCATTCATATCCAATCCCACAATACTGCGGACAAATTCACCAAGAGGTGTTTCGCCGTATTCTGACAGATACTCTTCCTTCGTACCTACTTCGTTCCACAAAATTGCTTCCAGCTGGGTGAGATCGTCTTTGGAAAGAGGAATGTTACTTTTCAATTTGGCAATGACATTATTATCTTGGTGTTGTCTTACATAATATTCTGCTTTTGCTCTGTAGTTTTTTAAATCGTCATTTTCCAGTTCCGATTCCCGCCACTGCATATCCAGGATATCGTCATCCAGGGATGTATAATATACGATACCGTTTTTGGGCAAATATTTCATCAAATCACGCAGAGCTTCTCTGATATGCTCAAACTCATTGATGCCGCAATTTTCCAAATATGCGGTATCCAGAATTTTAGAAATCAGTTCCTTTTGTGCTGAAATTTCGGGAATATTGGCAACACTTGCGATTCCGCTGACTTTTTTTAACAAATCCGTTTTATGACGGTTATACTTTTTGCCTATCAGATACGCCAGCTCGATTCCATACATCAGAGCATCAAACCGCACTGCACTTGCCTCATCATCATCAGGCAGAATCAGCGGTGCCAGTTCTTCTTTCAGCTTCAGAGTATCTTCAAAGGTAAGTGCCATATAGTTTTCTTCGTTGGCATAGAGTTCCACATATTTTAAGTGCTGTCTGACTGCAAAATTCTTCTTATCAAGCTCCCGCACTTTGGAAACCAATTCAGACACCAATTCTTTTCGGAATGCAATCAGATCGTTGGTCTGATAAGCAATATCCTGCAGTTTAAAGATGATTTGTGCTTTCAGATGGAAGATTGCGCCCGAAAGAGCCATCTGTGTGCCTACCGGTTTTCCCCCATTCATTCTGAAAAATTCAAAATTGTTACAGAAATCGAAAATATAGAATTTTTCCTTATCCTTTCCATCCAACAATCCGGGGCAAAGACGGGTTCCGCGCCCAATCATCTGCCAGAATTTCGCCTTACTCATTACCTTTTTAAAGAATACCAGATTCAAAACCTCCGGCACATCAATACCGGTATCCAGCATATCAACGGAAATGGCAATCTGAGGCAATTTCTGAGGCTGGGAAAACTCATCAATCAAGCTTTGGGAATAGTTGATGGTGTTATCAATTATCTTTGCAAACCCTGGCAAATGGGGATACTGCTCGTTGAAGACCTCCAGAATTGCCTCTGCATGACGGTGGCTTTTTGCAAAAATGATGGTTTTGCCAAGCTTGTTGCCATAGTCGATATGGATTCCCTTTGTCATCAAGATATCCAACACTTTCACAATGGTATCACGGTTAAATACCCATTCATTTAAAGCAGAAGAATTGATTTTCTCGGGAATTTCGCCATTTTCATCCTCAAAAGTATTTTCGTATGCTTCTTTTTCCTGGTCGGAAAGTTCTTCGTAGCAAATTCCCTGCTCCAAGAATTTCAATTTGGTTTCCACCGTTACATAATCCACCAAATAACCGTCTTTTACCGCTTGGGACATCTCGTAGCCATAGGTGGGAACACCACTTTGCAATTCAAAAATATCATAAGTATTTTTGTCAATTTCATCCTTTGGCGTAGCGGTTAAACCAACTAATGGCGCATCAAAATAATTGAAAATATCTCTGTATTTATTGTAAATGGAACGGTGAGCTTCGTCACAGATTAAAAGGTCAAAATGACCGCTGGTAAAAAGCTTTCCTTCCTCGTCTTTGACTTCATCAATGCAGTTATACATAGTCTGATAGGTGGAAAATACACAATGCGCCGCAAAATTATCCTTTTCTTCGCACAAATTGGTCACCGATAAATCAGGCAACAGATTCACAAAAGAACGCTTTGCCTGGGTAACCAACGAGGTTCTGTCTGCTAAGAACAAAATATTTTTCACCCAACCGTGTTCTAAAAGCACCTTGCATAACGCAATCACGGTTCTGGTTTTTCCGGAGCCTGTTGCCATAACCAAAAGCGCTTTTCTGCGGTTTTTTCTATCCAGAGCATCGCAAACCGCTTTGATAGCACCTTCCTGATAGTAACGCCCTGCAATATTTTTATCCACCATCACAGTTTTTAAGCTTGTCCGCATTCTGCGAAGGTTGAACATTTTTTCTAAGTCTCTTTTGGAATAACTAGTCGCTACCTTCCGCTCGGGATACTGTCCGTCATCAATTCGGGTTTCAAATCCGTTGGTTAAAAAGATAACTGGACGTCTGCCATACTGTTTTTCCAAAATATCCGCATAAAGCTTTGCCTGCTGTTTTCCCACGGCAACATCCTTGCAGGTGCGTTTTGCTTCCACCACCGCTAAGGGTTTCATGGTATCGTCATATAACACATAATCTGCAAAACCCACTTCGGACTTGTTGGGCATACCGGGAAGCTCCACTTCATTGATCCAGTTTTTGCCTTCCAGCCAGCCTGCTTCCTGAAGCATAGTGTCAATATACAGTTTTCTGGTTTCATATTCAGAAATATCCAAAGGCTTTGGCACATAGGTCTGCTGCTGCTGGGCACGGCGGGCTGTCAGCTCGTCCTTTAATGCTTTATTTTCAGCAATCAGACTGTCTAAATCCACAGTTTTATCCGTCACAAAGGACAGAGCTTCTTCGGTGGTAAGCTCTAACAGATTGGCATCAAACGAAACGGCTTTATATTCCTTTCCATAACAATATGCCACATAATCCAGAAAATAAAATAAATTCTCCAGACATAATTTTGCCTGTTCTTTGGAAATCTTTTTGCCACCGTGAGCCGCTATGTTGCCCACCTTTCTGACAAAATCCATTCGTCGGTAAATATCGTCTCCCACAACATCCCGAAAATCTTCACTGCCCATTAAGGCAACCAAAGTGGTGTCATAAGGCATTGCCAAAGCGTGATCCACAGAATACATCCATTTCACGGCAAACTCCATGGCACGCCGACAGTTAAACACCGACGCCGCCACATCAATATGTAACAATTTTTCAGCCGAAATCGCCACATCCGAAAATGTGGCAAACTGCGAGTCAGATTGTAAAAAATCAAAGTTTGTCATTTGGGTTCACCTCTATTTTAGAGCTTGTTTCTTAATTTCATCTATCATATGTTTATAAAGCTCTTTTTCAAATTCTGTTAAATATGAATCTGAATGTATCTTCATTTTATTTAAAAGTGCAAGAACTTCCACAAAATTGTCTTTATTCATTATTTTACCTCGCCTATAATGCCATTAATTTTAATTATAGTCTGCTTAAAGATTGTTATGATTTGATTTTAAATCTTTTATGTATTCGTTAGCTGGTAATTGCCTGAATACGATCTTTGAAGAAAGAGTCATTTTACTGAGTTGCTTAGCAGTAAAAATTCGAGTTAGATTTTTTACATATTTATCAAGTGCACTATCATCATAATAATAAATAAATACGACATCAAACATATCAAATAATACTGTTATCACATCTTCATCAGATGTGTCTAATGAATGTCCAATGACGCTCAAAAATTTTTTAGAATCTTTATTTTCCAAATAGAAAAAAACTTGTGATAGTTTATCAATAGTATGTTTTGTTAAACGCTGATAATACTTTTTGTATTTGATAAATCTTGGATTAAAAAGCGTTTTGTCATTATCATTTTTATTTGAGTTTATACCAAGTATTATTTCTTTATTAATATCTCCGTGAATATGCACTATATTATTTCGATTATATAATTTTTCATAACTGTTAGTATAATTGAATGTAATAGTAAAACTTGCTTTTTTAAATAGTTTATTTTGTGATTCTTTTATTTCTGACATATTATCAAGGACATTGTCTACAAAAACTTTTAGGTATATTCTTAACAGTTCGACAAAGTCTATAAACTGGTCAAAAAAGGCGTTGTCGCATATTTCTTTACCTAAAATATAATTTTTTGTATGTGTATATTCTTTATTAGTCATACCAGAATTTTCAAATATAACTTTTTCAAAAGCCCTCAACTTATTTAGTTCGTTATTGTCGATACTCGCAAGGACATCAGCAATAAGCATTTCTAAGTCGATCCACGTTTCTCGTGGGTTTTCTTTATAAAAATGATTAATCCAACAATTTTCTTGAAACTTTTCAGCCATATAAAAAAATTCTGTCTTAGGAATTTTTGTAGCTTTGTAAGGATTTTCATAAATAGAAAGACTGGTGTTCATAAAGTCGCTTTTGTTTGTTATTTTTGATAAAATATCATACACACGTAAATTCTCATTATAAACACAAGTTTTATCACGAAAATATTCACCCACGATTAGAAAATCACTGTAACTTGTAATTAGATAATGATTAAGGTCAAATCCATTGCCCAAAAGCATAACTTCAATGTTATTTCCCATATCCTTCACCTACCCAAAATATTTTTGCATGAGTGCTTTTTTTAGAAGTTCTAATTTTTCAAGGCTTTTTTGGATTGCCAATTTTGATTTGTCGGTCTGTTCAACGAAGTCTGCGAACTGGTTTTGAAGTTCGATTGGAGGCACAATCACAAAGCGTTCTTTCAATGAATTGAACTCGATATTATCCGCAGTTACTGCCCTAACACCAGTTAAGATATCTTTTTCAAGCATTTTGAACAGGAACAGTAAAAACAGAGGTAAAATCTTATGGTTTGGAATAAACACTTTCAAATCTTGGTTTACTGTAATAGGAACTGCATTTATTGCCACTGGCAAAGTGTGCTTTAATATGCCACTTCTAATAACCATAATTACAGAATTAACAGGAACCATTTTGGCTGTGCTATTATCAACACCTAATTGGTTAATTTTAATCTGACTATCGTACAGAATATCAGTTTTCATATCTTTCGATGATACCCACGGAATATCACCATTCTCATAATATTCGGGGTGTGCTTTTGAAGGTGTTCCACCACCATATATGTCCCTGCAAAGATTGTTAACGGTGTCAGTGTTCCATCCCATTGTGTTTACAACGGGGTCACCAAACAGTTCGACAAATCGTGCTTTAACAAGCTCGTCCAATTTGTAAAGTTGTTCTTTTCTCTTGTTTATAAGGTTAGTAACTTGGTTTAACTTATTTACAATTTTGTGTTGCAACTTAAGTGCAGGATATTCGACATCTACTTTTTGCAATGACTGCCTTACAATCTGCGGTTGTGCAGTCCCAGTTATTGCATCATTCAATCCTCTGTTAAGTAGATAATAATATAGATAATGAATATCTACTTCTTCAATAAGATTATCAAGTGCCATAGCGTTACCATTTACATAAGAAAACGGTTCGCAAATATTTAAACTGCCACAAGTCGCACCTCTACAAGTTATTAAAAGAGTTTCTTCTTCGTGGTTATATTCTGAATAATAACCAATTATCCCATTAGCGCCGTACACAGGATATCCCTCTGACTTGAGCATATCAGTGGATATAGTTTTCCATTGCTTGGGGTTTGAAATTTCACAAAGAGATTTCCGCATCACAGCATTTCCTCCAATTCTGCCAACCCTTTGGTTATTTCCATTTCAAGTTCGTGAAGTTCTACCATAATTTCGGTTGTTGAAGGATATTCCACGGGGGTATATTCCACTTCCTTATATTTGTTGATGGAAAGGTCATAGTCGTTGGCTACGATGTCTGCCTTGTCCACAAAGAAACTTTGTTCTGTTTTTGCCCGATCAGTTTCCTTGACACGATTATGGAATCTTTCGATGATATCGGGGATATCATTTTCAGCGATGGGGGTTCTTTTATCATCCAGAGAAAAGCCATCGTTTTTCATATCATAGAACCATACTTTGTCGGTACCGCCATGACCTGTTTTTGTAAATATAAGGATAGCAGTAGAAACGCCGGCATAGGGCTTAAACACTCCTGACGGCATAGAAACAACTGCTTCCAATCTATTATTCTCAATGATTTCTTTGCGGATAGCTTTATGGGCGGTGGAAGAGCCAAACAGTACTCCGTCGGGAACGATGCAGGCACATCTACCGCCAGTTTTTAACATACGAAGGAACAGAGCCAAAAACAAAAGCTCTGTTTTTTTAGTTTTACACACTTTTAATAAGTCAGCAGAAACAATGTCATAGTCCAGACTGCCTTTAAAAGGCGGATTTGCAAGAATTAAGCTATATTTTTCTTTATCTTCGTTCTGGTCAGACAAGCTGTCACGGTATTCGATGAAGGGATTGTCAATGCCGTGAGTCATCATATTCATGGCACCGATGCGGAGCATGGTTCTGTCCATATCGTAGCCAAAGAACATGGAATTCATATAGTGGTCTTTTTTCTGACGGTTATAGAAAATGTCTTCTTTATGATGTTGTTTTAAGTATTCTCCTGCAGACACCAAAAAGCCACCGGTACCGCAGGCAGGGTCACAGATGACATCGTCGGGCTTGGGAGCCATCATTGACACCATCATTTTGATAATGTGGCGGGGAGTTCTGAACTGTCCGTTTAAGCCGGACTGTGCAATTTTATTTAAGAGATATTCGTACACATCGCCACGAACATCCGGCTGATCGGAGTGTTTCATCATTTCATAGATGTCGTCCAGACCGGTAACAACCTTATCAAGCAAAAGCGGTGTGGGCAGTTTGAAGATGGCATCGTCCATATATTTGGAATATGCACTGTCTTTATCCGCGTGAAGATTTTTGATAAACGGAAATACCCACTCCTGCATCGTGGTATACATTTTGCCAGCAGGAAAATCACGGAAGGTTGACCACTTCAGTTGATTGCCGTCGATGGTGCGTTCTCCAACGGTGACATCCCCTGCAAAAATGCTTTGATGCGGAAGTCCCAGCATAGTGCTTTCTTTTGCACGAAGGTTATCGGCATCGTCTAAATCGTGAATAAACATAAGATAAGTAATCTGCTCGATAACGTCAAGCGGATTTACCAGTCCCCCTGATGCAAAAATGTCCCAGAGGGCATCTATTTTATTTTTCAGTTCTCCTGTAATCATAGCGGTTTCTCCTTCGCGAAAGATTAAAATCAGTGTGTATAACTATACAGAATAAATTATAGCACATCTTCGTCAAAATGTCAATTTTTTCGCTATTTTTTGGAAGACGATATGCAAAATCAAATAAAAATCCTCCCGTATCATGGGAGGATCTTTATTTGTGTATTTTATTCGCTGAAAAATGCTATTCTAAAATGTCCAGATTTAAAATATCGGGAAATGGGATTTCTGTTTGGTCAGAAAGAATCAAAATTTGCTCTGTAGGGCGGATTTTTAAAACAGTTTCCTGTTTGGTATCATAGGCTCCACCCTGCTTTTTTTGGTCGGCCACAAAATAGGTCACCGAAATCTTCGGTTGTTCTCCGACATGCTCCAAAAGAAGCTGCAAACTGCGGTTAATTTCCTCCTGCCTGGTTTCAGACAACAGAATTTTCCCGTCGGTTAGACGGGCGGTTTCCTCGATGGCTTCATCGTGTCCCGTTAAGGCTGCAAACGGTGCAAACTGAGCACCTCGCAAAACAGGATCGGGAAAGTCTTTTTCAATTTCGGGATTGGGGTAAGGAGTATTTAAAATATCACGGTACAAAGAATCCAAAAAATCCAAAAAATCCAAAAAATTCACCTACGCTTTGTGTCCGCCAATCTGACGGTTTCTATCCATAGTGGTGGCACCTTCCTGCAAATTAGTGCCTTTTAATACGGCGTTTTTGCCAAATTTATTCCGAAGACGGACGGTAGCTTCCTGAAGGCTCCGTTCCTTTTTTAACTGTTCTTCTTTTGCCTGCTTTTCAGCCTGGTTGGTAAACAAATCCAACTGTTCGTACACAGGCTCCTTTTGATAGCTTTTTTCCAGTACTAAACGGTTTGCGGCTACGGTTACCCGTCGGACAGTTAAATCGGGGGCCACAATTCGTTCAAACAGTTCCATCATCCCCTCCATCATCAGCATGGTAGAAGATGTCTTTTGAGAAAGATTCACGGTGCCGTGAGCAGATTTTGGCGTTTTTCTGCCATAACGGTCGGTTTCTATGCTACCTTTGTAATTCTTGGTCACATTTTCGGTATCGTAACCGATGGTTAAGGTCAACTGGTCCGTCAGAATCCGTTTTTCCACCAAATCCAATGCCATCAGTTCCGTCATTTCCCGCACAATGATTCGTGTTTTTTCATAATCATAGGGGGAAGATAGCACTTGTCCCGAGCTTAGACTGCGATTTTCCGGAATATAGGCTTTTGCTTCCGCAATATCGCAAGGTTCATACCCCCAGGCATGGTCGATGAGAAGCTTGGCGTTGATGCCAAACAGTTTTTTTAAAATCTTTCTGCCATCTGCCGATAAAGAAGCACGGGCAATATCGCCCATGGTATACATCCGTCGGCTTTCCAACCGTTTGGCAGAGCCCTGCCCCACTCTCCAAAAATCAGTTAGTGGCTGATGATTCCAAAGCTCCTCACGGTAGCTTTTTTCATCTAAAAAGGCAATTCGCACACCGTCCCGGTCGGCAGGCATTTTTTTCGCTTTGATGTCCATGGCAATTTTGGCAAGATACAAATTAGTGCCAATACCGGCAGTAGCGGTAATTCCTGTGGTTAAAAGCACATCACGGATTATGAGCAGAGCCAATTCCCGTGCCGTTTTCTTATAAAAAGGCAAATATGCCGTTAAATCAATAAAAACTTCGTCTATGGAGTATACTAAAATATCTTCATGAGAAACATATTTTAAGTAAACATCGTAAATTTTGGTGCTGTATTCCATATAGTGTGCCATACGGGGAGGTGCCACAAGATATGATAATTTTAAAGACGGATCCTTTTTCAAAAAATCTGCCTGATGGGATTCTCCTGAAAAGGTATGGTTGGGTGCATGGCGAAGACGCTCCTCATTCACCTCACGAACCCGCTTTACCACTTCAAACAAACGGGACCGTCCCGACAGACCATACTTTTTTAAGCTGGGGGTTACCGCTAAACAGATGGTTTTTTCGGTGCGAGAGCTATCAGCTACCACCAGGTTGGTTTTGAGCGGATCCAACCCTCGCTCCATACATTCCACGGAGGCATAAAAAGACTTTAAATCAATGCAAAGATATGTTTTTTCCATATTGTCTTTCCTCCTCCGTTTTTTTATGATTGTATCATAATATTGCTCAGTTTGCAAGAAAGGATGCAAATTTGACCAAAATTTGAAAATTTTTTTACATTGTTTTAATTTTTTCTTGCAATTTTCACAAAAATAGGATAGAATGATTTCATAAGTATTTTTGTCCGTATTATACAAACAAAAAAAGAGGTGATTTCCGTGAAAAAGATTGATGCAACGGTGCTAAAAGAAACCCGCTATATTGCTTTGGTTACCATTTTGTTAAGCGTGATTATGGAAGCGGTGTTTTTCTTTTGCAAAGCTTGGGATATTTCGGTTCTTTTAGGAAATATCTGGGGAGCGTTGGGCGCTGTTTGTAATTTTCTTCTAATGGGGATTACCGTGCAGAATGCTCTTAATAAAGAAGAAAAGGATGCCAAAACTTTGGTAAAATTTTCGCAAACGGCACGAATGTTTTTCTTATTGGCATTTGCTTTAGTGGGATATTTTGTTCCCCAGTTTCATATTGTGGCGGTGGTGATTCCTTTCTTATTCCCAAGAATTGCCGTATCACTGCGACCGCTTTTTATCAAAGACTAATCCCAAAGGGGTGATAGATTTTGCAAAAAAACGAAAAACTACCGATAAAACCAAAAACAAGCCTTCATTTTAAGATTGTGGATACCATCTACATTGTGATGATGATTCTGCCACTGGTTGCAGGAATGGTGCTTCAGGTGTTAACCAAACCGCCAAGTAACGGTATTTCCCTAACAGGTGCCAGAATTTTCTTTACAATTCCCATGCCCATCCAGGATTTTCCGGTAACCGAATCGCAGATAAATTCTCTGCTTGTCATGGTGACTATTTTCTTTTTTTGCCTGTATATGACACACGGTATCGGAGAACGGATACACCTAAAACGTCAGCACTTTGCAGAGCTGATTGTGGAAAAGGTGGATGGACTGGTTTCGGAAAACATGGGCGAAGTATTTATGGGATACGCTCCTTTTATCATCGCCATGCTGGCATTATCTGCAGTATCCAGCTTAAGCTCTCTGGTTGGCTTGTTTCCGCCCACATCAGACATTAACGTGGTTGGCGGTTGGGCGCTTTTGGTATTTATTTTAATTACCTATTACAAATTTAAGTGCGGTCCTCTTTATTATTTAAAGAGCTTTACCGAACCGGTAGCGCTCTTAGCCCCCATCAACTTCTTAAGTGAATTTGCAACCCCCATCTCCATGAGCTTCCGTCATTACGGAAACATCCTGTCAGGAACGGTTATTTCCACCCTGCTTGCGGTGGCACTGTCCGGACTTTCTGCTTTAGTATTTGGCTGGTTGCCCGGATTACTTGGTGAACTTCCCTGGTTCCGTTTGGGGATTCCCGCAGTGTTATCTATTTATTTCGATGTATTCTCAGGATGTCTGCAAGCGTTTATCTTTGCGATGCTTACTATGATGAATGTAGCTGGTGCATATCCCCAAGAAGAATACGAAGCGCGAAAACAGAAAAAACTCTTGAAAAAACAAACAAAAAAACAAGTCGCATAATGAAAAGGTCAAAAAATATTAACAACCAAACTTAAAAAGTTTAAAAATTTAATTTCTATATATGGAGGAACTATTTATGGAACTCGCAATTGGTTTAATTTTAGGTGCATGTGCATTAGGTGCAGGTCTGGCAATGATTGCCGGCATCGGCCCCGGTATCGGGGAAGGTAACGCTGTGGCAAAAGCCTGTGAAGCAATCGGTCGTCAGCCCGAATGTAAAGGTAGTGTAACCACCACCATGCTGATGGGTTGTGCAATTGCAGAAACCACCGGTCTGTATGCGCTGGTTATCGCCATTATTTTAATCTTTGTTGCCCCCAATCTTTTGGTAGACATTCTGGTAAACACTATGTCTCAGTTACCCAAATAAGCGAAATAACTGAAACCGAAAGAACTCAATCCATACAGATAGGGAGCATGCAACATGCAAACATTACCGATTATTTCAATCAATCTTTGGGAAATGCTCTTCGCTCTTTTGAATCTCTTGATTCTTTTCTTATTGGTGAAAAAATTCCTGTATAAGCCGGTTAAAAAAATGTTGGCACAACGTCAGGAAACCATTGATAACGAATACAAGCAGGCAGAAGATGCCAAAGAGCAGGCGCTTTCCGACAAAAAAACATACGAAGAAAAGCTATCCCACGCCGAATCCGAGGCGGATAGCGTAATTCAGTCTGCAGTTTTAACCGCAACACAAAGAGAACAGCAAATCTTAGCCGATGCCAAAGAAAAAGCCGACGGTATTATCCGTCAGGCAGAGGCAGATGCTAAACTGGAAATGAAGAAGGCAGAAGAATCCATTAAAGAAGAAATCGTGAATGTGGGTACCTTACTTGCAGGTAAAATTCTGGAACGCGAAGTGAAGGAAGAAGACCACAAAAAACTGATCGATTCCTTTATCAGTGAAATAGGTGAAGCAAATGAAGGACATAAGTAAAGCATACGCAGAAGCCTTGTTTGCCATAGCCATGGAAAAAAACAAGGTGGTCGAATTTGCCGAAAATTTAGAAACAATCAAAAAGGTGCTTTTGGAGAATCCTGAGTATCCGATGTATCTTGCCACACCTGCCCTTCCCTTGTCCGAACGGCTTTTCGCCATTGAGGAAGCCTTTGGCAATGAAATGCCTGAGGATGTGGTATCCTTTTTAAAGCTACTCTGCGAAAACGGTTATATTACGAAGCTTTCCGAAATGATAGAAGAGTTTTTCAAGCTGGAAATGGTGGTTTCTAATACTGTTACCGTTACCGTAACCTCTAAAATTCCTCTGACAGAGGACCAGAAAGATGCTCTTATTAAGAAGCTGGAAGCAAAGTACCGCAAGCATATTGTCCCCCTCTATCAGGTGGATGAAACCCTCATAGGCGGATTAAAAATCACCTTAGAGGACCAGATTATCGATGCCAGCGTGCAAAAACGCCTGCAACGAATCAAGGAAGTGATTAAACTATGAACAATCCTGCTGGAATCAGCCATATCATAAAAACACAAATTGAAAACTATAAATCCCGTGTTCAGATGGAAGAAACGGGAAAGGTTATCTTAGTGGGTGACGGAATCGCTCAGGTATACGGTTTAAAGAACTGTATGGCAAATGAGCTGTTGGAATTTGAAGGCGGAAGCTTCGGCATGGCACAGAACTTAGAAGAAGAAACTGTGTCCGTGGCAATTTTATCCAACAATAACGACATCCGCGAAGGTGCCAACGTGTCACGCACCGGAAAGGTGCTATCTGTACCGGTTGGCAACAACCTGTTAGGTCGTGTAGTAAATGCCCTGGGTGAACCCATTGACGGCAAAGGGCCTATCGAATACGATACCACCCGTCCCATCGAATCGGAAGCACCCGGCATCATTGAACGTGAAAGCGTTAACGTGCCGCTGCAGACCGGTATTAAAGCGATTGACAGTATGATTCCCATCGGTCGCGGTCAACGTGAGCTGATTATCGGAGACCGTCAGACCGGGAAAACCGAAATCGCCATTGACACGATCATCAACCAAAAACATTCCGATGTGATTTGTATTTATGTTGCCATTGGCCAAAAGAGTACCTCTGTGGCAAAATTGGCAAGTGAACTGCAAAGAAACGGTGCTATGGAATACACCATTATCGTCTCCGCAACAGCGGCAGAAAGCGCACCTTTGCAGTATATTGCTCCCTATAGCGGTTGTGCTATGGCAGAGCATTTCAGAGAACAAGGCAAAGACGTGTTAATCATTTATGATGATTTAAGTAAACACGCTGTGGCATACCGTGCTCTTTCTCTGTTAATCCGTCGTCCGCCCGGACGTGAAGCATATCCGGGGGATGTATTTTATCTCCATTCCAGACTGCTGGAAAGAGCTGCTTGTGTGGCAAAAGAATACGGCGGTGGTTCCATCACTGCCCTGCCGATTATTGAAACTCAGGCAGGCGACGTGTCTGCCTATATTCCCACCAATGTAATTTCCATCACCGACGGTCAGATTTTCTTGGAAACCGAATTGTTTCATTCCGGTATTATGCCGGCAATCAACCCCGGTATTTCCGTAAGCCGTGTAGGTGGTTCCGCCCAGCTTAAGGGTATGAAAAAGGTTTCCGGTGAATTGAAGCTTTTATACTCTCAGTACCGTGAGCTGCAGTCCTTTGCACAGTTCGGAAGTGATTTGGATGCAGATACCAAAGCCCGTCTGGCGCTGGGTGAAAGAATTGTGGAAGTGTTAAAGCAAGGTAGAAATGCACCCGTCCGGGTAGGCTGTCAGGTTGCTATTGTGTATGCAGTTATCAAAGGCTATCTGGATTCGGTTGCCGTTTCTGATGTAAAAAAATACGAACAAAAACTGTTTGCCAAACTGGAAAACGAATTTGGTGGCTGGTTAACCCGCATTGAAAACGGCGAATATGACGAACAGTTGGAAAACGAATTAAAAGACATTCTTGCGAAAGTGCAGGTGTAGGAAATGGCAGGTAACACAAAAGAGTTAAGAATCCGAATTAAAAGCGTTACCTCCACTCTCCAGCTGACCAAAGCAATGGGCTTAGTTGCCTCCTCCAAAATCCGCCGTGCCAATGAAGGGATGCTTCACGCAAGAGAATACACAGCTTCCTTAGAAAAGGCAATTTCCTCTTTGACAGCATCTTCGGAATGCTTAAAAAGTCCTTTTATGCGAAATGATGGCGGAGAAAAAACCCGTCTTATCGTAATTGCGGGTGACAGAGGGTTGGCAGGTGGCTACAACGCCAATGTGTTTAAATTGGCGTCCCAATATCCTGATGCCGAAATCATTCCTTTAGGAAAACGTGCCTGCGAGCGTTATAATAAAGAGGTAAAATCTTCGGAAAAATACTATTTTGCCGATGCCTATCCTTTGGCAGAAGAACTTTGCCGTGACTTTTCGGAAGGCAAGTTTGACCGACTGGGCATTTTATACACCGAATACATTTCCGTAATGGCAAACGAAGCGAAAATCAAATGGATTCTCCCCTTTGAAAAGAGTGAATCCGCTGACGCTTCTGTTGTATTTGAACCTGACCATCTGACGGTGTTAAATCAGGTTGCAAAGGAATATGTGGCAGGACTTTTAATTTCCGCTTTAAGAGAAAGCTTTGCGTCGGAAGTTGCAGCACGAAGAATGGCAATGGACAGCGCAGGTAAAAACGCAAAACAGATGATTGAAGATCTGAAACTGGAATATAACCGTGCAAGACAGGGTGCCATCACCCAGGAAATCACGGAAATTGTTGCCGGAAGCGGCAACTCGTAAAGAGGTGAGTTTTTTGGAAAAGAAAGAAATAAAAAGCATCGGGAAAGTGCTGCAGGTTATGGGACCTGTAGTAGACATCCGTTTTAAAGAAAATGAGCTGCCCGAAATTTATAATGCACTCAAGATTCCCATGGAAGGAAGAACCCTGACAGTTGAAGTTGCTCAACATATCGGCGGTAACACCGCAAGATGTATTGCAATGGCATCAACTGACGGTCTCCAACGTGGAATAGATGCTATTGATACAGGCGCCCCCATCAGTGTCCCCGTTGGAAAAGAAACTCTGGGTCGAATTTTCAACGTATTAGGGGATGCGGTTGACAATCTGCCCGAAGCAAAAACCGAGGAACGTTGGAATATCCACCGTCCCTCCCCTAAATATGAAGACCTGGCAACTTCTGATGAAATGTTTGAAACCGGCATCAAGGTTATCGACCTAATCTGCCCCTACTCCAAGGGTGGTAAAATCGGTTTGTTTGGCGGTGCAGGGGTTGGTAAAACCGTTCTGATTATGGAGCTTATTAACAATATTGCCAAGGAACACGGTGGTATCTCCGTATTCTCAGGGGTTGGAGAGCGTACCCGCGAAGGAAACGATTTATATAACGAAATGAAACAATCCGGCGTTATTTCCAACACGGCTTTAGTATACGGACAGATGAACGAACCCCCCGGAGCTCGTATGAGAGTTGCACTGTCGGGGCTTACCATGGCTGAATACTTCCGTGACCAGGAAGGTCAGGATGTGTTGCTGTTTATCGATAACATTTTCCGTTTCACCCAGGCAGGAAGTGAAGTATCTGCACTCTTAGGACGTATGCCCTCTGCAGTTGGTTACCAGCCTACTCTGGCGACTGAAATGGGTGCCCTGCAGGAGAGAATCACCTCCACCAAAAAAGGGTCTATTACCTCCATCCAGGCAGTTTATGTGCCTGCAGACGACTTGACTGACCCGGCTCCCGCAACCACCTTTGCCCATCTGGATGCAACCACTGTTTTGGCAAGAAACATTGCTTCCCAGGGGATTTATCCCGCTGTAGACCCGCTGGAATCCACCAGCCGTATCTTATCGGCAGAAATTGTGGGTGAAGAACATTACCAAGTGGCAAAAGAAGTACAAAGAATCCTTCAGCGTTACAACGAACTGATGGACATTATCGCCATTATGGGGATGGATGAATTATCCGACGAAGACAAACTGCTGGTAGGTCGTGCCAGAAAAATTCAGCGTTTCTTGTCTCAGCCTTTTGATGTGTCCGAAAAATTCACCGGTATCAAAGGCACTTACGTTCCCGTCAAAGAAACGGTGCGTGGCTTTAAAGAAATCATCGAGGGAAAACACGATGATTTGCCCGAATCCGCATTCTTATTTGTGGGAACTATTGAAGAAGCCATTGAAAAAGCGAAGAAGGTGCAAAAATAATGAACACTTTTCATTTGATTGTCTCCTCTCCCGACGGCAATCTGTTTGAGGGCGATGTTGTGAAATTAGACGTTCGCGGTACCGAAGGTGATTTAGCCATTATGGCGGGGCATATTCCTTTTGTCACCTCCATTGTGGAAGCGCCTGTGGTGATTCATTTTGAAGATGATAGCAAAAAGAAGGCAACGGCAAAAGGCGGTCTTTTAACCGTTGGCAAAGATACCGTCACCTTAATTTCCGGCTCCTTCCAATTTGAATAATGCACTTTATGAAAGAACCTTTCTCCCAAGTGGAAAAAGGTTCTTTTTTCGTTGACAGTTTTTCTAAAATATGATATAATATGATATATATTTTTAAAGAGGACTTTCGTATGGACTATAATTATCATACCCACACAAAATACTGCCATCATGCAACTGATGAAATGGAAGACTATGTGAAAAACGCCATCGAAGGCGGTATGCACTATTTAGGATTTTCCGAGCATTCTCCGTTCCGTTTTCCCGACGGTTATGAAACCACTTATCACCGTATTTTTATCAAAGATGTACCGGAATATTTAAAAGAAGCTAACCGTTTAAGAGAAGCATACAAAGACAAAATTGATATCAAAATCGGTTATGAAATGGAATATTATCCGTTGTACTTTCCCAAAATGCTAAAAATGGTTCTGGATTTTGGGGCTGAATATCTGATTTTAGGGCAACACTATCTTCAGAATGAATATCCCGACGGTTATCCCTCAGGTGTACCCACCGAAGATGAAAATGTTCTCACAGAATATGTGGAATGTGTACTTTCAGGGATTAAAACAGGTGTATTTACCTATGTGGCACACCCCGATTTTGTGAACTACCGTGGCAAAAATGATGCGCTTTACTATGCAGAAATGAAAAAAATTTGCGAAGCATCTAAAGAGTATAACATCCCTTTAGAAATTAACTTCAACGGTGCCAGAAACAATGAAAATTATCCTTCCGACCGTTTCTTTCAGATTGCCGGTGAAGTGGGCTGTCCCATTACCTTCGGGTCGGATGCTCACAGTTCTCAGGTAGTATTTGATAAACCCAACATTTTATTGGCAAAAGAACTGGTAAAACGATATAATTTAAACGATATCGGAAAACCCAACTTAGTATTACTTCAGGAGAAAAAGGAAGAGCTTCTTCAAAAATTCTCCCTTATATAAATTGAGAAAAAGGAGTTAAAAAATGTATCAGAAACAAATTCATGACTATATTTGGTCCCATAAAGACGATATGATTGCGGAATTATCCCGTTTAGTGGCATTTCCGTCAGTACAACAAAATGTAAGTGAAGAATATCCCTTTGGCAAAGAATGTGCCGAAGTGTTGGATTATGTGAAAGATTTATATGAAAAAAACGGTTTTGCTACCGATATTGACCACCAGGGCGGTTATCTCCTTTCCTACTTAGGAGACAGTGAAAAAAGCCTGGGACTGTTTGCCCATGCCGACGTGGTAGCAGCAGGTGATGACTGGGTGGCAGGTTCTCCCTTTTCCGCCTCCGAGAAAGACGGCTTTTTAATCGGTCGCGGTGTATCTGACGATAAATGTGCCGTGGTTTCCGCACTTTATATCATGAAAATGATTCGGGAGCTTCAATTACCCATCCACAGCCGAATTGTGTCCTTCACAGGGATCAGCGAAGAAACCGGTATGCAGGATATTGAAAACTATGCAAAAAAACATAAAGCACCTGATTTTTCCTTGATTTGCGATTCCGAATTCCCCTTATATCGCGGAAATAAAGGGATGTTTCAGGCAACAGCGGTATCCCAAGTACCCTTGGATGATGTAACCGATTTTCACGGTGGTGTATCCTTTAATATTATTTTGGGAAAGGCAACCTTAAAGCTAAAGGCAAAAGAAGGGCTCTACGATGCCTTAAAATTAAAGGAAACCGATTCGGTGAAGATTTCTACGGATCAGAGTGAAATTACGGTTTACGCGGAAGGTGTATCCACTCACGGTGCTTTCCCCGAAGGTTCCCTCAATGCAGGCTTTTTAATCACTGACTTTTTATCTGATTGTGAACTGCTGACAGAAAATGACAGAAAACAACTTTCCTTTGTTAAAAATTTACTCGCAACACCCTACGGCGAAGCGTTGGGTATTGAAGCAACTGATCCCGACTTTGGAAAACTAACCTGTACCAACGGAATTGTAAGAGTGGAAAACGGCTGTCTATCCTTAGTCTTTGATATTCGTTTTGGTAAAACCACCGATCCCGATACCCTGCAAAAAGAGTTAACCGAAACATTCAACCAAAAGGATTGGACGGTATCCTTCTCTCATGTGATGTCTACTCACGTGCTTCCCGAAGATTTACCCACTGTTCAGGCTTGTTTGCAGGTATACAAGGATTACACAGGCAACACCGAAGCCAAAAGTCTGGTCAATGCAGGCGGAACCTACGGACGGCATTTGCCCTGTGCAGTGGAAATCGGCACCATGGTGAGAAAAGAAATCCCCTTCTCTCTCCCCAAAGGACACGGTAATCTCCATCAGCCTGACGAATTATTGTCCATCGAAGGCTTTTTAGAAGCAACGGAAATGGCAATGCTGATGCTCATAGAATGTGACAAACTGATATAAAAAAAATCGGCTCAATATGAGCCGATTTTTTCTTTCTTTTTATTGATTTTTTCTTCTTTTAGTAAGTTTTTTAAATAGGTAAACACAGCATCTTCCCCTTCGTCTTTTAACATGGTGAGGAGCTTCATAAGTAACGCATCCACCTCGGGATGAATAATAATTTTATCACGGTCTTTTACGTAATATGACAAGGGATGTTCAGGGGTGTACTTGTCGCCCTGATAGTTTTTAGAGGCGGCCAAACGGTCACAAAACATTTCTGCTACATATTTTAGAGGCATTTTCATTCCGACAATTCCTTCATGGGGATTGGGGCTGTAGTCAATCCAGTATTCGAAATGATGTTTGTTTCTGCCCTTGTGACGAAGCCATGCGGTAGAAACCCCTGTGGCTTTTCGTTCCTCTGCGTTAGGGCTCTCTGTTCCGATATAGTATTTCACACCAATTCCAAATTCCTTAGGATGATATTTTGACATGTCGTGAGCCAATCCCTGACGATAAAGTCCCAAACGAAAGCAATGCTTCATGACCAGAATCTTATGCTTGGTGATGGTTTTAAAATGTCCAAAAAACTTCATACTTTTGCTCCTTCTCGCCTAAAAGAATAGCTTTGCAATCAATGCCAACACTGCAAAATGAACAGGATAGAAAAAATAGAAAAACCATTTTAACGGATACTTTCCCCGTTTGCCCGAATAGAGTAACAGTATTGGAAGTGCCAGTATGGAATACATCTGAATTGCGCCATATTCCAGACAAAGCAAATACAATCCGATTCCAAACAAAAGCACATGAATGAAATTCTGGTCCAATCTTTGCAAGTATGTTTTGCCATTTGCTTCCACACTGCGAAACAGGCAGGCAAAAACGGGCAAAATACATCCCCAAAAGCCGTAATCCACATAGTATTTCTGATTGAATATGTAAGTTCCATAGATGGCAAGTCCAAACACTGCAACCAAAAGAATTTTTACGGAAATCCCCTTATCTTTGCTAAACAGCGTTTCTTTCACATACGCTAACAAATAACAAAGCGAAATGGAAAATGAAAAGGTGATTAAAATACCGAGGTCTGTGCTTTTCTCAACGTAATAAAACACAATCTGACAAAGAATACCAAGTAAAAACACGCCCAAAAAATATTTCATTTTATTTTTCGTATAGACACAACCTTCAGCAATTAAAAAGGCAAAAATGGGAAACGAAAGACGTCCGATGATGCAAAGTTCTATCACTTGGGGATACAGCATCAACCCCATATGGTCAATAACCATCAGAAGTGCCGCTAAAATTTTCAATTGATTTCCCGTCAAAAAGTTTCGTTTGGACAAAGTCATTTCAATCCCCCTTTCCGAAATTGGATGATTTCGAAACTGCAATCTGTTAAAGTTTTTTTCATATGACCTTTCGTACTTTTTTATTGTAACATAAGAAACAAAAAAACACAAGATAAATCATAATTTTAAATCCTGATAGCTAACAAGTCCCGTAGCATAAAGCAGGCAGACATACAAAAAAACAGTAACACCAATCGCATTCCAAAGCCCATTTGGAGCCAACACAGAAGCACACCAAACCGACAAGGAGATCATCATGGCAGGACATAAAACATTGCGAAACAGTTTAAACGAACAATCTGTATGGCGGATTAAGGTAATGATGCTTAAGGTGCCGTTTAAGATTTCTCCCACGGCAATCACCGTCAGATATCCGCGAATTCCATAAACGGGAAGCAAATACCAAAGCAAGCCGATACCAACAGCAGAGTCAAGAATGTTGATTTTCACCACCGTGACCTGACAGTTAATACCTTTTAAAACTGCATCCACAATGTCGTCTAAATACATGATTACAACCAGGGGAGCTAATAATTTTAAGTAAGCGGCCGCTTCTGAATTTTTATAAAAAAACAAACTGAGTTTCTCCGCATAGCAAAGCAAAATACCTGCTACCCCCACAGAAAAAATCAGGGTAATCCGAAAAATACGTGACAAAATTCGCTTTAAAGCTTTGTTCTGTCTTAAGGTATACTTTTCTGTAATCTCAGGGACAAGCAGGGATGCAAAAGAAGAAAGAAAGACTTGAGGAAACATCAGAATTGGAAACACCATACCGTTTACTCTCCCATATTCCGCAATGCCGTTGGAAATCCCCGCGGACTGTAACCGTTTGGGAACTAAAAGTTGCTTCACAGAGGACAGTCCCGAACGGAAATAAGAGCTTAGAGCAACCGGTACAGAAAACCTTAAAATCCGTCTCCACTGTCCCTTTTGATTTTGGGGTTTGTAAACCTTTTCCTGCAATCGGTAAGTCATATAATAATACCCGCAAGATACAATTTCCGAAGCTGTTCCCCCAAAGACTAATGCGCAGGAAATTTCTGTCAGATTCGTTGCATCTGCCAACGAAAGCAACCACACTGTTGCTCCCATTTTCACAACCTGTTCTGTCAGTTGCCCAAATGAACTTCTGCCTGATTTTCGAAGGGCAATCAAGTATCCTGATAACGCAGAGGAAACTGAAATAAAGGGCAATCCTATTGCCAGTATATAAAAAGGCATTGTTGAAATAGTTTCACCAAAAACTGCTTTCACCAAAAAAGGAGCTAAACCAATCAAAAAGCCTCCCGCAATACTACTGCAAATCAGACAATATCGCAAAGATTTTTGAACCAATGCCAAAAGCGTTACACGGTGTCCTTTTGCAAGTTCCTCCGATACCAATTTTGTAACAGTCAGCCCAATTCCCGAAGTGGCTACCGTAACCGAAAAGAAATACACCGACAAAACCAAATGATAGGTTCCCATTGCTTCTGCCCCAATTCGGTTCGACAGATATACAGAAAACGATACCCCCAAGAAGCGAAGAAGAAAGGCACAACCGGTCATCACAATAACATTTTTGATAAATTGCATACTCTTTTTCAAAAAAAAGAAGCCTCCCTTCCCCTCTTAATGGTATGAAGTCAAGGCTTCTTTTTATGAAATCAATTAATCAATTTTCGCATAGAAATGAGTGCATTTTTTTCCAACCGGGAAACCTGAGCCTGCGAAATGTGAATTTCTTCTGCTATTTCCGTTTGTGTTTTATCTTCAAAGAACCGCATAGATAGAATTTTCCGTTCTTTTTCAGAGAGTTTTCCCATTGCCTGAGAAACACAAATGCCTCCCAGCCACTTCTCTTCTCTGCTCTTGGTATCGGATAGCTGGTCCATCACCAAAATCACGTCTCCGCCGTCGTTATAAATGGGTTCATATAAGGAAACCGGGTCACAAATGGCATCCAAAGCTGTGACCACTTCTTTCGGTGTTACACCGATTTCTGTTGCAATTTCATAGGGTGTAGGCTCGTGTCCCAAAGAGGCGGTCAGTTTCTCCTTGGCTGAAAGAGCACGGTATGCAATATCCTTCAGAGAACGACTTACCTTCACAGCACCTGAATCACGAAGATACCGCTTGATTTCTCCTAAAATCATCGGAACCGCATAGGTGGAAAACCGTACCTCGTGAGACAGATCGAAGTTGTCGATGGCTTTCATTAGCCCGACACATCCGATTTGAAATAAGTCATCCGGGTTTTCTCCTCGATTGGTGAATTTTTTTATCACACTTAACACCAATCTGAGATTTCCGTTAATAAATTCTTCTCTGGCTTCCTTGTCACCTTTTGCAATACGCTTTAAAAGCTCTGTTTTCTTGTCCTGATTAAAGCGAGGTAAATCCTGCGTATTTACACCGCAGATAACCACTTTATTCATAGAATCCTCCGTCTTTTCCCAAAATACTTGTCCATAGTATTTCCGAAAATCAGGAAGGCTATTACACAAAAAAACATCCCCGGCAAAATACCGGGGATGTTTTTTGATTTGCTGATTCTTAGAAATCTTCGCCGAGCATGCTGATTAAAGATTCGCATTCGGAGCACAGATTTGCAGATTCACCCATAATGGTGACTTTTTTAACGGTAGTCTGTTTTCCGCAACCGTCGCATTTACCCTGACAACCGGATAAAACGAACAGCATGCATAATGCACACAGTGCAGCGCAAATTCTTTTCATAATAATTTCCTCCTTAATAGAAATCCTACGGTAATATTTTACCACATATTTTTACAAAAAGCAAGTATTTCCCATAAATATTTTATCATTTCTTCATTTATATACAAAAATCCCCCTACACTGAGGGGGATAACAAAGCATGATTTGAAACATCTTCCCAACATCGTAAATTAAGGAACATTGGGATTGATACTACTCACATAGGTATACAACACAACCAAAACAATGGCCACCGCAATAAAAGCTAGACATCCGATTCCTGAAATGGTATTATCCGGCTGAAAACTTGAAAAGGCAGCCTCATTTGCTAAATTCCATTCCTCTTCTCCAAACTCTGCAACAAGCTTGGAAAATTCCGTTTCGGTTGCTAATTTTGAAAGCAAGTTATCTATCACTTCCAGGTCACGCTCTGCCAAAACAGGATTGGTTCTGCCAAACCCTGAACACTTCTTGGCATAGTTACGGGCAATTTTCAGAAATTCAACTGCTTCTGCTCGGTTTTTTATATAAAATGCTTCCACCCTTGCCACGCAAAAAGCTGCTGCATACAGAGGCGGTTCATAGGTATCCTGATCGATCTCAGACAACTTCTCCATACCGCAAACGATCGCGCGGTACAACTGAGACGCTTTCTGAAAATCCCCATCCTGAACAGCGAACAATGCATCATCTCGCAGGGATACAATATATTCAACACACTGACTTTCGTTACGCTTCATAAAGCCGTATGTCCAACTTTTAATATCCTGTATGTTCATACTGTCTCCTTTGATTGAAATATTGTTCAGTATAACATAAAACGACAGTAAATGTCAATACTTTTTCAATGGATATACTCGGCAGACAGAATTCTTTTCCACATTGTCATACAAAGTTTTCACAAAACGACAGTCAAGTATGTCAATGAACTAAAAACCACCTTTTTCCTTACATAAAAATTCCACAAATGTGCAAAATATGAATGTAAATCTAAAAAAAGGAGCATAAATGATGAAGGCAACCGGAATTGTAAGACGAATCGACGATCTTGGTCGTGTGGTCATTCCCAAAGAAATCCGCAGAACCATGAGAATCCGCGAAGGCGACCCATTAGAAATTTTCACCAACAAAGACGGCGAAGTGATTTTTAAAAAATATTCTGCAGTCGGTGAACTTGGAAATTTTGCCACGCAGTATGCAGATGCCCTTTACAAAATCAGCGGACACAACACGGCAATTACCGATAATGACACCATTATCTGCGTAGCCGGAGCAGGCAAAAAGGAACTGACAGACCAAAAAATTTCCAATGAAGTGGAAACTGTACTGAAAAACCGGGATGCATATTTTGTAAACCGTTCCGGAGATTCCAGAGTGCACTTGTTGGATCATAACAACACCTATCTGTGCGGAACGGTAATTCCCATTGTGTCGGAAGGCGATGTAATCGGTTCTGTGATTTTATATGCTACAGAAACCAACGTGAAACTGGATGACACTGAAAAAAAACTGGCGACTACCGCTGCAACGGTACTTGGGAAACTGTTTGAAAACTAAAACACAAATAAAAAAAGCTGTGATACAATCGGTATCACAGCTTTTTACGTTAATCCAAATGAAGCGGCTCTTCAGGAACCGTTAAACGTCTGTAATAAGCATAGTTTGCACTGAACAGATAAAGCATCGCCCAAAGAACTCCAATGTAAAATGCCAATGCTCCCAGAATCAACCAACCCGTAAAGCTTAAACTCAACATAAAAAGATACACTCGGTTTCCCTTGCTAACTGCAAAGCTTTCTTTGATCAGACGAAAACCGCCATATTCAGGATGTTCCACCGTAATCGCAGGAACCAACAGCAAAGAATACTGCAAGTATACAGACAAAATCTGCAGCAAATACAGAAGAATTACCAAAATGACTTTATAGATATGAAGGTCCATCACGCTGAACATCAGATAATCGTAAAAGCGAAGCATTACATCAGACGACAGCAAGTATGCCAACGCATAAGGAAATACGATGCTCACGAATAACGTTGGTAACATTTTAAAGAATTTTTTAAAAGCTACCGCATAAGTCAAGAAAAAGCTTGCCTTTTCTCGGGTAGGCTTTAAGTTTTCATAGATACCAACCGTAATCAGCTGCATAATCATGGAAAAAGCCAGCATCACAATATCTGACAGAAAAATATATTGTTGCTGCAAGGGAGTGGGAGGCATTTCCTCCAGCTGCATCGTGACTTTTATCTGAAATGCTACAAACAAAAGGAACGGAATAAACAATGCTAAAACCAAAGGATTCCATTTTCCGCGAAGCAACCGCTTGGCATCACTTTTAATAACCCAGAAAGGATACTTACTCATCATATTACACCTCGGTTAAATCAAACGTACCTGATAGGAAAACTCCTTGGTTTCACCTTGCGGCAAAGCAGTGATATTCGGTTTTTCAGCAAAGATACCGGTGGTGTCCTCCTTATCGGGGATAATGGTCCACGGTTCAATACAGAGAAAGGGTGCCTGCAAACCAATGGGAGTCCAGATGCCAAGACAAGTAAACCCGTTTACAGTCACTTCCACACCATAGCCTTTTTCTTTGTGCACCAAACTGATTTTATTGGAATTCAGTTTGGAAAACATCAGTGCATCCAAATCAAAAATAGAATACTGAAGCGGAATTTTTGTTACATTCTGATATTCCTTGCGGATGCCCCGCTCATATAAAAGACCTCCCAAATCGTCCGCCACACACTGATAAACAGGATTTGTTTCCGCCTGATTGAAACGAATTTCGTAATCGGTGAAGTCATCCCCTTCCACCATAGGGCAATTATAAGCGGTATGCCCGCCCAAGCCAAACAACATCGTTTTTTCGCTTCTGTTTTCCACACGGTAGGTAGTAACAAAACCGTCATCCGTTAAAGTATGTGTTACATAAAAACCGAAAGCGTACGGATAACACTCTCTGGTTTTTTCGTTATCAGTCAGCAAAAATGTGATACTATTGTCTGATTTTTTATAAACCTCAAACTCCATTCTTCTCGCAAAGCCATGCTTGGGAATGGTATATTCCACGCCGTCAATCACGGTTTTGGAATTTTTCAAACTGCAAACAATGGGAAATAAATTGGGATTGACTCCACCCCAATAGGTTTTATCTCCCTGCCAGATTACCTCTCTGCCGTTTGCCTTTGTAAGGGAAATCAGCTCTGCACCGAAGGTGGTGCAAACTGCCTTCATATCCTTGTATTGTAGTTCGTAATTCATCGTAATGTTCACCTTTCCTGGATGATATTATCCTTATTATACTACCCTTTTGTGAAAAGTGCAAGTATTTTTTCGCACTTATCACCAATTGTGCCGCTCCTCATAAAATAAAGAGAGAGTTAAAAAAATATTCCACGGAGGAATGAACCATGCTTCAAAAATGTTTTTTATCTGAATTACTTCCGGGACAAAATGCAACGGTATTACAAAATTTCTCACAGGGAGAATCCAAAAGAAGGCTGGAAGACCTGGGACTGACTCCGGGATGCTCTGTAGCATGTGTGTTTCAGGCATCTGCAGGAGATCCTGTTGCATATCGTGTACGGGGAACACTCCTTGCATTGCGAAGAAAAGATACCGGCACCATTTGGGTCAGAAAAGGAGGAACGTCCCATGAAAATCAAGAATGATCACACAGCCGTTATCGGGCTGATGGGAAATCCCAATGTTGGTAAAAGCACAGTATTCAACGCCCTGACCGGACTTCATCAGCATACCGGAAACTGGCCGGGAAAAACCGTAAGCACTGCAAAAGGGACTTTTCGTTTGGGGAAAAAGCAATACTTGCTAACCGATATTCCGGGAACCTACTCACTAAACGCCCACTCAGAAGAGGAGGAAGTAGCAAAAGAATTTGTGATGTCGGGACAGTACGATGCGCTGATTGTGGTTTGCGATGCTACTGCCTTGGAACGGAATCTGAATCTGGTATTACAAATTCTTGCCATCACTCGCCGGGTGGTACTTTGTATCAACCTAATGGACGAAGCAGCCAGAAAAGGTATTCAAATTGACTGTCAAAGATTATCACAGATGCTAAAAATTCCGGTGGTAAAAACTTCTGCCAACCGAAAAGAAGGCCTGTTAAATCTGATGAAGACGGTTTCCGAGATTGCAGAAACAACGCAGGAAATAACAGAATTATCCCCTCAAAAAAACGCTGAAGAACTCATCCGTGAAGCAGAACTTATCGCAAAAGAAACCGTTACTTATCAAGATGTAACTTACCGAAAAAAGGAAGAACGTCTGGATCGGATTCTGACCGGAAAATGGACAGGAATCCCCATTATGTTGGCTCTTTTAGCGATTGTTTTCTGGGTGACTTTGGTGGGTGCAAACTATCCTTCCGAATTTCTTTCTCATGTTTTTATAAAGACGGAACAATGGCTGATGATTGGAGCAAATTCTGTAGAAATCCCTCCTATTATTTCTGACTTTTTATTGCACGGAGTGTTTGGCACCGTGGGGCGAATTGTGTCGGTAATGCTTCCGCCTATGGCTATCTTTTTCCCGCTTTTCACATTACTGGAAGACCTGGGTTATCTTCCGAGAATTGCCTTTAATCTGGACCATACTCTGCAAAAATGCAATGCCTGCGGAAAGCAGGCTCTGACTATGTGTATGGGATTCGGCTGCAACGCAGTGGGAGTAACCGGAACCCGAATTATTGATTCCGGACGGGAACGGCTGATTGCTATTCTGACCAACAGTTTAGTTCCCTGCAACGGAAAATTTCCTACGTTACTTGCCATTATTACCGTGTTTTTTGCACAAACACAGTCTTCCTGGCAAGGTGCTCTTATTCTGACAGGGTTAATTCTTGCAGGAATCTTAATGACGTTTATGGTGTCTTTTGTGCTATCAAAAACCATATTGCGAGGAGAACCGTCCTTTTTTGCATTGGAACTTCCACCCTTTCGCAAACCTCAAATCGGAAAAGTGCTGATCCGTTCTCTATTAGACCGAAGCCTGTTTGTACTGGGAAGAGCAGTAACTGTGGCGGTGCCTGCAGGTGCAATTCTGTGGCTGGTATCTCATGTCTGGATCGGCAATACCACTTTGCTTACATTCCTTGGAAATCTTTTGAATCCCGTCGGAACATTTTTAGGGATGGACGGCGTAATTCTCGTTGCATTCATTTTAGGGCTTCCCGCCAATGAAATTGTACTCCCGATTATCCTGATGGCATACACAGGCTCCTCCCTGCTGACTGAGGCAGATAATCTGCTGTCTTTACGGGAAATTCTGATAGTCAACGGCTGGACATGGGGAACGGCAATATGCACGATGGTGTTTTCCCTGTTTCACTGGCCTTGCTCCACCACGCTGATGACCGTCAAAAAAGAAACGGGAAGTTTGAAATGGACGATATTGACTGCTGTAATTCCTACTCTTATCGGTATCGCGCTTTGTATTCTTATTCATCTGACAGCAATTTTGCTATAAAAAATGGGAAGATATATTCATCTTCCCATTTTTTCATATCAGTCAGCATCGGCAGTTTTCTAGTACTCAATGCCCTTTCTGGATTTTACGCCCTTTTCATAAGGATGTCTTTTTGAAGAAATCTCGGAAATATAGTCACAGATTTCTGCGATTTTTGGAGATAAACAATGCCCCGTCAAAACAATTTCTGCCGTTTTGTTCCATTGCTTTAAAAAATCCGTCAGAAGCATTTCTGAAAGATATCCGAACGAAACAACATCTAAAATTTCATCTAAAACAATCATATCATATTTTGGTGCAATGTGACACAGTTCCTTCTCAAAATACTGTGTATATGCCCGTGTCAGTTGCTCTGTTTTTTCCGGGTTACGATTATCATACAACCGATAGGAAACCGGCGGAATCAAAAGCGCAACCCCGGGAAGATTCTTTAAAATTTCCAATTCCGAAGAAGTACCATCTTTCAAAAAAGAAACATAAAGCACATTTTTCTTGCATCCGAGATATCGGACTGCTGCCCCAACCGAGGCAGTCGTTTTTCCTTTGCCGCTTCCAAAATAACACTGTATCATCCAATAACTCTCCTGTTCTGCTCACCGTAAAAAACCGCGGCAACTTTTCCTTTTTTTGAAGAATTCCCCCATCTTATTCGATGGCAACAACCACTTTGATGACGATTCTCAAATTTACCATCATTATAACACATCATTTGTAAAAAAGCAAGGACAATCTATTTTTGGTATAAACGCCTTTTCTTCGGTTAGATTTCTCTATTTTTTATTGACAAGAGGCACGGAATGTAATATACTAAAAGAAACCAACAACAAACAGAATCTGTTGGTTTTTGAAAGGAGATATCAGTATGTTTTGTGGAAAATGCGGTAGACCGTTGGAAGACGGACAAACATCCTGTCCGATTTGCGACGCTCAGAATCCTCACACAAATACCGGTGCAGAAACCCCGTCAACCGAAGAGGTGGTTGCAGATACCGCTCCGGTTGAATTAAACGACACCCCCGTGGAAGCAGTGCCTCCTATGCAAAAGGAACCTGAAGCTCCTCAAGAACCCGTGCAGGGAGTGGTATGCCCCAAGTGCGGAAAGCAAAACGAAGCGGATAGCCGTTTCTGTGATGTTTGCGGAACGTTACTGGCAGCTAAGGAAACTCCCGAAAAGCCGGAGGAATCTCAGCCCCAGGAATCTGATTCTTCTCCTGTAATCAAAAAACCGAAGAAAAAGATGAAAAAAACTACCAAGATGATTATCTGTGCAGTACTTGCACTGATTATTGCAGGTGTGGGAGTAATCTGCTTTGCACATTGGGATTATGTGAAAAATGCAGTAACCAAATTATTCACCTCCCCCGAACAGTACTTAGCAACCGTGGTGGACAACAACATTGACGATGCGACCGATGATATTGCAGAGGCACTTGCGAAATTCGGCAAACAATGGACTGACGGTTATTCCGAATCCGGTGAGTTGGAAATTACTGTTGGAGACCAGTTAGCTCCCATGCTGGAAGACTTTACCGGAGAAGATATTGCGCCGTATATTGACTGGCTGGATACCGTTTCTGTGGTATTAAGAGCTGATATGGAAGGCAACAACATCGGCATAGACCAGCAATACAAAATCAACGGTGTGGATCTTTTGAATTTGGATTATCTGATTGACTATGACGATCTGACTTACTATTTCGGATTCCCCGATTATAACCCCACCTACCTGAAACTGGTTGCTGCTATGGATGATTACAGCATACAGCAAATGCAGGATACATATGCAACAATGACAGAAATTCTGGAATGTATTCCCGACGAAGCAACCACTCAAAGAATTTTGTCCCGCTATGTGAAATGCGTGATGAAAAATTTAGGTTCTGTTTCTGAAACCGAAACCACTCTTACCGTGGAAGATGTTTCTCAGAAAGTAACAGTTTTGACTGCAGAAATCAGCGAACGGGATTTCCTGCAGCTTTGTAAAGCCTTAGTATCTACTTTAAAGGATGACAGCGACTTAGAACAAGTCATCGAAGACATAGAATCTCTGACCGGTATGTCCTACAGTGATTTTAAAGAAGCAATGGATGGTGCCTTAGAAGAACTGAATCAAGTAGGTTCCACCTCTGATGAAACCGTTATGACTTACCGGTTGTATGTGGATGCCAAAGGAAAACCCGCCGGCGGTGCTTTGGAAATCCAAGGTGTAGACTTTGAATGGTACAATGTATTCTCCGGTAATAACGCCGGTGCTATGATTTCTGCAAAATTCCCCGGCGGCAATGCAGAATGGTCCGGCACCACACATAACGGTTCCGGTAAATATGCCTTAAAAGTGATGAATATGACCGTTTTGGAATGTTTGTCGGAAAACATTACCAAAGACTACAAGCAAGGCACCGTGACTCTGTTTATACACGAAGAATTTGCATCCATGGCAGACATCGAAGAACTCTCTGACTTCCAATTAAAACTGTCCTGGAATGTGATTTCTGAAACAGAAGGCACATCTTCCATCGGTTTATATTACAAAGACGGTTTGTGCATAGATATCACCGCATCAGAAAAAATAAACGAAACCGTGAATGTTTCGGTTCCCGAAAATACATTGACTGTTGATATGATGTATCCGGATGAAGAAGCCATGGCAGAATGGCTGGCAAACTTTGATATGGAACAGTTATTCTCCAATCTGCGAAAAATCGGTCTACCGGAAGAACTGGTTGTTGCGCTGGAAACCGAATACAACAACGCAACCAATCCGGCAGAACCCTTACCCTACGAAGAATGGCTCTTAACCTTACCGGAAGAAGATCTGCAACGATATACCGAAGAAGAATTACTGGAACTTTACCTCATCTACCTGGAAGGCTTTGAAACACAAATTGCTGTGTCAAAGGAACCGGCTATCGAATTGCCGTAAACAATTGTATAAAATTTGACGAGAACTGAGAACAGCTTTGTTCTCAGTTCTCTTATCAAAAAGGATTTTAGTATGAAGATTACATCCGTTAAAAAAAGTTATCAGAAAAACTGCATCTTAAAAAACACTACCTTTTCGGCCAAAGATGGTCAGTGTATTGGTATTTTAGGCGGCAACGGAAGCGGAAAATCCACTTTACTGGGGATTCTTGCCGGTATTTTAAAAGCAGATGGCGGAAGCTTTACCTATCAAGGTGAAGACTTGCTGAAAGATGCCAAAAAACGTTCCCGTCTCTTAGGATATGTGCCGCAGAACACTCCCCTTTTGGAAGAATTGTCTGCAAAAGATAATCTGTCTCTTTGGTATGATTCCCATGAACTTACAAAAGAATTATCCCAAGGGGTTCTCGGAATGCTTGGAATTGGTGATTTTTTAAAAACACCTGTATACAAAATGTCCGGTGGCATGAAAAAACGGTTGGCAATTGGTTGTGCTGTTGCCAACAAGCCCAAAATACTGCTGCTGGACGAACCCTCTGCCGCTTTGGATCTAATCTGTAAAACCAGAATTTCCAATTATCTGGAGCAGTTTAAAAAACAAGGCGGAATCATTATTCTTGCCACTCATGATGTGCAGGAATTACCGCTTTGTGACCAACTGTTTATTCTAAAAAACGGTGTGTTAAATCCCTTTGAATACGACGGAAATGTTAACCGATTGGTAGGTCAATTATAACGATGGTAAAAAAGTATTTTCGCTTACTGTTAAAGCGAGCTTTCAAAATTTTTCCTGTCATTTTACTCGTTACCGTAATTGTGTTAGGATGCCTTGCCACTGCAGGAGGCGTTTTGCTCCAGTCCACTTTAACCGGTGAAAAACAGCAGAAAATCTCTATTGGCGTGGTGGGTGATTTAGAAAGCTCCTATCTTGATATTGGCTTATATGCTCTGCAGAATATGGATAGTTCCCGCTTTTATGTGGAGCTTGTGAATCTGACGGAAGAAGAAGCTAAAAACGCTCTGGAAGAAAGGAAAATTCAGGGCTATATTCTGGTGCCGGAAAACTATATCAATAATTTGTATTTAGGCATCAACACCCCTGCTAAATACATCACACTAAATGGTCCGAAGACCTTGGGTGCAATGTTCTCGGAAGAAATCGTGACAATTGTTTCTGAGCTGGTCGTAGAATCCCAAAACGGAATGTATTCCATGCAGGATTTGTCGTTGGTGTATGACAATGAGGATTATCACGATAACACCAACAGTCTGATGCTGTCCTACATGAATTTTATTTTAAACCGCACCGAAATGTATGAAGTGAACGATCTTGGCATTGCCGATTCTTTATCGTTAGGCGGATATTATGTGTGCGGAATTGTAACCTTGTTTCTGCTCCTTTGGGGTGTTTCCTGCAACCGATTATTTTCTTCCCGGAATCTTTCGTACAACCGTCTTTTAAACAGTTCCGGACTTTCTCCCGCATCGCAGATACTTTGTGAATACAGCGCTTATGCTGCAATCACCACTGTGATGCTGTTGATTTTTGCAGGAATTTTCGGAATTGTGATTTCCTTTGTAAAGCTACCGGTACCTGAGCTGTTATCGGTAGGGGTTTTCGACTGCCTTTGGTTTGTGATTCGACTGATTCCTGCAACTGTAATGATTACCCTGATGCAGTACACCTTCTACGAGCTGATTCCGAACTTTATCGGCGCACTGTTAGCACAGTTCCTCAGCTTTTTGATTCTGGGCTATCTGTCCGGTTGTTTGTATCCCAATTTCTTCTTTCCGGATTTCTTACGGAATCTGATGGACTGTCTACCGGTGGGACTTGCATTTTCATTTATTAGAAAAACCATGTCTAACGAGCCGGCACTTGCCGATTTTGTGTGGATTTTAGCCTACATTGGCGGTTTCTTTACCTTATCTGCCCTCTGGCGAAAATATCGGATAGCAGGTGATTTTCAATGAAAAAACTAACATATTGTATGAACTGGTTTTATATGCTCGGTAAACGCCTGATGAAACAATGGAGCTTTGTGGTGCTTTTGTGTCTGATTCCCGTAATCATTCCCATAGGAAATATGGCAATGCAGCAAGACAGCGGTCTAATGCGGGTTACATTATGTCATGAAGGTGACGATATCACCGCAAAAGCCATCATAACTTCTCTTATGGAAAAAGATTCTATGGTGTATTTTACCGTGGCGAATTCTGAAGAGGAAGCAAACGAGCTGGTAGCCAACCACAAAACGGACGTTGCCTGGATTTTCCCGGAGGATTTTTCCCACCGTCTGGATCAATATGCGGCAAACAAATCCAGAAAACCGGTAGTCACTGTCGTCCGCAGAGAATCCAATATGGCAAATCAAATTGTGAATGAACTGCTGTTTTCTGCGATGTTCCGCGATTTTTCCTATGATATTTACCGGAATTTTTCAGAAGAACAAATTGTAAACGGAAAACATGTATCCGATCAAACAATCAAAGATTTTTATCTGAAATTACCGCAACAACAGGAAGTTGTTACCGTGGAAAAAGTGGGCGCAGACCAATCTCAATCACAGGTCAATTATCTAAACGCGCCCATTCGGGGATTGCTGGCAATTATGGTTCTGTTATGTACCCTAACTGCTGCAATGTACGCTGTAAAAGACCGTTCGGAAGGTCGGTTTGACTGGTTAGCTCCACAAAAAAGAATCATCCCCGCAATAGGTTCCTGTCTGGCTGCAGCGATTCTGTCTGCCGGTGTAATGCTTGTATCATTAGCACTTTCTAATCTAACAGAATCCATTACCAATGAACTGGTTGCAACCTTACTTTTAGCGGTTACCGCAACCGGTTTTTCACTACTGGTTTCCCTTCCGTTTTCTTCATACGGAAAATTTGGTGCAATGATACCGGGAATCCTGATTTTGTCGTTGGTATTATCCCCTATTTTCTTTAATTTTGTGGAACTGGAAAAATATTTTCGTCTGTTGCCCATTTACTACTATCTAAACGGTGTTTACGGGGCAAAATATCATCTGTTGGCATTAGGTTATATGGGAGTGATATACACCTTGGTGTTTGTCGGAAATCTGCTACTCTCCAAGCAAACAAAACGAAATATTATGATTTAAAAAAAGATAAATAACAAAAAAGGAGTTGTCTGTGACAACTCCTTTTTCAGTTCTCCAATAAGGACAAAAGTGCTTCTGTATTTTCTTCACTATACTCTATTTCAGATGAATATAATCTGACAAATTCTAAAAATGATTCTAAGGTGAGCGGTTTATCTGTCTGCGTTGATGCCAAAGAAGAAATTATCGTAACACCAAGCCATGCAAACAGAATCCGTTCTCCATATCTTCCGTCCTCCAAACCACCTGCTAAGTGACGGTAGATAAAATAGCAAAATAACTGTTCCAGGGGAATCTCCCATTCAGCAGATAAAAGACAAACAGAATCTACTTGTTTCAACGCTTTTAGTAATTGAATCCACGTCTCATCCAAGTGTTCCAAGGAAAGAAAAATATCTGCCCATTCCTGATGGGATTTTTTGGGAAAAGCAATTCCATATCCTTGACATAAAGATGCAATTCGCTCCGATAACGGCAACCTTCTATCTTCTATTTTTCTAAAAATATCGTTACGGAACCGGAAGAAGGATGCCTCCTCCGCCGTTAAAATTTCCAACGGTTTTTCCGGCATGGTGAAAGGTTCTTTTTGGGATAAAATTAACCGTGCCGCCTCCTCGCAGCAAAGCCCCAATCCCACCTCGGTACAACCCGAAAAAAAGTTGCGAAATCGGGGATGATCGTTACAAATCTGACAGAGAAAATCCTCTCCTTTTTCTAGGATAATATCACAAAGATTTTCGTGATTTAAAAAAGGACATCTTTCTGCTTCCTGCAAAATAAAATGCGGAGTATCCTCCAAGGAAACACTCTGCCGTATCCGATTTCCAAAGTCGCCTGAAATCCCCTGATATTTCAAGTAAGTTTCTGAGTCGATATCAATCTCCCAACCGATACAACAGTTATGCGGACAGGCTCCGCCAATGCACTGAAACTTTGGGTAATAAAAAGGATAAAATTCCTTCATTTTTTTCTCCTTTTTTTATCTCAGATAACCGGTTACTTCGTAGAATTTTTTTCCCGCCAACGCCGCTTGCTTTACCCCTTCGGAAAAGCGACTGTAGGCAGGCACAAATTTCACACTGAACCGGTTGGTGTTCCATCGAAAAACAAAGCGTAAAATGGCATCGGATTCTTCCCTTTTTACCGTTTCAAATAAGGACTGGAACGCTAAAATATTGCTTTCTTCGGGCAACAGTTCTTTTAGGGAATCATCCAATAACCAGGAGGTTACCACCACGGTGTAATCTTTGAAAAATGCTTTCGCTTGTTGGATGGAAGAAGCAACTGCTTCCCTGCTTAATTTCTCGCCACCCGGAATATAGCACCGTAACACGGTATCTCCTGTTTTGATTCCTTTTTCGGGGATGTCCACTGCGGATGCTTCCAGAGCAAACTGCAATCTTCCCAGCTTTAAAATTTCTCCCTTTAAAATCCGCAGAATCCAGTCCATTCTGCCAAGAGACAGCTCGTTTTTCAAATCACTGAAAACATGGGTATAATAAACCAGCTCCGAAAGAGAATCCAATAAAATTTCTTCAGAAATTCCTTTTGCCTGACAGCTTTTTGACAATTCCTCTGCCATAAAAAGTGCCGACAGCAGATTTCGTTTTCCATCCTGACAGGTTACATCGTAAGTAGTTGCACGAATGATATCAGAAATGGAAATTTCACGGAGTGCACGGTAAAATTCTTCGTCAAAATAGCGCGGGAATGACAGCTTTTTGTACCACTTTTCAATGACTTTCGGAACTTCCGGATTAGTTGCTTTCCAACCACCCGCATCATCGGGAACGGGAATGTCGTGAGAAACAGCAGGTCCTTTCCCTAAAAAACGCATCACGTTATGGTAATAATAGTTTTCAAAAATCTCACGGCTGACACCAAACTCCCTCATCAGTTCTCCGTCGGTTTTCAACCATTTTCCTGTCCACTGGGGCTTATAGTCATACGCAAAGCAATCGGACCCAAACATCACATTATGACCGGTATCATATCCACCCACAAACAGCTTATATAACAAGTCTCTTCGGTAAATCAGGGGAGTTCCCGGAGTGGTATCAAAAAACATTTCCGAAGGATTGCCGTGACTTTGGGCATTTAAAAACTGTCCGTATACCGCGAAACATTCGTCAATCCACGGCCAGGAGCAGTGTCCCAACGAAAAACGAAGTCCGGGAATTTTGGATAAAGCTTCCCAATGAACGGGACGGTTATGCTTGGAGGAATCGGTTCCGTCCCACAAAATGCCGGAATGAAAAAATACCGGAACATTCAATTCTGCAATGGTACGAAAGATGTCCATACACGCCTCTTCATACACATCAAAATCCTTGCAAATCATTTTGAATCCGCAAATGCCACGCTTCACCGCATCCTTTATTTTTTCGGCCAACTCCTCTTCTTTCGGATGAATCCAGATAATCGGAAAAATTCTGTCCTCGTAGCCTTTTTGCCAGGCAAGAACTTCCTTTATTCTATCCTCAAAAGAAAGACCGATTCTAGGATTGGATTCCAATGGCTGAGACGACATCACGCACCCACCCCAGACACCTGCTTCTTCCATGTTTCGGATAAGCTGATCCGGATCCGGCTTTGTCCCCCAGGCGTGAATATGCATATCAATAATTTTCATAAACTATCCCTCATTTTTTTATGATTGTTTCTTAAAAAATCTTATCATACGGGACCATTTTTGTCAATTGCTTCTTTGCGAACACTTGAATATTCTCCATAAGGATGATATAATATCGCTATATCATTATGATATTGGAGGTTTTTATGATAAAAATTATGTTTGTGTGTCACGGGAATATCTGCAGAAGTCCTATGGCAGAATTCGTGCTAAAAGATATGGTGAAAAAACTGGGAATTTCTGAAAAATTTCAAATTGCGTCCTCCGCTACCAGCCGAGAGGAAATCGGCAATCCCGTCCATCCCGGCACCAGAAAAAAGCTTCAGGAATACGGCATTTCCACTGCCGGGAAATATGCCATTCAGCTGACAAAACAAGACTACGAAATATACGATTACATCATCCCCATGGATTCCTGGAATGTACGAAATATCAATCGCATCATCGGAGCAGATTCTTTGGGAAAAGTAAAGAAACTGTTGGACTTTTCAGAGGGGGGCGATATTGCCGACCCCTGGTATACGGGCAACTTCGACGATACCTACCGGGATGTGGTGTCAGGTTGCCGTGGGCTATTAAAACATTTAGGCATAAAAAAAGAGGCATAAAGCCTCTTTTTTTATTATCGGCAACAATCGCTTTTTGGGAACTGAGAAAATGCTTTCAAATCAGCAAACTAAACCGAAGCATCAGCTTTGAACTACCCGAAGGCGTACCAAGTGTACGTCGAGTGGTGAGGTTTGTTGATCGCAAGAATATTTCTTGCGTTTGGAAGCCTTTTCACATTCTCTGCTATTTGCAGCCGCAATTTCTCTGATTAGTTTCTCTGGGAGTGGATAAGGTGTTGTTATCAAAGCTGCAGGCGTTGGGCGGGAAAAATTCGTCTACAGGGAAATTGATGTTATCAAACAAATCGCAGGGGTTATCCTCGGTAGCTCCTACACATTCCTTATCCGGCACACAGAAATCATAAACAGGTACTAACAACTGCACATTGCGTTCCAAACGGATAATAGAGAACAGCCCTAAGGTGACATACACGTTTTTGTCACGTTCTTCCCCGATAATGTCATCATCAAAGCAGGAACAAATTTCATGAGGCAGACTGGAACAGTCAATTTCACAGCAGCAATGATGCTGATGACGTTCCACTACCTTTGCAGATAAAGCAATGGGTTCCACCACTTCCACAATGGCTTCCGGCAGATTATTCTTGACAGAAAGCTGAATATCTTTTTCGTTGGGGCGGAATTTAGAGGTAAAGCTTTTTGCCTTTCCTTCGGAGCCGAACAGAATTACCTTTTTGTCAAAGGTGGCTAATCCCTCCACGGTTACCGGACGTCCCACTCCTGTGAACACGTCTAAGTAAACCTTGAAGAAGTATTTTAAATCCACAGTGTAAAAGCCACGGTTAAAGGGCACTTCCTCCACATCGGTGTAAACCCAGATAATTTCTGCCTTTCTCACTTTGATGTTGATGGAGCGGTCAATCAGTTCCTGACCGCAAGGAGTCACATACACTCTGGCGTCTACGATGCAATCCTTATCTTTGCAGGCATCGTACACCTTGTCGGTATGAATGCAAACTGCATCACGGATGCTTCCGGTTGCACAATCTTTCGACATATTAAATCCTCCTGATCATTCTGAAATCACAGATAAAGGCAACACTTTTGTTCTTTATCTGCGTTCAGTTTATTGTATGAAAATTTTCATCTTTGGTGAATGTTCTTCCGAATGTGTGTAAATTTTCCGATAAAACCAAGGTAAAAGCAGAAATTGTAAATCTTTCTGTAATTTTTCTGTAATTTTTTTGTAACAAAGTCGTTGCGTAATAAGCACCAGAAAACGCTTGATTCCCAAGGGATTGCAGAACGGTGTAACCAATCAGCAGTCTTTTGTCCACACAGTAAGGACAAAAGCAAATTTTAGGGGGTAATAAAAATCAGATTTTTCCTTGCTATTTTTGAAAAAAAGTTGTAAGATAAAAAGGGCGATTATTATAGGTGCGTATATTAATTGTATAAAAAAAATATTTTATAAAAACCAAAAGAAAGGAGACCCAACATATGAGACTTAAAAAACTTTTATCTCTGCTTCTGACTCTGATGATGGTAATGTCCATGTTCACCATTACCGCAACCACCGTGTCAGCAGCAAACACCGGTAAGGTTAAAAACGTCATCTACATTATTGGTGACGGTGCAGGCTATGTACCCTTTACTCTTGCCGATGCAGTAAAACAGGCTGGCGGTATTAACTCTGTATACCCCAACACTGTTACACAAACCACCAACAAACTTTTCATCAAGGATTACCTGGTTGGTGGTGTAACCACCAAACCCGCAGGTGCAGATGTTACCGACTCTGCGGCAGCAGGTACTGCCCTGGCAGTTGGTCACAAAGCAGGTCTGTATTCCATTGGTGTGGACGCTTACTTAAATCCGAAAGCTAACATTTTGGAAGCTGCAGAACTTGCAGGCAAACGAGTAGGTGTTGTATCCAAATACGAATTTGCTCATGCAACTCCGGCTGCATTCTCCGCACACTATTTTAACCGTGGTGTGTATCTCCCCTTGTCTGAACAGGCAATTTATCAGGACTATGATGTAAACTTATGTCCCGGTATTGAAATTGCTGAATATGACGCTGCAAGAACCTTAATTCCCCAGCGCGGATATACTTACGTAAGCAGCAAAGCTGATTTAGCAAACGTAAAAAGCGGTGATAAAATCTGGAGTAACTTAAACGGTTACACTCACCCCTTTGACATTGAAAAATCTTCTTCTAATGCAAGCTTACTGGATATGACCAAAGCTGCTATTACTGCTTTAGACGGTAGCGACGAAGGCTTTGCAGTTATGATCGAAGCTGCTATGATTGATACCGGCGGACACAACAACAACGCATTACAGAACATCGGTGACTACATTGAATGGGACGAAACCTGTAAATGGGCTATCGAATGGGCACAGGAAGACGGTGAAACCATCGTTGTTATGACTGCTGACCATGATACCGGTGGTATGAACGTTATCAATCAGTCTACCGCAGTATCTAACATCAGAAGCGGCGTGGATCCCACTTCTACCGGTGCTGTTACCTGGGATTCCAAAGACCATACCGGCAGAAACGTTCCCCTGTGTATTTATGCTCCCTCCGGCATCACCATGCCTTCCGGTGCAGCATCTACTCCGGGTAACGCTTCCAGCTTCACCAGCAACATTATCGACAACGATGAAATTGCTCCCTGGATTGCAGACTGCTTAGGCTTAGACTTAGCAGATGCAACCGACGAACTGTTTGTAAATGTTACCTCTCAGGGTAGTATCACCCCCATCACCGATGAAAACGGCGCTACCAACACCAGCGCTACCTTCAAATTCAGTGGTGTTGATGTTTCTATTAAAGCAAACCAGTCTGTTGCTAACATCAACGGCGATAATGTTGACTTAGGCGGTCAGGTTGCTGTTTGGGAACCCTATAACAACAGATTCTACGTTCCCCAGAGATTATTAGACTACATGTCCACCGGTGACTATCCGTTAGTTCCCTTAACCTGGATCGGTAACGTAAAATATCAGGAAGGCTTCAACGGTTACTACGGTGACTTTGCTGCAAATGATGCAGCTTCTTTAACCTTAGCTCCCGGCGCATCCGTATCTTATACCTGGAATGCTCCTTACACCGGTGTATACGGTATGCAGATTAAATGTGCTTCCATTTCTACTCCCACTACCCTGCGTGCAACCTCCGGTGACTACTACGGTGATTTCTACTTCACCACCACCGGTTGGTCCAACATTGATGCAATGCGTCAGGACCAGGCAATGTACTTCACTGCAGGCAATAATACCATTACTGTTGAAAACGTAGGCGATGCTTCCATCACCATTTCTGAATTTGACTTTGGTCGTCTGGATTTATCCGGCTATGATTCCATGGATTACATCGACTTCTGTAAGAGAGTTGATGGATTAGAACCCGAAAACACCCTGATCACCAACACTGCAATTACCAAAATGGGTACTGCAGGTACCTTCTGGGGTAACGTTTCCTCTTACGAAGGCGTTACCAATGTGAACGACTCTGCAATCACCATTGATGCAGGCGGTTGGGCACTCTTCAATGTACCCGTTGCTACCGAAGGCTTATACTACTTAAATGTGAAAGCTTCCGGCGGTAACACCACCTTAAACGTTCTGACCAACGATGAATACTATGGCGATCTGGCTGTTGGCACCACCGAACAGTACTACACTGCAGGTACCGACGGAGATTACGAAATCATGTATCTGCCCGTTGGCAAAGCAACTGTGAAAGTAACCAACACCGGTAGCGCTGCTACTACCATTTCTGACATTCAGTTTGGCGCAACTCAGGATTTAGTGGATGCAGGAATTACCCCCACTAAGAATGATGCGAAAAAACTGGCTGTTTGGGTATATGCAGCTCAGGATCAGGACGGTTACTTCAACGGTTACACCTCTGACGGTGAATTCAACACCACCATCGCTCCCGGCGAATACGTTAAAATTGACGTTACCGGTATCCCCTACGACGGCGTTTATGCTCTGCAGTTAAGACTGTCCAGCTTAAGCGGTGTTGCAAACATCAGAGCAACCACCGGCGCAGGTTACTACGGTGACTACGCAATTACCGAAGTAGATACCTGGACTAACAGAATGAAACCCGGTCAGGACCAGCCCATTTACTTCTCTACCGGTACTAATACATTATATATTGAAAATACCGGTACCACTTCCTTCTACATTAAAGACTACGATATCGGTAGAATGGATGCCGGCAACTCCATGGATTTTGCATATCTTTTAAAACAGACTGACAGAATCCCCGGTGACGGAACTACAACTCCGGTTGTAACTCCGACTCCTGTTCCGACTACCGCTCCTACCGCAACTCCCGCTCCCACCACCGCGCCTACTCCAACTCCTACCGATACTCCTACCCTTCCCGATGGCGTGTCTCCCTGGACCGGTAGATTCAGTGACTTAGAATCTCATAAGAACGGTTATGTTGGCGAAATTCACACCATGACCACCTTCACCAACGGCTCTGCTGCTGTGGAAGGCGTTGACTATCAGGCAACCTCCTCTTCTCCCTTCAGCGATGGTCAGTTTACCATGGTTGTTGGTGACTGGGGTAAATATGAAATTACCGTTCCCTACACCGGCGTTTATGCAATGCAGTTAGAAGTCCTGTGGATTGCCGAAGGTGGCCCTACCACCTTTAAAGTATCCACCGAAGACGGTTACTACACCGAACAGACCTTCACTCAGACCGGTTGGACCAGTGGTTCTTACGCTGACCAGCCCATCTACTTAAAAGAAGGTACCAATGTAATCACCGTGGAACTGGTAGGTCCTAAGAACTGTGTATTCACCGGTATTGACTTAGGTAGATTAGACGTAAACGGAGCAACTGCTTCTTTAGACTACTTACCCTTAGTTAGAACCGAAACTGTTGTAGAACCTACTCCCACTCCTACCACTGCACCTACCCCGACTCCGGCTTCTACCATTACTTATACTGCACCCTACACCGGTGCTTATAAAGTAACCAGCGACAAAGCTGTTACCATTACCAACGAAACCGGACACACTGCAACCTTAACTGCAGGTGCAGAAAAATACTTCTATTTAATCAAAGGTGCAAACATTATTGAAACCACCGATACTACTGCAAACTTAACCTTTACCCAGCTTGCAAATCAGGGTATTGATTATATTGCACAGGCAGAAGTTGCAACTCTGCCCTTACCGGCAAACCACATCTACTTAGGTAGAAATGACGGTTCTTCCGACATTAACAGCTTCATCACCGCATATGAAGGTGGTGCAGTTGCAGGTAGCGGCTATGTTACCATGCCTGCAGGAAGCTCTGTTGTAATTACTGCAGATGTAGATGAAAACGGTTTCCGTTACTTACAGATGCAGATTGATGACGACAACACCAACCACTTTGTAGTTGAATCTGATTTAGGTTACTACGGTGACATTTACCAGACTCAGTACGGCTGGAACAACAACGGTGCAAATGACGGTACTATCGACGTAGAATACATCTACGCAAGAAAAGGTACCAACACCTTTACCGTAACCAACAACGGTACCGAAACCGCAGTTGTTTACTCCTTACGTTTATCCAAAACCGCACCGATTCCGGAAGATACCACCAATGCTGATTTCGAACCGGAATATCTGGCTCAGTTAAACTACGAAAACTGTGATTTAGTAATTCCCGAACCGGAAACCTACACCGTTACCTGGATTGTTGACGGCGTAACCACTACCGAATCCTATGTAGAAGGCACTACTCCTTCTTACAAAGGCACCACCGACAAAGCAGCTGATGCTCAGTACACCTACACCTTCGCTGGTTGGGATAAAGCAATCGCTGCAGTAACCGGTGATGTTACCTATACTGCACAGTATAACAAAACTGTAAACGAATACACCGTTACCTGGATCGTTGATGGCGTAACCACCACCGAAACCTATGCTTACGGTGCTACTCCTTCTTACAAAGGCACTACCGACAAAGCAGCTGATGCTCAGTACACCTACACCTTCGCTGGTTGGGATACCGAAATCGCTGCAGTAACCGGCAATGCTACCTATACTGCTCAGTATGACAAAGTTGTAAATGAATACACCGTTACCTGGATCGTTGATGGCGTAACCACCACCGAAACCTATGCTTACGGTGCTACTCCTTCCTTCAAAGGC
>JAZQGY010000013.1:0-67628 GCA_045540295.1 Clostridia bacterium
GATTGTTGCTTCCACAGGGTTAATAAATTCCACTTTGGTCAGCTTACCATCTGAATCGTAATGGGAAGCGATGACACTTGCGTTATCTTCATAACGGCCTGTGAAAGTGGTGGTTGCGTAAATGCTGTCTACACCGTCAAGCGAGGTAATCTGTTCATCAGTTGCTGCATTGTAGAACGTAGTAGTGTTCACAGCTGCAGATACGGTAAACGCAGTCAGCATACCAACCACGAGGGTCAGCGCGAGAAGAAGACTAAAAAACTTCTTCATACGTTGGCACTTCCTTTCTTAAATTTTGTATATTTTTTATTTTTTTTGCACAATGAAACGCCAAAAAGAGGACAAAACACCACGGTATACTGTCCTATGCTATTAGAGTATATCATTCTTTCCTATTTTTGTCAACAGTTTACAGAAAATTTTTATACAATTATATATTTTATATATAATATACGATAAACTTCAAAAAAGGAGACCTCAAATCTTGACAGTTGTCCTGCTTTATGGTACAATAAATTGACCTATTTTTTTGATGACCTCCATGTTACGATATTCTGATAAATAGCAGGTGAATTTACATGAGAATTACCGTTGCAATTGACTCTATGAAAGGGAGTTTATCTACGTTTCAATCCGGCGATGCCATCAAAGAAGGAATTTGCCGAGTGATGCCTGATGCCCAAGTCACGGTATGTCCCATTGCCGACGGCGGCGAAGGAACCGTGGATGCGATTGTTTCTGCAACCGGTGGCGAATGGATTGAAAAGAGTGTGAAAAATCCGTTAGGGAAGCCGATTTTAGCAAAATATGGTATCAATATCAAAACGCAAACTGCTATTATTGAGATGGCAGCTGCCTCGGGCATTACGCTTATTTCAGAAAGCGAGCGAAATCCCTTACATACCACCACCTACGGTGTTGGAGAATTGATTCTGGACGCCATCCAAAAAGGATGCCGAAAATTTGTGATTGGAATTGGCGGAAGTGCCACCAATGATGGCGGTATCGGAATGCTGCAGGCATTGGGTTTTGAGTTTTTGGATGAAAACGATAAGCAAGTTCCTTTTGGCGCAAAAGGTCTTTCCAAAATTGTGAAAATTCGCACTGAAAATGTGATAAAAGAGCTACCTGAATGCACATTTTCGGTGGCTTGTGATGTGACCAATCCCTTGTGTGGAGAGTTAGGTGCCAGTGCTGTTTACGGACCGCAAAAAGGCGCTACTCCCGAAATGGTGCAACAGATGGACGAGTGGCTTAAAAATTACGCCGATTTAACGAAACAGGTGTTCCCCTCCTCCGACAAAAGCTATCCCGGTGCAGGTGCGGCAGGCGGTCTTGGGTTTGCGTTTCTTTCCTATCTGAATGCTCAACTGGAATCCGGAATCAATTTAGTCATTCGGGAAACCGGTTTAGCAGAACAAATCAAAGATGCGGACTATGTGATTACCGGGGAAGGCAGACTGGACGGTCAATCTTACCAAGGAAAAGCTCCCATTGGTGTGGCCAAACTGGCAAAACAGCATGGAAAAACCGTCATCGCCTTTTCCGGCTGCGTGACTGAGGATGCCAAAATCTGTAATCAGCACGGAATTGACGCATTCTTCCCAATTGTACGAACTCCCTGTTCGTTAGCGGAAGCAATGGACGAAACCAACGCATACCGCAATCTTTCAGATACCGCAGAACAGGTATTCCGTTTAATTGTGACTTGCAAATAAGTATAAAAAAAGGTGAACTCTTCGTTCACCTTTTTTGTTTTTTTATATGCTATTTCTTTTCTCTTGCAAATGTTTTTGCGAACAGTTTTTCTGCATTGTATCGCAGAATTTTCGCTTTGTCTTCATCGGAAATCTGAGCATATTCCACTCTGCCACGTTGGAATCCTGCAGCATAGCCATCGCTACCGTAGAGAATCCTGTCGGCTCCCACACGGTTCACAATGTATTCAAATCCCTGGTTGTTATAGCTCGCCATCCCGGAGGTGTCTGTCCACACATTGCCGTGCTTTGACTGCTCAATAGCATCTGCATACGCTCTTCCCAACCAAGAACACATATGCGCCACAATGAAGGCTACGTCCGGATACTTATCGGCATGGGGTAAAATCCAGGTAGCGCTGTCTTCCGGGTGAATCTGCACAACGGCTCCAAAATCAGATGCAAAGGAGAAAATTTTGTCACCGTATTCAGCTAAAGTATATTTATGCCACGCAGGATGCAGCTTGATTCCCACGCATTTTCCGTTGTTGAGCATTCGCTTTGCCTGCAAAAAGGTGTTTTCGTTTCTGGGATCAATCACTACCCACTGATAAAGATAGTCCAGTTCCTGAGACAAATTCCATAAGTAATCGTTTTCGGATTCCACCAGATTCACATCCGAAACAGATTCCATGGTAGAAATAAAAATTTTATCCACATTAGCAGCAGAAGCAACCTTCCAGATGGTTTCTCTGTCGCTCACCTGCATTTCATTTTCCTGTTTGGGAAAATGTTCGAAATGAAGATGAGAGTCAATGGCTTTTAAATTTCTGACATCATTAATATCCATAAGAACCTCCGTTTCACGCTAACAAGAATGGTCTTTGCACCCTCATTGTAACACACTTCAAAAAAATTTTCAACCGATTCCAAAAAATATTTACAATTTTATTCTTTTGTGCTATACTGAAAATGAACTATAAAAAAGGTGGTGATAGACGGTGTATCATGCAACTGTGAACGGAATCAAATTTTCATTCGAGGAAACGCTTCTGCTTTCTCAACTAACCCAACGCTCAGGCAAAGTTATTGCTATGCCCTGTAACGGTAACGGTACCTGTGGCAAGTGTAAGGTAACAGCAAGCGGTTCGCTCTCCCCTCTCAGTGAAAAAGAACGAACACTCCTCACCGAGGAAGAAATCAAATCCGGTCTCCGTTTGGCTTGCCAGACGATGGCAACAGGCGATGTTGTTATCACAGCAGAAACGCTGGAACCTGTGGTGGAAATTGATTTTTCATTGGAGGACTATCCTCTCACCTACGATTTCACCGACGGACTGGTTATTGATATCGGCACCACCACAATCGCCGCCCTTTTATATGAAAAGAAAAACGTCATCAAAAAATTCACCGAAGCAAACTGCCAAGTGACCTACGGTGCTGATGTGATTTCACGGATTTCTTATGAACAGTCCAATCCCGGTCTATTATCCAACCTGTTAAGAAAACAAATAAAAGATATTATCGAGCAATGTAATACCCCAAAAAACATTGTCATTGTGGGAAACACAGTAATGCTTCACTTTTTAACAAATCAAAGTGTGATACCCTTAGGGGAAGCACCTTACACACCTGCCGATTTGTTTGGAAAAGAATACGACCTGTCTGGGGTTTCCTGTTATCTTGCCCCCTGTATTTCCGCCTTTGTGGGTGCAGATATCACTGCAGGAATTCTGGCGTCCGGTATGACGAAAGCCAATCAATCCGCTATGTTGGTGGATTTAGGCACCAACGGAGAGATTGCTTATTTTGATGGCAACACCTTATATACCACTTCCACTGCGGCAGGGCCTGCCTTTGAGGGAGCAGGTATCTTTATGGGAATGCCGGCAAAACCGGGTGCAATTGATCAGGTTATTTTTGAAAACGGTGTTATTTCACACCATACCATTGGTGAAGCCTCCCCCCGTGGCATTTCCGGAAGCGGAATTGTGGATGTGCTTTCGGTTATGAAACAATCAGGCGTACTGGAAGAAAGTGGACACCTTGATGAAAAGCACCCTCTGTGCCAACGGGATTTTCACGGAAAACCCTGTTTTCCGATTCCCGGTACCGAAGTCATCATCCGAGCATCGGATATCCGAAAACTACAGTTGGCAAAAGCAGCAATTCATGCAGGAATGTTGACGTTGGCAGAGCAGGTAGATACTCTGTATCTGTCGGGTGGTTTCGGCTCTAAAATTAACTTTGAAAATGCCGAAGTAATCGGGTTATTACCAAAAGGCTTTTCCAAAGCTAAAAAAGCACTGGGCAACACTGCCCTCTTTGGCGGAACCCTGGCGTTGTTTTCAAAGGATGCACGAAAGAATATGTATGAGCTATCAAAAACTGCCAAAACAATTCCTTTACATCAAAACCCGAAATTTACGGAACATTATATTGAAAAAATGAATTTTTAAACAAAAAAAACGGAGTGATGAATCACTCCGTTTTTCTTTCTCAAAAAATTAGTCTAAAATATACACATTCACGGTTCTTCTACCAAACTGCATACATTCGGAATAAGAATCCATAAACAGGTCCACACGGTTCCCTTTAATCGCTCCGCCGGTATCTCCCGCAACGGCATAGCCGTATACAAAAGAGCCGTCTGCAGACTCAATATAAAGCTTGGTGCCTAAAGGAATGACCTTCGGGTCCACCGCAACAACGCCACGTTGCGCTCTCATACCGGATGCAGTGATGCCGTAGCCTCTGTCTCCGGGACGCTTTCCGCAACTTTCATAACTTAAGTCATAGGCAGTTGCGTTCATCGGAATCATACGGGAATAGGTGATGCTTTCACGGTTAACACTACCGCCACGGTAACTGATACCTGCGGTAACAGTGCCGTATTCAACCACCTGGTTCACAGGTGTTTTCACCACTTTTTCTTCCGCCACAGTTTCATGAATCACTTCGCCGTTTCTCCAAACCCGCATATAAGAGGTTTCCTTCAGCCCGTTTTCCCCTTCTGTTTTCACAGTGGTCGAGCCTGCATCTGCCTGATAGTTGGGAACAGACACGGTTTTAAAGGGAATCTCTTCGGTTTTTACCACATACTCAACCTCGGATTTTGCTAGAACAATCTGCATATCCCGGGTTAGCTCTGTTTCCACAGACGGAGTGATCATATCAAATTCATTCAACGCAATATTGTTTTCTCCCAAAAAGTCGAGAACGGTTCCCGCAGTAGTGTAAAACTCAGCTTCCTGACCGTTTACATCAAACTTCACGGGAACGGCACGGTTTACATATAAAACCTGACCGTGATATGCTTTGTCATATAAGTTTGCGGAAATTTCATCTTGTTCGTGTAAGGTGATGTCAGCCTGATCCAACACACCTTCCACATCTTTTGCAAACATAAACACTTCGGTCTGTTTGCCGTCGATATCAATCACAACATTTTTTCCAAAACAAGTGGCGGAAAACAAAATTGAAAGAACCGCAACCGCTAAAAAGACGGTGCACATCATAAACTGTGACTTAGCAGTGTAGGCCCGTATGTGAGCCATAGCTGTTTTCATCAAAATAAATTTCCCCCTATTTTTTTATTAGCCGTTTTCTTCCCGAGATAGTGTTCAGATTTGGGAAAGATGATTACATAAAATGTTACAATTCTGTTACATCGTAAAGACGAAAATTTCGGTTGAAATTTGCCTTCAAAACAGCCCTTTATTTTTTTCGGATTGTTCCCATAATAACACAAAAATGCCCATTTGTCAAGCTTTTTCGGGTTTTTGATGTTTTTTTGACAATTTCCGACAAGCTAAAAATACACCTAATTCCGCTAATCACAAGGGATTATGCTTTGTAAAAAAAATTTAATATTTTTTGTGAAAAATGTTATTTTTTACTAATAATTATATACAAAATGGACAATTTTATACCAGTTGCCGTAAAAAAACAGATGCCCCGTTTCTAGGCAAAACTTCACACGGTTTTGTAATCCAAAACAAGGATTTTTTTTGTTTTAAAAACACAAAAAAAGCACCCCTTCACAGGGTGCTTTTTTTAATGATATTCTTATCATCAAAAACTATTCTTCACTTTCGCAACCGTGGTCATGACCGCAACTTCCGCAGCAGCCGGTACATCCGCCGCCCGGAACTTCACGTCCGGTTTTCACATAATAGTCCTGAATGGCTGCTTTGATAGCTTCTTCTGCCAACACAGAGCAGTGAATTTTTGCCGGTGGTAACCCTTCTAAAGCTTCCACAACAGCTTTATTGGTAATAGAAAGCGCTTCGTCCAAAGTCTTTCCGATAATCATTTCAGTTGCCATGCTGCTGGTTGCAACCGCTGCACCGCATCCGAAGGTCTTGAATTTGGCGTCTATAATCACGTCATTTTCAATTTTCAAAGAGATTTTCATAATATCTCCGCATTTGGCATTACCAACCTGTCCAACGCCGTCTGCACCGTCTAATTCGCCCACATTACGAGGATTTTGGAAATGATCCATTACTTTTTCTGTATACATAAATATTTCTCCCTTCTTAGTTGTTTTCTAAAGACATATCATAAATCGGAGACATCAACCGTAACCGATGCACAATTTCCTTTAATTTAGCTACTGTGTAATCAAGCTCCTCTTTCGTAGTATTGGCAGATAAGGTCAGTCTCAGAGAACCGTGAGCAATTTCATGAGGAAGCCCTAACGCCAACAATACATGAGACGGATCCAGCGAGCCGGAAGTACAAGCAGAACCGCTGGAAGCACAAATACCGTTAATATCAAGCATTAAAAGCAGAGATTCTCCTTCGATGTAACGGAAACAGAAATTCACGTTATTCGCTAGGCGCTGCTCTCTGTGACCGTTAAACTGAATATAAGGAATGTTAGCTTCGATTTCAGAAATCAGATAATCTCTCATTTCTTTGATTTTAGCCTGTTTTTGAGGAAGTGTTGCCACGGAAATCTCCAAGGCTTTCGCCAGGCCTACAATCCCTGCTAAATTTTCCGTACCTGCACGTTTGGAACGTTCCTGAGCACCGCCATGCATAAAGGGAATCATTCGAATACCTTTTCTGATAATAAGAGCCCCAACTCCTTTAGGACCGCCAAATTTGTGTGCAGACAGAGAAAGCATATCTACACCAAGTGCCTGAAAATCAATGGCTTCTGCCCCAACTGCCTGAACGGCATCGGTATGCATACAAATTCCGTGCTCCTTGGCAATTTTGGCAATGTCTGCAATGGGTTCAATGGTACCCACTTCATTATTTGCATACATCACAGAAATCAGAATTGTAGTATCTTTAATGGCGTTTTTCACATCATCCAGGGATACCAGCCCTGTTTCATCGACAGGAAGATAGGTCACTTCAAAACCGTTTTTTTCTAAATATTCACAAGGATGAAGCACTGCGTGATGCTCAATTTTAGTAGTAATAATATGGTTACCCTTCTGGCGATTTGCCATTGCATAACCCTTAATAGCCCAGTTATCTGCTTCGGAACCGCAGCCGGTAAAATAAACTTCAGCGGGCAAACAGTTCAAGCTTTTTGCCACGGAGCTTCTGGCGTCTTCCAGCATTGCTTTGGCATCCTGCCCTACGTGATACACAGAAGAAGCATTCCCATAGGTATGTTTCATTACCTCGGTCATTGCATCAATCACTTCAGGATGCATCGGTGTGGTCGCTGCGTGATCCAGATAAATTGTTTTGGTCGGACGATTCATCGTCACTTTCCTCCTTACAATCAAAAAAGGCCGCTGATCAGACTTTAGTCATCAGCGGCCTTCCTGTCAGTTTCGTATCAGCAAAGGGAAATGCTTATTCCACTTCTTTGATGCTGATGGTTCTGGTGTGTTTGGTATGGAACCATTCTTTTTTGTTTTTCTTTGCCACACCGATAAATGCAATGGGCATCCAGGTGTAGGTAAAGATTAAGTACGGAATATAGTATACCGCCGTTTTGACTGTTAATTTCTTTTCTAACCACAAAATGGCAGGAATATAAGCAAGTTGACAAAAATACAGGAAAGTCCAAATCAACGGTGTACCAAGATCGGTAAAGGTGAACCAGATTTTGGTATCCGGATAGAAGCCCTGAATCGTGCTGAGCACAGAAGTGATTGCCAAAGTCATCATCAAAAGGGGCTGTGAAAGATAAATCACACAGTCTAAGAAGCAAAGCTTTCTTTCCTTGAAAAAGCTTTTTAAAAGCTTCGGAACAAATCGGGATGCAACGTCTGCATGGCCCTGTGTCCAACGGACTCTCTGTTTCCAGGATTGAGATAAAGTCAACGGTTTTTCGTCATATACAATGGCTTTTTCAGCCCATCCAACCAGAATGTGCTGCTGCAGAAGCTTCATCGTGAATTCCATATCCTCTGCCAAACAGGTAGCACCCCAACCGAATTTCTTAATAATATCGGTTTTTAATGCAAAACCGGTACCGTTTAACTGATTGGGCAAGCCTGCATGAAATCTTGCTGTCTGATAAATTTTGTTCATACAGCTGAACGTAATCGCATAAGAAGCGGTAACCCAGGTATCATAGGGATTTTTAGTTTCAATGTATCCCTGAACAGCTTCATATCCCTGACAAAGACGCTTGTTGATTTCGTTTAAGAATTCTGCGTGAGCAATATTGTCGGCATCAAAGACGCAAATTGCATCATATTCTTTATCCCCTTCAAAAATTTTATTGAAGGCCCAATCCAGTGCGTACCCTTTTCCGCGCTGTTTATCGTTGAAACGCTCTAAAGCAATAGCTCCGGCATCTCTGGCAATTTCAGCGGTTTTATCGGTACAGTTATCTGCAATCACATAAATATCGTATAAATCGTTATCATAATTTAATGCAGTGAGACTTTCCACCATATTTCTGATTACGCTCTGCTCATTATGCGCAGCAACCACCAATGCAAAGGTGTGTTTTTTATCCACCACAAAAGGTTTTTCCTTTCTGGGGAACCATGCAAAGATAGAGACTACAAAATGATATCCTGTAATCAAATAGGCAAAAACTTGAATTAAAAAGCTGAGTGTGTAAATAACAGACTGCATCTTTTTTTCTCCTTTTAATTTTGGTTTTCCAACGCCGTAATCTCTACGGACGCACTTCTCTTTTTACCATCATAAAATATACCATATTTCTGAAAAAAAAGCAAGTGATTTTTCAAAAAAAATGCTAAAAATTGATTAATTTTATTCATTTTGTCAAAATGAATAGAATTTTCAAAAAAACGCTGGACAAATTGTGCATTTTATTGTATAATCGATTAGGTAACTACAACATAATCCATTATATAATTATGAATGGTAAACACGCCCTAATGCGAAAAGGATCTGAGATGGCAACAAAAACTGTTTTTGTGTGTAATGAATGCGGATATGAGAGTTCAAAATGGCTGGGTAAATGCCCTGCCTGTTCAGCGTGGAATTCTTTTTTTGAACAAAAAATTTCCAAAACAAAACCGTCTGCATCCTGTTTTGTCCGTGAACCGCAAAAGAGTGAGTCTATCCGAACAGTAGACTTAACGCCGGTCCCCCGAATGGATTCCGGATTTTCGGAATTAAACCGAGTGCTTGGCGGCGGTATTGTGCCCGGGTCCGTGTGTTTATTAGGCGGCGACCCCGGAATTGGGAAATCCACGTTACTGCTGCAAATTTGCAGCAATCTTGCAAAGAACGGTGAACGGGTGCTTTACGCATCGGGAGAAGAATCTAAAACCCAGATTAAAATGCGTGCTATACGTCTTTGTGCCTCGGAAGAAGAAATTTTTCTGTATGCCGAAAACGAGCTGAACGCTATTATGAATGAGGCACAAGCTGTAAAACCGGGTATTCTTGTGGTGGATTCCATCCAAACAGTTTACTCCGAAGAAATCACCTCTACCCCCGGAAGCATTTCCCAGGTAAGAGAATGTACCATGAGGTTGATGCGTTACGCTAAAGAAACCAACACTTGCGTGTTTATTGTGGGGCATATGACGAAAGACGGAATGATTGCCGGCCCTAAAGTGCTGGAACATATGGTTGATTGCGTGCTTTATTTTGAAGGGGAAAAGCAATCAGCGTACCGGATTATCCGAACGAACAAAAACCGTTTTGGTTCTTCCAATGAAATTGCCGTTTTTGATATGCTCTCTGACGGTCTTTCCCAAATCACCAACCCTTCTGAACTGTTTATCGGCGGACGGGTGAACGGTGTATCGGGAAGTGCTATTGCGTGTACTTTAGAAGGGAGCCGTCCCATTTTAGCGGAAGTGCAGGCATTAGTTTCCAAAACCGCCTACAATAACCCCAGAAGAAGTGGCACAGGCATTGATTTTAACCGACTCCACTTGATGATTGCTGTGCTGGAAAAACGGGCAGGACTCAGTATGCTGCCTCAGTCAGATGTGTATGTGAATCTGACCGGAGGGCTATCGGTATCAGAGCCGGCCTGCGACCTTGCCATTGCGATGGCAATTGCTTCCGGCGTAAAAAACCTGCCGTTGATTTCTGACTGTGCCGTATTTGGTGAAATCGGCCTTTTGGGAGAAATCCGTTCAGTCAGCGGTATTGAAAAAAGAATTTCAGAAGCAGAAAAGCTTGGGTTTACCCGTTGCATTCTGCCCTATCATAACTATACATATATAAAGGCATCAGATTTCAGACTGGAATTGATTCCGGTAAGAAGTATTTTAGATGCTTTTCAGAAAGGATTTTCAACGCAATCTGATTTTTAACGAAAGGGACAAGCCGTTTCCATGGATGAAAAAGAACTGATTAGACAATTAAAAAACGGCAATGAAGAAGCTTTTAACGAAATGGTGGAACGCTATTCGAAAAAGCTTTATTACCTGTGCTTAAAAATGCTGCAAAATGAAAGAGATGCTGAAGATACTGTGCAGACTGTCTTTTTAAAAGCTTATATGAATCTTCACAAATTTGAAGAAAAGTCCAGTATTTCCACCTGGCTTTATCGGATTGGCGTCAATGTTTGTACGGATATGCTTCGGAAACGAAAAAAAGAAACTGTGACTTCCCTATACGCCACCGGCTCTGAGGATGAAGAATATGCCCTGGAAATTCCGGATGAAAAGGAAAATGTAGAAAAAACTGTGCTGGAAAGAGAAAGAAAAGAAGCCTTATACCAAGCAATCAACACCTTAAAGCCGAAGCAGAAGGAACTGATTGTGCTAAGGGACATCGAAGGGCTTTCCTATGAGGAAATTGCCGACATTTTACACATGAATACCGGCACCGTAAAATCGGGAATTAACCGTGCCAGAAAAGCACTTTTGGAAAAATTAGAAAAAAATACGGAACTTTTCTCGTAATGCTTCGTCTAAACCATCGAAATAGGCATTACATAAATAAAAAACAAAAAAGGAGGGATGAATTTTGAAGTGTAAACAAATTGTTGAGCTCTTTGACAGTTATGTAAACGGCACAGCAGATGCCGGTGTAAAGCAGGCGATTGAAGACCATTTAAAAACTTGCGATGCCTGTAGAAAACAGCTAGAGCTTTACCGTTTTTACTTCCAAGATGTGAAAATCGAAAACGATTTTCCCGTTCCTTCCGATTTGAATGCTAAAATCAAATATGCTATTCATCAAACAAAACAAAAGAAAAAAATTCCCTTCTGGCAAAACAAAAGAATTCTTTCTGCTGCCACAGCCTGTGCCTTTCTGCTTGTAGCAGGAATTTGGGGAACTTCCAATTACACTAAGCTACAAAATGCAGCAAACACAGTAACGGTAGAAAACACTGCTTCCATCACAAAAGAAACGGATGAACCGCCTTTGGCAACTCCGGAAGTGGTGCAATATACCAGACAGATTCCGGAGCCTTCGGTAACAACGCCAACCAATGCCCCTGAAGTTGCTGCAATAGAACCTCTATCTGATCATTCCACTCAGATTGCAGCTTATGCCGGCAATGAAGAAGCCAATAGCGGCGGAGGCGGTGAAGTAAATCAGGATTCCGGAGACACTATCGCAACAAACGAAGAAGCATTTACCTTAAAAAGAAATATTGTGGCAACGGAAGATGTTACCGTTTTAGCAGAATGGAAAGAGCAAATTCTCTCCCAATTCCCCAATGAAGAGCTTTCTGAAAACACTTATTTGGTTACCGTAACAAAACCGGAACTGGAAGCCCTCTTAGGATGCTCCATTGATGCAGACGAAAATAAAGCTCAGCTGATTCTGCGGTTTGTGGAATCAAACGAACAGTAAAAGAACTGTGTTTTTTAAAAACGCGGTTCTTTTTTTATAATTTTTTTCACAGGTTCTCTGTGTTTTCATATATTAGTGGTGAAGGGTGAATTCTTCACTCAAAAATTATGAAAAAGAGGGATTTGTTATGCAATTATTCAGAGGTTGTAAAGAAGACGGCTGCAAAGATAACACCATTTTATGGTTTATCATTCTGTTTGTACTGTTATTCTTCTGCGGTGGCTGCGGCACTGATACCAGAACCAATAGCTGCTGCGACTAATTCCATAGGCATCGCCAGATGAAATTCTAAAAGGAGTGCTGTAAATGAACGGTTTATTCCAAAACGATAACTGTTGTCGCGTAGACCCTTGCTGCGACAACAACTACCGTAACGGTTGCGATAATGATAACTGGCTCACCATTATCATTATTATTGCAATTATCTTACTGTTTTGCTTCAATAACTAACCAGCAAAAACAACGAAAAAAATCCCCTGAAATCATATGATTTCAGGGGATTTTTTTGTTATAGCATGAGCAAAACTATAAGCCGGGTTCTGTATTAGACAGCCATCTATCTAGGATAACCATTGCTGATTACCTCAAGCCACAATTCGCACAGCCGAGCAAGCTATCGTGCAGTCTTGTGTTGCTTCGGGTGGGGTTTACACGGCCAATCAGTTGCCAGATTGCCGGTGAGCTCTTACCTCGCCTTTTCATCCTTACCAGATTCTAAAAAAAGAAAATGGCGGTTCTTTTCTGTTGCACTTTCCTTAGAGTTACCTCCACCGGTCGTTAACCGGCACCCTTGCTCTGTGAAGCCCGGACTTTCCTCACGAAAGAATTCTTTGGGAATTCCTCCCCGCGACTGTCTGTTTTACTCATCGGATACTATGATAACACAGCCAAAATCATTTGTCAAGTAGGGAACGGCCTGTATGCTGTTCCCTGTTGTAGTTCATCGAATCATTTGCTGCAATGTCTACAGTTTTACCTTCATCACAATTTTCTGAACCGGTTCAGAAACCCCATCAAATGCTACGCAAGGTCTGTGAGCATCGTTGGGTAACAGCACCACAAAGCAACCGGGAGTTAAGGTTAATGCAGATGCATTGCCGTCCACTTTATAAAACGCGGCATCCCAGTCTTCCCGATACGCATCAGTCAGCTCCGATTTTGTGATATCGTTCACATACATGATTTCTTTTCCGGAAACGATAAACTGAATATCAATATATTTTTCGTGAGCTTCCATTTTGCCGTCTTCGGTTAAGGTGTTATACGCCTGCACCGATGCAAAAAGGCTGTCTCCGTCAATCTCATGCTTCCCGGGTTCAGGAAATTGTTTCATTGCATCTTTTAAAAAAGAAAACGCCTTTTTATATTGGGGATGCAATCCAAAATACTGTTCGCAATTTGCAATGGTATCAAAAATCATAGTAAATCTCCTGTCTTACGGACGCAGACCCATGCCACCTTCTAAGGTGAGGGTTTCGCCGTTTAAGTATTTGAAGTCCGGATTTGCCAGCTGCACACAAACTCTGCCGATTTCAGTTTCAGGATCGCCGAAATGACCTGCAGGAGGCATTTTTACGTTTGCTTTAAAAGCATCCGGATATGCTTTTTCAAAGTTTTCCAGCTGCGCAGTCCAAGCCAGCGGGCAAACTACGTTGGTATTGATGCCATCTTTTGCCCATTCGGTTGCTGCCACACGGCTCAATCCTCGGATGCCTTCTTTTGCTGCTGCATAAGAACACTGTCCGTAATTGCCGAACAGCCCAGCACCGGAAGCAAAGTTCACGATAGAGCCTTGTGTTTCCTTTAAATAAGGATAGCAAGCCTTCATATAGTAGAAGGTTGCATATAAGCCGGAATACATTGCTAAATCAAACTGTTCTGTGGTGTGGTCCTGAATGGTCACGCCGGATGCAGAGGCTTGAGCATTGTTAATTAACACATCAATTCTGCCAAAGGCTTTCATTGCTTCTTCTGCAACCATTTTTGCAGTGGCTTCATTGTCGTTTCCTGCAGCGATATCAGCCTGCAAAGCCAACACCTTGATGCCGTATTTGGCTTCTAAGTCTTCTTTTGCTTTTTCCAATTTTGCCACATTACGGCCGGTGATTACGATGTTTGCACCTTCTTTTGCATAAGCAGTGGCAATTCCGTAGCCGATGGAGCCACATCTGCCGTCAGATAACACGGCGTAGCCTGCTCCTGTGATAATCGCAGTTTTACCAGTTAAAAATCCCATAGTAATTCTCCTTTTTTATTAGATATTAAAAATCTTACTTCTTATTCAAACCATATTTTTTTACAATTTGTCTGGCTTTATCCGGTCGTCGGAGTTCCACCAAAGTAATTGCGTACCCTCTTGCAGTATCCTTAGTATTGCGACTGGATAAACCGTACACTTCTTCACAATCACGTAGCAAGGCACGCAACACAAGTTCTGCTCTACCATACTTTTTCATCTGAACCAGAGTTTTAGAAAGAGACGATCTGCACAGCATAGTTTCCGGATGCTTTGCACCCAGAACTGACGTAGCCTGACTGACCAATTCCTCCAACTGTGGCAACGCTTCCTCCTGATGCTTCAAATCTCTTAGCAAACGTGCCACATTTCTTCTGGAAGAAAACACCTTCGGGTGGTTTTCCCCTAAAACTTCTATCCGGTCATGAAGGACTTCGCGGTGTATTTCCAATGCTTGTTCTTTTTCTCCGAGATCCATCAGCGTCAAAGCAATATTAAAACGGACTGTCAGGGTAATCGGGTGACTCTCGCCATAAATTTCTTTTTGAATCCGAAAGACCTCCCTTTGCATTTCGAGAGCTTCTTCCTGACGCCCCATATCACATAGGATACAAGACAAATTATTTACCGAAGCAATGGTATCCGGATGGTTTGCTCCTAAATATTGCTGTCGTTTTTTCAAAACCTCTTCTTTCAGCTTCAAAGCATCATCATATTGCATTAGTTTATACAAAATCATCGCTTTGTTGCCCATAGCCTGCAAGGTCATAGCATGATTTTCTCCGTAATATTCAATACGCTTCTGTATGACCTCTTCCTGCATCCGCAATGCTTCCTCAGGTTCCTCTGCGTTGCAAAGTGACGCTGCTAACAGGCTTCTCGCCAAAACAGTCTGCGGGTGATCCGCTCCTAAAACCAGGGCTCGTTTTTCGGCAGTTTTCCGATGCAGATTGATTGCCTCATCAAGATGTCCGAAATCTTCCAAGGCGGTGGCAATGTTTCCCAACACCACCAAAGTTTCCTGATGATCCTCTCCCAAAATTCTCACGGCTTCCCGATAGGTATGTTCCTTTTGAGTAAGAGATTCCTTCCAATTGCCCTTTTGCTCTTCAAAATAGCAATTATCAATGGACGCAGCAACATAAAGGATATCATCCTTCTGCTCGGTAGCATAGATGAAAAACGGACGGAATATCATTTCCGCCTGTTCAAATAAACAGGTATCAATCATTTTTTGCAGTTCGGGACGAATGTGTTCACAATAAAACTGATACAACTCTTCCCTGCTTAAATCTAAAAGCATACCGGCACGCAACAAATGCTGAAGACGCATACCGTATTGTGTGTCATAAATATCGTCAGTAGCGTTCTCTCCGGAGAAACATTCCAGCATCGCCTGCCCGGTCTTCTTCCGCAATGAAACGGGACATCGCTGTTCCAAGACCTGCCCAACCGTCTGATGCACAGCAAAAACAGCCTGTTCTGTTTCACTGATAAAGGAAAGCCCTTTGATTTTCTGATATAAGGTGTACGGAAACGGTGAAAATACCTTTTCGGCAACCTTGGTTACGATTTCGTCATTCCAACGCCCGAGACACACTAAAAAGTACACAAAATCCTGCGTTCTGTCGTCCATATAACGCACAAAGCTTTCAATGAGTTCTTCCGGCGTTTCCCCAAATACATCGATGGTAGGTGTTTCGCCGTTTCCAACCAACTCGTCATATGTATCCATACAAAGATTCAGATACAGCGGTGTTCCGCCCGTCAACCGATAAAGCTGTTTGCGAAGCGATACATCGTTCACGCCGGATCCTGCCAAAAAGCTGTCGCTATCGTCCTCGGAAAGGTTCCCTAAAAGGTGCTGTTCCAGTGCACCGCACCAATCTTTGTTGAAATCTTCCCATTTTAATTTATTTCTGCCACCAATGACCCAAAGCACATTGGGAATACGCTGAATCAAACCGTTGACATCTCTGAGCCATAAGTCGCTGTGCAATGGATTTCCCAAGCCGGAAATCTCGTTTACAAGCATTTCATAGGTATCTAAAAATACCACAAAAGGCTGATTTTGATCCTTTAAATTGTACTGCATATCCAATGCGAAATAATAAGGAAGATGCTTGTACAACTCTTTTAAGTCAATATGATCCATTTTCTGGATATTATTCTTATTGCGTTTTAAATAATTCCGGAATTCTGCCAATGCGTCATCTGCAACCTCGAAAATCTTGGTTGCCACAGAGCCGGTCAACACGTCCAGCGTTTTCACTGCCAGACGCAAAAACGGACTTTTCTGGCAGAACTGCTGAATATCCCTCTCATTAAAATGTGTGTTAGTTCGTTTGGCGTAAGTGATATTGGCAATATCAAACTGGGGAAACGTGAAATGATATTTTGTTGTCAACTCTTCTGCCAATCGGGTCAACACAGTACGACTGTCCTGAGCATCGCAAAAATCAAACTGCACATACATCGGGTTTTGCACCTGCTCACGTAATTCTTCTGTTAGTTTTTCCAGTAGGGTGCTTTTCCCGATTCCGCCTACACCGTAATAATGCAACACATTAACAGCGCTGATTCCGTTTTGCATCTGTTCCTCTACCTGGCGGTACCGATTCCAGAAGGCTGCTCTGGGAGTTTCACGGTCTGTGAAAACTCGAAGAGTTTCTTCCTGATACCCACCATAGGTTACATTCATCATTAGGCTTCCCCTCCCGTTTTTAAAGCTGTTTTTTAAAAACTACATATTCGCTTTATAAACATCTGCCACTTCGGTAATAGTGATAAAGGCAGTGTTATCAATCTGATGAACCAATTCTCTCATTTTGGAAATCTGGAAACGGTCCACGATAAAATAAATCACGGTTTTATCCTGGTTGGAATAGCCACCTTTTGCGGCAATCCGGGTTGCGCCGCTTTCAAAGGTGCTCATTAAGGTTTCGCATACCTCGTCCGGCTTTTGGGTGATAATCATTGCCGCTTTGGAACGGTCAAAGCCTTCCACAATAAAGTCGATGGTTTTTAATCCCGCATAATAGGTCACAATAGAATATAGCGGAAGAATCCAACTGTTTAACAAAATGCCGCAGATGACATATAAAACTACGTTATAAATCATCACAAAGGTGCCAACGGTTAATCCAAGTTTTTTCGCGAAGGTAACTGCCATAACCTCAATGCCGTCAATGGCACCGCCAAAACGGATGGTAAGACCGCTGCCCATCCCGGAAATGACGCCGCCAAATAAAGCACAAAGCAATAAATCGTTTCCTGCAAAAGGAGAAGAAAAAGCTACATCCAACGGAAGCACATCGGTAATGAGCCAAGCTCCCAGAGAATACATAATCACCGCATAAATGGAATACACGGTAAATCCGAGTCCTTGCTTTTTATACCCAAATGCAAAAAGAGGAATATTTAAAATCAAAAGGAAAAAGGACAAAGACAGATATTCAGGCGTTAACTGAGAAAGCAAAATAGAGGTTCCGGAAATCCCGCTGTCATACAGTTTGACAGGTGCCAGAAACACAGTTACCCCAAAGGCATTGATAAACCCTGCCACGGTTAACAGTAAAAAATTCTTCAGTTTCACTTCTTCCCGTAATCGCTTCAAATAAATGCTCCTCTCATAAAAAACAATTGCCTATTTCCACAAATCAAGATTCAAAAACTTTCCCATCAGTTCATAGCCGTTTTCAATGTGAAATCCTGTTTCTTTGGCGGTATCTTCATTGTAGACATCGCCATCCACTTCTTTTTTGCTGTAGTATGCAAAGAAGGGAACCGCATCTCTGGCGTGAGTACCCGTTGCAATGGGAGTGGGATGGTCAGGCGCTACCAAAATGGCAAAGTCTTCCCCACTGTCCTCTAAATAACGGCAAACAGGGCCAATCACTTTTTCATCAATCAGTTCAATTGCCAGTTTTTTGTTATCTGCTTCAAAACGGTGGCCGCACTCGTCAGGTGCTTCCATGTGCACATACACGAAATCGTCACCACTGCGAAATGCATCTATACAAGCCTGCGCTTTCCCGTCAAAATTCGTATCAATATTGCCGGTAACACCGTCCACCTCAATGGAACGCATACCGGTTAAAATGCCGATGCCTTTAATTAAGTCAACAGCACTGATTACAGAACCTTTCACGCCGAATTTTTCCCGGAAGCTATCCATTCTCGGCCGTTTCCCTTCGCCCCATACCCAAATGGAAGAAGCAGGCCTTTTGCCTTCTTTGATTCTTTCAATATTATAAGGATGATTTTTTAAAAACTCATAGCTTTTCTTCATCAGCGAAAGAATTTGGGTATCTTTTGGAAGATAGTCCCTCACGGGACGCTTGGAAATATCGTGAGGCGGAATCAGTTTTCCTTCTACCTGCTTATCTGCCAAAACCAAAAGATGACGGTAAGAAACTCCGGCATAAATTTTAGTCCGTTCGTCATTTAAAACAGGCATCAAATCTGCAATAATTTTTTTTGCATCTGCAGTTTTGATTTCCCCTGCACTGTAGTCTTCCATTACCAAATCTTCGTATACACCTTCTCCTGTAAGTGTTACCAGATTGGCACGAAACGATGTTTCGTTATCCTCCAAGGTAACGCCGATACTCGCCGCTTCCAAAGGAGAACGGCCGGTGTAATACAGATTGGAATCATACCCCATCACCGAAAGATTACACACGTCACTTCCGGGGGACAGATGATCCGGCACAGTTTTTAAGGTGCCTAAAACAGCCTTTTTAGCATACTTGTCCATGTTGGGGGTATGTGCTGCCTCGAGAGGTGTTTTGTTGTCAAATTCACGAATCTTAAGGTCTGCCATCCCGTCACACAAAAAAACAACATATTTCATATTATTACCTCCAAACGGTTGTATCAAATTTAGGGTCCGGTAATGCTAAAATTATTTCTTTTTATTATAGCATATCCGCTTCGGTTTTTCAAGTTTTTTTAGAAAATATTCCGGAGATACTCTTGCGTTTTTGTAATTTATGATTTATAATGAATCTAAAGGAAAATAACCGCTTTAAAAAGGAGAATTTCTATGGCAGATTTTCTGAACGTTTTTGGCTCTATGCTGCTGATTTTAGCAGGAATCTGTGTACTGATTGCACTTTTTAAACCAAGACAAAACCCGTTAACTCCCAAAAAAATCAATTTTGAAAACTGGATTTGGATTGCTCTGATTGCACTGTTCTCCCGATGGTTCTTTTATCTGATGGGATATTGGATGAGTGGTGAAAATGTTCCCTTTGCCAAGCTGATTGGCCAAGCATTTTCCGTTTCCGGTGATTCTCCTCATTATCTGTATCTGGCAGAGCACGGTTATACAGCAACGGGTGAACACGCAAAGCTCATCGTGTTCTATCCGTTATATCCTCTTCTGATAAGAATTTTTAATATCATTTGCCAAAATTACTTTGTCAGTGGGGTTATCGTCTCCAACCTTTCCTTTATGGCAGCTGCCTGCGTGTTTTATGAGCTTTTGCGGTTAGACTATAGCGATAAACAGGCTGTAAGCGGACTTTGTCTTCTGATGGTGGCACCCTTCTCCATGTTTTACGGTGCTATTTTCACTGAAAGTGTGTTTCTTCTGACAACGGTGCTTTGCCTGTATTTTATGCGAACAAAAAAGCCTGGATGGATGGCACTCTGCGGATTTTTAGCTTGTCTTTCCAGAACCCAGGGCGTTCTTTTATTTGTGTGCGCGATGGTAAACGTCTTCTGTGAGCTCATTTGCGAAAAGAAATTCAAAATAAAAGAATTTCTTTGGTCCCTGGTAATTCCGTTGGGATTTTTCGTATATCTTCTGATGAATCAAATCATCTTCGGAAACTGGTTCCAGTACTTGGAGTTTCAAGCAGCAGCCCCGTGGTACAACAAAGCACAATGGTTCGGAAAAACCTTATCATACAGTTATAATATGGCACAAGATTACCCGTTTTTGGCAAATATCATCTATTGGCCTCAGCTCATCTTATTCTTTGTCGGAACGCTCTCTATTTTCTACGGTATTTATAAAAAAGTACGCACAGAATACCTGGTGTACCTTGGTGCCTACATTTTCACCTGCTACACCCACGGATGGCTCATCAGCGGCTCCCGTTATATGTGTGCTTGCGTGCCGTTATTCATCATTTTTGCATCCATTAAAAATCAATATGTACGTTACATATTCATTGCAATCAGTATGATTCTCTGCCTGATATACACAAAGCTATGGCTTTATGGAGAAGCCATTATGTAACGCTGAAAAAAAGCATCTGCTGCTTGCAGATGCTTTTTTCAATATCGCTTAAAACGGCAAAATCATAAGTACCATACCGTTTAGAACAACGAATAACGGAATCAGAAGACGGAATTTCATCTTGGAAGTTTTATGATTCCACAGAACCATTCCAAACATTGCGCCAACACCGCCAAATAAAAACGCCACAAGCAGCATCAGCCCTTCCTGGATTCTGCTCCAATGTTTTTTTGCCGCCAGCTTATCCCATCCGAACAGAAAGAAGACAATCAGATTCCATACAGTAAATGCAATACTCCATAATTCGTTCCGCATAACAATACTCCTTATCAACCGTTATTCAAACTGGACTCCCGTTGCAGGATCAATCAGATTGATGATGGTTTTGCCGGCATTGATTTGAAGTGGGGTACCGTCTGCCTTTTTATAAACAGTGTCTTCACGGCGGGAGGGTTTATGCCAGGTGATTTCTTCGTACACACCGTTAGTGATATAATAGCCTTTTCCGCTACCGGTATTCAGAAGGTTTCGGCGGTCAGTGCCGTCACCTAATGCAGTCACCGGTACCAGTTGCACAATCACATTCCGGAAGGAAACGGTTTTTCCGTTTTGCAAAACATGGGGTTCTGAGAAAATCTGTTTTTCATATAAGCCGGTATCGGAATTGTAAATGTAAGAAGTTTTGTATCTGCCGGAATAGTTCAGATACACGGTGTTTGCTTCCAAGTCAGAATCCGGGGTGAACAGTTGTGTTGCGTAAGATAAACCGTTCGTCCGCTCAGTGGTATCGTAAAAGCCTTTCTGATCAGCTTTCGCCTTGATTTTTGCAATGGAGGTATAGGCACTGTGCCAATCGCCCTTGAATTTTTCTTCTCTCCAGAAAATATCGCCATCTCCGCCTAAAACACCGTTGATTTTTTGTATTCCGTATGCAGAAATATCTTCAATGGCTTTGGGGCTCCAGCCGAAATGAGTATAAATCGCATCATTTTCCATCACATAATCCAAAAAGTAGTGACGGGAGGAACGAACCGGCCCGATTTTCTCGGTATCAACCCCACGGTACAACGCCATAAAGCGGGTAGAGCCGCCTTCCACGTTCATTTCATAAACTAAGTACGCCTCATCCAGACCTGCATGGGGACGGGCGTTTTTATCATCATTGTCAATCATCACGGCAATGGGACGTTCATCCGTGTTGATATAAGTATCTAAAAAGATTTCTTCGGGAGATGGGGTCGGCTCTGGTGTAGCAGTGGGAGTGGGTGCAGGCGTTTCGCTTTCAGAACCGGTATTCGGCGCGGAACAGCCGGCTAAAATAGCTACCGCCAACAGCATCGCAATTATGGAAACAACTCGTTTCATCTCTCATCAACCTTTCTGTTTACAGATTGGGAATCATCCCTACTTTTTTTGTAATTTCTACAATTTCATTGTAACACATAAAATAAAAAATGACAATACTTGTTACAGTATTGTCATTTTTTTGTTATTTTGTATGATTTTGTGTTATAGTGTGATAAACTGATGTTTTTCGGCAGATTCTTTTGCTTTCAGACAAAGATATGCACTCTGTAAACCGTCTGTTAAGCTGGAATAAGAGGTATCACCGTTTAAAATGGCAGTAAAATCACGGATTAAAGCGTAATCGCCTCCACCGTGACCACCTCCGTTGGGACGGACCAAAATGTGCTCCACCTTACTTTCGTCGTGCCGGAAAAGTTTTACTTCGTTGGTCACCCAGTCAAATTCCACAGTTGCCTTCTGCCCAATCATTCGCATCCCCCGTTTGCCCGCTTCTTTTCTTGCCACAAAATTCTGGGTATAAACGGCATGCATCCCATCAGCATAACGCATCAGAATGGTGGCACTGTCCTGATTGCCAACATCCATACCGTAGGAACAGTACTCCCCGTTGGGATCGTCCTTTGCCTGCTCCCGAATCACTTTGGTGCTTTCATAGCAGGTTTCAAAATCAGGACAATCTTCACATTTTAAATTGGCAGGCTTGTCTCCTTTGTATACCATTTTGGATTCCATTGCGCATAGCTCCACCGGCTGTTGTCCCAATACATAATTGATATAATCCAAGTCATGAGTAGCTTTTTGCAAAAACAGACCACCTGTAATACTTTCGTCACGATACCAATATTTATAGTACACTCTCCCGTAAGGTACATTGTTATACGCCTGAATCTGTGACAATGTCCCCAATACACCACTATCATAAATTTCTTTCACTTTTTGCAGCACCTCGGTCAGACGAAGGGGAAAAGAAGTCATCCCCACACCGCCATAGGTTTCTACTGCTTCTTTTAATTCATAATAATCTGCCAAAGTGGTTACCACAGGTTTTTCCAAAAACAGAGGAATCTTCCGTTTTAACACTTCCACGGCATACTTTTTATGTAAGTTGCAACGGGTTCCGACAAATACGCCATCTAATTCTTCACGCTCAAGCATATCTTCCCCATTTTCGTAGTAGGAAACCTTAGACGCATCCACGGTTTTGATGCTCTCCAGCCGTTCTTTGGCTTTCTCCAAATCCGGATCCGCCACCGCCACCACCTGAAGCTCGGGAAAATGGCAAAATTCATATAAAACCAGGGAGTGCATACGGCCACCCATCCCGATAATACCGATTTTTTTCATATCATTCACCTCAATATTACAAAATGGCGCAGAGGAAACAAACCAAACACCTCTGGTGGTTATCCGAAGACGTACAAAGGTACGTCGAGCAATGAGATTTGCTTGCGCCGCTTTCACCTGTTAAATACAAAAGCGCAGAGAAAATGGCGCAGAGGAAACAAACCGAACACCTCTGGTGGTTATCCGAAGACGTACAAGGGTACGTTGATCGATGAGGCTTGCTTGCGCCGCTTTCACCTGCTAAATACAAAAGTGCAGAGAAAATGGCGCAGAGGAAACAAACCGAACACCTCTGGTGGTTATCCGAAGACGTACAAAGGTACGTCGAGCGATGAGGTTTGCTTGCTCTGCGCCATTTTATCAAGCTCTTAGTCAGTTAAGTTATCGAAGTACCCCTGCACCAAAATCACAGGCGTGCCTTTATCACCGGAACCACTGGTTAAGTCACAAAGGGAACCGATTAAGTCAGTCAGTCTGCGGGGAGTGGTGCCCTGAGATGCCATGTTTCCTACTAAATTGCTGTCTTTTTCACGAATTGCATTTTCGATGGCTTTTTTCAGTTCGTCACCTTTTAAATCTGCAAAATCGTTATCTGCTAAATATTTTAATTTCAGCTCATTGGGAGTGCCTTCCAAACCTTTGGTGTATGCAGGAGAAACCACCGGGTCAGCCAATTCCCAAATATGACCGACAGGATCTTTAAAAGCGCCGTCACCATACACCATTACTTCAACATTTTTGCCGGTGCGTTCTTTGAACTGCTTCTGCATACCTTCCACCATTTCAAAGCATTCATGAGGGAATAATTTGATGGTATCTTCGGTAGATTTATTGGAGCCGAGCAGCCCGTAGTTTTCATTGTAACCGCTTCCGTCAACACTTTTATTTAAGATTTCGTCTAAACCAACCACACATTTTGCACCTGCAGCTTTTAAAATACGTTTGGTTCTGGCACGGCTATGAATATCGCAGTTTAATACGCAGTCTGCAAAATTTAAAATTGCTCTGGGATCATTTGCCAGCACAATTTCTGCTTCTGCACCAACGGAACGGATTAAATCACCGTAATATTGCACATAGTCCACACCGGTAAAAGGATGGGGATTCTGACCAAACAGTTCTCTGTATTTTGCTTCGGTTAATACATCGGTATAAGGATTGATCCCTGCTTCATCCAACTGATCCAAGGATACTAAAGCGTTACCCACTTCATCGCTGGGGTAGTTTAACATCAGCACAACTTTTTTAGCACCCATTGCAATCCCTTTTAAACAAATTGCAAAACGGTTACGGCTTAAAATAGGGAAAATTACCCCGATGGTGCCGCCACCTAATTTATTTTTCACGTCTTTTGCAATGGCATCAATATGAGCGTAATTCCCCTGGGAACGTGCAACAACAGATTCCGTTACCGCAACAACATCACGGTCACGAAGGGAAAATCCTTCAGCTTCTGCTGCTTCAATCACGCTATTTACCACGATGGACGCAATATCGTCTCCTTCACGGATAATGGGGCAACGAATTCCACGGGAAACAGTACCGACTTTTCTTTCCATAACAATTCTCCTAACTATTCTCTATTTTGTTTCTAAAAAACGTACTTGACAATTTTTACTGTCTTTATTATAATACAATTGAACCTATTAGTAAAGCAGATAAAACTTGTATCAGTTATAAGAGGTACTTATCTATGAATACCAAACTTGATTACTATCGTGTGTTTTCTGAAGTGGCACATCACGGCTCCTTCTCATTAGCAGCGGAAAAGCTGTATGTGTCTCAGTCTGCCATTTCCCAATGTATCCAGCAGTTGGAAGGCGATTTAAACACTCAGCTGTTTGTCCGTTCCAGACGGGGCGTTACCCTGACCCGTGAGGGAAAGTTGTTGCTCCCCAAGGTGGAAAACGCACTTTCTTCCATCAACCAGGGAGAAACCCTTTTAGCACAGCTTCATCATCTTCACGCGGGCTCTCTGATGATTGCTGCAGGAGACACGGTCACTACACATTATTTATTGCCTTACTTAGAAGAATTTCATACCCTTTATCCCGAAATCCGTATTGAGATGACCAATTCCTATTCCGCAAAATTACTGCAGTATGTAAAGGAAGGGAAAGCAGAGCTTGCGTTTGTGAATCTACCGATTTCAGATGAAGAATTAACGGTGGAACCCTGCCTTACCATCCACGACATATTTGTCTGCGGAGCGGATTTCCCCACAAAAGAATCCTACACCTGGGAGGAAATGGCAAGTCAAGCATTGATTCTTTTAGAACCAAACTCTACCTCCCGAAAATTTGTGGAGGAAGAATTTAAAAAAGCAAAAATCCCCATGTCTCCCAAAATTGAAATTGCGGTACACGATTTGTTGATTCGGTTTGCCTCCATTCACTTGGGGGTGTCCTGCGTGGTGAAAGAATTTTCCGAGGAAAGCATTCAAAACGGTACCGTCCGGGAAATGAATCTGATTCCTCCCCTTCCCTCACGTGCCATCGGTTGTGCTTATCTAAAGCACAATCCCCTGTCCCACGCCGCTCAAGCCTTTTTGGACCTCATACAAAAGAAAAAAAGCTGACTTTTCGTCAGCTTTTTTCTTATCTTGCATATCGCTTATTCAATTCTTTCCAATAAGACTTATCAATGGAATGAAGCTGTTCTTTTGTGATACGGAACTGCCAGTTCCCCTCTGCTTTTCCCGGAGTATTCATACGGGTGTCCGAACCGTAGACAAGTAAGTCCTGAATGGGCAGAATCGCCCAGTCTGCATGACTTTGCAGAACCGTGCGAATCATACTGTTGCACCCGGCTCCCCAATCCCCCTCATGTCCGCAGTATAAAAGCATTTGTTTGCGAAGATGGTCAGGTAATTCCCACAAATATCCCAACAAAGTGTTGTTATCGTGGGTGCCGGTATAGGCAACTGAATTTTTGGGATAATGATGAGGTTTATGTAAGCTGTCTCCCTCGGATAAAAAGCCGAACTGAAACACTCTCATACCGGGAAAAGTGCTGTCTTTCACCAACTGATGCACTTCGGGAGTAATATCTCCCAAGTCTTCTGCAATAATCTGAGAATCTCCTGCAGCCTCACGAATGGCACGGATAAAGTCCATACGGGGACCGTCCTTCCAGCTACCTTCCTTGGCGGTTTTGGCACCGTAGGGTACTGCCCAATAGGATTCAAAAGCACGAAAATGGTCAATGCGAATGGCATCAAACAAGGTTGCCATATGAGAAATTCTATCGCACCACCATTGGTAACCGTCTTGTTTCATCTCATCCCAGTCATACAAGGGATTTCCCCAAAGCTGACCGTCTGCACTGAAATAATCAGGCGGAACTCCTGCCACCAAAAATGGTTTTCCGTCTTCGGAAAGCTGAAATTGGCTACGGTTATCCCACACATCGCAACTATCATAAGACACATAAATGGGAATATCTCCAATGATTTTGATTCCACGGTCGTTGGCATATTTTTTAATCTCATGCCATTGGGTAAAAAATTCATACTGAATCATTTCCCAAGCAAAGAGGATATCTTCACGAAATTCTTCGGTGGTCCACTCATTCCACGGCAAATGGTTATTTGCTTCTTTTAATGCCATAAAACGGCAAAACGCTTCCAGATGTTTATTTTTTATAATGAAATTTTCTATTTCCGTTTTGTCTGCTACTCGGGAAGATGCTTTTTTTAAGAGTAAAAACCGTTCTTCCCACAGCCGTTCATATTCTGCCACATACGGCGTTTTTTGTTTGGCTGATTCCAGTTCTTCTTTTGTCAGAAGACCTTTCTTTTCCAAAATATTCAAGTCCACAAAATAGGGATTTCCGCCAAAAGCAGAATACGATTGATAAGGCGAATTAAAACCGTCCGCCATACCAAACGGAAGCACCTGCCAGTATGTAAAACCAGTATCTTTTAAAAATTCAACAAAATGTTTTGCTTCTTCCCCGAAAGAACCGATTGAGTATTCCCCGGGCAAAGAAGAAATATGCATTAACACACCGCTTTTTCTATCCATACTATAATTCCTTTATCTATAAGATATAAAGCATTATACCATACCTTTTTAAAAGATGCAAGAGGAATGTTAATTTCCTTAAGATATAAAAAAGAACACCTTGCGGTGCTCTTTTTGGTGGGCCTTCGGGGACACAGTCGCTTTGCGCCTTGTCTGCTCGGTTACCCAAAGGCTCCGCCTTTCGGTACCAACCTTCGCACCACTCTCCTAAAAACAGTCCCCCGGACTGTTTTCCTGACGGCTCGTGCCCTCTCAGTGTTCGAGTCCCCGAAAGTTTTGTAAAAAAAAAGAACACCTTGCGGTGCTCTTTTTGGTGGGCCTTCGGGGACTCGAACCCAGGACCGACCGGTTATGAGCCGGGAGCTCTAACCAACTGAGCTAAAGGCCCTTATGTTTGAAATGTTTCCCATAAGGATACCAAGAAAGTATACCAAAAAAGCAGGTCTTTGTCAATAGTTTTTCAGAAATTAAAGAAAGCATCTCCGAAATTTTCCAAATCGGGTATAACTGCATCTGTTCAGGCAAAACTATAGTAGAAATACCGAAAGGAAAGGAGTTTTTTTGATGAAAGGTTATGCTATGATTAAAATTGGGGAAACCGGCTGGATTGAAAAGGAAAAGCCAACCTGTGGCCCCTTAGATGCCATTGTTCGCCCCATTTGTATTGCTCCCTGCACCTCAGATATTCATACTGTCTGGTCAGGAGCAATCGGCGATCGTCATAATATGATTTTAGGTCACGAAGCGGTTGGTGTGGTGGATACAGTAGGCGAACTGGTACACGATTTCAAACCCGGCGACAAGGTGATTGTGCCTGCAATTACTCCCGATTGGGGAACCTTATTCTCTCAGGCAGGTGTTCCTATGCATTCCACCGGGATGCTTTCCGGCTGGAAGTTTTCCAATTTTAAAGACGGTGTGTTCGCCGAATATTTTCATGTGAATGAAGCGGACGCCAATTTAGCGTTATTGCCTGAAGGAGTTGATCCGGTGGCTGCCTGTATGTTACCTGATATGGTAGTAACCGGCTTCCACGGTGCAGAGCTTTGCGACATTGAATTCGGTGACACGGTTTGCGTCATCGGAATTGGTCCTGTTGGCTTGATGAGTGTGGCAGGTGCCAACAAAAGAGGGGCCGCTCGCATCTTTGCCGTGGGGTCCCGTCCCAACTGTGTGGAAGCAGCAAAATACTACGGTGCAACCGACATCGTCAACTACCGTGAAGGTGACATTGTGGAACAAATTCTCAAAAAGACAGGCGGCAGAGGGGTTGACAGAGTTATCATTGCCGGCGGGGATAACAGCACCTTTGACCAGGCAATCCGGATTCTCCGCCCGGGTGGTTCTATCGGAAATGTGAACTATCTTGGCGAGGGTGACACCATTTCCATTCCCAGAGTAGAATGGGGTGTCGGAATGGGACATAAAAAAATCAATGGCGGTTTAACTCCCGGCGGACGACTGAAAATGGAAAAAATGGCATCTTTATTAGCCACCGGAAAACTGGATACTTCCCGATTAGTAACTCACGTATTCGAAGGATTTGATAAAATTGAAGAAGCTTTGCTCTTAATGAAAAATAAGCCTGCGGATTTAATCAAGCCCGTGGTAAAAATATCATAAAAAAAAGCGGTGAAATCACCGCTTTTTTTATTTTCGAAATTCTCGCTGATTCTTCGCTTCTCGTTTTCCGGAGTTTCCGGTTTTCTTTGCACCTTTCGGGTTCTTTTGGGTTGCCTGTGCTTTCTCCACAAATATCTCCCGACCACGGTAGCTTAAATCTTTTAGTGCTTCCAGCACCCCGTCTGCTTTGTCGGCAGGAACTTCAAAAAAAGAATACTTATCAAAAATATCCACTGCTCCAACGTCGCTTCCTTGCACAGAAGTGTTGGATGCAACCAATTCCACAATATGCCTGGGACGGATTTTATCCAAAGAACCCAGACCGATAAACAGTCTTGCCATTCCCTGCTGAGCTCCTGTTTTTTTGCTGACCTCACGGGTTTCTTTAGGCTTTTTATCCACTTTTTTCTCCTCAGTCAGCATACAAAGAAGTGCTGCAGAAAGCTCTGTTGCGGTCAGCTTTCCTTCTCCAACAATTTTTTGTGAAATTTCTAAATACCTATTAAAATTGGGATTTTTCGTCACAGCAATCGCCTTTTGAACAGTTTTATCGGCTCTTGCCTCCAATACATCTGCTTCTGCAGGTGTTTTATAGGGTTCAATATGGGATTTTGTGTACTTCATAATGTCCTTTAGTTTGAACATTTCTTTTCCTGCCACAAACGTATATGCAACACCTTTGTGATCCGCTCTGCCTGTCCGACCGATACGGTGAACATAGTATTCCTCAAACTGAGGCACATCAAAATTGAAAACCGCCTCCACATTATCCACATCAATACCACGGGCAGCAATGTCTGTTGCCACTAAGATTTCAGTTTTCCCGGATTTAAAACGGCTCATTACCCGATCTCGCTCCGGCTGTTTCATATCCCCGTGAAGCATTTCGGCAGGATAACCGCGTTCAATCAGTTCTTCTGTCACTTCCGAGGTTTTCTTTTTGGTATTGCAGAATACCAGAGACAGACCGTAACCGTGCAAATCCAATAATCGGCTTAAGGCATCCAGCTTTTTGGGTCCTTTTACTTCCAGATAGTACTCTGACACATTGGAAACTGTCAACACTTCCCCGGTTACTTTGACAAATACCCGATCTTTTTTCTGATAACTTTGGGCAATTTCTTTGATTTCTGCAGGCATGGTTGCCGAAAACAGAACGGTCTGGCGAGTGGTAGGCGCTGTTTCTAAAATCGTTTCAATATCATCACGAAAGCCCATATTAAGCATTTCGTCTGCCTCGTCTAATACCAAATAGGAAAGATTCACCAGTCGTACACTTCGTCTGCGTAAGTGATCCATCAGTCTGCCCGGCGTTGCCACAATCACATGAGGACGTTTTTTTAAATCATGAAGCTGACGTTCAATGGGCTGTCCGCCATACAAAGAGGAAATGCGAATCCCCTTCTGATAGCGGGACAGTTTCCCCAATTCTTCTGCTATTTGTATGACCAACTCACGGGTAGGACAAAGCACCAATGCCTGCACCGTTTCCTCATCGGGAATAATTTTTTCCAAAACCGGCACGCCAAAAGCACAGGTTTTTCCGGTTCCTGTGGGCGCTTGTGCCACAAGATCATATCCCTCTAAAATAGGAAACAGACTTTCCTGCTGAATGGGCGTGGTTTTTAGAAATCCCATCTGTGCAATTCCTTGTTTTAAAGCATCACAAATGGGGAGTTGTTCAAATAATAAGGCTTCCATAATGTACCTCGAATCATAATCAGTTTGATACAAAAATATTATATAAAATAATCAGATTACTGTCAAGTAAAACTGAAAAAAGACACCCATTGGGTGTCTTTTTCGTGGTGGGAACAATAGGGCTCGAACCTATGACCCTCTGCTTGTAAGGCAGATGCTCTCCCAGCTGAGCTATGCTCCCATATTCGGTTTTGCTCTCATCAAGCAAGGGCTATTATATCAAATGAATTTCAATTTGTCAATACTTTTTTTAGATTTTTTTTAAAAAATATGTAAAGTTGAAAAAAGTACCAAAATAAATGATGTAGTTTTTGTGAAAATAATTGACGAACTGAAAAATTCCGTGATATAATGAAAAACCAACCGCGGAAAAATGATACAGAAAGGAAGTATCTTATGATAAAAAAAATTTTTGCACTGATTACGGTGGCTGTTATGGTTCTTTCTGTCCCCTGCTATGCAGAAGAACCCACCGCTCCCTCCATGTATATTCTGACCTTGGAAGAAGCCATCCATATGGCGCTTACCAACAGTCAGCAACTGGTAGCATGCGAGGTAAAAAAAGATGCGGCAGAGACTTCTTTATCGGTAGCCAAAACCGAGCAGCGCAATGCCAAGAAATCACCTTTTGTGGTAAATGAACTGATTTATGTGAAAAACGGCTATGCCGTTGCAGCGCAAGAAATGCAAATCCGTTTGGCAGACGCAGAGTATCAGCAAATCAAAAACCGTATTTCCTATCAGGTTACTGAAAAATACTATACCATCAAATTGGCAGAACAGTTAGTTGCAATTCACCAAAACGGTGTAGAAATGGCAAAAGAAAATCAGCAAATCGTGTCCACGCAGTTCAGTCTCGGAATGGTTTCGGAATTAGAAGTTGCCAATGCAGAAATCCAAGTCAAACGAACCGCTTTGGCATTGGAAGATGCCCTCAGAAATCTGGCACTGGCAAAAGAGGATTTTAAAATTGCCTTAGGTATTGACGGTGCTTGCGATTTTTCCCTGACGGATATCATTACCTCAGAAGAATATCAGCCGGAGGTTGCAACCGACATTCCCAAAGCTTTACAAACACGTTACGATGTGCTGGCATTAAAAGAACTGGCAATGCTTGACGAATTATATTTCACCATTACCCAGAAAATCACCGCAGAAAACACTGCAGATTACAAAAATGCGGAAAGCACATATCTGCAAAGCAAATATAACTACGATTCCAACTCCCGCTTAATCGGCCTTTCCATTCAAGCATCCGGCAATAATATCGCCTCCACCAAAGGAAACCTGGAAATTGCAGAAATGGCACTGAATGTGAAACAACGGGAATATGATACTGCCAAACTGAAGTTTGAAATGGGCATGATTACCAATTTGGAACTGGTAAAAGTGCAGACCGAGTTGCTTTCGGCCCAAACAGAGCTGGAAAGTGCCAAACTTTCCTATAAGCTGGCGGTGGAAAAATATCAGTACGAAATTACATACGGTGTATAAGAAAGCGAGGAACAATAACACTATGAAACGCTATATCAGTATTCTTCTCTGCTGTTTTCTGCTTTTTTGGGTTTCCGGCTGTGCAAGTAACGAAGCTCCCAAAGAACCGGCAGGAATTCCCGTGGAAGTCACGGTAGCAGCCTTAGGCGAGATGCAGGAGCATTACACAGTTTCCGGCTCTGCCTCTCCCATTGCAGAAGCAACCGTGGTTGCCAAAACTCCGGGTAAAATCTTATCATTGAATGCAAAACTGGGTGACAGCGTGTCTTCAGGAGATATGCTTTGTGCCTTGGATAAATCCGACGTGCTGCAAACTGTAAAATCTCTGAACGCACAGTTAGAACAAGCAAATGCAGGAATCGAGTCTGCGCAGATTAGCTCCAACCGTGCGCAGGGTGTTGGCTACGAACAAACTTTGATGCAAGCAGATTTGGCTGCTGCACAAGCGAAAAGTGCTTTGGACCAAGCGAAAATCAACCTGGATATGCAAACCACTAACTACGAAAATATGAAGGTACTCTATGAACAGGGCAATATTTCCCGTGTCAGCTTTGAAAGTGTGCAGGGACAATATCAGGCAGCAGTTTCCTCCTATGAAACTGCAAAAATCGCCTACGATAACGCAGTCCGCAGTCAGGAGCTTGCCAAACAAACCGCCGACGACAATGTAGTGGCGGCAAATTCCGGTGTTTCCAGTGCAACAGCAGGACGTAATGTTTTACTGGCACAGCTGGAATCTACTCAAAAAACCTTGGCGGAAATGGATATTACCGCTCCCATTAACGGCATCATCGTCATGGAAAATGCCAAAGTGGGCGAAATGGCTACCGGTGCCTTATACCAAATTGCAGATATCTCCAGAATTCAGTTTAAGCTGAGTGTTCCGGAAAGTATGATTAACCAAATTTATGTAGGGCAAACTGCCACAGTTTCCGTAAACTCTGCTGCAAAAACAGTGGAGGCTTCGGTGACATCTGTATCTCCCGGCGTTACTGCACAAAGCAGTGGATATACGGTAATCGTAGAAATTGACAATACCGATTCCGCTATCAAACCCGGTATGGTAGGCACCGTAAACTTCTTGATGAATGAAGCACAGGCAACTGTGATGTTGCCTTTGGAAACAATTATCACAGAAGATGAAAATTCCTTTGTATACATAGAAAAAGACGGCATTGTTACCAAAACGCCTGTCACCTTAGGCATGAAGAATAGCGAAACTGCAGAAATTCTGGAAGGTGTTTCCAGAGGTGACCGTGTAGTATCCCGCGGACAGCATACCGTGTCTGACGGTGTGAAGGTTCGGGTGGTGAAAGAACACGAAGGAGGTTCGACTCCCGAATGAGATTCTTTAAAACTCTGATGAAACGGCCTGTTACCGTTCTTATGGTAACCATTATGATGTTGGTATTCGGCGGAATTTCCACCATTAATATGGAGCAATCTCTTTTGCCGGATGTATCAATGCCCAACATCATTGTCATGACGACCTATTCCGGTGCAGGCCCCGAAGAAGTGGAAAAACTAGTGACCGAGCCAATCGAACACGCCGTTTCCACAGTTCCCAACTTTGTGAATGTAACCTCCACCTCCTCCTACGGAAGTTCCATGGTGATGATTGAAGTATCCTCCGAAGCGGATATGAATTTCACTTCGCTGAAGGTAAGAGAACAAATCAGTATGATTGATGCACTTCTGCCCAGCGGTGCCTCCGACCCCATTATTATGGAATTAGACACCAATCAAATGCCGGCTTTGGCAGTCACCATGACCAGTCCCACAGGGTTAACCGAATTTTCCAACCTGGCACAGAACACCCTGATTGACCGTCTGGAATCGGTGTCCGGTGTGGCATCGGTAACTGCGACCGGCGTATATGATAATCAGATTCAGATTGATGTAAAAAAAGAAAAAATGGAGCAGTACGGCATCAGCTTTACCCAGCTGGCAGGACTGATTCAGATGGAAAGTGCTACTCTGCCCGGCGGGCAGGTGGTGGAAGGACACAATACCTTCACGATTAAAACCAAAGCCGAAATCAAATCTCTGGAAGAAATCCGGAATCTTGTGATTCAAACCGTGTACGGCAATGTGAAGCTTTCAGAACTTGCCGACATTTCTATTGCGCATAAAGACACCGAATCTGCTGTTTCCGTAAACGGTGAAGGAGCCATCAGTTTTCTGATGTATAAGCAACCGAACCACAGCACCACCGAAGTCTGCGACGCCCTGCTTACGGAATTGAATCAAATCTGCGAAGATTACAACGGTATGCGCTATATTGTAATTTTAGACCAGGCAGAAAGTATCCGTGACTCCATCAATTCTCTGCTGGAATCTGGTCTTTTAGGCGCATTATTTGCCATTCTGGTACTGTTTGTATTTCTAAGAAGCATCCGCTCTACCATTGTTATCGGTTGTGCAATCCCAATTTCAGTCATTGTGACATTTGTATTTATGTATTTTAACAAAATGTCCTTTAACACCATGTCCCTTTCAGGGTTAGTCCTTGGAGTTGGGATGCTGGTAGACAACTCGGTAGTTGTGCTGGAAAGCATCTACGGATACCTGGAAAAAGGCTACTCCAAAACGGAAGCCGCTATTTTAGGCACCAAAACCGTTGCGATGGCGGTGGTTGCCTCCACCTTAACTTCCATCGCAGTATACATTCCCCTGTTCTTCATGAGTGATAACATTGCTATCACCATGTTTAAAGAAGTAGCAATGACCATTATGTTCTCTTTGGGAGCTTCCTTGTTGGTTGCTCTGACTTTGGTTCCTGTGCTTTGCTCCAAGATTCTGAAGCTGGACACGAAAGCGAAAGAGAAAAACAAAAAAGAAAACCGTCTGATGCAAAGCTATCAGAAAGTCCTGGACCTGGCTTTTTCCCACAAGCGTTGGGTAATTATCGGCGGCGTTGTGATTTTCGTCTTAAGTTTAGGTGCTGCTGCACTGCTTGGTATGGAAATGTTTCCCGCAACCGATAGCGGCAGCGTGCAGATTACCCTGCAACTCCCTAAAGGCACAGAACTTTCGGAAACCAAAAAAGTTGGTAACGAAGTGCTTGATTCTGTGATGGCACGGGTGACCCCCTTAGTCACGGTGACTGACTGTATGGAAAGCTACGGTTCCGGCGGAATGAGCTTTGCCTCCGCCTCCGACAGCAGTACCGGAACCATCACGCTGATGCTGGAGGACAGAAAAAACCGTAACTATTCCTCTCAAGACATTGCAGAAGAAATCCGTCAGGCAGTACAAGACTTTGCAGGCGTTGAAATTACGGTTTCCGCTTCAGATATGACCTCGATGCTGATGGGCTCCGGCAGTAACGTTGGCATCAACATCAAAGGTGACGAATTTGACGAATTGGAACGTCTTGCCAACGAATGTAAAACTTACCTGATGGGCATAGACGGTGTGCGTGACGTGTCCACCTCCTTAGACGAAGTTTCTTACGAATATAACATCGAAATTGACCGTGATAAAACAGCTCTTTACGGTATTTCTGCCAGAAGTATTGCCCAAACGGTGCAGTCTGCATTTTTGGGAAGCCAGGCGGGAGCTGTGCGAATTGACGGAAACGAATATGATGTGGTGGTCCGCTATCAGGATCAGTACCGCAACACCAAAGAAGATCTTGGTAATATTATGATTCCCTCTCCCACGGGAATGCAAATTCCTCTGTCGGAGTTGGCAACCATCAAAAAAGAATCGGTGCCCCTTTCCATCTCCCGTAACGGCAAGGAAAGAATTGTTACCGTTTCTGCTACTGCTTACGGAAAAACACCCGGTGAAATCAACACGCAAATTGAATCATTCCTAAAAGAAATTCCGGTAGAAAACGGCTATACCATCTCCACCGGCGACTCCGCCAAAGAAATGGCAGAATCCTTTAACCTTCTGTTTCTGATGCTATTGGTTTCCGTACTGCTGGTTTATATGGTAATGGCGGCTCAGTTTGAATCGTTACTGCATCCGTTTGCGGTAATGTTTGCCATTCCCCTTTCTATGATTGGGATTGTACTGGCGTTAATGATTGCCGGCATGTCCCTTTCTATCCCTGCCCTAATCGGTATTATTGCATTAAGCGGTGTAGTTGTAAATAACGCCATTGTGTTGATTGACCATGCAAATCAGTTAAGAGCAACCGGAGTTGCGCTGCAGGATGCACTGAAAAGTGCCTGCATTTCCAGAATCCGCCCCATTCTGATTACCACCATCACCACCATTTTAGGGCTGTTCCCCATGGCTCTTTCTAAAGGGGAAGGTGCAGAACTGATGCAACCGCTTGCAGTTTCCTTTATTGGCGGATTAACCTTCTCCACCGTACTGACACTGGTCTTTGTGCCCTGTGTGTATATGGTTTTGGAAAACATAAAAACAAAATGTATGAAAAAACTGAAAAAACAGGAACCTGAGGAATCAGTTCCCACCCCTCTTTCCTGATAAAACGGATAAAAAAATAAGCTTTGGCAGATTTCGTTCTGCTAAAGCTTATTTTTTTATGCCTATTTTTTCAAAAATCCTTTGATTTATCCACATTTTAAAGCCCCTCCCCCACAACTTGAAAAAAATTTCAAAAAAACTGAAAAAATTTTATAAAAATACTTGATTTTTTTCAAAAATATGTTAAAATGTATATAAAAGTGGATGAAAGTGGCACGAAAACCCACGAAGTGGTGAAAATCGAGTCGAAAAACCCATTTTCGGGAGTTTCCGATGGCACTTTCCCAGAAAACTTACAGAAAGGGTACTGTTCCGGTATGTTTTACGGTCAGGCGAAACATTCCATAGACGCCAAGGGCAGAATCATACTTCCATCCAAATACAGAGAGAATTTGGGTGAAAGTTTTTTCGTGCTTCGCGGATTTGAAAAATGTCTGTTCGTATATACCCAGGAAGACTACCACGAGCTGGAAGCGAAAATCAAGGCACTCCCCATTTCTAACAATGGCGGAAGACTTCAGCGATATATCTTCAATCACACAGAATTGGTCACTGCAGACAAGCAAGGCAGATTTGTAGTGCCGCCTGGACTGCGTGAATTTGCCGGTCTGGATAAAGACATTATTATCGCAGGTGCCTCCTCCAGAATTGAAATCTGGGATGTTGAAGAATACGAAAAATATGAAAAGCAAACTGAGGATGAACCTCAGAAGCTTTCTGAAATTTTAGAAATTTTTGGAATTTAAAACGATGGAATTTAAGCATGTAAGCGTATTACTGCAAGAATGCATTGACGGATTGGCAATCACCGAAAACGGCACCTATGTTGACGCTACTATGGGCGGTGCCGGACACTCCTTAAAAATTTGCGAAAAGCTTTCAAAAAGCGGAATGTTTATTGGAGTGGACCGTGATGAAGATGCGTTTTCGGTAGCAACCGAGCGGCTTTCTCAAACAGATTGCCAGAAGCAGTTCATCCGTTCTGACTTTAAAAATATTGCAGAGTATGTTTCCACTCCAGTGGATGGCATTTTAGCAGATTTGGGAGTTTCCTCCTATCAGCTGGATAATAAAGACCGCGGTTTCTCCTATCGGGAAGATGCTCCCTTGGATATGAGAATGGATCAAACCTCCTCGTTCAGTGCCAAAACCGTGGTGAATACATATTCATTTCAGCAGTTAGCAAGCATTATTTCCACCTACGGGGAAGAAAAATTTGCCGCAAGCATAGCAAAAAACATTGTTAAACAACGAGAAGAAAAAGAAATCGAAACCACCGGTGAGTTAATTGAAATTATCCGTCGCTCCATGCCGGCAAAAAGCCTCAGGGAAAAACACCCTGCAAAAAGAACATTCCAGGCAATCCGCATTGAAGTAAACGGTGAGTTGGAATCTCTAAAACAGGGGCTGGAAAGTTTCTTTCACCTGTTAAAACCCGGTGGAAGGATGTGCATTATCACCTTCCATTCTTTAGAAGACAGAATTGTAAAAGAATATTTTAAAAGCCTGGTGAATGTTTGCACCTGCCCGCCGGAATTTCCGGTTTGTGTGTGTGGTAAAAAACCGCTTGCAAAAATCATCACCAGAAAGCCCATTCTCCCCTCCCAGGAAGAGTTGGAGAAAAACCCCAGAAGCAAATCAGCAAAGCTTCGTATTTTAGAAAAATTGTAAGGAATATCTTTTCCTATTATATTATATAGAAAGGAGCCGCATTATGACGTTTGAAAATCTCGCATATCAACGCAAGCCGGAAGAATCTGCCATTGTGCACGATCTTCGCCCCATCGCAAAAAAACGGCGCAACAAAGAAAAGAAACGGCTTCAGTTTCAGGTAGCAGTTTGCATTTTCTGTTTCATTCTCGGCGGTATCTCCTTGATTGTTCATAACACACAAATCACAGAGCAGAGCAAAAAAAACGCTGCCCTAAAAACCCAATATGCAGAACTTTATTCTGCCAATAAGAAAACAGAAGTTGAAATCAATCAGAAGATGGATTTAAAAACTGTGGAAGAATTGGCAATTGCGAGCTACGGTATGAACCGTGCCAGAAACGAACAGATTGTGTACATTGATGTGCCGGATCAGGATTATGGCGTGATGGCGAAAGCTCCGTCGCAAAGCGGAACTTCTTCTAACGACTTTGGTATTCAAAACGGTATGATGGCATATTTGGGCGAATAGGCTAATATGATGAATTGAGGGATGGTATCATTCCTCAATTTTCCATATATTCCCCTTTGGATTTTTCCAAAAAAGGAGTCTCTTATGAAGAAAAACAGCACATTAAAAACCCAAAAAAGAATCTTGTGGTTATCAGGCGTACTATTGGTATGCTTTCTTTTCTTTGTAGTGAGAATTTCCATCATTCAGTTTGTAGACGGTGAATGGCTTTCCAGAGAAGCCATTGAACAGCAGACACGTGACCGTATGATTAATGCAAAGCGCGGCACCATTTACGACCGCAACGGAAAACAGCTTGCTGTTAGCGCAGATGTGGAAACCGTAAGTATTTCTCCGGTTACCGTCCGCAAAGCCAACGAACGGGAAAAATGCGCACAAACTTTATCTGCAATTTTAGAAATCGACGAAGAATCCATCTTAGAAAAAATCGATATGAACACCTCTTATGTTCTGATCAAACGAAAAGTGGAAAAAGAACAGGCAGATGCTATCCGTGAAGCAGATCTTTCCGGCGTTTATTTAGATGCCGATACCAAACGCTACTATCCCTACAACAACATTGCTTCCCACATCATCGGCTTTACCGGTGCAGACAATCAGGGGCTATTGGGGATTGAGCAAATTTATGACAGCAAACTAAAAGGTCAGTACGGCAGAATCGTGACTGCAAGAAATGCAGACGGCACAGAAATGCCCTACAAATACGACCGTTATTACACTCCCGAAGACGGAGCGGATATCACACTGACCATTGACGTGTCCATTCAACACTTTTTGGAAAAACATCTGGAACAGGCAGTTACCGATTTGAATCTGAAAAAAGGTGCTGCCGGCATTATTATGGATGTAAAAACCGGTGAAATTCTCGCCATGTCCACCAAGCCTGATTTTGATTTAAACGCTCCTTTTGAAATCACAGATATATCCGCAAAAAAAGAAATTGATGCCATCGAAGATTCAGAAGAAAAATCAAAGGCTACCAGCGACTACTTAAACCAGCTTTGGAGAAACAAAGCGGTGGTAGACAGCTACGAACCCGGTTCCACCTTTAAAATCATCACCTCCGCTATGGCGCTGGAAGAAAACGTGGTATCCCTGCAGGATACCTTCAACTGTACCGGTAGCTATCAGGTGGCAAAAGAACATATCGGTTGCTGGAAAACAGCAGGTCATGGAATCCTGGATTTAACCGGTGCTTTGGAAAATTCCTGTAACCCGGCATTTATGCAAATCGGTGCCAGAATCGGTCAAACCACTTTCTACAACTACTATAAAGGCTTCGGTTTCACCCAGAAAACAGGCATTGAGCTTTACGGGGAAACCAGTGGCTTATTTTATCCGGAAGGAAGCTTCAACGAAGTGGAACTTGCCACAGCATCTTTCGGTCAGGGACCTACTGTAACTCCCTTGCAAATGATTACCGCAGTCAGTGCCGTTGCCAACGACGGTATTCTGGTAAAACCTCACCTGATCAAACAAATTACCGATTCCAACGGAACCATTCTGGAAAGCTATGATCCTGTGGAGGTTCGTCAGGTAATTTCTTCACAAACCTCAGATATTATGTGTAACCTGATGGAAAGCGTAGTTTCCGAAGGTACCGGTAATAAAGCATACTTAGAAGGTCTCCGTGTAGGCGGTAAAACAGGAACCAGTGAAAAAATTCCCCGCGGAAGTCAAAAGTATGTTGCCTCCTTCGTAGGAATCGCACCTGCTAACGATCCACAAATCGCCATTTTAATCATTTTAGATGAACCTCCGGCTGGAAATCATATGGGCGGTACCATCGCTTCTCCTTTAGCAGCTAAAATTTTAGACGATGTGCTCCGCTATATGGATATGGAACCCGAAATCCCTGCAGGACAGGAAGCAACAGGAGATGTTGAAGTTCCCCGCGTTACCGGAATGAACCTTACCGACGCCAGACAGATTCTCTCTCAGAGCGGTCTTCGTTGCGTAGTGGAAGGTAACGGCGAAATTGTAAACAACCAGGTTCCCATTCCCGGCGTTACCGTTGCCAGAAACGGAACTGTAATTGTATACACCGGAGATTCCCGTCCCTCCAACAGCGTCGAAGTTCCCGATGTAATCGGAAAGAGCTTTGAAGAATCCAAAGCCATTCTCGAAAATGCAAACCTCCAATTCCAGGCAGTTGGAATTGTGAATACAACGCAAAACGCAGTAGCGTCCACCCAGAGCATTGCCCCCGGAGAATACGCTACGATCGGCACACAAATCACCGTGGAATTTACTTATCCCAATTCCACCCACGCAGAACCATAAGAAAGCAGAGGAACGCTATGTTATTACACGAATTGCTTCAAAATGCAGAAATGAATTACCAAAATCAGTTGAGCGAAGATGCCTTGAACACAGAAATCACCAACATTTCCTTCGATACCAGAACTGTGTCTTCAGGCAGTGTATTCGTGTGCATCAAAGGCATTCGTTCCAATCGTCATGACTATATTCCCCAGGCATTGGAAAACAAGGCTGCTGTTATCGTATCCGAATATCCTATAGATACCAAAGATGCGGTGAATGTTGTAGTGGAGGATACCAACGTTGCCCTCTCCCATCTTTCAGCAGCGTTCTATGAAAACCCTCAGAAAAAACTTCGTATGATTGGTGTCACCGGTACCAACGGAAAAACAACCGTCACCAATCTGGTGAAAAATATGCTGGAAGTATGTGGCTACAAGGTGGGGCTAATCGGCACCAACGAAATCGTAATTGATAAAACCTCCTACCCTGCTAACGCAACTACTCCGGAAGCACCGGAATTATTCGGCTACTTAAAACAAATGGCAGACGAAAACTGTGATTTTGCTGTGATGGAAGTTTCATCCCACTCAATCAGTTTGGGAAGAGTGGCAGCTATCCCCTACGAAATCGGTGTGTTTACCAACCTGACGCAGGATCACTTAGATTACCATATCACCATGGAAAACTACGCTGATGCAAAGGCAACCTTTTTCCGTCAGTGCGAAATTGCAGTCATCAACCAGGACAGTCCCTATGCTGAAACCATGAAAGCAAAAGCAAAAGGAACCGTAATTACCTACGGTCTTTCGGATAACTGCGACTTTTGCGCCACAGAAATTGAATACCGTGCGGACGGTGTTACCTACACCGTGGTACAAGACAAAGACCCCTACACCGTAAAACTGCCGATTCCCGGCAAGTTTTCCGTATACAACTCCCTGGCGGTATGCGCCTTATCCGGTGCGCTCTCTGTTCCGGACGGTTTTGTGAGAATGGCAATGAAAAAATCAAAAACCGTAAAAGGCAGATGTGAACTGGTTGACATTGACAAACCATACCAGGTGATGATTGATTTTGCACACACCCCGGACGGCATGGAAAACATTTTAACTTCGGTCAATGAGTTTAAACCGGCAAGAGTAATCACCGTGTTTGGTTGCGGCGGTGACCGTGACAAAGGAAAACGCCCGAAAATGGGCGCTATTGCAAAACAGTATTCCGATGTTGTGGTGGTGACCAGCGATAATTCCCGCAGCGAAGATATGCAAGCAATCATAGACGATATTATGGTGGGAATCCCGGATAAAACCAACGTATATTCCCACACAGACCGAAAAGAAGCCATTCGTATGGCAATGAACCTGGCACAAGAAGGCGACATCGTCTTGCTCTTGGGCAAAGGCCACGAAATGGTTCAGAAATTTAAAGATTACGAAATTGAATTTGATGAAAGAGAAGTTGTGAAGTCGTTATGCAATTAACTGTGCATCAATTACTGAAAGCGGTGAACGGAACCTTACTGTTCGGCTCGCCCGACACCACCTTCCGCTATGTATCCACCGATAGCCGTAAAAATATGACCACTGAATTGTTTGTTCCGTTGGTGGGCGAAACCCACGATGGGCATACCTATCTTGAAAGCGCCGTAGCAAACGGCGCTATCGGTTTTTTAACCCAAAGGGAGGCTGTGCCTCATATCGGTCAGTTTGCAGTGTTGGTGGATGACACTACCAAAGCATTGGGGTTGCTCGGCGCTTATGTATTAAAACAGTCCGGTGCCAAAGTAATTGCCATCACAGGAAGTGTGGGCAAAACCACCACCCGCCAGTTTGTGGCTGCAGTAGTTTCCGAATATGCAAAAACCATTGCCACTTCCGGCAACTTTAATAATCATATTGGTCTCCCATTGACCCTGTTAAAAATGGAGGGTGACGAAAAATTTGCAGTATTGGAAATGGGAATGAATCATTTCGGTGAAATTTCTTATCTTTCCAAACTGGCCAAACCACAAATTGCTGTGATTTCCTTGATCGGAACCTCCCACATTGAATATTTGGGAAGCCGTGAGAATATCTTAAAAGCAAAGCTTGAAATTTTAGACGGTATGCCGGAGGACGGTCTTCTGCTCTTAAACGGAGACGACGACCTGCTTTCCGGAGTACAATGCCGTCAGCATATTGAATACTTTGGAAAAAACAATGCCAAGTACCCTTACGAAATCATTTCTGAAGACGGCATTTTCCAAATGGATGGCGATACGTACCAAATCCCCATTGCCGGTGCGCACAACATTCAGAATGCCAGTGCAGCGGTGCTGCTGGGCAAACATTTGGGAATGACCGCCAAACAAATTCAGAACGGACTTTCTTCCTTTCAGTCAGTAGGATGGCGCCAAAAAACCGAACAAATCGGTTCCTACACCTTAATCGCTGACTGCTATAACGCTTCCTTAGATTCCGACCGTGCCGCATTACGGGTACTTTCCCAAAAGAAAAGCGACCGTAAAGTAGCAATATTAGGTCCCATCGGAGAACTGGGCGAATATCTGGAAACAATTTTGCAGCAGGTGGGTGCCTGTGTGCAGGAAGAAGGCATCGACCAATTAATTTGTGTGGAAGAAGATGCCAAACATATCAAAGAAGGAGCAATTCGTGCGGGAATGAATCCCGATTGCGTTTGCTTCTTCCCAAGCCGACAAGAATTTATAGCAAAGATTCCCGAACTGTTTTGTGCCAAAGACGCTATTTTATTCAAAGCATCCCGGAAATATCAATTTGAAGAACTGTTTGAAGCTGTCAAACAATTCCTGAATACAAAGGAGTGATTTATATGCCAATTCCAATTTCAGCAGCCATTTGTGCAGTCATAGGCTTTTTAATAAGTGCCCTGGCAGGCCCCATTTTCATCCCGATTCTTCACAAATTGAAATTTGGTCAACAAATCCGGGAAGAAGGGCCCAAATGGCACCAATCCAAATCCGGAACCCCCACCATGGGCGGCGTGATCTTTATTTTAGCCGTTGCGGTGGTAAGTGCAATTTTTGTGCGGGATTTAAAAGGCCTTTTTGTGGCGTTATTCGCTCTTTCCTGCGGACTGATTGGATTTTTGGATGACTACATCAAAGTCGTGAAAAAAAGAAATCTGGGCCTTAGTGCAATGTGGAAAATCATTCTGATGCTGGCAGTTTCCTCTGTCTTTGTCATCGGCGGATTGGAACTTAATCTTATCAAAACTACTCTTTGGATTCCCTTCACCCATATTTATCTGGATTTATCCTACTATATCAGCATTCTCCTGGTATTTATGATGATTGGTTTCATCAATGCAGTCAACTTAACCGACGGTGTGGACGGTCTGGCAGGCTCCGTAACTTTTGTTGTCAGTCTGTTTTTCACCTTAGCCTCCATGGTATTCTTATCCGAAGGAATGACCATGTTCTCTGCCGGTCTTTGCGGTGCTTTATGCGGGTTTTTAATTTTTAACCTGCATCCTGCCAAAGTATTTATGGGAGACACCGGTTCTCTCTTCTTAGGCGGTGCTGTGGCAGCTCTTGCCATCCTAAACGATATGCCCCTGATTCTTTTAATCGTGGGAATTATCTATCTCATTGAAGCTTTGTCTGTAATGCTTCAGGTTACCTACTTTAAACTAACCAAAGGAAAACGAATTTTCAAAATGACTCCCATTCACCATCATTTTGAAATGTCCGGATTCTCTGAAAACAAAATTGTGCTATGGTTTTCGGCAATCACACTGCTTGGTTGCGTGATTGCATTCTTATCTCTCGTATAAAACGGAAATTTTAAGAGAAAGGACGGTTCCGCAACCGGAACTGACTTAAACACCATGAAAAAGCTTACTCCCAAACTCCAAATGAACTGGCGAAACATCGACCACGTGTTTCTTCTGACCGTAATTGCCTTAACAGCATACGGTCTGGTTATGGTGTTTTCTGCTTCGGCTCCCAGTGCCTTTTATATTCACGGAGACAGTATGTTCTTCTTCAAGAATCAGCTGCTCTGGGCAGTAGTTGGATTTGCGGTAATGCTTTTTGTATCAATGATTGATTATAAATTCATTAAAAAATGGGTATTTCCCATCTATGGCTTTGCAATGGTGTTGCTCTTTGCCGTTTTGTTGGTCGGTCAACGAATCAACGGCGCAAAGCGTTGGCTGGACCTTGGAATTTCCACCATTCAGCCCTCGGAGTTTGCCAAAATTGCAATTATTATGGCTTGTGCCTGGGTATTGTCCAAAATAAAAACCATTGATGTGAAAGAATCTCTCCCCCATCTGATTCTTTGCGGACTGCTTGTGGGATTTGCAGGGATTATGCTACTGTTACAACCTCACTTCTCCGCAATACTGATTATTCTGCTGGCTCTTGGCATTATGATGATTGCTGCAGGAATCCCCATGCGGATTTTTTCTATTCTGGCAGGTGCGGTGGCGGTACTTGGTACAGTGTTTGCCATTATCGAGCCCTACCGTATGCAGCGTTTGATTTCCTTTACAGACCCCTTCAAAGACAAAGCCGGTGACGGCTGGCAAGTTGTGCAATCTTTATACGCTATCGGAAGCGGAGGCTTTTCCGGATTGGGACTTGGAAGAAGTCGTCAAAAATTCTTATATATTCCCGAGCCTCAGAATGACTTCATTTTCTCTATCATCTGCGAAGAGCTTGGATTCTTAGGTGCAATCGCAGTACTGGCACTGTTTGCTCTTCTGCTGTACCGTGCCATCAGAATTGCCTTAAAAGCCCCCGACCGTTACTCTATGCTGTTAGTGTTTGGGCTCATTTCTTTAACCATCGTGCAAGTACTGTTAAATATTGGCGTGGCAACCTCATCTGTTCCGCCCACAGGCATTCCCCTTCCGTTCTTCTCGGCAGGCGGAACATCCTTTGTCTTCCAGATGATTTCTATGGGGATGATTCTAAACATCTCCACCCAATCAAAAAAAGAGGCAGAGCCTCATATCTGAAGTCCTGATTCCGAAAAACAGGAGGCGTTTTTGTGAAAGTACTGATTTCCGGTGGCGGAACCGCCGGTCACATTAATCCTGCAATTGCAATCGGCACCTATCTAAAAAATCAGGGTGCCGAAGTGTTATACATCGGCTCCGACGGAGCTTTGGAAGAAAAACTTTATTCTCAAACCGGATGCAAGTATTACCGGTTCCCCTCTAAAGGGCTGGACAGGAAACACATTTTCCGCAACTTTAAAATTTTAGCTACTGATTTCAAGGCATACCAAAACATTAAAAAAGTGGTAGCAGAATTTAAGCCGGATGTAGGTGTCTCCACCGGTGGTTACATCAGTGCCCTGGCAATGTTTGCCTTAAAACAGAGAAACATCCCTTTTTTAGTGCATGAGCAAAATGCTTACCCGGGACTGACCACCAAAATGCTCTCGAAATGGGCAAAATACTATGCACTTGCTTTTTCGGAAGCAAAACCGTTTCTAAAACATCCCGAACGCTCTGTACTGACAGGGAACCCCATCCGTCAGGAGTTTTTATCCCAGGAAAAACACTTAGCAAGACAAAAGCTAAAGCTGAAAGACGATGCTCCGGTGGTACTCTGCTTTGGCGGAAGCTTAGGCGCTTTAAAGCTGAATGAAGCCTTTGCCCAAATCATCCCCAGAGCACAAACAGACGGCATCTCCCTCTTAATCGGAACGGGTAGCCGTTACCACAAAGAGTTCCTGGAGCAGATAAAGGGTTACTCTTTTGACAAAAATCAAATTCGTATTACACAGTATATAGACGATATGCCTACCGTTCTGGCAGCATGTGATGTTGCTATTACCAGAGCAGGTGCAATGACGGTATCTGAGCTTTGTGCTATGAAAAAGCCGTCCATCCTGATTCCCTCCCCCAACGTAACGGCGAATCATCAGGATAAAAACGCCCATGCCTTGGTTGCTCTTGGAGGAGCGGTGAAAATCCCAGAAGCATCCCTTACCGGAGATGCTTTATACGAAGTTGTTCATTCCCTGGTTACCGATGCTGCCCGCCTGCATACCATGTCGGAAGCATTGACACCTCTGTCTATTACAGATGCAGACAAAAGAATCGGCGAACTTGTTTATAAAATTGTTTCTCCTACGTAACAATCGGGCACACCTTTCATATAATGAAACTGTAAGAAAGGTGTGAAACTATGAGATACCTGATTGAAGGCGGAAGAAAGCTTACGGGCACCGTCCCTATTTCCGGTTCCAAAAATGCCGTGTTGCCTATTTTGGCGGCAACAATTATCACAGGAAAGAAAACCGTGTTACATAATTGTCCTGATATCTCGGATGTTCGATGCACCGTTGACATTTTAAAGTACTTAGGATATCATGTGACAATGGAAAACGGTACCATCACCGTGGATTCAGGGTTTGATGCCAGACCTCAGGTCCCCTCGGAACTGATGGGAAAATTACGTTCATCCATTATTTTTTTAGGGGCTTTTATCAATCGGTTTGGCTATGCCGGAATTTCCTATCCGGGCGGTTGTGAATTGGGAAAACGTCCCATCGACATTCATCTGTCTGTACTATCCCAAATGGGTGTTCAGATTCAGGAAGATGCCCAAAAAATTTCCTGCAAGGCACCGTATGTGAAAAGCGGAGAATACCGCCTGAGCTTCCCCAGCGTGGGTGCCACCGAAAATGTGATGATTGCTGCGCTGATTGCAGACGGCCCCGTTACCATAAAAAACCCTGCAAAAGAACCCGAAATTGTGGATCTGCAAAACTTTTTAAATTGTGCAGGAGCCCATATTTCAGGTGCAGGAACCGACACACTTCAAATTCTGCCTGCAACCGAATTTTGCGATTGCGAATACCAGGTTACTTCAGACCGCATCGAAGCTGCAACCTATCTTTCTATGGCGGCGGCAACAGGCAGCACCATACACTTAACCAACGCCCCCGTGGCAGACCTTCAAAGAAACATTGCCACTTTAGAAGAAATGGGCGTTTATGTGTTGCCACATTCCAAAACCGAACTGACTGTGATTGCTCCCAGTCAATTAAAACCACTTGATATGCTGGCAACGATGCCTCATCCCGGATTCCCCACAGATGCACAAGCCATTCTGATGGCAACCCTACTTCGGGCAAAGGGAACCAGTATGATTGTGGAAAATATTTTTGAAAACCGGTATAACCACGTGGAAGAGCTCTGCAAAATGGGAGCAAACATTACCGTTTCAGGAAACACCGCAACAGTTCACGGAGTGGAAAAATTACACGGTGCTCACGTTTGTGCCAAAGATTTAAGAGCCGGCGCAGCTTTAATGATTGCTGCACTTTCCGCCGAAGGAAAAACCGTGATTGATGATGTGCATCACATTGAACGGGGATATGAAAATATCATTGTAAAACTACGGTCTTTAGGGGCAAAAGCAGAAATTTTGGCAAAAGCGGAACAAATTCGCTAAGATGCCGTCAAAAAAACAAAGAATTGCAAATTGACTCTGTGTTTTTCACAGCATAAAATATATTCAAACGGGGATACTTATGAAAGACGCAATGGGGTTGGGCACCTCTGCCCAACCGCGTTTCACGAAAAAAAAGAATCGCAAAAACAAGGTGTTTAAAACCACGCTTCTGGTCACGCTAATCTTAATTGCGCTGACTGTTGCCATTGGATTTTTAACGCCTGCTTTTTATATCCGTGAAATCACCGTAACAGGAACCAAACTGCTTACGCCGGAAAAAGTTCTGGATGCTTCAACCCTTAAAGTGGGAACCAATATTTTCACCTTCCGTTCTGATACGGTAACGGAGCAAATATCAGCACTTGCCTTTGTAAAGGATGCTTCTGTTACACGAATTTTTCCCAACAAGGTTTCCATTGTCATTTCCGAGTGCAAGCCTACGGCCCAGATTCTCTGCGGAGAGTCCCTGTATATTATTGTGGACGAAACCGGAAAAATCTTAGATACCACCAGTGAACGCAGTAAATATCAGATCCCGGCTATCGAAGGAATCCAGGTAGAGCAGTTTCATGTGGGGGATATTGTGGAAACAACCGAGCCGAAGAACGTGGAGCTTTTGCTTACCATTTCGGAGGAACTATTCTCCAATATGATGGAAAGCCAAGTAGACAAGCTCTTTCTGTCACAGGGAGATATTTTTCTTAGGTTTCATAACGAAATCACAGCAGATATCGGAGACGGCTCCAACTATGCATACAAAATCAAATTTTTAAAGGAAGTGCTGGGCGAAATCCCGGCAGGTAAAACGGGAATCATAGAATTTATAGATGAATATAAGGCGGTGTTTAAAGAATATGAACAATAAATGGAAAGCACAACTGGCGTTAGGTTTAGTCTGTGTGGTATTGGGTTTTGCCATCACCATTCAGCTTAGAAGTGTGCAAAAAAACAACGGTGCCGGAACTATCAGCAGTCTCCGTGGCGCCGAAATTCAAAACATGTACATGAAAGAAAAAGAAAAAAACGAAGCACTTTATCTGGATTATGAACGTATTAAAAACGATTTGGACCAGTATAAAGAAGCCATTGCAGATACCAATGCCACCACCAGTTTATTAAAAGAACAGCTGGATAACGCTGAAATTCTGGCAGGAATGAAAGAGGTGGAAGGTCCCGGCGTTGTAGTGAAAATGAACGACGGCACTAAAACGCCCCTCCCCGGTGAACCGGAAAGTCTGTATTGGCTTCACGATTCCGATATTTTGCTGGTTATTAACGAATTGAAGGATGCCGGTGCAGAAGCCATTTCCATTAACGGTGAGCGTTTAACCTCTATTTCGGAAGTACGATGCGTAGGCTCTGTACTAAGCATTAACAATGTGCGTACCGGTGCTCCTTTTATTATCAATGCCATTGGCGACCCCAAAACGCTGGAATCGGCTCTGCTCTTTAAGGGCGGTGTTGTAGCAGATATTGCTGCATACTGCGAAGTGGATGTAAAAACCTCCGATAAGATTGTGGTTCCTGCATACAAGGGTGCAATCAACTTCAAATATGCTGTTCCCACCACAGTAAAAAAATAAAGAAAGGCGGCCTTTGATATGTTACTACCCATTATCGCACTGATTGTCGGATGCCTTGTTGGCATTTACGTGCCGTGGAGCATCAACCCTTCTTATTCCGTCTATGTGGCAATTGCTATTCTGGCTGCGTTAGACTCTGTGCTGGGCGGAATTTCTGCCAACCTAAAAAAAAGATTCTCTATGATTATTTTTCTGTCCGGCTTATTTGGAAATGCCGCACTGGCTGCTTTCATCATTTACCTTGGTGAAAAACTGGGACTGGACTTATATGTTGCCATTGTTGTGGTATTTGGCACCAGAATGTTCCAAAACTTTGGAATCATCCGCCGATTCTACGTGGAGAAATATTCCAACCAAGGAAAACAACTCACCATGGAAGAACTGGATCAAACATCTCCCTCGTAAAAATTACAGTTTTTTTACATTTTTTCAGAATTTGACTTGCAATTTTAAAAAAAAGATGCTATAATATGAGAATAGTATGTAGAATTGTGCGTTTTTTCACGAAAAATGTAAACTTCAGATAGAATTTTCAGGGAGGTTTTTTGATATGGCATACCAAAACGACTTAGACACCTTTGCAAAAATTAAGGTAATCGGGGTTGGCGGTGCTGGTAATAACGCCGTAAACACCATGGTTGACCATAATATGGATAAGGTGGAATTTGTAGCCATCAACACAGATAATCAAGCGCTACATAACTCCAAAGCACAGACCAAATTAAGAATCGGCGAAAAAATCACCAAAGGCTTAGGCGCAGGAGCAAATCCTGAAATTGGTGAAAAAGCCGCTGAAGAAAACAGAGAAGAAATTGCTCAGGTAATCAAAGGTGCCGATATGGTATTCGTTGCTGCAGGTATGGGCGGCGGAACCGGTACCGGTGCAGCTCCCGTGGTTGCATCTGTTGCAAAAGAAATGGGTATTTTAACTGTTGGTGTAGTAACCAAGCCCTTTGCTTTTGAAGGTATGAAAAGAAGCAATGCCGCTAAAAAAGGCGTTGAAAACTTAAAAGAATTTGTGGATGCATTAATTGTTATCCCCAACGATAAGCTCTTAAGTCTGGTGGACAAGAACACCACCTTAAAAGATTCCTTCCGCATTGCAGATGATGTGCTGCGTCAAGGTGTGCAGGGTATTTCCGACGTTATCGTGGTTCCCGGTTTAATCAACTGTGACTTTGCAGACGTAAAAACCATTATGAAAAATACCGGTTATGCTCATATGGGTTCCGGTATGGCAAGTGGCGAAAACAAAGCAGAAGAAGCTGCAAGAGCTGCAATCTCCAGCCCGTTACTCGAAACTTCTATTGACGGTGCAAAGGGTGTTCTGGTAAACATTACCGGTGGTCCGAATATGTCCTTAATTGAAGCAAGCCAGGCAGCTTCCTTAGTTCAGGAACATGTGGATCCGGATGCAAACTTAATCTTCGGTGCAGTGGTTGACGAAAGCATGAAAGACGAAATTAAAGTTACCGTTATCGCAACCGGATTTGCTTCCAACGAAGTATTCCGTGACCATTTCAACATTCCTCACTTCAGCGCTCCCAAAAAAGAAGCTGAAAAACCGGCAGCAGAAACTCTGGACACACCTTCCTTTATGCAGACACCTTCCACAGAAGCTCCCAAAAAGAAAGAAGAAGTCCTGGATGTTCCGGATTGGATTACCGGCTTAAACTAAACAACAAAACAGCCCTCAATATTGAGGGCTGTTTTTTTATATATTCTCAAACGTTTCTTTTAAAGCAATTGGAAAGACCGTTTCTTTTGCAAACCGATAGAGCAGGCTGAGGGTAGCTTGTCTGTTCTGCCCCGTCCAGAGGTGTTCTGTTTCAATCGTATTCCCATCGTAACAATCCACCCGGATTCCATAGTGAAAATCATCTTTTAAAAGAAGATGGTAAGTAAGCTTAAACAGTTTGTTATTGTAACGAACAGTCTTTTTGATAACCGTGATTTTTGTCATCATAATATATTTCCTTCCTGATGATTTGGGGAAAAGGCTCTGTTTCATTATAGCATGCTGCTGTTCTGAAATTCAACTCATAAATTCCGTCACTTTCCCGCAAAAATCAAGAGAATATCAGAAAAAACTTGAATTTACAGGAGAACTGGTGTATAATAAAGATGTGTATGCATTTTTACGATTCGGAAAGGAATCTCCTTATGAAATTTAATGGCATCGTTCTGATTTCCGATATGGACGGAACCCTTTTGACTGAAGCAAAAAACATTTCTAAAGAAAACTTGGAAGCGATCCGTTATTTTCGTGAAAACGGCGGTAAATTTACGGTAGCCTCCGGAAGAGTGTATCAGTCTTTGGAAAGTTATTTTGATGAAATAAATCCTGATCTTCCCGTAATTTCCCATAACGGCGGCATTATCAAAAACCCCGTTACTAATGATCTGTTGTATGCAAAATGCCTGAGTGGGCACTATAAAGAAGTGGCAAAGGAAATTCACAAAAAATATCCCTGGTTGGGAATGGAAGGTTTCACCCCTGACGAAATCTTATTCTTTGTGGATAATCCCTATGTGAGAAAACATATTAACGATGAAAAAATCTTCCCCGATAATCAGATAGAATGGCACTCTTTAGAAGAAAAAACGCCTGAATGGTGCAAAATTTTAATGGCGGCAGAATCCCATGAACTGGATCTATTGGAGCAGGAAATCCCGCCACTCTACCCTGAATATAGCTTTGTAAGAAGTGAAGCACATTATTTTGAGTTGCTTCCCCACGGGGTACACAAAGGCTCCGCATTTGCCGAACTGTTAAAGCTGACTGATATCCCTGCTGAAAAATGTTATGCAATCGGAGATAATATGAATGACAAAGAACTCTTACAAACGGCGGGTGTAGGCATTGCTGTTGGCAATGCAAGCGAGGGGCTTAAAAACATTGCAGACGTGGTTCTTCCCGTCTCTTGTGAAGAACACGCAATCAGAGCCGTGATTGAACTGTTGGATAAAGGAACGATTTAAATGGAAAAAACTGTTGACCAAATTGAAAAAACAGAAAAATGTGTGGTATGCGGTGTCTTTTTAGGAACAGGAAGGTTAGACGATTCCGATACCCAGTCCTTAGAAGAATTAAAAGCACTTTGTGAAGCATCCGGTGCCGAAGTAGTAGGTGAAATCACCCAAAACCGCGAAGCTCCCGATAGCCGTACCGTGCTAGGAAAAGGTAAAATCGAAGAATTAAAAAATGCCATTGAAGAATTAGACGCCAATTTAGTAGTGTTTGACTGTGAGCTTTCCGGCTCCCATACCCGAAATATTGAACAGGAATTAAATGTTCGTGTTATTGACCGTTCCCGTTTAATTCTAGATATTTTTGCACTTCGTGCCACCACCCGTGAAGGCAAATGCCAAGTAGAATTGGCACAGCTTTTATACCATCTTCCCCGTCTTTCGGGAATCGGTACTTCCCTCTCCCGTTTGGGTGGCGGTATTGGTACCCGTGGCCCCGGGGAAACTCAGTTAGAAACCGACAAACGTCACATCCGTGAGAGAATTGCAAACCTTAGAAGAGAATTAAAAGAAATTGAAAAGAACCGTGAAACCCAGCGAAAACAACGTGCAAAAAACGAAGTGGTAAACATTGCCTTGGTTGGTTATACCAATGCAGGAAAATCCTCTCTGTTAAATGCACTGACAGGTTCAGAGCAATATGTAAAAGATATGGTGTTTGCAACCTTGGACCCTTTATCCAAAAAGCTGACCTTAACAGATGACAGAAAAGCCGTATTAACCGACACTGTCGGTTTTATCAGAAAGCTTCCTCATCATTTGGTGGAGGCTTTCAAATCCACCTTGGAAGTGTGTACCGAAGCAGATTTACTGCTCCACGTAATGGATGCCACTGACGAAAACTTGCCCATTCATAAAGAAACGGTAGAAAAACTGTTACAAGAACTGGGCGCCGAGGCAAAGCCCATTCTCTCGGTTTATAACAAAGCAGACAACTTAACCGAAGAATTTGTTTCCGAGAAAGACAGCATTTTGGTATCTGCAAAATCAGGCTATCATATTGAAGAACTATTACAAAAAATCACCGAATTAACCCGAACCACGGAAATCAAAAAAGTAATTCGGATTCCCTACGATAAATCCTATTTAGTTTCCAGAATCCACGATCAACTACAGGTTTTGGACACCAAATACGAAAACGACTATCAAGAACTCACCGTTTACGGAAAAGAGGAGCTGATTGCCCAGTATGAGCAGTTATAAAACTGTTTCCCAGCCCAGCGAATGTGAAATCATTGAAAAAAAATCCCGTTTTATTTCGCTAACCTATCCCGTTACCACGGAAGAAGAAGCTCTCTCCCATCTGGAGGCAGCAAGAAAGAAATATTACGATGCTACCCACGTGGTGTTTGCTTACCGTATCCGAAACAATCAGATTCAACGGTTTTCCGATGACGGTGAACCCCAAGGAACGGCAGGCGTGCCTGTATTGGAAGTACTCTCCAAAGGAGATATCACCGATACCTTATCCATTATAGTGCGGTATTTTGGAGGTACTCTGCTTGGTGCAGGAGGACTGATTCGTGCCTATTCCAAGTCTGCTCATGAAGGAGTAACAGCATCGAAAGTCATCACCATGGCAGAATGTGTGGAATTTGTAATAAATTGCCCTTACCACCTGTTTGGCACCGTAGAGCATATCTTAAGAAAGCACGATTGCCGAAAAACCAATGTGGAATATGCTGACCAGATTCGTATGCAATACTACATTGAAGAAAACAGTTATCAAACCTTCCTGGCAGACTTAACAGAAACCACCAACGCTACTGTTACTGCCAAAGAAATCAACCGTAATTTTTACCGTCTTTAAAAGAGGATAAAACGATGTTATTTTATGATATTACCATTTTAGATGAAAACTTAGAGGTCAAAGAACACCAGTATGTGTTAACAGAAGGTGCTAAAATCACCTACATAGGAAATACCTGCCCCGAAACCGACGAAGAGAGATACAACGGCAAAAACAAGTTGTTGATGACCGGTTTTTTCAATCTGCATTCCCATACACCTATGACCTTTATGAGAGGCTACGGCGAAAATTTGTCGTTAGATGACTGGCTCAACAAAAAGATTTTCCCCTATGAAGATAAGCTGACAAGCGAAGATATTTATGTGGGCACCCTGCTTGGCATTGCAGAAATGCTACGTTTTGGGATTGTGTCCACCAGTGATATGTATTACTTCTGCGAAGATATGTTAAAAGCCTTTTTGGAAGTTGGTGTAAAATGTAATTTGAGCCGTGGTATTACCTGTTTTTCGGATGCAAGTTATCACGATTTACCCGCATACGAGGAAAACAAAATCTTAGTCAGAGATTATCATAACAAAAACAACGGGCAAATTAAAATTGATTTTTCCATTCACGGAGAATACACCAACACTGAGCGTACCATCCGTGAAATTTCCGAACACGCCAAGTCGGAAGGCTTACCCATTCACATTCACGTTTCTGAAACTGAAAAAGAACATCAGGAATGTATGGCACGACACAACGGAATGACCCCCATTGAATACTTCAACCATTTAGGTGTATTGGATTCTCCTGTACTGGCAGCACATTGTGTTCATCTTTCTAGCAATGATTTTGCCATTATGAAAGAAAAAGGGGTATCCGTGGCAAGTTGCCCTGCCTCCAATTTAAAACTGGCAAGCGGCATCTGCGATGTAAAAACCTTGTTTGATTACGGTATCAACGTGGGTATCGGTACCGACAGCGTGGCAAGCAACAACTCATTAAATATGCTCGAAGAAATTAAGCTCTTTGCCCTTCTTCAAAAGGTACGTGCAAACGATCCTGCCATCATCACTCCCAAGGAAGCGATTTACGCTGCCACCAAAGCCGGTGCGATTGCTCAGGGACGTTTGGATACAGGAACATTAAAGGTTGGAAACCGTGCCGATTTGATCGTGTTGGACATGGATGCTCCCTACTGGAAACCTGTGCATAATTTAACCAATAATTTAGTATATTCCGCAGCAGGAACAGACGTTTGCCTAACCATGGTAGACGGAAAAGTGTTGTATCAAGACGGCAATTATCCCACTTTGGATATAGAAAAATTAACTGCCGTTCAAAAATTATCTCAAAAAGAAATCTAACGCAAAACCTGGAGTTTTTATGAATTTTTCGTCCTTAAAAAAAGCATTTCCCTATACGGTTCCCGTATTGCTTGGTTATCTGTTTTTAGGCTCTGCTTTCGGCATTCTTTTAAGCAGCAAAGGATACGGGCCCCTTTGGGCACTGATTATGAGCATCACCATGTACGCAGGAAGCGGTCAATTTGTGGCAATTGGATTTTTAACTTCTCCCTTTGACCTGGCAAACGCTTTTTTCGTCTCCCTGATGGTGAATTTGCGGCACCTTTTTTACGGATTGTCCTTGTTGGAACGGTTCAAGGCAGCAGGCAAAAAACGCTTTTATATGATGTTTTCTTTAACGGATGAAACCTATTCCCTGCTTTGCGGAATCAAAGCTCCTAAAGATGTAGACGAACATCAGTTTTACTGTTCTATCGGTTTTTTAGACCATATATACTGGATTGTAAGCTGTGTTTTGGGAAACATTATCGGTTCTACCATCCCATTCAATTCCAAAGGCATTGATTTTGTGATGACAGCACTGTTTATGGTGATTTTCTTAGACCAATGGAAAGAGTCTAAAACCCATATTCCCCAGTTTGTGGGTATTTTAACATCTGTTTTGTGTCTGCTGTTAGCAGGGTCGAAAAACTTTCTGCTCCCTGCAATGAGCCTGATTTTAATCATATCCGGCATTTTAAAAAGAAGATTGGAGGCGAAGCTGTAATGGTATTACCTCCCCATCAGGCGCTGCTCATTATTTTCGTATCTGCAACTGCCACTTTTTTAACCCGTGCTCTTCCCTTTTTACTGTTCCCCCCACACAAAAAAACACCTGCATTTATTCTCTATTTGGGGAAGATTCTTCCCTTTGCCACCATCGGAATGCTGTTGGTATATTGTTTCAAAGACGTTTCCATCCTGACATGGTCTCACGGTCTTCCCGAAGCGATTGCTCTTCTTGCCATCACAGGAATTCATTTGTGGAAGAGAAATATTCTCTTAAGTGTTGGCGGCGGAACTGTGTTTTATATGATTTTGGTGCAATGTGTTTTTTCGTAAATTCTTCTCGATTGTATCATAAGCGTTTCTCCTAAAAATTATCTGGAGGTCATCTGTAATGAAATTAAAAGAATCCGGCGAAAATTATCTGGAAGCTGTTTTAATCTTAAAACAAGAGCTTGGCAATGTGAGAAGCATTGATGTGGCACATCATTTGAATGTGACCAAGCCCAGTGTGTCTATCGCTATGAAAACCCTGCGTGAGGAGGGCTTTTTAACTGTGGATGAAGCCGGTAGCATCACCTTAACCGAAAAGGGGCTGCAAATTGCCAGCAAGATGTATGAACGGCATCATATAATCGCCCAAACATTGATGTTGCTTGGCGTCACAAAAGAAACCGCTTATGAAGACAGCTGCAAAATTGAGCACGATTTAAGTCAGGAAAGCTTTGAAAAAATCAAAGATTTTTTAGAAAAACAAAAATAACAGAAAACAAAAAAGCTGAATCGAATGATTCAGCTTTTTTATTTCATATAAGATGAGGCGATGAGAAAAGGATGCAGAATTCGGGAATTGAATCAAAGCAACGCTTTGATAGTACCCGAAGGCGTATCCGATATACGCCGAGCGGTAAAATTCACGGATTATGCGCCTTTTATCGAGCCATAACAGAACTAATTTAAGAATTCTTTGGTGATAGTATATACATTTTCCACAGATTTCTTCATCAGTTCTTCTTCTTCAGGAGAGAGAGAAACAGGAACGTCCATTTCCACGCCTTCGCTGCTGACAATTCTGGGCATACTTACGGATACATTTTTAAACCCGTAAAGCTCCTCTTTGCAAATACTTACCGGAAGCACTCTGTCTTTCCCGTTTAAAATTGCATCGGTAATATCGCTGACAGCACTTGCTACACCAAAATAGGTAGCTCCCTTATTTTTGATAATTTCAGCACCGCCGGTTTTTACATTTTCTTTAATCTGTGCTTTTTCTTCCTCTGTTAAGGGGTGACCGTGAATGGTGTTCAAGTTGAGCAAGGGTTCTCCTGCAATGGTAGCATGGCTCCAATAGGGGAACTGGGTTTCACCGTGTTCACCAATCATCATTGCGTGAATATTTTTCACGTTCATATCAAACAAAGTATACAACTGCTGCTGCAAACGGATCGTATCTAAATAGGTACCGGAACCAATTACTTTGCCTGCAGGAAGTCCGGTCCATTTCTGAACCATAGTGGTTAATACGTCAACGGGATTTGATACAATCACAAAAATACCACCGTTGTAGTATTTCATCACATCTTCCACAATGCTTTTCATAATTCCAACGTTCTTACTTGCCAAATCCATTCTGGTTTCACCGGGTTTTCTGTTGACCCCTGCAGTAATAATAATCACATCACTGTCTTTCACATCCGGGTAATCTCCCGATGCAATCTTCATAGAGCCAAACACGGGACAAGCATGAGAAATATCCAGTGCTTCTCCGTATGCTTTTTGTGTATTTAAATCAATTAAAACCATTTCATGCGCAAGGTTTCTGGCAGCAATGGTATAAGCAATGGATGCTCCAACAAAACCAGCGCCAATAACAGTAATTTTCTTCTTGGATGTACTCATAAAACAATCCTCTTTCCCTTGTGAAGTCGTGGCAAAAGTAAAACTTTTACCCATTATATTCTACTATATATAGTTTACCAAATTTTTTAAATTTTGTCAATTCTTTTTTGCTTTTTTGAAAAAGTTTATTCTTTTTTCGGATAGCTTGTCATACATTGAATCAAAGCATTTTGTTGAGGGAGGACGCAACCTTGCTTTTATGGAGTAAATTATCTGATTATTTAAAACCGCAAAAACATTTTTTTACTGTTCTTTTAGCCATCTGTTTTCTGGGATTTTTGGCAGGATGCTTTTATTCCAATCTGATTTCCGATACTGATTTTTCAAACGCAGGCATCCAGGCAGAAGAATTTATCAAGCAGGCAAAAGAGAACGGATTAAGCTTTCAGTTAATGCTGTCTGAAGAGCTTTCTCCCGCTCTTTTCATTGCCGCATTTTCCCTGTTTCTTCCCGGATTAATTCCGATTGTTTTTTTAATCTTTAAATGGGGCTTTTCTACCGGCTTTTTTATGACATTTTTAGTCAGATATTTTTCTATGAAAGGTTTTTTTCTGAGCGGTTTTTTCTTGATTACAAATCTTTGTATCTTTCTGCCTGCCTTATTAATCCTCAGTATCAAAAGTATTAAAACAAACGTTTTTCTTCTCACTGCCGTGTTAAGCCGTATCACACACAAGACTACCATCTGGGAAGAGATTTTGGGGCTGACTGTTGCAACTCTTGTCGCAATTCTTCTGATTGCTTTTGGTACCGCTATCAAAACACTACTACTTCCATCCTTGTGCAGCTACCTGTTCTTGTGAAAAAGAATTGACAAGCTCCTTTTTTTGGGATATAATGAAGAAAAGCTTCAAAAAGGAAGTGTTCTTTATGCAATTAAAAATGATTATCAATAAATTAGAAGAATTTGCTCCCACATATCTTAAGGAAGAATGGGACAATGTGGGGCTGATGCTGGGGCATCCCGACTGGGATATCTCAAAATGCTATGTTGCCTTGGATGTTACCGATCAGGTCATTGACTGTGCCGTTCAAAACGGTTGTAATCTGATTGTGACGCATCACCCCTTTCTTATGGGGGGCATATCCGCTATCAATTTAGAAGAAGAAAAAGGTCGCCAGATTGCAAGACTTTTGTCAAACAAGATTGCAGTGTACTCTATGCACACCAATTTTGACAGTTGCCAAGGCGGTGTGAATGACTGCCTATGCGAATTGCTCGGGCTCTCAGATTATCACACGGACGAGCCGTCAATTTTCAGAAAAGGCACTTTAGACGAACCGGTTCGTCTTCGTGACTTTATCACCATGGTGAAGGATGCACTTCACGTTTCCTATGTAAACTACACCGGAGACCCAAACCGTACGGTCAAAACAGTTGCAGTAGTAGGCGGAAGCGGCGGCAGCATGGTATCTTTGATGAAGGACTGCGATGTATATCTCACGGGGGAAGCAAAATATCACGAATACCAATTGGCTGAAAGTCTGGGGCTTTGCATGATTACCGCCGGACACTTTGAAACTGAAAATCCTGCTTTAGAGAAAATCCGTTCCCTGCTTTGTGAGTTATCCCTGGATGTAATCAATCACAAAGTACACCGAGGCTTTTATCAAACCATCTGAGGAGAACAATATGACGCGCATTTTAGTATTTTCCGATTCCCACGGAGAAGTGCGGACGATGAAGAAAATTATCGAAAATATGCCCGATGTAACTGCTGTAATTCATCTGGGAGACTTAAACCGCGATATTCAATTTTTAGAAGATACTTTTTTTGAGTTCCCCATCTACGGTGTGCAAGGAAACAACGATTATTCCGGTGCGTATCCAAACGAAAAAATGCTAAACATTGACGGTAAAAAAATCTTTATCACGCATGGGCATTACTACCTTTCCAGTTGGAACAGTGCCCCCTTAAAAGCAATCCCTGCCGCAGAAAATGCAGATCTCATTCTGTTTGGACATACCCATATTGCTGAAGAAGAACATATAAATGGAAAAATTCTGGCTAACCCGGGCAGCATTTCCCGTCCAAGAACAGGAACCCCCTCTTACGGAGTCATTGAAATTGAGGACGGAAAGCTACGCTATTGTAACATTGCTCTCCCCTCTTTATTTTAATAAATCTAAGCAAAAAAGCTGTGCAGTTTTTGCACAGCTTTTGTTATTCATCTCTATGTTTTATTTTATAAATAATCAAAGAACCTGCCATCATTACCAAAGCCACGACAAAAGGAATTAAAAAGCCAGGTGACAAAGGATCTCTGAGAGAATCTCCCATCAAGGTAAAAGGGATTAAACTCGGCACCATCGCCAGCAAGGATAGTCCTAAAAATCCCCAGTAACGATATCCGGTGGATCCGCAAACCAACGAAATCAACTCTACCGGAAAAAGATTAGATGCACGAAGGGCGAACAAGGTCACATTATTTCTGTCACCGTTTTCCATAAAGCGTTGCACCTTGGGAGATTTTTTCACCATTTTTTTCACGAAGGGCTTCCCCAACTTTTTTCCGAGAAAAAATGTGAGTGTCATGGTCAGCGAAAGGCCGAGAATATTGATAAAAATACTGTAAATCGGCGGAAAAAGATTTCCTGTTAAAATGTATAAAAACACAACCGGAATAAAAAACAACACCGATTTCACCGCATAAATCAGCAATACAACCAGCACCTCCAAAACGAGATTGCCGCCTGCAAACTGAAAAATATCATCAGGAGTTAACCCGGTGAGCAATTTGGTCAGCCAATAAAACAACACAATAATGACCGGCACTAAAATCGCACAAAGAGCAATCCAACGGAATTTTTTTCTACGATTATTTTTCAAACAAAGCCCTCTTTCTTGGTTAGTCTACTGTTTTATTGCGTGTTTTTTCCACCACGGGAATAATACCTGCGCACACAACAGCAGCAATCAGAATTTCGATGACCGCATTCAATCCACCCCATAAAATCAGCAGGGTTATATAGTCATTTCCCACAGCAGCGTGTCCGTGGAAACAAACATAAATCAAAGATAACACCATCAGAGAATGCATCAGACTTGCCACTCCTCCGGCAATTCCTGCAGAAATTGCAGCGTTTAATTTCTTTTTACACAACCGGTAACAAAAAACGCCAATCGCGGGGAACAAAATTCTGGGCAACAAACAAATCACAAGACTCCAGAAATTCCCGTTGGGTGCCATCGGCGTAAAGGCAAATGCAGAGGGACTTCCCAAAAGCGAGGTAGAAAACACCACCAAGGAAAACACCCCCATCACGCCGCCCATTAAAAGACCTTCCCGATAACCTAAAATCAATGCGGCAACCAGAGGGGGAATATGTGCCAAAGTGGCAACAATACCGGGTCCTAACGGAATCGAGCCCAATGCAGTAAATGCAAAAATTGCTTCAATTGCAACAAATAATGCTAAAATAACAGATGTATTAATTCTCTCACGTTTCATATTTTTCCCTCCAATTACGATTTCATATTCATCTGATACACCAGATTCAATCCGGTCATCAGAAGATTTTCCTGATAAACAATTTCCTTCTTACAATACGGAATGATTGTTTTGGCATGTCCGCCGGTGGCAATTACCGTGGCAGGCGTTCCGAGTTCCTCCAGAATCCGGTCAATCATACCGTCAAGCATTGAAGCCCAACCGAACACCATACCTGCCTTCATAGAATCCACAGTATTGGTCCCAATCACTTTTTTAGGACTATCTAAATTGATTCCCTGAAGTTGCGCCGTGTTCTGAGACAGCGCATTTAAAGAAATGCCAACTCCGGGAGCAATGGCTCCGCCTCGGATATTGCCCTTTTCATCCGTAACGGAAATGGTGGTGGCAGTGCCTAAATCAATCACAATCACTGCAGTTTTATAAAGATGCCGTGCTGCCACATTATCCACCACAATGTCGGACCCCAATTGAGAGGGATTATCAATCAGAATGTTGAGTCCTGTTTTAATACCAGGTCCAACAATCAAAGGGTCTTTGCCAATAAGTCTGGAAACTGCTTTCGCAATCACATTGGTAACAGGAGGTACCACACTGGAAATAATACCGCCTTCAAAAGAGGTTTCACCCATTTGATAAAGCTGTAGGATTTCGCGAAAGTAGATTGCATACTGATCTTCGGTACGGCACCCTTCGGTTGCCATCCTGGATACAAAACGCACCTCATTTTCGTGGATTGCCCCAATCACAATGTTGGAGTTCCCCACATCAATTGCTAAAATCATCGCTTTGGTTCCTTTCACTACTGCTCCGATCACTCGGATGCAATGTATATTATTTTATTTTTTTGCAATTTTTACAAAATCAATATCAAATATCTTTTTTCACACCTAAGGTTCTGCGGAATTTCGCTTTGCGGCGCTGTTTTTTCTTTCGTTCCGCATCCACGATAAAATAAATCACAACAGCTGCCAAAAACAGTATCGCAGCCAAAACAATCCAAAAAATAGTTTTCAAAATGTTATAAAAAGTAATCGTCTCTTTAGCGGTCCCGGTGAGCGGAATTTGAAACAGTTCTTCTCCTTCGGAGGATACTGTCACATACGCCTTGTATTCGGAAGCACGTTTATAGCTGGAATACACATCATATGTAAAATCAAGGCTATCCGTCCCTACTCCGTTGGGAAGCATTACCGCAACGTCGCCCTCCAATTTGAAGTCTATCTGACCTACGGTACCAAAAGTTCCGGAAAGCTTTGCCACGGGCGGATTCAACAGCCCGTCATCAATTTTGGTTTTATAAAAGTTGTCATAACAAAAATCTAAAAGTTGTGCAGCATCCTTATATTTTTGATAGCCGTCTGCACAATGCATTACCACACAAATCAGCTCCAGGCTACCACGTTTTGCTTCCACAACCATGGTATTCTGTGCCGGAGTGGTAAATCCGTTTTTCCCGAATCTGGCATATTCGTAATAATACTGACCGGGATGAAGCATCAGGTTCTGATTGGAATGTAACCGTTCTTTCCCCTGCTTGTTCGTAGCAGACATGGTATACATTTTAGCTCCTGCAATTCGCAGAAAATCAGGATTTTTCATTGCTTCTCTGGTGATTAACGCCATATCGTATGAGGTGGTATAATGATTTAAATCATGAAGCCCGTGAGGATTCACAAAGTTAGTGTTTTTAGCACCTAACTCCTGTGCCTTTTCATTCATCAGCTTCACAAACGCTTCTTCGCTGCCGGCAACATTTTCCGCAATGGCAACCGAACAGTCATTGGCAGACGCCAGCATCATACCGTAAAGCGCCTCTTCCAGCGTTAGAACTTCACCCGGCGCCAATGCGATATGACTGGTTCCCTGCACAGAGGTGACCGCATAATCGCTAACTGTGATGACATCATTTAAATCTCCATGTTCCAACGCTACCAAAGCCGTCATCACCTTGGTGATGCTGGCAGGATAGTTTTTATCATTCATACCGCGGTTATAGAGTACCTGCCCGGTCTCCGCTTCGATTACCACCGCACACTGAGACATAATCTCAAAAGTAGGCACCGGATTTGCAGCGGACACTACAGAGCACATTAAGATAAAGCATAGCATTAAACTAAGTAATCGTTTCACGTTCATTCTCCATCTATTTATTTTTTTACACAATACGTTATTATACAGTATAGCACAATCCCATGCGATTTGCAACAGAAATAACCAAATTTTTCATAAGTTTTTCTTCAAATTCTATTTTTTTACAAAAAGGCGATAAAAATAAAAAAATCTAAAAAAAAGACTTTATTTTTCATAAATGATATGATATAATAAACTCAGAATATTACATCCCTTAATCAATCGGGATTATGATAGCTGAAAGGTGTGACAACTCCTTGGAAAAATACAGAATTAACGGTGGAAAGCCTTTGATGGGCGAAGTGATTATCAGCGGTGCAAAAAATGTTGCTGTAGCAATGATTCCCGCTGCTCTTCTATCGGATACTCCTTGCATTTTGGAAAATGTTCCTGATATTTCCGATGTTCGCATTATGATTAATATCCTAAAGAAGATGAACGTGGAGGTTTATTATAAAGAGCCCGGCGTTTTATATATTGATTCCGCCAAAATGGACACTACCAAGGTTCCGTATGAACTGGCAACGAAAATGCGTGCCTCCTATTATTTCTTAGGCGCCTTATTAGGAAAGTACAACCAAGCAGAAGTGGCTCTTCCCGGCGGATGTCATTTAGGAAACCGTCCCATTGACCAGCACCTAAAAGGTTTTGAAGCCTTAGGGGTGCAAACAGAAGTCAAAGCCGGTGCTATTGTGGCAAAATCCAACGCTCTGACAGGTGCTCCGGTATTTTTTGACCAGGTTTCCGTTGGTGCCACCATCAACGTAATGCTTTGCGCCTGTAAAGCAAAAGGAACCACTACGATTGAAAACGTTGCAAAAGAGCCTCACATCGTAGACGTGGCAAACTTCTTGAACTCCATGGGTGCCAAAATCAAGGGCGCCGGTACCGACACCATTAAAATCGTGGGGGTAAAAGAATTAAAAGGCTCCACCTACTCTATTATTCCCGATCAGATTGAAGCAGGTACATACATGGCAATGGCTGCTGCCACCAAAGGTGACGTAATCATTAAGAATGTGATTCCGCGTCATTTGGAATGTATGACGGCAAAGCTCAACGAAATCGGAATCGGTGTGGAAGAAGGCGATGATTGGGTAAGAGTGTTCTACAAAAAACGCCCAAAAAAAACTATGGTAAAAACGCTTCCCTATCCCGGATTTCCCACAGATATGCAGCCTCTGATAGCCACCCTGCTGTGTGTATCGGAAGGCACCAGCACCGTAACCGAAACCATTTGGGATTCCCGTTTTAAATACACCGAGGAATTAAAGAAAATGGGTGCCGATATTAAAGTCAGCGGAAATATGGCCATGATTACCGGCGTGGACGAGCTTTCTCCTGCACCTTTAAAGGCCACCGACCTTCGTGCAGGTGCCGCTATGGTGATTGCAGGTCTGATGGCACGAGGCACGACCGAAATTTATGATATTTTCCACGTTGAACGTGGCTATGAAAACATTGTTGAAAAAATCAAAGGAATGGGTGGTCTGATTGAAAAAGTTACTATCGAAGACTAATCCCGAAATCAAAAAAGCATGAATCAGCTGAAGTTTTGTCCGTTATTCTCAGGAAGCAACGGAAATTCCATTTTCATCTCGTATAAAGACACCCGCATCCTTGTGGATTGCGGGTGCAGTTTTAAGCGCATCCGGGAAAGTCTGGAAGCCATCGGTGAAGACATCACCACGTTGGATGCCGTTTTTTTAACCCACAGTCATACCGACCACACCTCAGCGCTTCCCATGATGATGAAGCATCTTGGTGTGAAAGTATGCGGCACCAACGGAACCCTTATCGAGGTGTATCCCAAAATCTGCGATTACTCCGACCGTATCTTTCAGATTGATCGGCATCAAAGTGTGGGCGTTTTAGATATGCAAATCGAATCATTTCCGGTGCCTCATGATGCCTGCCACACGGTAGGATACAATGTATTTGCCGGCAACAAAACTGTCACCATTATGACTGACGTAGGCCACTTGGCAGAAAATTTATATACCGATGTAAAAGGAAAAGAACTGGTCTTTTTAGAATCCAATCATGATTTAAATGCTTTGGAAAACTGTTCCTATCCTTTTCATTTAAAGCAAAGAATCCGCGGCGATGAAGGTCACTTATCCAATGAGAATGCCGGCAAATTTGCCACGCATTTGGTAAACGGCGGTACCCAAAAAATTATCCTCGGACATTTAAGCGGCGAAGCTAACACTTCAGAATTAGCTTACCAAACGGTAAAGGATGTACTAACGCAGAATCAAATCAAGGTAGAGAGCGATGTAGCACTCTCCGTGTCACATCGGGGTTTGTTAGGCGAGGTGGCGCTGTTATGATAAAAACCGCAATCATCACAGTAGGAAAGATAAAAGAAGAAGCAACCCGTCTTCTTATTTCAGAATATGAAAAGAGACTAAAAAAATATACCGATTTTACTCACATTGAAGTGCCGGATTTACCCTTAAGCGACCGTCCGGGAGAAAAGGAAATCGAAGGTGTCTTAAAAAAAGAAGGCGCACAGATTTTAAAAAATATTCCGAAAAACATGGTGCCCGTTGCAATGGCAATCAACGGAAAACAATATTCCTCTGAAGAATTTGCAACACTAATTGAACAAAAGGCAACACAAGGCGGAATGTGCTTTATCATCGGAAGCTCTCATGGACTTCATCCCGACGTGATAAATGCATGCCAAATGAAGATTTCCATGTCGAAAATGACATTTCCCCACAACCTTGCCCGTCTGTTTTTAACCGAACAGATTTACCGTGGCTTTAAAATTTTAAATAACGAAAGCTACCACAAATAAAGCATACAAAAAAGACCGTTTAAAAAACGGTCTTTTTCTTTTTGCTTTTCAATTAGATAGCTCTGATAACTCTACCGGATTTTAAGCATTTGGAGCAAACGGTAATTCTTTTCGGAGCACCGTCAACAATTGCTCTTACTTTTTTGATGTTGGGTTTCCAGGTTCTGTTGGATCTTCTGTGAGAGTGAGAAACCTGAATACCAAAAGTGGTAGCTTTGTTGCAAATTTCACATTTTGCCATGGTCGATTGCACCTCCAAACAAATTAGATATAATATATATATCAGCCATTTTTTACACGATTTTAAAATGATGGTGCCGGTGAAGGGACTTGAACCCCCACGGTTTCCCTCACGATTTTGAGTCGCGCGCGTCTGCCATTCCGCCACACCGGCGCATAAACACATAAGCTGACTTGTAATAATATACCACAAACGAATTGATTTGTCAAGAGATTTTAAGAATTTTTTCGTTTTTTCTTTCAGTAAACGACAAGTTTTTTCTGATTCTATTTCGCTAAAATTCGTTTCAGCAAATTTGCACCTTGCCAAACAAAAAAGCATGGATTTAAACCATGCCTTTTGCGGTCTTTATTCTTTTCATTTCAGTGCAGAAAAACTGATGCAGAATTCGAAAATTGAATCAAGGCAACGCCTTGACAAGCCCGAAGCTGTACCTTCGTGCACAGCGA
>JAZQGY010000014.1:0-24408 GCA_045540295.1 Clostridia bacterium
CGCTTTCCTCGTTCCCCCCTCGAGGGGAAGGCTTTACAATAATAGTTGTTTATGCTATACTTCAATCTTTCAAAACAATCACTTTTTTCTAAAGTCCGTTTTGTTTTCGTTCATCGGTTATCCTTTTTTGAACCACGCGACTATCGCGTGGTTTTCGTTATACAATAAAAAAACGGCATCGTTCTGATGCCGTTTTTTTATTGTTCTTCTGTTTTTGATAGAAGCTGCTTGGTAATATTCTCTAAAATCTTCACCAGCTCTTGTGTTTTTCGCAAAGTAACGGTACGAATGGAAAAATAGGGCTTTACCCCTGCACCAAACAGTGCTTTTCCTTTGTAGGCACTTCCTAAATTTAAAACTGCTGAAATCATCTCCTGAGAGAGCTCCTTCATCCGAAATGTTACCGTCCCGGAAGATTCCGAAACCTCGTAAATACCAAGGCTTTCACACATAGCACGAAGATAGGAAATTTCAATTAAGCTCATGGTTTCAGTAGGAACATCGGAGAAACGGTCGGTTAGCTCGTCGATCATATCCTCCACATCCTCACGGGTTTTTATCAAGGAAATTTTCTTGTAAATTTCCAATTTACTTGCATGGTCGGAAATATAGCCATCATCTAAAAAGGCAGATACTTTTAAGTCTACCTGACAGGTAATTTCCTCCTGCACAGTTTCCCCTTTTTGTTCACGGACTGCCTCATCCAACAGCTTTAAATACATATCATACCCCACCGCATCCATATGACCGTGCTGCTCTGCTCCCAAAATATTTCCTGCACCACGGATTTCCAAATCTCGGAGCGCAATTTTAAAGCCGGAGCCAAACTCGGTAAATTCTTTGATAGCTTTTAAGCGTTTTTCGGAAACTTCGGTAATGGATTTATCCCGCTTATAGGTCAAATAGCAATAAGCCAGACGGTTGGACCGCCCTACTCTGCCGCGAAGCTGATAAAGCTGTGCCAAACCAAGATGGTCTGCATTTTCAATAATCATGGTGTTGACATTTGGCAAGTCCAGTCCCGTTTCAATAATGGTAGTACAAACCAAAATATCAATTTCACCCAGCGACATCCGATAAAAAATTTCTTCCATTTTCTCACGGCTTAATTTTCCGTGGGCAACCTCAATCACCGAATCCGGGAACCGCTCTTTTAATTTTGCCGCTACCTGATGAATGGTTTCCACACGGTTATAAAGGTAGAACACCTGACCGTTTCGGTTTAATTCTTTCTGGATTGCCTCGTGGATAATAGCATCGTGATACTCCAGCACAAAGGTGCGTACGGGATGACGGTCACAGGGCGGTTCTTTTAGGGTGGAAACGTCACGGATGCCAACCATCGCCATATTAAGGGTTCTGGGAATGGGAGTTGCGGAAAGGGTTAAAATATCCACTCCGTTTTTCATTTCCTTGATTTTTTCTTTATGAGCAACCCCAAACCGCTGCTCTTCGTCCACGATGAGAAGCCCTAAATCTTTAAACTGGACATCGTTTGACAGCAGTCTATGTGTTCCGATGGCAATATCACATATACCGCTTTTTAAATCTTTAATCACAGAATCAATCTGCTTTTTGGTGCGGAATCTGGACAGAAGACCAACCGTTACGGGAAAGTCTTTCATACGGTTTTGGAAGGTGTTATAGTGCTGCTGTGCCAACACGGTGGTGGGAGCTAAGTATGCCACCTGTTTTCCGTCACAAACGGCTTTAAAAGCGGCACGAAGTGCCACCTCGGTTTTGCCGTAACCAACATCGCCGCAAAGAAGTCTATCCATGGGGCGGTGACTTTGCATATCTTTTTTCACTTCATAAATGGAGGAAAGCTGATCCTCGGTTTCCTCATAGGGGAAAGTCCTTTCAAACTGAATCTGCATATCGTTGTCTTCAGAAAAGGCAAAGCCTTCTGCAGTTTCTCTTTTCTGATACAAATCCATCAGCTTTAATGCCAAATCCTGACAGCTCTTTTTAACCCGTTGTTTTACCTTGTCAAAATCCACGCCGCCCAATTTGTTTAAGCGCACAGCTTTGGAATCGTTGCCCACGTATTTATAAAGGGTATTGAGTTGATTGACCGGAATATACAAATAATCGCTGCCGTGATAACGGATTTTGATAAAATCTTTGGACTCCCCTTCCACGCTGAGACGGGTAATTCCAAGATATTCCCCAATCCCGTGAACAGGATGCACCACAAAATCTCCCACCGTCAGGTCGGAGAAATTGGTGATGGCGTTTTCGTTTTTCACGCTTTTGGAAGCACGTTTTTTGCGGTCGGTGGTGTAAATATCGGAAAAATAAACAAATTTTAATTCCGGATAGGAAAAACCTTCCGTAAAACCGGGAACAGGTAAAATCTGCACTTCCCCCGGTACATAAGTATAAGACTCAGTAACCGGTGCATTCAGTTCATAATTGGATAATGTGTAGGACAGTTTTTCCGCTTTGGAACGAGTTTTCCCGGGAATCAATACCGAGTAACCTTCCTCCAGATATTCCTTTAATTCCTCCACAAAAATGCCAATGCTTCCGCTGGCGGAAAGCACAGACTTTGCAGGCAGGTTAATTTCCCGATTGGGCTTTTTTAGCCCGTAATTATCTTTAATAAAGGATAAATGGCAAACACTGTGGGAGTAAAGAACCTCCATTTGTCTGGCAGGTTCTTTAAAAAAGTTCAGGTTCGCCTTATGAATCAAACCTTTTTCGCATAATTCCAAAAGGTAATCGTAATGCTCCCGATAGAGAGCCTCATGCGCCTCAAAAATGCCGTTGGGATCGTCCAATAAGAACATAAAATCATCATCGGTGTATGACAGTAAAGACGCCAGATAATTATCCAAAGAGGGAAAATAACGGTCATAGGAAGTCAGCTTTCCGCCGTTTTCCAACCGTTCAATATCACGGGATAACACACCAAGCAGTTCTCCGTCTGCTTGTTTCTGTTCTTCTTTCAAAGCACAAGCAAGTTCTTTGGCATCGGGAATGGAAAAATCATCCGCAGAGGTCACGGTGGCTTCGGTAATCACTTCGTAAGACAGACGGGTAATGGGATCAAAGGTACGGATGGAATCCACCTCGTCTCCAAAAAATTCAATTCGGTACGGCACCCCTTCGGTATAGGGGAACACATCCACAATTCCTCCTCGCACCGAATACTGTCCGGGACTTTCCACAATGTCTACCCGTTCATAGGACGATAGCTTTGCGATGAGTTGCTTCTGTTCGTATTCGTCACCGATTTTCAAAGTTACATTGGAATCGGTTAAAAGCTCCTTTTTTACCACCGGCACAAATGCGGCGCCGGGAGTCACAATATATAAGCCACATTCTTTCTTGGAAATGGCATTTAGAAACTCCAACCGTTCTTTTTTATAGGCAGTATCTTTGGCATCCAGTTCGTAATAGCAAAATTCGTAATCGGGCAAAAAATAAACGGGAATCTCGTAAAAGTGGGCAAAGCTTTTTAGTTTTTCCGCTTCTTTTCTGTTTTTGACCATCAAAAATGCCGGACGATGTTCCGACAGAATCAAAGCCGTGATGATATGGGCTTTGGCACCGTCAGTCAGTCCGGTCACAGAAGTGATATTCGGTTTTGTCAGTCGGATGGCATCCTTTAGCTCTTCGTAAGGTTTGTAGCCGTCCAACAGCGGAAAAAAGCCTGCTGTTTTGTTCATATTATTTCGTTCCTTCGCCGATTCCTTTCTTGTTGTATAAATTCATTGCCTTTTGGGTTTCCCCTTTTAACATATAGGAAATCGCCTCCGCTGCATCCTCCACAGAGGCAGAAAAATCTTTTAGTTCTTCTTTGGAGAATTTTCCAAGCACGTAGTCTGCCAAGTCACGGTCCCCGTTGGCACCCACTCCTAAACGGATTCTTGGAAAATTGTCTTTCCCAAGCAAATAAATAATGTTTTTCATACCGTTATGACTACCTGCCGACCCCTTCTCACGAATCCGAAGAGAGCCTAAGGGCAAAGAAATATCATCATAAACTACAATAATATCCGAAACATCAATCTTATAAAAGCCGGCAGCTTGCACCACCGCTTCCCCGCTTAAGTTCATAAAGGTAGTGGGTTTTAAAAGGATTACCTTTTCGCCCTTAATGTTTCCTTCTCCCACCAAAGACTTAAACTTAATCTTGTTCACTTTAATATCGTATTTTGCCGCCAGATAATCCAAACACAAAAAACCTGCATTATGGCGGGTAAATTCATATTGCTTGCCGGGATTTCCCAGCCCTACTATCATATGCATAGTATCTTCTCCATATGTTTTTTAAAAATGTTTCCTTACAATCAGTTTATTATACTATAAAAGGGAAAAAAAGTCAAGATTCCCATATGGCAAAAACACTGCCCACAAAGAAAAATGAACATTCAGTTCACAGAGAATTCATTGACAAATGATGGCAATAATAGTATAATAGAGTTTAAGATTTCAGGAATTTTCCAAAGAAGAAGGGCAAAAAACTATGATTAAAAAACTGTTAGGATGCGTAAGAGAATATAAAAAACATTCCATCTTGGCACCGGTGTTTGTTACCTGCGAGGTATTACTGGAAGTGCTCATCCCCTTTTTAATGGCGCAATTAGTGGATTTAGGAATCAACGGTAATAACGGACAGGGGAATTTTAACTACATTGTAATTGTCGGCATTATTTTAATTGTGCTGTGCGGATTGTCCCTTTGGACCGGGGTGCTGGCAGGAAAGTCTGCTGCGATTGCTTCTGCCGGCTTTGCCAAAAACTTAAGAAAAGATATGTTTCATAATGTGCAGAATTTTTCCTTCTCCAACATTGATAAATTTTCCACCTCGGGGATTGTGACCCGATTGACTACTGACGTTACCCATCTGCAAAATGCTTATCAAATGATTATCCGTATTGCAGTTCGTTCCCCCATGATGCTGATTTTCTCACTTGTCATGGCGTTCACCGTAAAGGCGGACTTAGCTATGATTTTCTTAGCAGCAGTTCCCGTATTGGGTATCGGTCTTTATTTTATTATGACCCATGCGCACCCTACTTTTAAAAGAGTATTTAAAACCTACGATAAGTTAAACAATGTGGTGCAGGAAAACCTGCGTGGCGTTCGTGTGGTAAAGGCTTTTGTCAGAGAAAAACACGAGGAAGACAAGTTTAATAAAGTATCCGGCTCCATTCACGATGACTTTATCCGTGCAGAAAAGCTCCTTGCCTGGAATGCACCGTTGATGCAATTTTGTATGTACGGCTGTATGCTCTTTATTTCCTGGGTGGGTGCCAATCTGATTGTGGCAGATTCCATGACCACCGGGGAACTGATGAGCGTAATGACCTATGTGATGCAGATTTTATCAAGCTTAATGATGGTTTCCATGATTTTTGTAATGATTACCATTTCCCGTACTGCAGCAGAAAGAACGGTGGAAATCTTAGATGAGACAGCAGACATCACCAATCCGAAAAATCCTGTGATGACGGTTCAAAACGGTGAAATCGTATTTAAAAAAGTGGATTTCAGTTACGCAGGAGAGAAAAACAAGCTCTGCCTTTCTGACGTAGACTTAACAATTCAGTCCGGGGAAACCGTGGGCATCTTAGGCGGAACAGGAAGCGCAAAAACCACGTTGGTTCAGCTGATTCCCCGTCTGTATGACGTTACCGACGGCGAACTGTTGGTGGGCGGCGTAAACGTAAAAGATTACGATTTAGATACGCTCAGAAATGAAGTGGCTATGGTTCTGCAGAAAAACGTGCTATTCTCCGGCACCATTAAAGAAAACCTGCGTTGGGGCAACGAAACTGCCACCGATGAAGAAATGGTCCACGCCTGCCAACTTGCGCAGGCAGACGGATTCATCCGTGAATTTCCGGACGGCTATGACACCTATATTGAGCAAGGCGGTGCTAACGTATCCGGCGGACAGAAACAGCGTTTATGTATCGCCAGAGCATTACTCAAGAAACCGAAAATTTTAATTTTGGATGACTCAACCAGTGCAGTAGATACCCATACCGATGCGCTGATTCGAAAAGCATTCTTGGAAGAAATCCCTGATACCACCAAAATTATGATTGCGCAACGAGTTTCCTCCATTATGGAAGCCGATAAAATCATCGTAATGGAAGACGGGAAAATTGCAGGCATCGGTACGCACGACGAGCTGTTAGCCTCCAATGAAATTTACCGTGACGTATACGAATCTCAGACGAAAGGAGGAATTTCTGATGGCACAAAATAAGCAAAATAAGCAAAATAACCAAAAGAACCAAAATAACCAAACAAGAGTACCTCCCAAATTTGATCCCAATCGGTTTGCGCCGCAGAAAAAGCCGGATAAAAAGACCATTAAACGCCTTCTTTCATACATTTTTAAAGATTACAAGTTTTACTTCTTTTTGGTCATTATTTTAATCATTTTAAGCACAGTTGCCAATGTGTCCAGTGCTATGTTCTTGGGAATTTTGATTGATGATTACATCACGCCCTTAACTCAGATGGAAAACCCGGTATTCACAGGACTGATGCAAGCCATCGGCGTAATGGTGGTAATTTATCTGGTGGGCATTTTCTCCACCTTAATCTACAACCGTATTATGGCAAAGGTTTCACAGGGGGTGCTTCGTGACATCAGAAACGAAATGTTCTCCCATATGCAGAAGCTTCCTATCAAATATTTTGACACTCATCCTCACGGGGACGTAATGAGTTACTATACCAATGATACCGACACACTCCGTCAGATGATTTCTCAAAGCTTACCGCAAATGTTTTCGTCGTTTGTAACCATCATTTCGGTATTGTGCGCGATGCTGATTACCAGTTTTTATCTGACATTGTTTACCTTAGTATTTGTAGCGCTGATTTTAAAGATAACAGGTGCCGTTACCAAAAATAGTGGGAAATACTTTGGAAAACAGCAGCAGGCATTGGGAAATGTAAACGGTTATGTAGAAGAAATGATTCACGGACAGAAGGTTATTAAAGTATTCTGCCATGAAGACAAAACCAAAGAGGAATTTGACCGAAGAAATGACGAGCTTTGCGAAAATGCGACCAGCGCAAACAAATTTGCCAACATTTTAGGCCCTATCAACAATAACTTAGGTCACCTGCAATATGCGCTGCTGGCTATTTTGGGTGGTGGTATGGCAATTTTAGGCGTTGGCGGTCTGACCTTAGGAAATATCGCAACCTTCCTGCAGTTAAGCAAAAGCTTCAATATGCCCATCTCCCAAATTTCTCAGCAGATTAATATGGTAGTTATGGCATTGGCAGGTGCAAAACGTATTTTTGAATTACTCGATGAACAGGTGGAAGAAGATCAGGGTTATGTGACTTTGGTGAATGCAACGTATGAAAACGGTGTGTTAACCGAAGCAGAAAAACGTACCGGCCTGTGGGCATGGAAGCATCCTCATTCCGACGGTACTCTCACCTACACCGAGTTAAAAGGTGAAGTGGTGTTTGACGATGTAGACTTCGGCTACACCGAAGAAAAAATCGTGTTGCACAACGTTTCTTTATATGCAAATCCCGGTGAAAAAATTGCCTTTGTTGGTGCAACCGGTGCAGGAAAAACCACCATCACCAACTTAATTAACAGATTTTACGATTTGGCAGACGGCAAAGTCCGTTATGACGGCATCAACATCAATAAAATTAAGAAAAACGACCTGCGCCGTTCCTTGGGAATGGTACTTCAGGATACCAACCTCTTTACCGGAACGGTAAAAGAAAATATCCGCTACGGCAAACCCGATGCCACCGATGATGAAATCATTGCAGCGGCAAAGCTTGCCAATGCTCACGGCTTTATCTCCCGTCTCCCCCTGGGGTACGACACTCCCCTAACCAATAACGGAGAAAGTCTCTCTCAGGGTCAGCGTCAGTTAATTGCCATTGCAAGAGCAGCAGTTTTAGATCCGCCAGTTATGATTTTGGATGAGGCAACCTCCTCCATTGATACCCGTACCGAAGCTATTGTGCAAAAAGGTATGGATGCTTTAATGAAGGGCAGAACCGTCTTTGTAATTGCACACCGCCTTTCCACCATTCAGAACTCTGATGTAATTATGGTATTGGATCACGGTAGAATCATTGAACGGGGCAGCCACGAAAAGCTATTGGAAGAAAAAGGAAAATACTATCAGCTTTATACCGGCTCGATAGAATTGGATTAAGGAACAAACTATGGAAAACGAATTACAAAAGTATTTTTTGGGGCAGGATGTATCCCCCTCTTTTGAGCAACTGGATACCATTTTTCAGAATGCCAAAAAATTCTCAGATATGCTGATGATGTACCAATGTGCTATTCGGGAAATCCGCACCAAATTTGAAATTTTAAATGACGATTTATCCTTTCGCAACAACCGAAACCCTATCGAAATGATAAAATCCAGAGTAAAAAAGCCACAAAGTATTTTGGAAAAAATCCAGAGAAGAAACTTAGAAATATCAGTTTCCTCCGTAGTTGAAAATCTAAACGATGTGGCAGGAGTGCGGGTTATCTGCTCCTTTGTGGACGATATTTATAAGGTGGCAGAAATGTTCACCCGTCAGGATGATGTGACCGTGTTGGAAATTAAGGACTATATTAAAAATCCCAAGCCAAACGGTTACCGCAGCTATCATATGATTGTGGAAATTCCCGTCTTTTTTGCAGACAGAAAACAGCCCGTAAAAGTGGAAGTGCAATTTCGTACCATTGCCATGGACTTCTGGGCAAGTCTGGAACACGGCATGAAATATAAAAAAGATATGCCACAAGCTGATGAATTGATTAAAGAATTAAAGGACTGTGCCGACATTATTGCAAAAACAGACCTTCGGATGCAGGAAATTAACGAACGTTTGCAAGAGATGAATCAACCGGAATAACGAAAAAAGCGATTGCAAAAATTTGCAATCGCTTTTTTATTCAGCAATTATTTTGTAACTAAATCTTCAGGACGTTCGGTGATTCTTCCAAAGTGATATAAAATTGCGTCTACGCTTCGCTTGGAAGCCAATCCGTCACCGTAAGGGTTCACAGCGTGTGCCATTTTATTGTACTCATCAGAATCGGTCAGAAGGGTTTTACCCATCGCATAAATATCTTCTTCGTGAATTCCTGCGATTTTGACGGTACCTGCTGCCACCGCTTCCGGTCGTTCGGTTTCGTTACGGAGCACTAACACAGGTTTGCCCAAAGACGGTGCTTCCTCTTGCAGTCCGCCGGAGTCGGTCATAATCATATAAGCACGGTCCATCAAGTTATGAAGCTCGCAAACATCCACGGGGTCAATCAGATACACATTATCCATATCTCCCAGTACTGAGAAGGCAACTTCTCGGACTGCCGGATTTAGATGCACCGGATATACCACCTGCACTTCATCCTTAAATTCTTCTGCCAAACGCTTGATGGCACGGCAGATATTTTGCAGAGGTTCTCCTAAATTTTCACGTCTGTGAGCAGTTACCACAATGATTTTTTTGGAAAAATCCAAGCCTTTTAAAGTTTCATTGGCAAATTCGTAGTCTTTTCTGACGGTAGTTTTCAACGCATCAATTACCGTGTTGCCTGTAATAAAGATTTTGGATTCGTCCTTGCCCTCTTTTAAGAGATTGGCTTTATTCTGCACCGTGGGTGAAAAATGAAGCTCTGTCAAAGAACCGGTCAACACACGGTTCATTTCTTCCGGGAAGGGAGAATATTTATCATATGTACGAAGACCTGCTTCAATATGCCCCACTGCAGTTTGCCGGTAAAATGCCGCTAAGGCTCCTGCAAAGGTGGTGGTGGTGTCACCGTGAACCAACACGATATCCGGCTTTGCTTCACCGATTACTTCATACAAACCTTTTAACACGTTGGAAGTGATATCCACCAATGTCTGCCGTTCTTTCATAATATCCAGATCATAATCGGGCTTGATGTCAAAAATTTGGAGCACTTGGTCCAGCATCTGCCGATGCTGAGCGGTAACTGCCACGATGGACTGAATTTCTTCTCTTGACTCCAGTTCCTTTACCAGCGGAGCCATTTTGATTGCTTCCGGACGGGTTCCAAACACCGTCATAACTTTAAGCTTGTCCATAAAATTACCTTCTTTACTTTTCAGAATTACCGTCTCTGGTTTCCTCAATCGGAGCAGGTGCCCCCTCTTCCATAGACAGTTCTCTTAAAAACTTTTTCTCATAATTTCTGTTTTTTGCATAGAAGATGAAGCCAAACAGGTACACGAGCGATACCGCAATCATCAAAAGAGCACGTTCGATTCCTGCCGTAATCATCACAACAGCCGTTAAGGAAAGCAAACCACTGACAATACATAAAATTCCCACTGCCTGACGTTGGGAGAATCCAGCATCAATTAAGCGGTGATGCAAATGGCTTCTATCCGGCTTCATAATAGGCTCTCTTTTTAAGATACGGCGGAAAATAGCAAAGCTGGTGTCAAATAAAGGAAGCCCCATCACCACCAACGGAATGATAAAGGTCACGGCGGCGTAGCTTTTAAAGAAGCCGTCCACCGATAGCGTTGCCAGCATATAACCTAAAAACAAAGCACCGGTATCCCCCATAAAAATTCTGGCAGGATTTAGGTTATAGGGCAAGAACCCTAATGTTGCGCCTGCAATAGCAGCCATCGCAACGGCACATTCAATTCTTCCGAACACAAAAGAAACAAGCATTAAAGAAAATGCTGAAATGGTAGTAATACCGCCTGCTAATCCGTCCAGACCGTCAATCAAGTTTAACGCATTGGTCAATCCCACAATCCAGACCACGGTAACAGGAATTGCCAAAACACCGAGCACATAGTTGGTTTGATTGGAAAACAAATTGATTCTGGAAATAAACTCAATCCGAAGCCCCATCAACACCGGAATCAGTGCTGCAACAATCTGCACCGCTAACTTCACAATGGCACGAATGGGTTTTCGGTCATCCAAAATCCCAAGCACCACCAGAATGGTTGCACCGATTAAAATACCGAGTGTTTCTTTTTCCACAGTGCCAACAAAGCACATATATGCCACCAAAAAGCCAAGATAAATGGCAAGACCGCCCATTCTGGGAATCGGTTTGGTGTGCATACGGCGATTATCCCTGGGAACATCCACTGCCTTAATTTTAAATGCAAGAACCCGAACCAGCGGAACTGCAGCAAAAGAAAACAGGAATGCCACTGCCAGAGTAAATAGAATAAAAATTCCGTTATCCATACTAATTCTTTAACTCCAATTAAAAAAACTGAGAAGGAACTCTTCCTCGTTTTATTCTTCTTCTAATGCTTCTGCCAGCCAGTATTCTGCAATATCCAAAGCCTTGAACATTCCTTCACGTTCCACTTTTTTGATAATTTTTTCCTTGCCGCCGGTATTAGTCTGCAAGGATACGGTAACCTTGGAGGTAATATCATAACCGCCAACGGGGTTGGATTCGGTAATATTCATCATGATGACATAGTTATCTTCAGGGTTTCCGTAGTAAATTATGTTGTCTTTTCTGGCAATCATTTTGCCTTTGTATAATAAAGGTTCACTCATAAACTATTCACCGTTGCCTCTTCCGTTTTTTGGGAAAAAGCCCTTTCTTTTTTCTGTGCCTTTTCAGTTGAAATGCCTAACGAAGCATCTTCGTTAGGCAATTTTTTCACTTTTTTTGATTTTACAGAGACTTATTTGTTCTGACTATTTGCTTTGATTTCTAAGAAATTATTCATTTTTTCAATCAAAGCATCGCAATCGGTGTTATGCACCATACAAGCTTCTTCCACGGTTTCGCCTGCTGCAGACGGACATCCTAAGCAATGCATACCAATCGCGAAGAAAAAGGGTGCTAACTCGGTATCCACCTTTAACACATCTGTAATAATCATATCTTTTGTAATTTTCTGCATCATGTATTCTCCTTTATTTCTTAAAATCCTAAGTTGTTTTTCTTTTTTATATTATACCATATTTTTCTGAAAAATCAAGTCATAATTCTATTTTTCCCAAAATATATTTGAACAAAATGCCAAATCGCACAGAAAGGACAGTTTATGCAATCCAATCAGCTGAAATTAGCCTTTACCGTGGCAGGAACCTTTGTGGGGGCAGGCTTTGCCACCGGAAAGGAACTTGTACTCTTTTTTGATAACACTCCCCATTCCCTGTTATCCCTTCTGATTTGCATATTAATAACGGGGGCAGTTTCCCTATTGTATTTTCACGAGCAAAAGCAAACCTCCAATTCCTTCAAAGTCATCAAGCTGCTGTTTTTACTGTTCTCAGGAGCCTCTTACACAGTGATGCTCGCCTGCGGCGGCGAAACCCTATGGGAAACTACGGGAATATCTTTCCCGGTGGGGGCTTTCATCACCTGGATTCTGACCGTTGGAATTGTAAAATTCGGAGTAAAAAATGTCTACCGCTTTAACCTGATTGCAACGCCTGTTCTTCTGATCTGCATGGCAGGAATTTCTCTGGCAGGACTGTTGTCCCCTGTAGGACTGTTTTCACCGTCCCGATCACAGAATATAAATCTACTGCTCTATAGCGGCTACAATTTGCTGTCGGTGCTTCCTGTCCTCGGTGCATTGGCAGGAACCGTGAATCAAAAAGGCGGTTACCGAGGAATTTGTCTGGGGTTTTTACTGGTGCTGTTTGCAGGCCTTCTCTTAAAAGGTCTTCTGATTCGCTTTGGTTCCCTCGCACAAAACAGCACAATTCCGGTGCTGACGGTAGTCTCTCATCTGCAAAATCATCTTAGCGTTCTATATGGTGTGATGCTTTATCTATCCATTTTGACAACTGCAGTCAACAGTTTATATGCACTCACCAAAGAAAAAAATACGGTTCCGGTCAGTCTGTTTTTGTTAGGATGCAGTTTTTTTGGATTTTCAACATTGATTGAATCCTTGTATTCATTTTTCGGATACTTGGGAATCGGCGTAACGGTTGCAATTATTTTCAGAGAATTTTGCCAAATCAAACAGAAAGGATGTATCAAATGGCAAACGAAAAAAATGTGATTCAGAATATTATTTTAGAAAACAGAGAAAAGCTCTCTGTCTCCGGTGTTCTGGATATTCTTACCTTTGACGAGGAAGAAATCACCTTAGAAACACACTTAGGAGTGCTGACAGTAAAAGGATGTGACCTGAAGGTGGAAAAACTGTCTTTGGATACCGGTGAAATTGTGGCAAAAGGCAACTTTGACCAGTTTTCCTACCAGCGGGATTCATTGCCAAAACGGGAAGGCTTTTTCAAAAGTATTTTTCGCTAAGGAGCGTCGCTTGTGAGCTTCGTATTTGATGTGCTGTGCGGCCTTTTACTGGGCTTTTGTTATGATATTTTAAAATCAATCCGACACCAACTGAAAAAACCTGCCCTGACGTTTCTTTTGGATTTTATGTTCTGGATATTTGCTCTTGGGGTCTGCATTTTTTTATTTCTGCTGACAGGGGATCGGAAGTTCCGGTTCTATGAACTGATTGGTGTGAGTACAGGGCTTCTCTGCTATTTATGGTCCTTTGGCGGATATTTTGTCGGAATTTCGGGAAAAATCGCATATTTTTTGCTGTTTTTTTTCAAATTGCTCTTTACAAGTGTAAAATTCTTTGCTATAATGATAAAAACTGGTGTAGTGTTTATTGGAAAGCCTTTTAGCCGTTTAATGCGGTTTGGCAAAACCTGGAGTCGCCAAAAACTCCGGATATACAAAAAGCACCGAAAACTGATGAAAAGGATTTGAGACTGTGAAGTTTTTCAAGCGGAAAAACCTGTGGATATTTGGGTTAGTGGCAATGGTTGCCTACTTCTCCTTCCTGCATTTTACAACCTATCAGGATTTTGAAGCACTCCGTCAGGAAGAAATCGTCTATCAGCAAAAAATTGAATATGAGCTGGCAAGGCAGGAAGAATTAAGCCGCTTAGATGAAAAAGCAAGCAGTCAGAAAACCATCGAATCTATTGCCAGAGGTAATTTGAACTACTTAAAAGAAGGCGAAATTCTGTTTGTAGACGGCGAACACCAGTAGTTTTTAACCAACTAAAAATGCAGTAACATTTGTTACTGCATTTTTTTATTATTTCAATCCTAAAAGCTTCTCTGCATTGCCGTGGAAAATTTTTTCTTTTTCGTCATCAGATAAGGGCAATTTTTCGATATTTTCAATTTCCTTTTGGATATGCCACATGGGATAATCTGTACCGAATAAAATTTTGTCCATATCATGTTTTCTGATAATTTTCATAGCAAGTTCGGGAGAGATAAATTCCAAGGTGGAGGAGGTATCGAAATAGATATTCTCTCCGCAGAGAACATCCATGGAATCCTCCCAGGTGGAGTATCCTCCCAAGTGAGCGCCAATGACCGTCAGATTGGGAAAATCCCGAAGAATCTTTTTAATCTTCGTTGGATGAGAATAATCATAACGGTAGTCCCCCACATGAAACATAATGGCGAGCCGGCCGGACATCATATCATAAATATGATACATTTCGGGAGATAAAATATCAATCTTTCCGAAATCAGGATGGAATTTAATTCCTTTTACGCCGCTTGTAACCAGTTTTTCAATTTCTCCTTCGTTATCTTCATACTCAGGATGCAAGGTTCCAAAACCGATAAAATCGTTATTTTTTTCCAGTTCCCCCAGCAAAAACTGATTGATGTGAGAAACCTGATCGGGACGGGTTGCGGTGGAATGAATCAACATTTTATCCACACCGTATTGCTTCCATTCAGACAGAAGGTCCTCACAGGTGCCGCCGCAATGCATATGAATGTCGTAAAAGTCGCCAATGGCTTTTACCGCTTTTTCGGCAATTTTTTGAGGATAAATATGACAGTGACAGTCAATGATTTTCATGGTATGCGCCTTTCTTCGCTGTAGAAATTAAAAGATGAGTTTTTCTAAAATGGGATCTACGGAAAATGCTTGTTTAATTTTTTTGGTAGATTCTTTATTTTTGTGATTAGTATTCGTTTTCTCTGCCAAAATAAGCAGATTTTTAGGAGTTTCCAAGGGAGATACAAACTCTGTTGCGGTAACGTTGTAACCCTGTTCCTCCAGTGTTTTTACCCGATAAACATCGGTTAACAAATCGGAAAACCGCTTTTTGAAAATTCCGTTTTCAAACAGATATGAAAACTCCTCATTGGCAATGGTGGGTAAGAACTCCTTATGGCAACAAGGAGCAATGGCACAGATTTGTGCACCGTTATTCACCGCCGCCGCAATGGCAAAATCCGTTGCCACATCACAAGCGTGTAAAGAAATTGCTACATCCATCCGTGTGGGCGGAGTAAATTCCAAAATATCGGCACAGTAAAAATCCATATTATAATATTTTAGTTCGTCACGGATTTTTTTGGAAGCTTCCACCACATCCTCCCGAATATCCACCCCGATAATACGGCATCTTCTTTTTAACACGTCACAAAGGTAGAAATTCAAGAAAAAGGACAGATAGGATTTTCCGCAAGCCAGATCGTATACGGTAATTTCACGGTCGGTGGGTAATTTTTCAAGGTACGGCACCAACAGCTCGATAAAATGCTCCGCTTGGGTGAATTTTCTCACGTGGGTATTTTTTAATTTCCCTTGTTCAGTAACAAAATCCAACACGGTCAGAAGCTTGTTTGCCGCTTTGGGAGAAATGAGATGCTTTTCTTCATTTTTTGCTACTTCAACCACCTTGTTATCGCTTTTAGTGGTCACATTTTTTCCGTCTGCACGAAGAAGCAGCCGTCCTGTACGGTCGGCATAGATAAGCTCCAGTTCATCGTAAAGGTTTGCTTGCTCCAAAAGAGAATTGAACAGTTTTGGAAACTCCCCTTTGGTTGCTTCTTTTTGGAAAGTGAAACGATAGGTTTCTCCGTCGTAATCCAACCGGAACGGATAATTGACCGCTCCGGACTTATAAGTCCCGCTCACTTCCAAAAACAATGCTTGATTCTCTTCCCAGCGGGAGAGTATTCCGCTACCGGATAATTTTAATTTTTGTATGGTTTGTTTGTTCAAGAAAACCGCCTCTTAGTTATACTTTTTAATGCCGATGTCCTTACGGTAATGAGCATCGGTAAAAGAAATTTTTGCCACTGCATCGTATGCTTCACGAATAGCATCATCCAAGTTTTTGCCGGTTGCGGTGACACCGATTACACGGCCGCCGGCAGTGAAGAATTTGCCATCTTCCGCTTTGGTTCCCGCATGATAAATAAAGATATTATCCTTTTCTTCCGCTTTGTCCATACCGGTAATTTCATATCCGGTCTGATATTTTTTGGGATATCCTCCGGATGCCATAATCACGCATACACAAGCGTTGTCTTCCCATTCAATCTTGATTTGGTCTAATTTTTCATCAATAATGGCATCAAAAATGGTGAGTAAATTGGTTTTTAATCTGGGCAGTACCACCTGGGTTTCCGGGTCCCCGAAACGGGCATTGTATTCAATCACTTTTACACCGTTTTTGGTTGCCATTAAACCAAAGTAAATAACACCTTTAAAAGGTCTTCCTTCCTGACGGAGTCCGTTGATTGTGGGCAGGAAGATGTTTTCCATACATTCTTTTGCCAAATCATCGTTATACACACGGCTGGGAGAAAAAGTGCCCATGCCGCCGGTATTTAATCCTTCGTCGTTATCGTAGGCACGTTTGTGGTCCTGTGCAGATACCATAGGTACCACGGTTTTGCCGTCGGTAAATGCCAGTACGGAAATTTCGGGGCCGGTTAAAAATTCTTCAATCACCACGGTAGTGCCGGAATTACCAAATACTTTATCTACCATCATTTCGTTAATGGCAGTTACCGCTTCTTCCTCGTTTTGGGCAATGATAACCCCTTTTCCAAGTGCCAGACCGTCTGCCTTAATAACTGCAGGATAGGTGTTTTCCGCTTTTAAATAACGAATAGCAGAATCCGCATCGGTAAAGGTTTCATATTTTGCGGTGGGGATATTGTATTTTTTCATCAGCTCTTTGGAGAAGGCTTTGCTTCCTTCCACAATTGCCGCATTTTTACGGGGACCAAAGGCACGGATTCCTGCCGCTTCCAGCTCATCCACCAACCCTAATACCAACGGATCATCGGGAGCAACCATTACCATATCGAACTGTTCTTCTTTGGCAAATGCTACCAATTTTTCAATTTCAGTTGCCTTGATGGGCACTAAAGTTGCCAGCTGTCCGATGCCACCATTTCCGGGTGCACAATAGATATCTAGGTCGGGATTATCCCGTTTTAAACATTTGATAATGGCGTGCTCTCTGCCGCCACCGCCAACTACTAAAATCTTTTTGACATCTTTACTCATCGTCTCTCATACTCCTGTCTTTATTTAGAAAAGCAAGTAGGGAATTTTTTAAAATTCCCTACTTCTTCGTAATTTTTAATGATGGAATAAACGGTTGCCGGTGAATACCATTGCAATACCGTATTTGTTACAGGTATCAATAACATGGTCATCACGGATAGAACCGCCGGGCTGTGCGATAAATTCTACCCCACTCTTTCTGGCACGTTCAATGTTGTCGCCAAAGGGGAAGAATGCATCGGAGCCAACGGACACTCCGGACTGAGTTTTCAGCCATTCCTGTTTTTCTTCACGGGTTAAGACTTCCGGTTTTTCGGTGAAGAACTGTTCCCACACGCCATCTGCTAAAACGTCCATATATTCATCAGAAATATATACGTCAATGGTGTTGTCTCTGTCGGGACGGCGGATATCGGGTTTGAATTTTAAGTTCAGCACCTTTTCGTGCTGTCTAAGATACCAGGTGTCTGCCTTGTTACCTGCCAGTCTGGTACAGTGAATACGGGACTGCTGTCCTGCACCCACGCCGATTACCTGTCCACCTTTTGCATAGCAAACGGAGTTGGACTGAGTGTATTTTAAGGTAATCAGTGCAATAATTAAGTCGATTTTTGCAGAGTCAGGGAAAGATTTTACATCGGTCACGAAATTGGTTAACATATTTTCGTCAATCTTTAATTCGTTTCTGCCCTGCTCAAAGGTGATGCCGAATACATCACGGCGCTCAATGGGCTTGGGAGTAAAATCTTTGTCAATCTTGATAACGGTGTAGCCGCCTTTTCTTTTGGTTTTTAAAATTTCTAAAGCTTCGGGAGTGTAATCGGGTGCAATAATACCGTCAGACACTTCTTTAGCAATAATTGCTGCAGTTTCTTTGTCGCAGGTATCGGATAATGCGATAAAATCGCCATAGGAAGACATTCTGTCGGCACCTCTTGCCCTTGCATAAGCGCAAGCCATGGGAGATAACTCGAATTCTTCCACAAAATTAATTTTCTTTTCTAAATCGGAAAGGGGCAAGCCTACTGCTGCACCGGCAGGACTGACATGTTTAAAGGATGCTGCCGCAGGAAGACCGGTTGCTTCCTTTAATTCTTTCACCAACTGCCAGCTATTGAAGGCATCTAAAAAGTTGATATAACCCGGTCTGCCGTTTAAAATGGTGATAGGCAAATCGTATTCTTCACTAAAAATTCTGGAAGGTTTCTGGTTGGGGTTACAACCGTATTTTAATTCTAATTCTTTCATGGTGACTGGTTCCTTTCCGTTGTTCTACTGGTTTTTATTCACAATTCTGGTTTCGTAAGATCCGTCTTTTAAAGAAATGTATCTTACAAACAGAGAAACCTTATTATCTTGGTTTAAGTTGGTCCAAAGGGTATTGGTGAAGGTGTCAATATCTTCGCAGAGTTCTACAAGCTCCGGTTCTCCATAGAAGGAAGGAATGGGATTTCCGTCACATTTGTAGGTGTGAATGAAATGACCTTCCCCTGCTACGGGCTGAGAGTATTCATAGAAGAATCTCTGGCAGGATTCACCGTTGCCCATTGCACTTTTTAAGATGGACATTTTATAGGAGAACTCCTTGTCCACAGTCAGTTCTGCAGAAATACGGGGAGTAAAATTGGGAGCATCCGGTTCAAACTCACGGGTACGGAGTGCTTCTTCAAAGGTTTTTCCGTCTTTTAAGTAATCATACACAGTGTCAGTCTGGTCACCGTTGGTTACCACGGTTTTATTGCCCAACACGCGAACCGGTGCATAAATGATTAAAGACGGATCACTTAATTTGGAGGGGTCAAAAGCTTCGGTACGGATACCTTCTCCTTCGGTTACAAACACACGATTACGGCTGTTTTCACTTCTTCCCATAATAAAATATGCGCTCACGGCATACTTTGCATCTTTGGATTTCCCAACGATGATTCCTCTGCCGGGATAAGCATTTGTATTCAGTAATTCTGCGATCTGATTCATAGTCTATATAGTTCCTTTCTTATGCCTTGCCTTGTAATACCATTTCGCAGGCCTTGGGTAAAATCTTCCACTCAGCCTGCTCCATGACCCGACGCTGTAAGGTCTCGGGGGTATCCCCTTCTTCCACCATTACGGGTTGTTGCAAAATAATTCTGCCGCCGTCGGTGATTTCATTCACAAAATGCACAGTGGCACCTGTGACCTTTACACCTTTTTCTAAGGCAGCTTCGTGCACCTTCAGCCCATAAAAACCGTCACCACAGAAGGAGGGAATCAAGGAAGGATGCACATTGATAATTTTATCGGGAAATTCTTTGATAATTTCTTCACCAATGATGGATAAAAATCCTGCTAATACAATGAGGTCGGGATTTTCCGCTTTTAATTCGGTAAGCAGTGCCTTCTGATAGCTTTCGTTATCAGGAAAACTTTTTCTTGCTATCACCACACCGGGGATACCGGCATTTTTGGCGCGTTCCAATGCATATACACCCGGTTTGGAAGAAATCACCTTGGTAATCTCACCCGACACGATTACATCCTTGGCATCAATGAGTGCCTGCAGATTGGTGCCGCCGCCGGATACTAACACAACAATCTTTTTCATTAGATTAGTTTCACTCCTGCGTCACCGTTTTCCACGGTACCTAAAATATATGCTTTTTCACCTAAGGATTCGATAATTTTTACCACGCCTTCTGCATCGCCTTTATTCACAGCCATGCAAAGACCGATCCCCATATTATAGGTGTTATACATATTTTCTTCGGAAATTCCGCCTTTTGCCTGCAAAAGTTTAAAAATAGGAAGTACCGGGAAGGAATCTTTTTTGATAACCGCCTGGGTACCGTCGGGCAGCATTCTCGGAATGTTTTCATAGAAACCGCCGCCGGTGATATGCGAAATGGCTTTTACTTTATACTGTGCTAACACTGCCAGTACAGTTTTTACATAAATTTTGGTGGGAATGATTAAGGCTTCGCCTAAGGTCATACCCAGTTCGTCATAATAAACATCTAAGTTTTTCTTTGCTTCTTCTTCGGGACCGTTTAATTCAAACACTTTTCTCACCAAAGAATAGCCATTGGAATGAATCCCGGAGGATGCCACGCCGATTAACACGTCCCCTTCTGCCACGGTAGAGCCGTCGATAATTTTATCTTTATCCACCACACCAACAGCAAAGCCTGCTAAATCATATTCATTAATGGGATAAAAACCTGGCATTTCTGCAGTTTCACCGCCAACCAGTGCACATTCTCCCAGAATACAACCGTCACTAACGCCTTTTACGATTTCTGCAATTCGTTCAGGAACGTTTTTGCCAACTGCTAAGTAGTCTAAGAAGAATAAGGGCTTTGCACCGGAGCAAACAATATCGTTCACGCACATTGCTACACAGTCTTGACCTACGGTGTCGTGCTTATCGGTTAAAAAGGCAACTTTTAATTTGGTGCCAACGCCGTCAGTACCGGATACCAGTACGGGATTTACATAATTACCGGTCTGGAACAGTTCAAACAAACCGCCAAAACCACCGATTTCAGTCATAACGCCTTTGGTAAAGGTTTTCTTAACGCTGTCTTTAATCAGCTCTACGGAACGGTATCCTGCGTGGATATCTACGCCTGCCTGTTTATATGCTTCATTCATAGTTTTTTTATCTCCTTTTTATAAACTTGCGATTTCGTCCTGAAGTTTTTTATCTTTCTGACGCACTTCATTTGCCATGTTTTCTTTCATAGCTTCTAATTTTGCTTCAATATCTTTATATTTTAAGGAAAGAATCTGAAGTGCCAAAATTGCCGCATTATCTCCCCCGTCAATAGCTACGGTTGCCACGGGAATACCTTTTGGCATCTGCACGATGGAAAGCAGTGCATCAAGACCGTCTAACGTGGATGCTTTAATGGGAATACCAATTACAGGTAAGGTGGTAAACGCCGCTAAAACACCACCCAGATGAGCAGCTTTCCCTGCCGCTGCAATCAGCACCTCAAAGCCGTTTGCCTTGGCGTTTTTGGAAAACTGCGCCGCATCTTCAGGAGTTCTGTGAGCAGACATCACTTTCACTTCAACATCCACTCCGTAATCCTTTAATGTTTTAATACATCCTTTTAACTGGGGAAAATCAGAATCGCTTCCCATAATGACTGCAACTTTCGGCATTTTTTGTTCTTCCTTTCCAATACATTTTACGTTTTGATACCGTTATGGATAAAAAAGGATATCCTATCCTAACATATCAAATTTATTATAGCATAGCACACTGGAAAATGCAAGACAATCCGACCAATTTTTTCTTTTTTTCGTGACAGATTTTTGGAATAATTATTCCCTAAAATACATATAGTGAAATGAAAATAAAAAGAGCCTGCTCTAAAATATTCACAAAGGAGATCCTTCTATGATGGAAGCAAACATAACAAAAACTGTTTGGACAAAAACCGTCACACATCCCATTGAATGGGATTTAAACGTGTCAGATTCCAAACGGGATATTCTAAAAATTTTATCCCAAAAACTTACGGGCTATGTATCGGAATATACGGTTCGGGACAACTTATTTTCTGCAAAAGTACCTCTTTGTGCCAATCTTCTGTATTTGCCGGAGGGAGATGAAGGTGTCTGCATTTCTTCCATTTCTCACGCTGATACCATGTTAATCAAAGAGGAAATTCCAGCCTCTCTGACCTGGGATTTTTCAGAAATAAGCTTTGCTGTTTCTCAGAACAACCCGGTGTTTATCAATTCCCGAAAAGCCGGCGTCCGCGGAAAGCTCCACATCACTCTGACGCTCAAGGAGAATATTTCTGTTCCTGCCCCCTCTTTGGATAGCGACCTGGAGTGCCTTCACGAAACGGTCTGCTCCTACACGGTTTTACAAAATGCAGAAGAAGAATTTCCCGTTTCCCTAAGTTTTCCGTTGCCTCAAGGAAAACCGCCTGTAGCTGAGATTTTAGGCACTTCTCTGCAAGTCAGAAATCAAGATTTGAAGCCCATTTCCAACAAAGTGGTAGCCAAGGGAGACTATCTGGTAAAAATGCTTTATGCATCTACTATGTCCACATTGGAAACCGTTGAATTCTCCTCCCCATTTACGGAAATCATTGACTTGGAAGCCGGGGAAGACAGTTGTTTCATCCACGATGTTACTTCAGAAATTTTGGATATCAAAATTGCAGAAAACGAGGAAAATGAACCAAAAACCGTTCATGTAACCGGTGTGATGCAACTAAAAATCCAAAGCATCAAACAACAAGAGCTTCCTTTGATTACGGATGCTTACAGTCCAAAATTCCCCGTCAAACTCCTCAGACGGACGGCTCCCTTTGAACAGTTGGAAATTCTGCCGCCGGAAACTACCTCTCTAAAAGAAGTGATGGCGCTTCCCGATGTGCAGCTGGAAAGTATCCTGGATGTGTCCTGTCTGCCAAAATTGACTGCTACCAGACGGGATGGAGACCGGATTGTGATGTCAGGAGATTTAGACACCAATGTGCTGTATCAGACTCCGTCTGGCATCAACGCTCTTTCCCGTCAGATTCCTTTTGAATTGATACAGGACCTCCCTGCTCCTTCCGCTTGCGAAAAGGCAACTGCTAAATTATGCTCCAACCATTTTTCCTATAACATCTTAAATCAAAGCTCTATCGAGCTTCGGCTGGGCGTTACCGCACAAATTATGCTCCATCAAACCATCAACAAAGAGTATGTGGAAGGAATTCTTCCCGACCGTGAAACCCCCTTAAAAATTGACCGTGCCCCCATCGTTGCATACATTATTAAACCGGGGGATACCCTGTTTAACATTGCCAAAAAATATGCCACCACCGTGGACCGATTAAAAGCCGTCAATAACATTGACGACGACCGTAATTTAAAGGTTGGAAGTTACTTGATTATTGAGTAAGTCTTAATATAAAAAGCTGAATTACCGCTTGGTAATCCAGCTTTTTAACATTTGCTATTGTTGGGGTAGTTGCTCAGTCACAGGTGCAAGTTCATCTTGATCGTTCAAAGCTGAAATTTCCTTCAGACCAACGTCAATCAATACCAAAGCAATAATCCATGCACAAACGGTCATAGCAATCTGCACCAGATAATGCTCAATCTGAATCGGCATATCCCAGATGGCGTGCATTGCAATACACATGATGTAAAAGGCAACAAACTTTTTGTTGGACAGCTGAGACATTTCAAAAGGACTTCTGCCTTTTGCCAGCACCAGTGCTCCGCCTAAAATTGCACCCCAGATCACATGTCCGCCCGGTGCCAGCAATGCTCTTACAATCAGCACTTCCATCATAACCGAATTACCGCCGGATAAACCGTAACGTAAAATATAGCCTGCCGTTTCAAAAGTTGCAAAGCCTGCACCTACTGCAGCACCGATTAGTAATCCGTTTAACACGTAATTCACATTTTTGGTCTTCTTCACATAATAAGCAATAATGGTAAGCTTTCCGGTTTCCTCCACAAGTCCCACCAAAATTGCTCCCATATAACCGTCATCAATGGTTACAAAAGAGAACAGAAGAAGCGTGATTACCAACGACATCGCCCCTCCCACCAGAAAAATGGTTAATGTGGTAAAGAAGCTGATGTTTCTCGGAGCATTGGTTTCCATAAAAAACACAATGAGGGAAAATGGAACTGCAATAGCACCCATAAAAATCATGCCGGGCAATACATTGGGATTTGCAAAATAATCCCAGCAGAAATACAGTGCAAAATATGTAATAAATAAAACCGCAAATACTCTGGCAAACAGCCACGGTTTTGGCCAGGTAGAGCTGATTTCACTTTCCGGCGGTGTGGTTTTTTCTGTACCGCTGATAAAAATTGCATCCGATTCACTGTTGGTATGTTTTTTAAACACCTCGGAAAACAGACTCTTTAAATTCAGCTTCACAGCACCTTTGCCACCGGCAAGCTCGTTGATTTTTTTCGTTGCTTTGTTCAGAATGTCTTCCGCAACATTTGGAGTATCCTGCTTAGGGCCAGCATTCGTCTGTCCTGTAGTGCTGTTGTTTTGCCCCGCAGCTGCTCCAGCTGATGCAGCTTCCTTTTCCGCTTGAGGTTGTTCAGGCTCAGGCTGTACCGGTTCAGATGTCGGTTGCACCGGCTCGGGGGTCGG
>JAZQGY010000015.1:0-91327 GCA_045540295.1 Clostridia bacterium
AGAAAAAATCTTTTTAAGGTTGATTACAGTATCCTCACCCTTGGAGGATTCTATATTATTGTGATGGCGGCGTACATCTTTTTTGAAATGTTTGTTGTAAATTATAGACCTGTACTTATAAATGGAATTTTAGAAGCATCTTATCCGTCATCAACCACCATGCTCGTAATGTGTGTTATGCCAACAGCCATAATACAGTCTAATTCACGCATCAAAAGTAATATAGTTAAGAAATGTGTGAACATTCTAAGTACTGCATTTATTGCTTTTATGGTAATAGCGAGACTCCTTTCGGGTGTGCATTGGTTTTCCGATATTATCGGCGGTGCACTACTCAGTAGTGGAGTTGTTATGATATATTATTCTGTCAGCAATGTTGCAAATCATAAGTGATAACAAGAAAAGTTGATTTCATAGGAAATCATGCCGAAAGGCTTGATTATATATTTTATTTTAAGGAGATTTGCTGTTTGAAGAAAAACAACACCTTGGATATTGTGGCATAGCCGGAGGCTGTGTAAAAATATCCGCACAAGCCTCCCGGCAGTGAGGTCAACATAATCAGGAGGAGAAAATAATGAGTAAAAATGACTATTTAATTCGTTTAGAAAGAAAAGAAGACTACCCTGTGGTAGAAAATTTGATTCGTGAATCATTTTGGAATGTATACCGCCCCGGATGTATGGAACACTATCTCATAACACAGTTAAGAGAACATTCTGACTTTGTCAAGGAACTTGATTTCGTTATGGAAAAGGATGGCGAAATTATCGGGCAAAATGTGTTTGTAAAAGCAAATATCAAAGCAGATGACGGAAGAAATATTCCGATTCTTACAATGGGACCTATTTGCATTACACCAAAGCTTAAAAGACAAGGTTATGGTAAAATTCTGCTTGATTATTCAACCCGGAAAGCTACCGAACTTGGCTTTGGTGCAGTATGCTTTGAAGGTAATATTAACTTCTATAGCAAAAGCGGTTTTACCTTTGCAAGTGAATTTGGACTCCGTTACCATGGTCTACCAGAAGGTGCAGATGCATCCTTCTTCCTGTGTAAGGAGTTAATTCCAGGGTATTTAAGCGGTATCACGGGAGAATACGGACCACCGGAGGTATATCTTTTCCCCGAGGAAGAATCAGAGGAATTTGATAAAAAATTTCCTTATAAAGAAAAACTGAAACTTCCGGGACAACTTTTCTAAAACGAATAACAATGCACCGCTTTGACAAAATTTTGAGTCAAAAGCGGTGCATTTATTTTTAGAGATAAGTTTCATTGTGAATTGAGAAAAAGTGTAGAGTGGCAAAATTAACCCGGAATAAACACATATGAAATTACGATGGAACTTTTCTTTTTTGAGAACCCCCTTTATTTAAGTCTTTTTGAGCATAGAAAAAGAACCGTAACTTTGTATCAAAATTACGGTTCTTCTTTGGCGGAGAGGGCGGGATTCGAACCCGCGTGCGGTTGCCCGCAAACTGATTTCGAGTCAGCCCCGTTATGACCACTTCGATACCTCTCCCCATTAAATCCTTCATAGTTTACCAAATTTTTGAAGAATTGTCAAGCTAATCAAGAATATTTCTTCTATTCCACACCATAAGGCCAATCATTGATGCCGCCAAATTCTTTCACGTTGGTATAGCCTAACTTTACAAGGCTTTCGGAAGCAATTTTACTGCGGCGTCCTGAACGGCAATACACTAAAATCAGCTGGTTTTTATCGGGTAATTTTTCCGCTGCCTGCGCTTCGATTTCGGTGTGAGGAATTAACACGGCGTTTTTGATATGACCGCTGTCATATTCGTCCTGTGCTCTCACATCCACAATGATAGCGTTGGGGTAAGTATCCATCAGTTCTTTCGCCTGCTGGGGTGTAATTTGTTCATACATGATTTTTTCTCCCTGTTCGCTTGTGATCGTATTTGTAGAATTTCCGCAAGCAGTTAAGAATATACAAAGACAAGCAATTAGGATACAATATATTTTTTTCATTGGATTATCCCTCCAGTTCTTTCATCACTTTTTGAAATACTTCGCCGATATTTTGACGAATAACCAAATTGGCATTACCATCGTATCCGGTTTCTGATTTGTTAATCATCACAAGATACTTGCCACCGAAGTACCGCACAAAAGATGCGGCGGGATACACCGCTAAGGAAGTGCCGCCCACGATGAGCATATCGGCGTTTTCAATATGAGAAACGGCAGCTTCGGTAACCCCGTCGTAAAGACTTTCTCCGTATAACACCACTTTCGGTTTCATCATACCGTTACAATGAGGGCATCTTGGAATTTCTTCCGCTTTAATATCTGTGAGAACAGCTTGGCTGTCTCCGATTTTTCCGCATAATGCACAAGAAAATCGGGAGGCAGTTCCGTGAAGCTCAATAACGTTTTGGCTACCTGCCCTTTGGTGCAGGCCATCAATATTTTGGGTAATGACCGCCTTTAGTTTCCCCATTTCTTCCAATTTCGCCAATGCCTTATGGGCACTGTTCGGCTCCACCGCAATGATAAAGTATTTCCGGTAAAAATCATAAAAAATATCGGGATGCTGGAAGAAAAAATCGTGGCTCAAAATCACTTCGGGAGGAACACCGTACTCTTTCACGGTGTGATAAAGACCGTCCTCACTGCGATAATCCTTTACCCCGCTTTCGGTGGACACACCTGCCCCGCCAAAAAACACGATATTATTACATTCTTTTATCATGTTGGCAAACTGTTCTATCATCGTTTCTTCCCTTTCTTTTTAGGTTTGGTTAGCTCATAACTGTCCCAAATCATATTTTTGATTTCTTCATTGGGAATACTGCCATCCAAAATGATAGAGTTCCAATGGAATTTATTCATATGATAGGCAGGCACCACAGACCGATAAGTATTACGCCACAAATAAGTGAGGTTGGGATCACATTTCAAATTCACCCAGATATTGCCCAGATGTTCATAGATTGCTGCAAACATCTTTTCATTTCCTTTGTGACGCATAATCGTCCAATTAAAATCATGGAAGGGATAATCTTCGTAGGTGTCCAAAAGGGACAGACAAAAGTCTATCACTTCTTGTCTTGTGTTCATTTTGTACCTCCGCTAATCTCTTTTAATGCCTTCTTAAACTGGACTGTAAAGAGTATGGCTGTAAAGGTAACTGCAATCACATCTGCAACGGGTTCCGCCATATAGACCCCTTTTGTTTTGTCTTCCATCAGATTTGGCATAATGTAAATCAGCGGAAGGAGTAAAACGAATTTACGCACAACCGCAACCACAATGGAATTTGCCGCTTTGCCAAGGGAAGTGAAGGTCATCTGGCAGGCAATCTGTATACCAAAGAGTGCCAATCCGCCAAGATAAATTCTTAACATCGGTGCCGCAAACTGCGCAAGAGCTGCATTGGAGGTAAATATTCTAACAAAAATTTCGGGTACAATCATCACCGCAGCCCACAATGCAACGGAATACGTCAAGCAAGTAATTAAAAGCAAACGGAAGGTTTTCTTCACTCTGTACGCGTTTTTCGCACCAAAGTTGTAGCTTGTAATCGGCTGAGCGCCTTGTGCGATTCCCTGCAACGGTAACATTGCAAACTGCATCACACTTGTCATAATAGTCATGGCACCAACTGCAATATCTCCGCCATATTGAAGCAGCGAAGAATTAAAACAAACGGAAATGACGCTTTCGCTGGACTGCATCACAAATGCTGCTGTTCCCAGTGCGATACAAGGCAGAATAACGCTTAAGCGAAGTTTTAAGTTTTCTTTTCTGATTTTCAACTGTGTCTTTTTGCCGCAGAGGAAAGAGATAATCCATGCACAGGAAAGCATCTGCGAAATAATAGTCGCAAGTGCCGCACCTTTTACTCCCATTCCAAATCCAAAAATAAATATAGGATCAAGCACAATGTTGCATACCGCACCGATAATCACCGAAACCATAGATATCGTGGTAAAACCCTGTGCCGTAATGAAGGTATTCATCCCCAAGGTCATCTGCACAAACAAAGTGCCAAGTGCATATATGCTCATATAGTCGGTTGCATAGCCAATTGTGTTTTCACTGGCACCAAAAGCAAGGAGCAGGTCCTTGTTCCAGACAAGTAAAACGACGGTCAGCACAACCGACACAACAATCTGCAAACTAAAACAGTTTCCAAGAGTCTTTTCAGCAGACTCGGTATCCTTTTCGCCCATAAAGATAGAGGCTCTCGGTGCACCGCCTGAGCTTACAAGAGCTGCAAAAGCTGAAACAAGCATAATTATCGGCATACAAACACCAACACCTGTGAGTGCTAAACTGCCATCACCGGGCATATGACCGATGTAGATACGGTCTACAATATTGTATAGCATATTGATAAGCTGCGCCACAACCGTCGGAATAGACAACTTAAACAAAAGCTTACCGATAGGCTCCGTCATCAAAAATTCTTTTTTATTATCCATTTGATAAAATACCTTATTTTCGTATATAATTCAACCACAAAACGTCTTCGTATTGCTTGGTTTCCTGTAATTTGAAGTCCTCTGATAAGCTATCCATAAACAACGGCTTATCATCTGCTTCTGCCACAATCGGTGCAACAACAAGACTCAGTTCATCAATGACGGCAGCACGGTTAAAATAACCGTTCACAATGCTTCCGCCCTCTAATAAAATTTTTTGAATTCCCAAAAAATTGCTCAGTTTTTCTAACGCCATAGCAACATCAATTTCGGTTTCTCCCGCAAATATATACGGAATCCCCAAATCACGCAAATAAGCAAGATACCGTCCATCTGCCTGATGGGTTAACACCTCCACAATCTGTGCACCGCCATAACCCGGGTCTTCATCCACAATCTTAGCTTCCTGCCAGCCAAGTTTTCCCTTGGGATCAAAGCTAATAGCATAGAATCCCGATAAATTATCCGGAATAAAATCGTCTTGGTTACCGATAGACTCATACCCTGTTAAATCGGGATACCAGCCACCGGTAAAGCTGCCTTCCATGGTCACACGACCGCAAAGAAAACCGTTGGCACCGTTTTGGTTATACGTTCGGTTTAATTCGTAATACACATCTGTTGCCGCTTCACATTCGGGACGGGACAAAAAGTCCCCGGTCACCTTGCCGTCAATGGATGTTACCATATGACAAATGATATAAGGTCTCATCAGTTGATTCCTCCATTGGATTTCAAAAATAGTGGGAAAAAGCACCGTGATGGTGCTTTTTTTACGGTTTATTGGATTTTAGCGAATGTTCCACCAATCCGTGACGGTTGCAATAAGAATACAGCTTTCCGCCATACATCCTCGGGATGCGGACCGCTCCGTCCTGCTCGGGATATAGCCGTACGGTGAGTATTCTGTCAAACCGCACATAAGACACGAAAGAAATATAGTGTTCCTTGGTCATAGGATGATGAAATTCTATATAAAACTCGTCATCCGGTTGGGTAATGCGGATTTCGTGGTCGCTATCTACCTTTTTTGGAACAAGTGCTTCCAACGGTTTTCCGCAACACACAATCTGACTGTTTGCCGTTCCCGTAAGAAAGCTTCCACAGGTGGGACACACATAAAATTTAGTTTTTTTCATATTGCCCGATTCTCCTCTGCCAATTTTTAATTTGCCCGATAACAGTGTTTGCTCACTGACACCGAGAATCTCTGCCAGAGAAGACACGGTGGCAACATCGGGGAATCCGTGTCCTGTTTCCCATTTGGAAACAGTTTTGGGAGTAATTCCGAGCTTGTCTGCAATCTCTTTCTGAGTTAGCCCTTTCTGTTTGCGGAGAGTTGCCAGTAACATTCCTGTTTTTTGTAAATCCATATCTTTTGATCACCTCTTATATAAGATTGTATCAAAAAATTACAGAAAAAGCAATCCACCATCCGTTGACACCAGGCACAACAATTGAGTGTGTACCGTCTAACCATAGGTATCAAAGCTCATAACATTCCCCTTGGTATTTTATCACCAAATTTACAACCCCGAAAGCGCAATTTTGCTCTTTCGGGGTTGCCCCTGATTAGCCTTTTATCATTTACTTTTTAATGTATGTTACATACTCACCGAAGCTATCTTCGATTGACAATACATTGTCCTTAATTGTGTATTGATAGGTGCTCGGCTCGGTTGCAGTTTCATAATGAAGGGTTACAGCCTTGCCATCATCCTCATAGGTAAATTTCATTTCACCGGCTACAAAATAATAGGAACCGGTTCCGTCTTCGTTAAAGGTATAATACATATCTGAGGAATCCTCATATACCCATTTCCCCACAATGGGAGCTGCGTTTGAGACTTCCTTCTGCGAGCACGCTGTAAATGCCAGCAGCAGCGCACTTAAACATAAAACCGATACCAAAATTCTGAGTACTCTTTTCATATCACATTCTCCTTTATTGAATTAAAATCAATGATAAACAAATATAGTAAGCGTTTTTGTTTGAAAGGCAAATCAGGTGTAATATTGAATTGTGAGGTCAACTCAGCAACATTGTTTACGCTTTATCGTTTTCGTCAAACAAGTCGCCACATTCCGGGCAGAATTTGGGAGGATTCATGGGGTCTTCAGGAGTCCAGCCACATTTGTCACATTTGTATAACGGTGCATCAGAAGGCTTTTTTGCGCCACAATTCTGGCAGAATTTGCCCTGATTTACCGCTCCGCAGGAACAGGTCCAGCCGCTTGCCGCAGGCTGAGCTTTTCCGCAGTTTGTGCAGAATTTACCGGTGTTTTGGGCACCGCATTCGCATTTCCAGCCACCTTGAGAAGTCACACCGCCAACCTGTTGGTTTACCATAGTGTTCTGCTGATTCTGAGAGTTGCCCACAAAGCCTGCCATGCTACCCATCATATTTCCTGCCATGCCCATACCCATAAAGCCCATTGCTGCACCTGCCTCGTTTGCTGCAGCAGTGTTCATTGCCTGAGCGGTGGCGCCTGCCATATGACCCCGTAACATACTGTCATCTCTACCCATAGCAGTGGAACGCTGATATTCCAAAATTCTTGCTTCATCTTCTTCGGTAGCGTTGACGGAAGAAACGCCGAATTCCACGATTTCAATGCCCCGTCTGTCACGCCATTTGGAAGATAACAGCTCGTTTAATTCGTCCGCCAGCTGCATGGTGTATGCAGGGATGGCTGCATAATAAATATTATTCTGAGAAATCTTGAACATTGCCGGATTTAGTGCAGTCAACAGTTCAGATTTTAGCTGTCCGTCAATTTCGTCACGGGTGAAGGCATAATCCACATTGGCACACACATTGGTGTAAAAGAGCAACGGATTGGTAATCCGATAGGAATATTCCCCATGGCAACGGATTTTAATATCCAAGGGGAATCCGATTGCCTGGTCCATAATCCGAAACGGGATGGGAGAGGGCGTGCCATATTTATTGCCCATAATTTCCTTGGTATTAAAGAAGTATACCCGCTGATCTTTGGCAGGTTCGCCGCCAAAGGCAAATCGTTTACCGATTTCAGAGAAGGATTTTTTGATGTTTTCTCCTAATTTTCCGTAGAAAATGCTGGGTTCAGTCTGATTATCGTATACAAATTCGCCGGGCTCTGCGCACACTTCCACCACTTTACCGGATTCCACAATCATCATACACTGCCCTTCATTGACGTTGATGATGGAACCGTTGGAAATAATGTTATCGGTGCCTTTGGTATTGGAGGAACGGCCTCCTGCTTTCTTTTCGCCTTTTACCACCAAAGTATCGGCATCCATACTGTCACAATAGAAATAATCACGCCATTGGTCCGCTAAAACGCCGCCCAGCGCACCAAATCCTGCTTTTAATAAGCCCATAAGTATTCTCCTTTACATATATGAATCTTGGTAGTATCTACCAACCTGTTTTAGCCTTTGGGTAATTCCACGCGGGTTTCGTTGAAAATAATACGAACCACGATGGCAGCTGCTTCGCTTCGCTTAATCGGGTCAAAAGGATGGAAGCTCATGGTGGTGTCTCCCACGGCCACGCCACGGTCATACAGCTCTAAAATTTCGATGGCGAAGGGAGTATTTTCATCCACGTCGGGAATATCGGTAATGGGAACTTCGTTAGGATAGAAGTTGGTGGCATCTGCACGGCAGAATAGATATGCCATCTGTGCACGGGTGATGGGAGCCTCCCAATCAAACATCATGCCTTCTTCTATTACATAATGTTCATAGCAATAGTCCACATAGGGAGCATACCAGGGACCGGTGGTTTGTTTATCAATGGTCTGTCCGTTGAACATTGCAGCAATACTTGCCGCAATTTTGGCAGCTTCTCCGCAGGTCATGGTAGCATTGGGGTCAAAGGTTTCCGCACCTTTCCCGTTTAAAATGCCCACATTATATGCCACATCTACATACTGATTAAACCAATCGGCATTTGTTACATCAGTGAAAGGATGTCCCAACAGTCCCGGATATCTGGTTTCGGCGTAACCGCAGCCAAGACAAACCGAAACAGGAAGCTGATAATCTCCTCGCTGCTCCACGGTATCTTCCGAAACCCAATGAATCAGCTCCACGGAAAAGTCCCAGTCTCCTTTCGCCTCATAGAAGGCATTGTGAAATGCTTCCACATCGGTGGTGCAATAAATATGCGCCGTAATATAGGGGGTATTGTAAAACGCTTTTTCGCCAAAAGCGGGAATAGAATCTCTGTCAAAGAAAAAGATTTCGGATAAGTTTTCGCAGTTCATAAAGGCACTGTCACCAATTTCGGTAACTGTGGGTGCAAAATCTACAGAATCCAGATTAGAACCCTCAAAAGCGCTATTACCAACGGTGGTTACACCCGGTTCCATATAAACACTTTCCAGTCCTAAATCAAAAAATGCTTTTTCGCCAATGGAGGTAACGGGAACCCCGTCCACCTCGGAAGGGATATATACAAAGCTTTCGCCAAAGTAGGAAGTGATTTCGCCTTGGGGAGTGATTTCAAACTCAATCGGTAAGTATTCCTCTGAAAACACACTGCCTGCCATAGAAACCATTAAAATCACTGCAAGTATCAGGGAAAGAATTTTTTTCATATGAAAAACGCCTCCTTTTATTTGTTTGTTTTAAGAAACATCAAAATAAGGTCATAAAATCGAATCGTTATCAGGGTATGGGTCTGCCGCCGCAATATTGCGGCGGCAGATTCAATCATTTCATTGTTAATCATCAATGAGAAAAATATTAGTCGATTTTTTCGCAGGTAAAGTAGAAGCCGTTGTCTTCTGCGTCATAGTAGCTAGCTCTTAATTCGCCGTCTTCCATATCCCAGGTAAGGTCACATGCGCTTTCTTCCAGGTAGCCGAAGGTGTCCATCATAACCCATCTTTCTTCAGGATAGAAGTCGTCACCAATCATAATGTTTGCGGTGCCGTCTGCTAAAAATTCCATAGTTAACGCATCCGCAGGAATCTGGTCGGAAACATCTTCATCCAATACATTCAATACTTCATAAGACTGCCAGGTACCAACCACTGCCTGGAGCTCTTCCGGCATAAACTGAGTAGGATCATAAGAGGTGTCCCCTTCTTTTACCATGTAAACATTAATGCCGAAATCCATAATATTTTCCAAATAAAGCACATTGTCGGTCAGAACAGCGGTATTGGTGATGTCTAAGGCGGGTTCTTTGAAGGTTAAGGTATCACCGGATACGGTGCCGGTTGCTTCTAATGTTTCTCCGTCAATAGAAAGAGCAACTTTTCCGTTTTCTGCAACTTTCATAGTATATGCAGCAGCTTCTTCTGCAGTCATGGTGATGTCAAAAACATCACCGCCAACGCCAACCCAGTCGCCGACAAACTTTTCATCCAGTTTGGTGGTTGCTTTGTTGCCGCCACAAGCAGCTAAAGATAATACCATCACCATTGCCAATAAGAGTGTAAGTAGTTTTTTCATGATTCTTTCTCCCTTTTTTCACAATTTGATTGTAACATATTTTTCTAAAAAAATCAATCAGTTTTTAGAATTACTGGTTCACGCTTAATCCTAAATTTGCAGAGGAGGACGCATACAGAGTCCAATTGCCGTCTTTTTCCTGAAAGATTGCTGCAAACCAAGCGGTGGAATCGTCGGATGCTTTCCAGATATAGGTTCTCTGGTTTTGGTCTTCATTGTACTGATATTCGTTAGCATCCACACCGATATAGGCTTTGAAGTCACCGTAGGTTCTCGTATCATTGGAATATGCGAACATGGTGCCGCCTTCCAGATATTCTTCCGCAGTTTTCTTTAGCACTTCCACTGTAGCCATTTCTTCTCCCATGGTCTGAGCACCTTCCTTGGTTAAGTCAATTCCAAAGGAAGAGCCGTCTTCAGGAGCTTTGGTTGCCGGAGCGCCACAAGCCGCCAAAGACAGAGCCATTACAACAACTAACAATAATGCAACTAATTTTTTCATACTGTTTCCTTCTTTCTAAAAAAATTAGTCTATTTTATTTTTTTCTTTAAAATGATCCGCCACCGCCACCGTGAGTCCTGCCGGAAGAGGAGGTGTGAGAGGAGGAGTTGGAGGAGGTTTCTTTTTTCACCCGGGTCACATGGCTATATAAGAAAATATCTCTTGCCATATCTAAGTGATAGCTTCCCGGTTTGATATAATTTTGGGCATAATCGTTTGTTACTGCCGTGTTCATTTTGGATAACTGAATCTTCATCATAATAAATGCCAAAATCAGCGGAATTCCAACGGCACAGCCTATCACAATGGCAACATATCCCCAGTCGGTTTCGTGGTAGGGAGTGCCATTTCTTGCCATAGAAAGCAATTCATCCGAAAGGTCAGCAAAAACTTTCATTGCCTGGTAATAGTCTTCGTTTTTTAAGTGAGGCTCTACTTCCCGTTTCAGATATTCAATGGCATCGTCATTGAAAGCGGTTCTGCCGTATCCGTGGGTGGAAAAATGATACTCTCTTTCCACGGTAGAAATGTAGAACAAAATACCGTCATCATTGGGACCGACACCATATTCTAAATCATCATATAAATCGTCTGCAGACGCTTCTGCAGTGCTGCTGTAAAATTCTTCGTCTAAAATAATTGCCACATCACAATCATACTGATTGCGAATCGTTTCCAACCTTTCGCAAAGTACCTCCCACTCTTCGTAGGTTAAAAGATCCGGCATATCAATCACCGGAGAAATTTCCTCGTCGGCAAAAGCAGAAGTACTTACAGTGAGGCACATGAGTAAAACAAAGAGCACAGATAAAATTCGTTTCATATCCTCACCCCCCTACTTTAACATCAGATATGCAATCACTGCACAAACGGCAGCTGCAATGCCTGCAATTTTCCAAAAATATTTCCACTTTTTCTTTTTATCCACAGGATATTTTCCAACCACTTTTCCGGTCTGTCCATTGATAGCATACTGATAATTCTGATCCTGATACTTAATGTTCAGCATCCACACAGGCAACAATGCATAGCGGGTTTTTCCGTCTGAGAAGCTGACATGAGTCTGGTCAGGGAACACGCTGGTATAACCGACGGTGGTATCGCGGAAAGCGCTAACAGTGGAATTTTTTACCCGTTCGTTGGCACGGCTGATGCTATCCTCGTGAGACACATCGTATTTATCTGCCAGGTATCCGGAAAGATAAGCACCGTTAAATTCCACGGCATCGTTATAATCAAAAGGTTCCACCGCTTCCATATAGGCATCGTCTGCCTTTTTGGAACCGTCCACGGGGATGTTGGCAAAGCCCACGCCGCCCTGACGGAGCAGTTTATAGAAATCGGTTTTGGTGTAACGGTAGTTGGAATCGCTCCAGGTGGTTACACGCTGTGCGTCGTAGGTCAGATAGGCATCGCAGTCACAGTCAAACATCCAGAACGGCACATACACCCCTGCCATTTCTTCAATTTTACGTTTGTCTCGGAAGCTGTCCGGCAAAAAAGGTGCTTTGTTGGCGGCTTCTTCAAATGCTGCCATTGCCGCTTTTTTATCCACTTTGAAGGGAATGATGTAGTCCGGGCGAAGGGTACCTTCAAACTGCCCTTTCACAATGGTAGACTGTCCGCAATAGGGGCAAACGGTTGCACCTAAAGTGTCATCCCCTGTAATCTCTGCACCGCAGGACTTACAAGAATAGTTTACCAGATTGATATTGCCGTCCGCTTCATAGTTTCTTGGTTCATAATGCTCCCAGTCGTATTTGGATTCCTTGGTTGCCCCTTCCATTCCCTCATTCATCTGACGAATGGAGTCTAAGGAAAAGGAATTGTCACAGGAATCACAGTGCAGTTCTTCCCCTAAAAAAACCAGGGGTGCTCCACAGCATGGACATTTATAACTGTTCATGGTATCCATAGTCGGTTCCTCCTACCGGTTTTGTTTCTTCGCTTTTTGATTTGCTTCCTACGGAAGCAAAATACTGTTGTATTAATTGTATGTTAGCATAATTTTTCCCGTTTGTCGCCACACTTTTGATGAAATTGGTGTGGGATTTTACACTTTTTTCCAAAAAAGTGTGGGGAAAAGTGTGGGATGCACCCTATTCTACCACTTCAATATAGAAGCTGACAGGACGAAATCCGTCATTACAGGAAATCATGGCAGACTTCGGATTTTTTATCCAGCCGTCATAGAAATTCCCCCCGCCACGGGCTAATTCCTTTACAAAGAATTCCATACTTTCCCAGGCACTCTGACAAAGATTTTCCGGTTTTTTGGCATCATAGGAGAAAAACACATCTCCCACCTTGATATCGCAGGTATGCTCTATGGGATTTTCATACTGCGCCATCAAATCCGTGTACTCGGTTTGTTTAACCGCCGTAATTTTACAAGTTTTTAAGGCTTTATCCTGCATACATAACTCCCTCAAACATCTCTTCCATACGGTAACCGTCCACCGTGGGCAGATGGTCATCAAATACCACTTCTTTGCGACAGAGTGTGCCATCTTCCAATAACAGCCAGATATAGCGGTCATTGTCGGTGGCGTAATAGGTCACCTGTTCCCCTTCGGCTACAGTTACAGTGCCTTTTGCAGAATGGGTTTTCTTATCATATAGCTCTGCACTAAAATCATGAAGCACCGTAAAAACAAAACGGGCTTCATCCGGAAACTGATAAAAAGGGTCATCAGATACGGCAACGCCGTGGGTTTCCACACGATATTCCCGATAGCCGGTCACGGTACTTGCCATTTGAGTGCGAACACTCATCCAAAAAGAATCGGGATTGGTCAGCACATCGGAAACAAAATACATATCTTCTGCGTTGTGATAGTGATACCTCATACCGCCATCCATTACACCGGTATGTTCCACATCTTCACCCAAACGGTAGCAATGGGTTTCGGTGTAGTCATTTTCCATGGTATTCTGCGCATAAAGATAGTATTCCCCTTCACTGGTTTTTAAGAAGGTGACCACGGTATCAAAGGCGTAAATTTCAAAGTCATAGTCGGTACCGTTTAAGGTAACGGTCAAGGTTTCAGCTGCACCGTCATACAAACCGAAGGTATTCCATGAGATGCTATCTGCTTTACCGTCATTTGTCACATCGTCATAGAAATTGCAATCTTTTGGAAGCTGCACACCATAGGAAACAGGAACCATCTGATATTCTTCTTTCACAAGGTCGGGATATTCCGAAAAAGTCAGTGTTACCTGCTGACAGCCGTAGGCATAGGCAGCAAGGTCATAAGGATTAAAATAGAAGGTGATACCGTTATAATCCAATGTCCAGGAAATCACATCTTCTGCTTCAATCCAATCATCAAGGTTGGCTTCTCCATCCCAGATTTCGTCGGGATGGGCTTCCGAAAGCTCTGCCCAAATCAAATCAGAAAGTCCGTCTTTTTTGGTTACCACATCAGACAGAGTCAGCAATTCTCCGGTGGCAACATCATAGCTTTCACCCCAAAAATAAGGAAAACCGTGTGCGCCTCCGGTGTATGTATAGCCGTTATGCAGAATGCTTAACACCTTGGTGTCTGCACGGCGGACAAATGCCTGCTCCGTAGATTCATAGGGGTAAAAATAGTCGGAATTTTCCGAAAAATTCTGTTTGGCATCCTCTTTATTGAGATTTAAAAAATCCAACTTATTGGTACGCTTGCCTTCATAGAGTTCTTCCAGCATTAAATTCATTCTCTGATAAGCTTCTTCGCCATCCCCGGCTATATGGATATAGGGATAGCCCACCTTTACACAAGGAAGATAGCTTCCGTCTCCGTATTCCCAGATTTCACCGTATCCGCTGACAAGTTGCAGGGTTTCGGTATGCCCCGGGCGGGAAGGTGGCTGGGTGGTTGGCTCTTTTGAAGGCTGAGACCCACAGGAAGAGAATCCCATCAGTATCACCACACATAATAAAAGGGAAACCAGTTTTTTCATAAGCATTCTCCTTATTTTAAAAAAAGCCCGAACCATGGATTATGATTCGGGCTCATTTGGCTTTTGATTACTGTTTTTGGAAGGTCATTTCAGAAGTGCCTTCAATTGCAACCAGGGTATCCCCCTTCACGGTCAGAACCAGCGGATCAGCAGGTCCTTCACCAACTGCAGTAAAGGTAACAGTGTCGCCTTCCTGAGCCCAGGTGATTTCAATGTCCATACCGCCGTTTCCGTAAACACCGGTACCGTCTTCATTTAAAGTAAACTGTAATTCAGCAAACATTTCAAGGTCCAGTTCTTCGCCGTTGTCGGAAGCACCAACTAAAACGTAAGAACCTACAATAGATGTGTCTGCAGGAGTTGCTGATTGTTTGTTATTCTGGCAAGCTGCTAAGGTAAACACCATCAGAACTGCCAATAGGAGCGCGGTTAACTTTTTCATGTGTTTCATCCTCCAAGATTTTTGTGTGAGTCTTTTCCTCATCATTATAATCCATTCCCTAAAAAAAAGCAAGTATTTTTCAAATTTTGTCGCATTTTAATGGCAACCGTGATTACCGCAGGTATGTCCGCTGCAGGAATGTCCTTCTCCGTGATGATTACAGGTTACGTTGGGATTAAACGCAAGGCTTTCGCTAAGATATGCCGCTACTGCCTGATCGCAGTCTCCCTTAACACCGCCGAAGAATCGGATACCTGCACTCGTCAGCGCATTCTGTGCGCCTCCACCGATTCCGCCACAGATTACTACACTAACACCGAGGTCTTTTAAAAACCCGGACAGTGCCCCGTGTCCGTTTCCGTTGGTGGAAACCACTTGGGAAGAAATCACCTGTCCGTTTTCAATTTCATAAATTTTAAACGTTTCGGTGTGCCCGAAATGCTGGAACACCTGATTGTTTTCGTAAGTAACTGCAAGTTTCATAGTAAAAATCCTTCTTTCTATTTATCTTTGATGATTTGATTATAACACAGAATTCAATAAATGTAAAGAGATTTCTCTTGCATTTTAAGCTTCGTTATGCTACAATAAACCAAAGAGGTGAAGCCATGTTAACCGGTGAAATTTCGATATTAAATTGGCTGGAAAGCCTGCGAACACCAACCTTGAATACCATTATGGAAGCAGTTTCCTTTTTGGGAGAAGACACGGTGTTAATCGTGTTGATTTCCATTTTATATTTTATGTTTCAAAAAGAATCTGCCTATCGAATTTGTTTTGTAACCGTCTGTTCTTTGGGATTAAACGGAATTGTAAAGAATATTTTTAAAATTCCACGTCCCTTTGCCACGGGGCAAGTGACCTGTGTCCGACCGGAAACGGCAACGGGATATTCCCTCCCCAGCGGTCACACGCAGAATTTTGCCACCTGGACCATTGCTGTTGCCAAAATTCTGAAAAAGCCGTGGGTTTGGTGTGTGGTGCTGGTTTTATCCGCTTTGATGGGCTTTTCCAGAATGTACTTAGGGGCACACTATCCTTCTGATGTGGCGATTGGCCTTCTGCTTGGAATTTTGGTGGGAGTATTCGGAAGTATTTTGTATGAAAAAGCAAAAAATCAAAAAAAACTATTGTTACCCGTATTGTTGGGAATGGTTGCCTTTGCTCTGCTTTTTTTGGGAACTCCCGACCCCCACTATGCCGACTATTTTAAATGCGTAGGTCTGATGGGTGGACTGACAGTTTCCTCTGTTTTAGACAGTCATTACGGCACAATGACTTATGACGTTCCCTTTTATAAGAAACTGATTCGGGTAGTGGTAGCATTAGTTCTTGCCTTACTGTTAAAAAAAGGAACGGAGCTGATTGCTTTCCCAAACAATCTGTCTTTGTCTCTCATCTGGGACTGTATCCGGCATTGGATTCTCATCACGCTGGTGTTTGGCGTATATCCCCTGTTATTACCGAAAATCAAATGTTAAGGAGAATCATGATGAACGAAATGAATTTTTACGAATTGGCAAAAAACCGTTACTCGGTGAGAAATTTTAAGCAAACGAAAGTTTCCAAAGAAATTATCGACAAAATTTTAGCCTATGGGCATATTGCTCCCACAGGTTGTAATATTCAACCTCAGAGAATTTTGGTGCTGGATTCCGATGAGAACATGATGAAACTGCAAAACTGCACCAAATGTCATTTTGATGCACCGTTAGCCATGTTAATCTGCTATCATAAAGAAGAAGGCTGGACCCGTCGGTATGACGGTGCCAAATCCGCCCCCGTGGACTGTGCCATTGTGACCACCCACCTGATGCTGGGTGCCTGGGAATTAGGCATTGGCTCCTGTTGGGTAATGAGCTTTGACCCTGCAGCAATGAGAGAGGCCTATCAAATTCCCGATGAATTGGAACCTGTGGCCCTTTTGGTGATGGGTTATCCCGCTGAGGACAGCGTTCCCAATCCCCGCCACGAACAAGTGCGTCCCACGGAGGAAATTGTCAGCTACAATCAGTTTTAAGGCTTGACAAATTATGAAATCTCTGCTATACTGTCACTAATCGAATATCAAAGACCTCTGCCACCGGGTAGAGGTCGTGCGGAAGCATTCGGCATACAGCGTTAGGTCTTTAGAAGTTGTATGTACGGGTGCTTTTTTGTTGGGAGAAGCTATGAAACAGATATTATGTTATTTCAAACCAAGAGAATGGTGCCTCTGGGGCGGCTCGGTGGGAGTTCTCATCTTATCCTATTTGTTGTTTTGTCAGGAAAGCTTGTTGACGCTTGTCGCCTCGCTGCTTGGCGTCACATCCCTCATATTCTGTGCCAAAGGAAATCCCATAGGACAAGTGATGATGATTGTATTTGGCTCTATCTACGGATTTATTTCCTATCAGACACACTACTACAGCGAAATGATTACCTATCTCGGTATGACCGTCCCCATGGCAGTCTACGCTTTAATCTGTTGGCTGAAAAATCCGTACCAGGGAAAGAAATCACAAGTGGAAGTGAATCACATCAAGGGGTGGGAATGGTGTTTTTTAACCCTCTTAACCGCCACGGTGACTATGGTCTTCTACTTTGTGCTAAAATGGCTTCATACCCCTAATCTTTGGTGGAGCACCTTATCTATTGCCACAAGCTTCGGTGCCTGCTACCTGACCGCACGGCGAAGCCCCTACTTTGCCCTGATTTATTCCCTAAATGACATTGTGCTGATTGTGCTTTGGATCATTGCATCGGTAACGGACCCTAACTACCTTTCGGTGGTCATTTGCTTTTTGGTGTTTTTGGTGAATGACCTGTATGGCTTTTTTAACTGGAAAAAAATGTGGAAGCGGCAACAAAACCTATAAATCATAACCACTAGTAAACTAGTGGTTTGACTGGCCCCTAGAAGGGGCTATTACAGGCTTAACCCCTCAAAGGGGTACTGAATTATTTTATTGCATTACACGCACTGCAACCCGTAAACGGGTTAAAAAGGCTCCCTTGTGCAAAGGGAGCTGGCGAACGAAGTGAAACTGAGGGATTGTCACAACCCCTCCGAGTTTTACTTCGCAAAACCCACCTCCCCTTACACAGGGGAGGCATTTATCTGCTAAAGCTTTTTAGCCTCCCCCAGTAGAACTGGGGGTTTATTTCCACGCCTAAAGGCACCAACAAAAAAGCAGATTCGTCATCAAAAAACCAATCTGCTTTTGTTTTTATGTTATTCTAACTCAATTTTTCCAAAAAATTCGGGACGGTGGAAATCCGGCTTTTCGGTGCCGATGAAATTCCAACAACCCCAATGAGGTGCCTCACACAGCTCACAAAGCTTCTGGAAGTTTCCTGTCCAGGAGGAGGAAATTTGGGGATAATAATTCGTAAGTAAAGTATTCGGGATATAGAATTTTGCTTCCCAGCCACCGTTTTCGAGTATCCGGGTATCAATGTGCAGCATATCAAAATCGATGTACTGCAGTTCCCGGTCAAATCGGTCGGAGCCGATACCAAAGAGCATAAACCCTGTTACACTCAGCTCAAAATTCAAGTATTTATCGGTAGCTTCGGGAGCGGCATTCAAAAAGATTTCCACACAACTGTCTAAATACACTTCGGTGTTCATTCCCTGGGATTTTCCGATGGGGGTTTTTTCGTCGCTATAAAACTTCATCCCGATGCCGTTTTCGTCTTTTAACATATAAAAGTTGGTTCTGACGGTGTCTTCCGGCTTGTTCCAAGGGTAGTTTGCAATACTGCCCTCGTTTGCTTCCTGCCAAATGGGACTGTCAATAGGAAGGTCCACCAAGGCAACTTTTTTTACGGTATAGGTATTCATAGTATTTCTCCTTGTTGTAAATTACAGAGTTTCCGATTCCAAAAAAGCCCTGAGAACCAGGGCTTTTTGTTTGCGATATTATTCCCATTCGATGGTGCCGATGGGCTTCGGAGTTAAGTCTAAGAGCACACGGTTGATACCCTCCACTTCGGTGGTGATGCGGTTGGTGATTTTGTGCAGGATTTCATAGGGGATTTCTTCAATGGTGGCGGTCATGGCGTCGGTGGTGTTCACCGCACGGATGATTGCCGGCCAGCCTTCGTAACGCTGTTCGTTCCGAACGCCAACGCTTTTTAAATCGGGCACAGCGATAAAGTACTGCCAAACTGTTTCGGCAAGACCGCATTTATCAAATTCTTCCCGTAAGATAGCATCTGCTTCACGGAGGGCGTGAAGTCTGTCACGAGTGATGGCACCTAAGCAACGCACACCAAGGCCGGGACCCGGGAAGGGCTGACGGTATACCATAGCATGGGGCAGGCCCAATGCTTCTCCAACTACACGGACTTCGTCTTTAAAGAGCAGTTTCACGGGTTCTACCAGATTCATTTTCATCTCTTCAGGCAATCCGCCCACATTGTGATGACTTTTTACAGGTTTGCCGCTTTCTGCCGCTTTAATGCTTTCTAAAATATCGGGATAAATGGTACCCTGTGCCAAAAACTCGATACCGTCTAACTTTGCAGCTTCTTCATCAAACACATTGATAAATTCTGCGCCAATGATTTTACGTTTGGCTTCCGGATCAGAAACGCCTGCCAACAGGTCTAAGAAACGGTCGGTAGCATCCACATAGACTAAGTTGGCGTCCAACTGATTGCGAAATACTTCAATTACCGCTTCGGATTCGCCTTTTCTCATTAAACCGTGGTTTACATGCACGCAAACTAACTGTTTGCCGATAGCTTTGATTAACAGTGCTGCAACCACAGAGCTGTCCACGCCGCCGGAGAGTGCCAAAAGCACTTTCTTGTTGCCTACCTGCTGCTTCACCTGGGCAATCTGTTCAGCAATGAATTTGTCTGCCAGTTCTTTTGTGGTGATACGTTCCATCGTATCCGGTCTTTTGTTGGTATCCATAATATCCCTCCTAAATGCTGATTATTTTTTTATTTTAGCATAGTTTTTTTTGATTTTCAAGTAGTTATGCATAAGTTTCAAAATTTTTTTTAGATGAAAAAACGGAACGGTGCAAACACCATTCCGTTTGTTTGGTTGCAAAAGATTCTGCAAGAATCCATCCGCTTCCATTTCTGCAGAGGTTCAAGCCCACACGCCTACAATAGGGCGTGAGAAAACAGATATATTTTTGCTCTTTCAGAGAACGCCGCGTACTTTTTGTACGCAAGTGAACGTAAAGACAAAAAGATGCTGTTTGATTAGCCCATTCCTATATGAAGGATAAATTCTTGTTCTTCATTTTTACATTTAATACCAGTCCGATTGCTATCAAATTGGTCACCATGGAAGAACCTCCGTAGCTTAAAAAGGGCAAGGTAATCCCTGTTACGGGGGTTAAGCCGATGGTCATACCGATGTTTTCAAAAGACTGCACCAAAAACATGGTGCCAACGCCGATGGCGATGAAGGAGCCTAAGTGGTCCTTGGCTTTGGTGGCAATATAAAAACAACGGAACACAATAAAGCAAATCAGGCCTAAAATGAGCAAAGCTCCCAAAAAACCAAGTTCTTCGCAGGCAACAGCAAAGATAAAATCGGTATGCTTGGCAGGGAGAAAACTGTTTTGGGTTAAAATGCCGTTGTAGAGTCCCTGTCCGAAAACTTTTCCTGCTCCCACGGCAGTTTTAGACTGCATCACCTGATAGCCGGACATCTGAGCATCCAGTTCGGGATTTAAAAAGGTCAAGATACGGTTTTTCTGATATTCTTTAAATACAAAGAACCACAGAATGGGAACGGTGACTGCCACTGCCGCAAAAGCGGTGGCAATATATTTCCAGCTGATTTTTGCCACAAAAATCATCGCTAAGAAAATGAAGACAAAAACCATGGTGGTTCCAAAGTCAGGCTGGAGCATTATGAGCGTGACCAATACGGCAATATGCGCCAAGGCACAAAGCACAACGGGAAGTTCGTTGATGCGGTCTTTATATTTGTCCAACTGATACCCAAAGGATAAAATAAATCCGATTTTCACGATTTCCGCCGGCTGAATCCCAATGGGACCAAAGCGAATCCAGCTGTTGCCTCCTACCTCTTCGGCACCGGTACCGACCAGCAACACAAGCACCAGTAAAAACACATCTATACCAATGATGTAAAGGTATTTGGAGGCTAAAAATTCGTAATCTAAAAAAGCTAAAAACAAACAACAGACAAGCCCTAAAAAAAACGCTCCCGTCTGGATAATCACCTGGCTTTTGCTCCCGAAGGAAGCGGTAGCTGAGGACACCAAAAAGATCCCGATTACACATAAAATGCAAACGGCACTAATCAGCGGAATATCCAGATTTCTTAGCATTTGTTTTAATTTTTGCATAAAAAATTCCTCAATTTGTTTATCGTTTCCAGGTTTTGCGGGCAAATAACACCAGCATAGGGAAGATTTCCAGTCTGCCGGCAATCATCACAAAGGTTAACACCACAGTGGATAAAGGCGAATAGCCGGAAAAGTTCGCCGTGGGACCAACGCCGGAAAGTCCCGGCCCGATATTGCCTATGGTTGCCGCAACAGCGGTAAAATTGGTGGTAAAATCAAAATTGTCTAAGCTGATGATTAAAAGTGCAGCAGCAAAAATGAAAATGTAGGCAATAAAAAACACAGTGATGCCACGCAGGGTTTCATGCTCTAAGGGGCGACCGTTTAATTTGACTCTGGTGGTGCATTTGGGATGTACCAACACACGGATTTCCTTCAAAACACTTTTAAAGAGTACCAGCACACGGGATACTTTCAGCCCGCCACCGGTACTTCCTGCACAGGCACCCATAAACATTAAAGCAACCAAGATTATTTGAGAAAACTGGGGCCAAAGGTTAAAATCGGTGGTGGTATAACCTGTGGTGGTAATAATAGATGCAACCTGAAAGGCGCTGTGACGAAGGGCCTCCTCGGTGATGCCTACAGAGGAAAAAGCATTGAAACATACAAGCAATGTTGCCGTTAGCACAATTCCCGTGTATGCACGGACCTCCTCCATAGAGAAGGCAAACCTGTAGCGTCGCATGAGAATGCAATAGTAGAAGGTGAAATCCACCCCAAAGATAAACATAAAAACGGTTATCACCCACTGAATGTAGGGCGAATAGGTAGAGATTCCCGAATTCAAGACGGAAAAACCGCCGGTACCTGCAGTCCCAAAGGTCAGGGTAAGGGCAGAAAACCAGTCCATTCCCGGGTCTGCCATCATCAGGCAAAACTGCAAAACGGTAAGAGCTAAGTAAATACTGTATAAAATTTTAGCGGTAGTTTTCACATGAGGTACTAATTTCCCCACCGAGTGCCCGGGGCTTTCTGCACGAAGCAGATGAAGATTATCCCCTCCGGACAAAGGCAGAAGTGCCACTAAAAATACGATAACTCCCATCCCGCCAATCCAATGGGTAAAGCTTCTCCAAAATAACAAGGATTTTGGTAATGCTTCCACATCGGATAAAATGGATGCACCTGTGGTGGTAAACCCGGAAGCTGTTTCAAAGAGTGCATCAGTAAATAAGGGAATGTGCCGGGACAAAAAGAAAGGCAATGCCCCGAAAATACTTAATAAAAGCCAGGAAAGTGCCACAATCACAAAGCCTTCCTTGGCAAACATTGATTTCTCCTTGGGGCGAATCAAGGTGAGCGGAATTCCCACCAACAAGCAAATTCCCATGCAAATCAAAAAAAGAAAGGGATTTTGCTCCGAAAAGCCCAACGCACAGAAAAAGGGCAAAAGCATACAAATGCCTTCAAAATTAACCACCCATCCCAGGGTGTGAAGAATCATTTTGTAATTCATAAAAATTCCTCTATCTTAAAATATCGCTGATATCGGTAAAACCTTTATGAGAGGTCACCACAATCACTGTGTCACCGGGGAGAAGCATATCCTTGCCTCGGGGAGTGATAATATCACCCTGACGGTTGATGCAGGCAATTAAGATGCCCGGCTTCAAAGACAGGGTTTCCAAGGTCTGATGAATCACAGGAGCATTTTCTAAAATGTTGAATTCCAGCGCTTCTGCCTTGCCGTCTAAAATTTCGTGCATCGTTTCAATATTACTGCCGATGGAATTATTCTTAGCACGAACAAATCTTAAAATGTATTCTGCAGTAAGGTCCTTGGGGTAGATAATGGTATCCAGCCCCAAATTGCTGATGACCTCATCATACGCGGTATGGCTGATTTTGGTAACAATCTTTCCCTCGGTGCGGGTTTTGGCATAAAGAGAAAGCATCACATTTTCCTCATCCAGATTGGTCAGTGCCACAAAGGATTCGGTGGAATCAATCCCTTCTTCCAACAACAAACGGTTTTCAGTACCGTCACCGTGAATAACGGTTGCCTTGGGTAAAATCGAGCAAAGCTCGTCGCAGCGGAGAGCATTCTGCTCCACAATTTTTACATCAATTCCCGCTTTAATAAGCAGGTGAGACAGATAAACTGCAGTTTCCCCACCGCCCACTATCATGGCGTTTTTTACCTTCCCGGTTTTTAAGCCGATTTTTTTGAAGAAATGAGTGGCATCCCGCACTGTTGCTACAATGCTCACATAGTCTCCCGCCTTCAACACGAAATCACCGCCGGGGATAAAGGCTTCTTCTCCACGCTCAACGCCGCAAATTAAAACATTGCAGCCAAGCTTCTGGGGAATATCCATTAACCGTAACTCACATAGAGGAGAGGTGTTTGCAATTTTAAATTTTAAAATTTCCACTCTGCCTTTGGCAAAGGTATCAATCTGAACGGCAGAGGGGAATCGGAGCAATCTTGCCATTTCCCGAGCGGCTATTAATTCGGGATTAATAATCATGGCAAGGCCAAGGTCTTCCCGGAACAGCTGGATTTCATCCTGATACTCAGGATTTCTCACTCTGGCAATGGTATTGCAGCTGCTTAATTTTCTGGCTATCAAACAGGTGAGCAGATTCAGTTCGTCTGACTGGGTTACGGCAATTAAAATATCTGCCTGACGAATGCCCGCTTCCTCTAAAACCTCAATACTGGCACCGCTTCCCGTGATTCCCATCACATCGTATGCGTTCACGGTGTCTGCCAGCACAGACTGACGAAGGTCAATAGCCGTGATGGAATGTTCATTCTCCCGACTCAAGCGGTCTGCCAGCTTTTGACCGACTTTTCCCAAACCTACTATAATAATATTCATAAATTCGCCTCGTTTTTATACATACTTACCATACTATGTTATCCTATATTATAGCAAAACAAGTTTTTAAAGTCAAGAAATTCAGGAAATATCTTAAAATATCATATCCAAAGAAGAAAAGGACAATCCTCTTTGGAGGGATTGTCCTTTCCGAATGAAATGCCAAACGTATTTTACAGGTCTTTTTCCTGTTCTTCCTGAATATCGGGGAACACAGACAGCATAGGTTTTACATCTTTCCCTTTTAACCGTCTGTCCACATAGTTTCTGGTAATTTTGATAACCAATCCGGATAATGCCAGCACACCAATTAAGTTGGGCACCATCATTAAGCCGTTAAAGGTGTCGGAAATATCCCAAGCTAAGGAGGAGGTGAGCAGAGCACCTGCCATAATGGTTGCTAAATGAAGCAGCTTATAAATCAGTTTGGTTTTTTCACCGAATAAGTATTCCCAAGCTTTGGAGCCGTAATGATCCCACCCTAACACAGTGGTGAATGCAAACAGTAAAATGGCGATAGCAATAAACTGTTCCCCAAGCACACCAAATACGCCTGAGAAAGCTTTTGCCACTAAGGTTGCATCGGTAGTGCCTGCTGCTAAGGCACCGGTGTCTAAGTTAATCATACCGGAGGTTAATACCACCAGTGCGGTCATGGTACAAACAATCATGGTATCTGCAAACACTTCAAAAATACCCCAAAGGCCCTGTCGAACAGGTTCCTTTACGTTGGAGTTACTGTGCACCATTACAGAAGAACCAAGACCTGCTTCGTTGGAGAATACGCCACGTTTACAACCCTGGGTTACAATATCCTTCACCACAATACCGCCAACGCCGCCCAATGCTGCAGGCACTGTGAACGCATAGCGGAAAATAGAAGCAAATGCAGCTCCGATTAACTGATAGTTGCAAGCAATTACCACAATACTTCCGCCTACAAATAAAACCACCATAAAAGGAACCACTTTTTCTGCAAATGAAGCAATTCTCTTTAACCCGCCGACAATGATTAACGCAGCAATCACCAAAAGAACAATACCAACAATCAAATGATAAACGGAAACGCCGGGATAAAGCAGCTGAGAGGACAATGCAGGAATATCAAATGCAGAAACTACATTGACAACAATTTTGTTGATCTGCCCCATAGCTCCAATCCCAAAGGATGCCAAAATGGCGAAAATGCTAAATAAAATCGCTAAGATTTTACCAATCCACTTGCAGCCTTTCATCTTGCCAAGACCGTCCTCTAAGTAGTACATGGCACCGCCGGACCATTCGCCTTCTTTATTTTTTCTGCGGAAGAAAATTCCTAACACATTTTCGGAGTAGTTCGTCATCATCCCGAAAAATGCTGCAATCCACATCCAAAACACTGCTCCGGGACCCCCTGCAACAATTGCAGTGGCAACCCCCGCAATGTTACCAACACCAATGGTGGCAGCCAAAGCAGTGCAAAGTGCCTGGAACTGAGAAATGGATTTTCCTTTTACCTTCCCGGAAACATCTTTTGTGAACAGTTTTCCTAAGGTTTCGGAAAACCAGTGTTTGATATGAGTAATCTGAAATACGCCGGTAATTACGGTAGTTACAACACCGGTGAGAAGCAAAAGATATAACCCTTTGCCCCAGACGAAACTGTTAATTTCGCCGTTAAACCAAGTAAGCCAATTGAAAAAATCCATGTTTTTTCCCTTCCTTTTTTTCACAAAATAATAAAAATATATAAAAAAACGGAGTCTTTATGACATCATAAAAACTCCGAATTGGTCGATATAACTCAACGAAGTCACCAAAAAAAGTGACTGTTTCTCCGTCCTTTTGCCTGAGAGATTAGCCCACATGGGGCTTTACACCTTCGGCATCCTTAATCTTTTCCTGATTTTCTTCGGGAAAAGGGACTTCTCCGGAGCGCTATCCGTTTGCAGTCTTTGCTAAAAGCGCCTGAGAGCATTACTCCTTCGGCAAGGCATTCGCCTTTCTCCTGCATCCTTCACTTAGCACAATATGCATTTGTCTTCGGGCATTATAAACCTTTTTTTGCGGTTTGTCAACCCTTTTTGATAAAATTTTAACGATTTTTTTATTCTTTTCTTTTTATTCCTTGGTTAATTCCTTGATTTCCTGAGAATCCTGCTCGTCATGAACCACTGCCTGACGGATAATTTTCACGTCTTTTTTATGGTAAGTGCCAACTGCCTCCGTGTCGGAAGAAACGGCACGAAGCATCCCGGTGATTACATTCACATCAATGACGGTACCTTCACCGCCACCGGGTAATTTCACGATGGAGCCGTGACGGGGAGTATCCTTCCACATATCCTCATAAGATGCCTGCTCATAGTTTAAGCAACACATCAGCCTTCCGCAGGCACCTGAAATTTTGGTGGGATTTAAGGATAAATTCTGGTCTTTTGCCATTTTAATGGAAACGGGCTTAAACTCACACAAGAAGGTGGAGCAACAGCACTGCCGTCCGCAAGGCCCAAAGCATTTTAGCATTTTAGCTTCGTCACGGACACCAATCTGACGCAGTTCGATACGGGTACGGAACACGCTGGCTAAATCTTTTACCAATTCACGGAAGTCCACTCTGCCGTCTGCAGAGAAATAGAACAGCACTTTGCTTCGATCAAAAGTGTATTCCACTTCCAAAAGATTCATTTCCAGACCGTGTTTTTTAATTTTTTCCAACGCAATACCGAAGGCTTTCTGCTCTTTTTCCTTGTTTTCTGCCAGTTGCTTAGCATCCTCTTCGGTGGCAATCCGGATAACGGGTTTTAAGGGCGGAACCAAGTCTTCCTCAGGAACCATGGAGTTTGGGCGAACAACTTTTCCGTATTCCAAACCGCGGGCGGTTTCCACAATGACGGAATCCTCTGCCGTTACGGTAAGACCGTTTGGGTCAAAGTAGTAAACCTTGCCAAAATCCTTAAACTTTACGCTGATTACTTCTATCATAGGCTAAAAAATCCTTTCTTCATTCAAATGGGCTTTGATGGCAAGCAATGTTCCCAGTACCGAAACGGCATAGTTTCCGTTTTGGGCAAGTGCTTTTGCCAGACGGGTGATTTCTTCATATAAAGCGGAGGCCTCTGCCAGACTGATTTTTGGCGTTTCCTCCCAGTCAGTATTTTTTCGGAGGGTTTTGTCCTCTAAAGAAGCATCGTAGATCAGGCTGGCAAAAACATCCAGCACTCTTGAAACTTCCTTTTCGTAAGTGTGAAAATCACGGTACAGGCGCACCACATCCTTGGCAGTGCGGTTTTTTAGGAGCAGTCCCCCATCCTGCAAAATGGTCTGACGCATGGTTTTGTAGTCCTCCGAACCGGCAAGAGACATTGCTTCGGTGAGGGACCCTTTGGAAAGCGTGAGAATTTCCTCCGTGGGAACGGGTAACCGATGTTTCTCAAAATATTCTTTCAATTCCTTGGGCGTTAACTCGGGGCAACGAATTTTTACCCCACGGGACAAAATGGTGGGAAGAAGGCTCGCAAGGGAATTGGTCACCAATAAAATCACCGCATACTGAGGCGGTTCTTCAAACACTTTTAAAAGAGCATTTTGAGCACCCGCCGTCATTTTTTCGGCGTCTTTGATGAGATAAATTTTTTTGTGAAAATGAAACGGTTTTAAATAAATTTCAGTAGTCAATTCCCGAATCTGATTCACAGAAATCGAACGCTCACCTTCTAAAATATGAATATCCGAGGTGGAGTAAAACTGTTTGCAGGCAGAACAAACCCCGCAGGCCGTACGGTTTTCACAAACAATGGCCTTGGCAAATTCCAGTGCCAGCGTGGTTTTGCCCACACCGTCGATGCCATGAAAAATATATGCATGGCTCAGCTTTCCCGTTTGAATTGCATTTTGCAATAGCCTTTTGGGAAGGGTTTGCCCGATTACTGCATCAAACATTATTTTTTAATCCTCGTCTTTCTTAGGATAATCGAAATTCTGATGTGTTCGTCTCTCTTAAAAACGGCTCTTCCAGAAGAATTTTGATCCTCGTCTTTCTTAAGGTAATCGAAATTCTGATGCGTTCGTCTCTCTTAAAAACAGCTCTTCCAAAAGAATTTTGATCCTCGTCTTTCTTAGGATAATCAAAATTCTGAAAACACCTCATCCGTCAAAACCTACGGTTTTGCCACCTTCCCCTCAAGGGGAAGGCGAAAAAGTGTTGCTTTTTTGCGGTCTGTGTGCTTTTACAAGCCGTCCGCAACCTGCGAGAGAATCTCTTTTTCACGACCTCGCATCACAACCTTATCCTCCTCCACCATATGGTCATAACCAAATAAATGGAGTAAGCCGTGAAGGGTTAAATAGCATAATTCCCGCTGGTAGGTGTGACCGTATTCCTCTGCCTGGGACGCAATTTTCTCATGGGAAAGCATTAAATCCCCCAGCACCACCAAACCGGTCTCGGGATCGTAATCGTATTCTTGCAGCTCTTCTGCCAGAACTTCAGGTTCTTGATAAAATAACATGGGAAAAGACAACACATCAGTAGGCTTATCAATGTCTCGTTGCTCACGGTTAATCTGACGGATGGTTTCATTATCCGTCACCGTGACGGTTAAAAGAACCTCAAATTCGGGATTTATAATGTCCAGACACCGATTTAAAAATGCGGTCAGTTCTTCTTCTTGGGAGAACACGTCCTCCACTTCGTTATAAAACTCTATTTTATGCATGGTAAACCTCTTAGTAAAGCACCTGCTGATTCCGTTTTTCACCTAAATAGCAAATCCCCACAACTTCGGGACCTGCATTAATCACGATACAGGGGCCAATCAGCACGGTTTCCAACGGTTTTTCCTTGATGGTATCTTTGGCAAGCTTCATAAAATCCTTGCCGTCGTTCTTCCCGTGAAGCAGGATATATTTCTTGTCGGCTCCCATTCGTTCTGCCCCAATTTTGCAAAGCGTGTCCATAGCTTTGGGAATGCCTCGGACCTTCTGGCTGGTCACGGAATCTCCACCCGTTAAACACATAATGGGTTTAATCCCCAAAAGCTCTCCCGCAATGGCTGCTGCTCCGCCGATTCTGCCTGATTTTTTTGCATACTTCAAATCGTAAACGGTGAAGTACACTTCCAGACGGGTAAACCAGTCCTCCAGATAATTTAAAATAATTTCGGCAGGCTTGCCCTCTTTTGCCATTTTTGCCGCCGCAATCACTGGGTAACCGTAGCAATAGCTGTAAGAACCTGTATCCACCACGGTAATTTTCATTTTGCAGTCGGGCATGTCGCCGTAAAACATCTGGCGTGCCAGCTGGGCAGAATTATTGGTGGAAGAAGCCTTTCCGTTGATGGTAACGATAATCAGATCGGTCACATCGTCTTTGTATGCCGCTTTAATGGCATCTAAAAATTCAAAGGGAGGAATCTGTGCCGTGGTGGGAATTTCATCCCCATCGGGCAGAAGATTATAAAATTCCTCTTTGGTAAAATCGTAGGCTTCTTTATATTCTTTCTGATTCATGGTAATGGTCATGGGAAGCAACTGAATATCGTATTTTTGCGCAGTTTTTAAGTCGATATCACTTGCGGTGTCCACACAAATTCTGATGTTTGCCATGTGCAGTTCTCTCCTTTTAAGAATCGGGATGTTTTATGATAATCCACAGTATATTATACTATAGATTTTCTAAAATAGCAAGATGATTTTAAAATTTTTTTGGGCAACCGGGACAAACATTTTCACCTTTTTCAAAAAAATGGTTGAATTTTTGGGAAAACTATAGTATAATGAAGAGAAATCACAGATTTGATATCAGGAAAGGCGTGTTGATTATGGAAATCACAATTACCAGAACCCAAACTCCCAAACAGAAACCCGACCAGTCCAACTTAGGCTTCGGTAAAATTTTTACCGACCATATGTTTGAAATGGAATATACCGAAGGAATCGGCTGGCACGATGCTAAAATCCTTCCCGTACATAATTTGAGCCTCCATCCTGCCTGCATGGTGTTCCACTACGGTCAGGAAATGTTTGAAGGCTTAAAAGCTTACCGCGGAAAAGATGGAAAAGTGCGTCTGTTCCGTCCCGAAATGAACGCAAAAAGAACCAACAACACCAATGACCGTCTCTGTATTCCCCACATTCCCGTGGAAGATTTTGTGGAAGCGGTAAAAGCTGTGGTAAAAGTGGATGAAGACTGGATTCCCACCGCAGACGGTACTTCTTTATACATCCGTCCCTTTATTATTGCAACCGACGAATTTTTAGGGGTTGCACCCTCTAAAACCTACAAATTTATGATTATTCTGTCTCCCTCCGGTGCATACTACGCAAGCGGTTTGGCTCCCGTTGGCATCTGGATTGAAGACGAATACGTGCGTGCCGTAAAAGGCGGTATCGGCTTTGCCAAAACCGGCGGGAACTATGCTGCATCCTTAGCAGCTCAGGTAAAAGCTCACGATGACGGCTATTCCCAGGTATTATGGTTAGACGGTGTGGAACGAAAATACATTGAAGAAGTTGGCGCAATGAACATCTTCTTTAAAATTGACGGCAAAATTGTGACTCCTGCCTTAAACGGTTCTATTTTACCCGGTGTTACCCGTGACAGCGTAATCGCACTGTGTAAAAAAATGGGTCTGCCTGTGGAAGAAAGAAAAATCAGCGCAGAAGAACTGATTGCTGCTCAGAAAGCAGGAAAACTGGAAGAATGTTTCGGTTCCGGTACTGCAGCGGTAATTTCTCCTGTTGGCAAACTCCGTTACCAGAACGATGTAATGATTATCAACAACAACGAAATCGGTCCCGTATCCCAGAAATTATACGATACCATCACCGGTATCCAGTGGGGTAAAATTGAAGACGATATGGGATGGACTGTGGAAGTGAAATAAGTCCGGGCGGTTCCCTTAAGATACCAAAAAGCACAGGCACCAAAAAAATTCTGTGTTTTCCGATACCAAAAGAACCAAAAAAATCAGGAGTGTAGAGTTATGCAGGTAAACGGCTTTAAAAAATCCATGTTCGGCGGCCTTAAAAAAGAGGAAGTGCTTTCCTATTTGGAGCAGATGTCCCGTGATGTGGAAGCAAAAATCCGCAATAAGGATGACGATATTCGTGAGCTGAAAAAGGAAGTTTCCGATAAAACAAACACCATTTCGGAATTAAAACAGCAGCTGGAAGATCAGAGGGCGTCCTACGAAGAAAAACTTGCCAACGAGCAAAAGGAAGCTGCCCAAAATTTGGAGCGCCTTCGTGAAGAATTCCGTAAGGAAAAAGAAGAAATGCAGGAAAAATTAAGCGACCTGAAGGCTCAGTTTACCTTGGAAAAGGAAAAAATCGGCCGTGCTTTGGTCACCGCAGAGGAAGCGGCAAACAAAATTCTTGCCGATGCAGGCAAAGAAGCCGACGAAATGATTGCCGAAGCCAAACGGAAAGTAGATGTGGAAAAAGAGCGCTACAAAAAACAAAAGGCAGATGTGACCGATTTTACCTATGATATTAAGAAGTTAATGGAAAAATTATCATCCGACTTAAAAGAACGTTTGGAATAATCGTTCTCTTGCGGCTTGACAAAAGGCGCAGAACCGTTAAACCTCATCACTCGGTAGGCCTTCGGATGACCCCTGTGGGTTCGGTTTTCCAATTCTGCATCCTTTTCTCTGCACCTTACATTTTTGTATGATATAGAAGGCATGGGATTTCCTATGCCTTTTCTTTTTTAGATAGATGTTCTTTTTCTTTGTTGCCAAAGAAAAGAATTTTTTAAAAATTCTTGCAAAATCGGTTTCGCTGTGTTATACTGATAGTTGGAAAGGTGTTGATTGTTGTGAGTCGTATCGCAATTTTAGGCTCCGGCAGTTGGGGCTGTGCCCTTGCACATACATTATCCGGACGTAATGATGTAATCATCTGGTCTTTTTTCCCGGCGGAAACTGAAGAATTAACCCGTTATCGGGAAAACAGAAAGTTTTTGCCCGGTGTGATATTAGAAGAACCGATTTCTTTTACAAATGATATCAAAGAAGCAGTGGCAGACGCGGATTTTATCGTGTTTGCAGTGCCGTCTTTTGCGATTCGTTCCACGGCGAAAACCGTGGCTCCCTTATTCCAACCCGAAAAGCAGATCGCTGTTTGTGTTGCAAAGGGGCTGGAGGAGGATACCCTTTTTACCTTATCAGAAGTAATTACCGATGAATTACCCAAAGGCAGCCATGTTTGTGCTTTATCGGGACCTACTCACGCAGAAGAAGTGGGGCGGGATCTTCCCACCACCATTGTGGCGGCTTGTCCCCAAGAAGAGGTATCGTTGGCTGTGCAATATGCCTTTATGAATGAAAAATTCCGTGTGTATACCTCCACCGACAGTAAGGGTGTGGAGCTTGGCGGCACGGTAAAAAATATCATTGCCCTTTGCGCCGGCATTTCCGACGGTTGCGGTTTTGGTGACAATGCCAAAGCGGCGCTGATGACCCGCGGAATGTATGAAATCGCCAAATTGGGTGTGGCAATGGGCGGCAAAGTGGAAACCTTTTACGGGCTGTCCGGTATGGGTGATTTAATTGTTACCTGCACCAGTATGCATTCCAGAAACCGCCGTTGCGGGATGTTAATCGGTCAGGGAATGAGTCCCAAAAACGCTATGGACGAAGTGAATATGGTAGTGGAAGGCATCAAATGCTTAAAAGCCGTGTATAAAGCCTCCCAGAAGTTCAAGGTTTCTATGCCGATTATCAGCGAAGCTTATCAGATTGTATACGAAGGGAAAAATCCCAAGGAATCCGCCATCGGGTTAATGAACCGTGATAAAAAGGCGGAACGCTCCTAAAAATATCCAAGAAAGAACGGTGTAACCGTGCGGGGTGATCGAAATGTACAGCATTTATAAATCCTTTGACGGAAAAATTCAGCAGATTTCAGCACTTGAAAAGGACTGCTGGATTAATTTCGTTGATCCTGACGATAAGGACACCCGTTTTCTGACCCAGGAACTTGGCATTGACCCTGATTTTATTCGTTCCTCCTTGGACGAAGAAGAAATGTCACGTGTTGAAACCGACGATAACGGCACCACCTTAATCATCGTGGATATCCCTGCTCCCGAAAAAGAGGAGCACGTAGGGAACACCATTTTGTTTGAAACGCTGCCTTTATCCATTATTTTACACAAAGATTATATCATCACCATTTGCAACGATGAAACCGCAATTTTAAAAGCGTTTACCGATGGCGTAGTCAAACAGGTACATACTTATATGAAGACCCGTTTCATCCTGCAGATTTTATACCGTGTGGCAAGTAAATACCTGTTTTACTTAAAACAGATTGATAAAATTTCAAGCTATGTGGAACGGCAGTTGCACCGTTCCATGAAGAATAAAGAGTTAATTCAGTTATTGGATTTGGAAAAATCTCTGGTATTCTTCTCCACCTCCCTGAAGGCAAACGAAATCACCATGCAGAAAATCCGTCGGGGAAAATTTATCCGTTTGTATGAAGAAGACGAAGACCTTTTGGAAGATGTGTTAATTGAAACCAACCAGGCAATTGAAATGGCAAGTATTCATTCCAACATTTTGTCGGGAATGATGGATGCTTTTGCTTCGGTTATTTCCAACAACTTAAACATTGTAATGAAGGTGCTGGCATCCGTCACCATCCTGATGGCGATTCCAAACATCGTTACCTCTTTTTACGGTATGAACATCCAAGGCGGTATTCCCCTGGACCAGTTCTGGTGGTTCCCTCTGGTAATTTCCGTGGTTGCCATCTGTGCGGCTGCGTGGATTTTAATTAAAAAAGATATGCTCTAGGTCGTAATCCTTCATTCTATCGGCTCCATTCGTACGGTAAAAATCGAAAAAACCATCCAAAACCCTTGATTTTCAAGGGTTTTTGCATAAACAGAAAAATCACGAAAAATTTACTGAAAAAAGGAATTTTTTTACAAAAATGAAAACTTTTCGCATCGTCACCTTAGGGTGCAAGGTAAATCAGTATGAATCAGAAGCTTTGGCACAGCAATTCCAACAAGCGGGCTACCGTCCTGCCAAAAAGGGAGAGGCTGCGTCTGTTTCCGTTGTAAATACCTGCTCGGTAACCAATATGAGTGACCGAAAATCCCGAAAGCTGATTCGCCAATGCACAAAGGACAGCGACTTTGTTGCCGTTTGCGGCTGCTATGCCCAGGCAAAACCGGAGGAAGCTGCCCAAATCGAAGGTGTAGACTTGGTTATCGGAAACGGGGATAAACACCGTCTCTTCAGCAAAATCGAAGCAAAACTGCTATCAAAGGAAATGGAAAAAATTTTCATTTCTGATTTAACGGCAGAAACTTCTTTTGATAAAGAACCTATCACGAACTATCGGGAAAAAACAAGAGCCATTTTAAAAATTCAGGACGGTTGCAATTCTTTCTGCTCTTATTGTATCATTCCTTATGTGAGAGGTCGGCTAAGAAGCCGAAATCCCTTGGAAATCCTGGAAGAAGCGAAGGCACTTGCCCAAAACGGATACCAAGAAATTGTGCTGGCAGGGATTCACGTTTGTAAATACGGAGCTGATTCTTCCGGCAATTCTCCCATCCGGGATTTAACGGATTTACTGATAGAATTAGAAAAAATTGACGGGATTTGTCGAATCCGTTTAAGCTCAATCGAACCATTTGCATTCCACGAGAAGTTTTTTACCTATTATAAAGATTCCAAAAAGCTTTGCCCGTCTTTTCATATCTCGCTACAAAGTGGCTCAGATATCATATTAAAAAAAATGAATCGGCATTACAGTGCAGAATACTATCAAAAAACTGTGGAAACTTTGCGGAAAATCAAGCCGGAAACCACGGTGACCACCGATGTAATTGTGGGATTCCCCGGGGAAGGGGAAGAAGAATTTCAGGAAACTCTTACCCTGATCAAAAAAGTGGGCTTTTTAAAAGTGCATACTTTTCCGTATTCCAGACGCTCCGGCACCGTGGCTGATGCCATGCCGGACCAGATTCCCCAAAATATCAAGGAGATTCGCAGCAAAGTGGTGTTAGAGCTGTCGAATCAGCAAGAGAAAGCAGTCTTAACAAACTTTATCGGAAAACCCTTATTGGTTCTGGCAGAGGAAGAAAAACAGGGCGGTATGTACGGACTCAGCGAAAATCACCTTCCTGTGATTCTGGAAGGTGAAGGAATTTTAGAAAACCGCATTTACCAAGTAACTCCCAACCGCACGGACGGAATGTTTCTTTATGCAAAAGTTTCCCAATAACAACATCAAAAAAGCACGAAATCCCTTGAGATTTCGTGCTTTTTAATATATTATTCCTTTTTACCCAACCGACGGAAACAGCAATCTAAAAAAACTGCCCCCCATACACCCTGACTAACCAATATCACCGAAAGAATCAAAAGATACCTGGCAGCCGAAATATTCTGAAAAGCTCCCGCAACCAATATACCAACCAATATCAGAAGAATTGCTGCCCGAAAAAACCATCGGAGTAAAACAACACACCGTTTTTCCACGGTTTTTAATGCCTCTCTCATCTTCATACAATCCTCATACCTCCCATTATTACTTCATGTATCAGACTTTTCAGGTTCCTTAAAAATGTTCCACGGGGAACAATTTTAAAAGAAAGAACCGTCTTCATAAAAAATTTATTTTTTTATGAAAAACTATAGACTTTTTTGCCGTATTGTGATACAATAATCGGTACCCACCTATTTTTTAGATGGAAAATGTGCCGTTTTTGTTCCACGGGGAACAATTTTGGCAGAAATTACATAAAAAGCAGGATGTTCCACGGGGAACATTTGAGATTTTTACATACTGTGTATCACAGGAAAGGGCAAAAAAATGGGAAAAATTATTGCAGTTGCCAATCAGAAGGGCGGCGTTGGAAAAACCACTTCCGCCATTAATATTGCGGCTTGCTTAGGGCATTTTGGCAAAAAGGTTCTGCTCATTGATGCTGACCCCCAGGGAAATGCAACCAGCGGCGTAGGCGTGGATAAGGAAAGTGTGGAAACCTCTTTCTACGATGTGCTGATCGGAAACGAGCCCATCGAAAAATCTGTTATTGCAACCAACTTCAAAAATCTTTGGGTCTGCCCTTGCAACATTGAACTGGCAGGCGCTGAGGTGGAACTGGTAGGAGTAAATGACCGTGAATTTCAGTTTTCCAAGTCATTAGAACCCATTCGGAATGTGTATGATTTCGTGATTGTGGACTGTCCGCCCTCATTGGGGTTAATCACCATCAACATTTTATCCGGTTCCGATTCCATTGTGATTCCGCTCCAGTGCGAATATTTTGCTTTGGAGGGACTCAGTCAGCTGATGAATACCCTAAGGAAAATTAAATCCCGTTACAATGAAGGCTTAGAGGTAGAAGGAGTTGTACTGACAATGTATGACGGCAGAACCAACTTAACCCTTCAGGTAGCAGGGGAAATTAAAAAGTATTTTGGAGAAAAGGTATTTAAATCACCGGTTCCCAGAAGTGTGCGATTGGGAGAAGCCCCCAGCTACGGAGAACCTATTTTATATTATGATAAACGTTCTCACTGCACAGAGGCCTATCTGAGAATCGCCCAGGATATTATAGATCACAACAAGTAATGCTGTTTTGCGGATAAAACAGGAAAAGAGAGGATATGAAACTATGATGAAAAAAGGCGGACTTGGCCGGGGTCTTTCATCTTTGTTGGAAGAAAAGATTGAAACCGGTTCCGGACGCGTAAACGAGCTTTCCATTATGGATATTGAGCCCAATCCCGCACAGCCCAGAAAGGATTTTTCGGAAGAAGGCTTGCAGGCATTGGCAGATTCCATTGCGGAGGTGGGAGTATTATCTCCGATTTTAGTCAGACAAAAAGACAACGGTTTATATGAAATTATTGCAGGAGAGCGCCGTTGGCGGGCTTCCAAATTGGCAGGAAAGAAGAAAATTCCCGCTATTGTGAAGGATTATAAAACAAAAGAAGTGATGGAAATTGCCTTAATTGAAAACCTTCAAAGGGAGGATTTAAACCCCTTGGAAGAAGCAATGGGCTACCAGACCTTAAAGGAACAGTTCGGATTAACCCAGGAAGAAATCGCAAAACGGGTATCCAAAAGCCGTTCCACCGTTGCCAACATTTTAAGAATTTTAAATCTGCCGGATTTTGTGCTCCGGGAAATCAAGGCAGGGAAGGTAAGCTTAGGACATGCAAAAGCGCTTTCTTCCTTGGAATCAGATGAATCCAAAAAACTGCTCCTGTATGAAATTGTGAAAAATGAGATTTCCGTTCGGGATGCGGAAGAGCTTGCGAAAAAGCTATCTCAGAAGAAACGTACCAACTTAATTAAAAAAACCTTGAAAAAAGACCCCAACCTGATTGAAGTGGAATCTCAGCTGACCAAAAAGTTTGGCACCAAGGTGCAAATTAAAAGCGGCAAAATCAAAAGCAAAATTGAGATCGAGTACTACTCACAGGATGACTTAAAACGAATCATTGATACTTTTTTGGAGTAGCCGAATTATTTCAAGATAGTTTCGGGATATTTTTCGGAAAACATACCATACAAAATAAGAAAAAGAACTGAAAAAATTGTACCAAATATTGAGCTTGACGGCTCAAAAGCCATAAGATATAATAGAATTGTAAAAGGGCAATCGGAAGTGCCAAAAAAAGGAGAATCATTATGCTGGACTTAAAACGTATCCGTGACGAAAAAGATGAAGTAAAACGTCTGTTAACCATTAAAAAAGCTGACATTTCTTTACTGGAAAAAGTCAGCGAATTAGACGAAAAAAGAAGAACTCTGACCTTTCAGGCAGAAAACTTAAAAAATAAACAGAACACCGTTTCCAAAGAAATTCCCAAACTGAAAAAAGAAGGCAAAGACGTTGCTCCCATTTTCCAGGAAATGAAGGAATTGTCCGAACAGATTAAAGGGATGGACAAAGAGCTTTCTGAAATTCAGGAAGAGCTGCAGGCAACCTTATTAAAGATTCCCAACACTCCTGCAGAATGTGTGCCGGACGGTAATTCTGACGAAGACAACAAGGAAATCAGAAAATGGGGCACTCCCAGAGAATTTGACTTTGAATTTAAACCCCACTGGGATATTGGAGAAAACTTAGGCATTTTAGATTTTGAAAGAGGTGCAAAAATCACCGGTTCCCGTTTCACCGTGTACAAAGGCTTAGGTGCAAAATTGGAACGTGCGGTCATCAGCTTCTTCTTAGATACTCACACCCAGAACGGCTACACCGAAATTTTACCGCCCTATATGGTAAACCGTGCTTCCATGACCGGTACCGGGCAACTTCCCAAATTTGAAGAAGATGCCTTCTCCTTGAAAAACTGTGATTACTTTATGATTCCCACCGCAGAAGTACCTGTGACCAATCTACACAGAGACGAAATCGTAAAGAAAGAAGACCTTCCTATTAAATATTGTGCGTATTCCGCATGTTTTCGTGCAGAAGCAGGCAGCGCAGGCCGTGATACCAGAGGTTTGATCCGTCAGCATCAGTTTAACAAGGTGGAATTGGTAAAATTTGCAAATCCTGAAAACTCCTTTGAAGAGTTGGAATCCCTGACCAACGATGCAGAAAGACTGCTTCAGCTGTTGGGATTACCCTACAGAGTGGTTCTGCTTTGCTCCGGTGACTTAGGATTCTCTTCTGCCATGACCTACGATTTGGAAGTATACCTGCCAAGCTACGGTAGATATGTAGAAATTTCTTCCTGCTCTAACTTTGTGGATTATCAGGCAAGAAGAGCCAACATTAAATTTAAAGAAGATATTAACTCCAAACCTCAGTTTGTGCATACCTTAAACGGTTCCGGTCTGGCAGTTGGCAGAACTGTGGCAGCAATTTTGGAAAACTATCAGAATGAAGATGGCTCTGTAACCGTTCCGGAAGTATTGCGTCCTTATATGGGAACTGATGTGATCAAATAATAAAGAATAAAAAAGTTGCGGTGGCAGGTTTTGCCTGCATGACAATGCATCCAATCAGTGCCACCAATTCTGCTTTATTCTTGAAACGACTTTGGATAGTGCCATACCAAAAATAATGGCGAGGTACTACCTATAAAGCTTCTGTATTCTTCGGATAGTGCCATACCAAAAACAACGGCGAGATACTGTGTATAAAGTTTTCTCAATCTTCAGATAGTGCCATACCAAAATAAAGGCGAGGTACTACCTATAAAGTTTTCTCAATCTTCGGATAGTGCCATACCAAAAAAGTGGTATACCAAAAAAAGTCAAGAGGCAAATGAAAAATAAAAAATATTATTATGATAATTATTATGTAAACCATGAAATGTGAAAAACCTTAGGAATTATGGGAAAGGTTTTCCACATAAAATTGAAAAATATTCCACAAAAAATGTGGATAAATCCAAAAAATGAGGTGAAATCACTTGTTTAGTGTATCAGAACTCTACGAAAATGTAGTAGACATAATAAAAAGCGAAATTTCCCCGGTAGCATACAGCACCTGGTTTTCCTCTGTTACCCCGGAAAAAATTGAAAACAACATCTTTTATTTCCGTGTTCCCATTGAATATACTCGCGATATGATTGAAAGAAAATACTCTGAACTGTTAAAAACTGCGGTGGTAACTGCATCTCAGGGACAGATTGCCGATTTTTCGTTCCTGGTGGACGACAGAAGAAACACTCCTTCTGTGTTAGACCGGTTCTCCAATACCCAGGATGAAGTATCCACCCTAAACAAAAAATATACTTTCCAGAATTTTGTCATTGGCGAATCCAACCGTTTTGCCCATGCAGCAGCCATTGCTGTGGCAGAAAGTCCGGCAGAAAATTATAATCCTTTATTTATATACGGCGGTGTTGGTCTGGGAAAAACCCATTTGTTACATGCAATCGGTAACCGAATTAAAGAAAACGATCCTACAAAAAAAGTGTTATACTTAACTTCAGAATCCTTCACCAATGAATTTATTGATTCCATTAAATCCGGTCAGAATACCGCATTCCGTGATAAACTTCGCAACATTGATGTATTGATGGTAGACGACATTCAGTTTATTGGCGGAAAAGAAGGGACTCAGGAAGAATTTTTCCATACCTTCAACCATTTATATCAGAACGATAAACAGATTGTGTTATCCTCTGACCGTCCACCAAAAGATATCAGAACGTTGGAAGAAAGACTTCGAACCCGTTTTGAAGCAGGCTTGATGTGTGACATTAATGCTCCTGACTTAGAAACCAGAATTGCAATTTTAAAGAAAAAAACAGAAGAAGAAAATTTCCCTATTGACGATGAAATCATCCAGTTTATTGCATCTAAAATCAGATCTAATGTTCGTGAGCTGGAAGGAATCTTCACCCGTCTGGTTGCCTTAACAAAGCTTTCTAAAAAAGAAATTACCAAAGAATTGGCAGAAGATGTGATCAAGGTCATCATTGCAGATTCTAAAAAGGCAAAACCCGGCATTGAAACGGTAATGGTGGAAACTGCAGGTTACTTTAATATTGATCCACAGCTTTTAAAATCATCTTCCAAAAAGAAAGAAATCGTAAAAGCACGACAGGTGGCAATGTTTTTGGCAAGAGAAGTGCTGGAAATGAGTACCACCAAAATCGGTGAAGAATTTGAAAGAGACCATTCCACCGTGATGTATTCCATTGAAAAAATTAAAGAAACCCGTCAGACAGACGCTTATATTGATACCATTATTGAGGAAATCACCGGCCTCTTAGAAGATTAATTTTTTTAGTATAACACTATTATAAGATAGCAATAACTTAAAAATTTGTTTTTCTATTATTTGATACCCTCTTTTTTAGTATAACACTATTATGAAATAGCAGAAACTTAATAATTTATTTTTCTATTATCTGATACCCTCTTTTTGGGATAACACTATTATGAGATAGCAAAAACTTAAAAGAAATTTTTCGATTCATTGTTACCTTTTTTGGGATAACTCTTTTATAAGATTGTATGAATTTGAAAAATAATACTTCTACTATTTGATACCCTCTATCATACTTTTGTACTGAAAAAGAAGGTTCTTACATAGAGAAAACCGTAAACATGTTACTGCTATTATATATATAGTATAATGGATTTTCATTGTAAAAAATAACACATCAAAAAAAATTCTACAGAATTTGGGGATAAGTGTTGTGGAAACGAAAAAAATTCCTGTGCAATTTGATAGGGTTCTCCACATCTATGGTTGACAGAAAAATTTCATTCTCCAAAAAAAACAAAAAAATCCACAAAGTAATACACATTCCCACAGGGAAAACCGATGAAAAAGCTGTGGATAAAAACTCCCCATTTCATGCTATGTGGAAAGCAATCATTTTATGCACAAATTGTTATAAAAGTTATAAACTGTAAAAACTCTGATATTTCAGGGGTATCAAAGACTTTTCAACAATTCCCCAGCCCCTATTACAATATACTGTTTATCCTTATTTATTTTCCTTTCTATTATCCTGATTGATTTTGACATTTTAAAAATCACTGTTTTTAGAAATCGTCATTCAAAAACTGATAGCAAGGTAAGAATTTATTATTTGTACAATCTTCGGATAATGTCATACTAAAAAAATGCGAGGTACTATCTATCAAGTTTCTATATCCTTTGGATAGAGCCATACTAAAAAAAATGCGTGGTACTATCTATAAAGCTTCTGTATCCTTTGGATAGAGCCATACCAAAAAATATTTGCGAGACAATATTTTATTAATTGTACTATTTTAGAATAGTGCTATACCAAAAAAAGAGGATCAAATTATTTTGATACTTATAAACCTATGATAGACGGATGTCTTACAATTTTGATAAACCTAAGAAAGACGAGGATTAAAAAATGAAGTTTAGTTTTTTAAAAGAAGTGTTTTTGGAAAATTTATCCACCGTGTTAAAAGCGGTATCCCCCAAAGCAACCGTTCCTCAGTTGGAAGGGGTATACATTTTAGCTCGCGGTAATATGATTACCTTAATCGGTAACAACACAGAAATTGCCATCAAAGCCCGTTTTGAAGCAGATGTGGAAGAAGAAGGTGTTGGCGTAATCAATGCCAAAAACTTATTTGATATGGTTCGTCTGATGCCGGAAGGAACGGTTAGTATTTCTGTGGATGAAAAACTGACTACCGTTATCAAATCCGGTGCTACCCGTTATGAAATTGTGGCAATGGATGCAGAAATGTTCCCTGTGGTGGAAGAATTAAACTGCGAATTCTCTTTAAAAATTACCGAACAGAAGTTAAAAGAGCTGATTAAGAAAACTCTGTTTTCCATTGGTACCCAAGATACCAAAATCACTTTTACCGGTGCTTTATTTGAAGTACGAGATAACGAATTGACCGTGGTTACCTTAGACGGTTACCGTATGGCAGTGAGAAAAGAAGAAATTTATCCTACCGGCGAAAACCGTTCTTATATCATTCCCGGTAAGAGCTTAAATGAACTTTTAAAAATCTTAGCAGACACCAAAGATGACACCGTCATCGAATTTGGAGACAGAAAAGCATTGGTAAAACTGGATAACTACGAATTTTATACCAGATTAATTGACGGCGAATTCTTTAATTACGAACAGATTATCCCCAAAAACGCAGAAATCAAAGTGAAAGCTGTAACCAAAGAGCTGGTGGAAGCGTTAGAGAGAGCATCTCTTTTAATTACTGCGGATAATAAAGCACCTATCCGTATGCACCTAGAAGAGGATAAAATGCATTTCAATACCATTTCCAGAATCGGTCACGCTCAGGATATGATTCACATTGAAAAAACCGGTGACGATTTGGAAATCGGCTTTAACCATAAGTTTTTGTTAGATGCCTTAAAAGCCTCTGAAACCGAAGAAATTTTCTTAGATTTCAGCAATAACTTAAGTCCCTGCATTTTGCGTGGAGACAGTGACGAATTTTTGTATATGGTGTTACCTGTGCGATTATAGTATGGGCTAATCAAACAGCGCCCTGTTGGAAAGGTAAAATGGCACACAATTGGTGAAGTTCACCGCTATAGTATAGCTTTTTGTTCAATTTCCAAATTCTGCATCCATTTTCCTGCACGTTTTGATGACGTTAGATAACATCTTTGAAGAAGTGAATCCTTTCTAAAAAAAAAGAAACCAAAAAAGGAGAACCCCTGCACTATGAAAAAAACAGCATTAACTCTGGAAGGTACCAATGATATTTTATTTTCCGAGTGCCAGTTTAAACATCAGATAGAAGATAGTATCTTAGGATGTTTTAAGTCCTACGGCTATTTCCCCATTGAAACGCCTTTAATGGAATATGACAGTGTTTTTTTTGGTAATTCTGATGCAGAAGGTCTGTACCGTCTGGTAGACAGAACCGGTGCAGTGGTATCCTTACGTCCTGATATGACCATGCCCATTGCCAGAGTGGCAGCAACCAAATTATACGATCAGCTTCCCATAAGAGCATCTTATTTAGGAAATGTGTACCGTTTTTTAGATCCTACCAAAGGTGGCAGACAGAATGAATTTACCCAGGCAGGGATTGAATTACTGGGAGAAAAAGGCACTTTTTATGATGCGGAAGTCATTGCCGCAACGGTGAATGCCCTCTTAGATGCAGGTGCTACTGATTTTATGGTGGAATTAGGAAACGTAAACTTCGTAAGAGGACTCTTATCCGAAAGTCAGCTTTGTGAGGAATTACAAGAAGAAATCAACGAACTGATGGTGAAAAAAGACATTTTGTCTATGGAAGAAGTGCTCCAAACTGTTACCTTAGATACCACCATCAAGGATATTATTCTAAAGCTTCCCACCTTATTCGGCGGAAAAGAAGTATTGGATGAAATGCTTTCAAAAAAACTTCCCGAACCCTCTAAGAAAGCCTTAACCGAGCTTTTGGAAATTTACACCTATCTTTCCTACTATGGTTACGAAAACTATATCACCTTCGATCTTGGAATGAATAAAAATATGGATTACTACACCGGTATGATTTTTAAAATTTTTCATCAGGGTGTTGGATTTCCGGTAGCCGGCGGAGGACGGTATGACAAATTGATTTCCCGTTTCGGCAAAGAAATTCCTGCAACCGGTTCTGCCATTTATATTAACCGTTTGACTGACGGTATGAGCCATGTTATTTCGCTTACGCCCCCAACAGCAGACGAACAGTTAACAGGTGATGACAAAAAAGCTTTAATTGAAAAAGCCAAAGAATTACGAAAAGCAGGCAAATCTGTCATCGTGAACGGATAGGGGGTACAACGGAAATGGAATATATCACAGTTGCATTGGCAAAAGGCCGTTTGGGTGACTACGCTGCTGAAATTTTCGGCAAAGCAGGTTACGATATTTCCTGCTTGGAAGACAAAGGCAGAAAGTTGATTTTTACTGATGAAGTGGGTAAAATCAAGTATATTCTGGTAAAAGCCTCCGATGTTCCATGCTATGTGGAATACGGTGCAGCCGACATCGGTGTGGTTGGAAAAGACACTATTTTAGAAGAGGGAAGAAGCCTCTATGAAGTTTTGAATCTTAATTTCGGAAAGTGCAGAATGTGTGTCTGCGGACCTGAATCGGCAAGAGAGAAACTCCAAAGCCGTGTGTCATCTTTAAAGGTTGCCACCAAATACCCCAATATTGCAAGAGCTTATTTTAAAGATGTGAAAAAGCAGTCTCCCGATATTATCAAATTAAACGGTTCTATTGAACTTGCTCCCATTGTGGGCTTATCTGATGTGATCGTGGATATTGTGGAATCCGGCAAAACTTTAGAAGAAAACGGACTGGGTGTGCTGGAGGAAGTATGTCAGCTGTCTGCACGTCTCATTGTGAATAAAGTCAGCATGAAAATGAAAAAACAAATTATGCCCATGATAGAAAAAGTGAAAGCGGTTATAGAATAATATGATAGCAATTATTGATTACGGTGCAGGAAATCTGTTTGGGGTTTCCAATGCGCTAAAACAGTTTACCAAAGAAGTGGAAATCACTTCCGACAAAGATACCATCCGTGCTGCCGACCATGTGATTTTGCCCGGTGTTGGAAGCTTTGACGATGCTATGGGAAGTATGAACCGCTCCGGTTTAATTGAAACCGTTTATGAAGTGATTGATAAAAAAACTCCTTTTTTGGGAATCTGCGTGGGGCTTCAGATGTGCTTTGAGAAATCCGAGGAAGGGGTATTACCCGGTCTTGGCATTTTCCCCGGTGAAATCAAAAAGTTTCCCGTGGATATCTGCAAAAAGGTACCTCAGATTGGCTGGAATCGGGTAACCACCAAGGAAAGTCCCTTGTTTTTGGACTTGCCTGATGACTACTTCTATTTTGTGCATAGTTATTATTTACAAGCCAAAAACCGTGATGAAGTGATTGCAACGGCAGAATACGGTATTCCTTTTGACTGCGCTTATCAGAGAGATAACGTGTTTTTAACTCAGTTTCATCCCGAAAAAAGCGGCAAAACAGGGCTAAAGCTACTTGAAAATTTTTTAGCAGTGAAATAGCCTTCTCCTTTGAGGAGAAGGGGGACCGCTTGCGGTGGATGAGGTGTTTTGGAATGAATCCGTTTCAGAATCAAAAACTGACCGACAATGCCAAATCTTTACGAAAAGAAATGACGAAAGAAGAACGGCATTTATGGTATGATTTTTTAAAAACATTACCCGTTACTGTCCATCGGCAAAAAGTCATTGGAAGCTATATTGTGGATTTTTATATCGCATCTGCCAAATTAGTGATTGAACTGGACGGTTCCCAGCATTTTGAAGATGGACATCAACTACGGGATATCAAAAGAGACGAATACCTGATGAAATTAGGGATTCGGGTACTTCGATATACTAATTTAGAAATTCAAAAAAACTTTCAAGGTGTTTGTTTGGATATTGGAAACCATTTAGACACCTCATCAGTCACTTCGTGACAGCTTCTCCTCAAGGAGAAGCCTAAAATATGACAGAAAGGAGGTTTTTTGCTATCATGGAAAAAAAGATCGGATACGTCTTCAAAAATAAAGAACTGCTTCGTAACGCCTTAACCCGTCGTTCCTATGCAGTGGAGCATAATTTGGAAGAATATAATCAGCGGTTGGAATTTTTGGGAGATTCGGTATTGGGCTTAACAATTGCCGAGGAGCTTTACAAACTGCTTCCCGATGTGAAGGAAGGGGAGCTGACCAAATTAAAAGCATCTGTAGTTTGTGAAAAATCCTTGGCCATTGTGGCAAACTCTTTGGAAATTCCCCGTTATCTTCTGATTGGGAACGGAGAAAGACTCCTGGGCATTCAAAATTTAGATTCCACCACCTCAGATACGTTGGAAGCCATTTTTGGTGCCGTGTTTTTAGACAGCGATTTCGTTACCGCCAAGAAAGTAGTGCTTCGTCTGATGCGTGACGCGGTGGCAGACACGGTAAAAAACCGAAACATGTTGGATTCCAAGTCTAAATTACAGGAACTGGTGCAAAAGGAATCCAAAGTGGATTTAGTGTATGAACTGGTGAAATCCGAAGGGCCTGATCACGATAAGCATTTTGTTTCCCAAGTGTCTCATATGGGAAAAGTGCTGGGCGTGGGTGAAGGCAAAACCAAAAAAGAGGCAGAAAAACAAGCTGCCCGAAAAGCTATTGAAACTTACTACCCCAATGAAGTATAGTTTTTTCATTTTTTAACAGAACAGAAACAGACTACCCTAAAGAAAGGAATACCAAAATATGCAGTATCACATTTCTGACAATATGAAAACCATGCAGGGTTCTGCCATCCGTGAAATGTTTAAAACCATGGCAAAACCCGGCATTATCTCTTTTGCGGGAGGAAATCCCTCTCCTTTGACATTCCCTGTGGATGAAATTAAAGAAATCGCAGAGAGAGTACTTACCGAAATGCCTTCTTTATGCTTGCAGTACGGCATCACCGAAGGCTACACTCCCTTAATTGAGCAGGTGGAAGCCCGCTTAAAAAAACAGGGTATTTATCGGGAAGGATGTAACACGATTATTACCACCGGCGGTCAGCAGGGATTGGATCTGGCAGTAAAAAGCATCCTAAATCCCGGTGACACCATTATTGTGGAAGAACCCAGCTTTATCGGTGCGTTAAACTCTTTTCGTACCTACGGTGCCGTGTTAAAGGGCGTTCCCGTGGCAGAAGACGGTATGGATATGGAAAAACTGGAAGAAATTTTAAAAAGTGATGACCGTGTTCGCATCATTTATGTGATTCCCACTTTCCAGAATCCCACCGGCATTACCATGAGTTTAGAAAAAAGAAAGAAACTGCTTTCCTTAGCTTATCAGTACAATGTGGTGATTTTTGAAGATAACCCCTACGGCGAACTTCGTTTTAAAGGGGAAAACGTGCCCACCTTAAAATCTATGGACGAAGAAAATGCGGTGATGTATTTTGGGTCCTTCTCCAAAATTTTAGCACCGGGCCTTCGTTTGGGCTTTACCCACGGGATTCCTCAGATTATGGAAAAAATGGTGGTGGCAAAGCAGGTAAACGACGTGCATACCAACCTGTTAACTCAGGTCATCGCCTCCGAATGGCTGAAAACCTGCGACATTGATACCCACATTCAGAAAGCAAGAGAGCTTTACGGTCATCAGTGCGACTTAATGCTCTCCGAAATGGACAAACATTTCCCCAAAGAAGTTACCTATACCCGTCCCGAAGGCGGACTTTTCATCTGGTGCACCTTACCCCAAGGAATGGATGCGGCAGGTATTGTGAAAAAAGGGGTGGAAAAGAATGTTGCCTTTGTGCCCGGTTCCAACTTTATGACCGATATGACAAAACCCTGTAACTGCTTCCGCTTAAACTATTCCACTATGACCGACGACAAAATTGTGGAAGGTATCGGCATCTTAGCAGACGTGCTGAAAGAAAATTTGTAATTTGCGGTTTGATAAATGGCGCATAATTCGTTAATCTCACCGCTCGCAGTACACACAAGTACAGCTTCGGGTTCGATTAGCAAATTCTGCATCCATTTCCCTTCACCTTAGGTTGGTGGATTGGAAATGCGGTGGATGAGGTGTTTTGTGCCCTTTTTCTGCGCCTTAGAGGTGGCATCACCAAATTATAATTTTGATTATCCTAACAGAGACGAGGAGCAAAGAAAATGGAAAATGTAGAACGAAAAAAACGTATCTTTTCGGGCATTCAGCCCTCCGGACATATCACCATCGGAAACTACATCGGCGCCTTAAAAAACTGGGTAAAATTGCAGGACGAATATGACTGCGCATACTGTGTTGTGGATATGCACGCTATCACCGTCCGTCAGACACCGGCAGACCTCCGGAAGCGTTGTTTAGACTTTTTAACCCAGTATATTGCCTGCGGATTGGACCCGGAAAAAAATATTATGTTTATGCAGTCCCATAACCCGGCACACGCAGAACTGGCTTGGGTTCTGATGTGTAATTCCTATATGGGCGAGCTGTCCCGTATGACCCAGTTTAAAGACAAAACCAAAAATAAGCAGAATGAATCCATCGGCGCAGGACTCTTCACCTATCCTGTGTTAATGGCAGCAGATATTCTTTTATACGGAACCGATTTGGTGCCTGTTGGCATTGACCAGATGCAGCATCTGGAGTTAGCAAGAGACTTGGCAATCCGTTTTAACAATGTGTATGGCGAAACCTTCACCGTGCCGGAAGGATATTTGTCCAAAACCGGTGCCAAAATTATGAGCCTGCAGGAACCCACCAAGAAAATGTCCAAGTCTGACGAAAACCCCAAAGCCTATATCACTGTGACAGATGATCCTGATGCGATTACCAAAAAAATCAAGTCTGCGGTGACCGACAGCGATATGAAAATCTGCCGTGGGGAAGGCAAAGAAGGTATCGAAAACTTAATGAGCATTATGGGTGCCATCACCGGTAAGTCTTTCCAGGAAATCGAAGCCGAATACCAGGGTAAAAATTACGGTATTTTTAAATCCGATGTGGCAGAATGTGTGGTGGAAGAATTACGCCCCGTCAGAGAAAAATATTTGCAATTACAGGGCGATAAGGCATATTTGGAACAGATTTATAAATCCGGTGCCGAAAAGGCGTGCTTGGCTTCCCGCAAAATTTTAAGAAAAGTGTATAAAAAAATCGGGTTTATCGAACGGTAGAGCGGATATCAAAAGAAAAGCAAAGCCTTCTCCTTTGAAGAGAAGGGGGACCGCTTGCGGTATTCCAACTTAGATATGAAAAGAAATTTTAATGGTGTCTGTCAGCATATTTTATTAGACACCTCATCAGTCACTTCGTGACAGCTTCCCGAAAAGCGGGAAGACTTTCTCAGAAAATTAAATTCCAAAAAAGGAGTGTTTTTTATGAACAAGTATATCGGACATCCTGGCCAGTTGGGTGGCGTGGAAGAAGTTACCTTAGCAAAAGGAAAAGGCAAGGGTATGAATCTTCTGCAGATTAAAAATACCAAAGGAGTGGACATCACTTTGGTGTGTGACAGATGTATGGACATTTCCCGTCTGTCTTATAAAGGGGTAAACTTAGGTTGGTTCTCCCCTGCAGGCTATGTGTCTCCTGCTTTGTATGACGATGCCAAAGGCAGAGGATTCTTGCAGAACTTTACTGCCGGCTTTATGACCACCTGTGGCTTAACTGCAGTTGGCGGTTCCTGCATGGACGACGGAGAAAGCACCCCCATGCACGGCTTAATCAGCAATATCCCTTGCGATAGCTACAACTACTGGGAAACCGAAGACGAAATCATTGTGGAAGCGGTTGCTACCGAAGCATCCTTATTTGCCTGCCACACCCAGATGAAACGTACTTATAAAATTTCCAAAACCGAAGACAAGGTAACCCTGTCTGACACCATTACCAACATTGGCAACAAAACCGCACCCAGCCAGGTGCTCTATCATATCAATTTAGGATACCCCCTGCTTTCCGAAAATGCAAAAGTGATGATTCCCGAAATCTCCAGCAAACCCACCGCTGATGCATTTATTCCCAAATACGATCAGCGAAAGGTGATGGAAAAACCTCAGGCAGGTTTTTCGGAAGAATGCTATGTGTATGATGTGGCGGAAACTGACGGCAAAGCAAAAATCGGTATTTACAATCCTGATGTGAACGCAGGCTTTACCATGACCATGTCCAAAGAAACGCTCCCCTTCTTAACCGAATGGAAAATGATGGGTGAATACGAATACGTGCTGGGATTAGAACCCGGTAACGCTTGGCCCTGCGGCAGAAAAACCATGAGAGAAAACGGAGAATTAAAATTCTTAGAACCCGGCGAATCCATTACCACCGAGATTGTGTTGGAATTTACCGACAAAGACTTCGACCTCTAAGACGGCTTGATAAATGGCGCATAATGAATGAACCTCACCGCTCGCCGTACACGCGGTACGGCTTCGGGTAACCACCTTCGGTGTTCGGTTTCTTCATTCTGCATCCATTTCTCTTCGCCTTGGATAGAGGTTTGGAAAAGAAATATGGAGACCGCAAAAGGCATGGATTTTATTCCATGTCTTTTTGTTTAAGGTGAAAATTTGTTGACACAAATTTTAATGATAATGCCTTTTGCTATCCGCAAACCTCACCTCTCAGCGTACCAATGTACGCTTTCGGGTAACCCCTATCGGGTTCGGTTGATTGATTCTGCGTCCTTTTCCTGCACCTTAGGTGGTGGCGGCTTGATAAATGGCGTACAATCTTTCGCAACAAAACAAACGGGGCGACACACAGGTCACCCCCTACATACCTCGCCCTTTGGGAGAGGTGGCACCGAAGGTGACGGAGAGGGCGTGCGCCTTAAAATACGGCATAAAAAAAGACGAAATTCGAAAACGGATTTCGTCTTTTTTGTTTGCGTAGAGCTTGTAGGGAACGACCTGTGTGTCGTTCCGTTTTTTCTCGCCATTTATCTATCCTTTAAATCTTGCCACCAATTTCTGAATGGGGTACCCCATCCCCGAAAACCGTGTTTCATACTCGGTCATAATATTGCCTTCGGGATACTCATTATGCAAATCAAAGGTTAAAAGAAGCCACTCCATGCCGTATTCCTTGGTTTCTAACAGAGAAAAACGGAACAGACGCACATTGTCTGTTTTAAAGTGAAGCTCCCCGCCGTTTGCCAACACGGTTTCGTATTTCTTCAAAAACAGTTTATGGGTTAAGCGTTTTCTTCTGTGGCGACCTTTGGGCCAGGGGTCGGAAAAGTTTAAGTAGATCCGAGCAATGCTTCCCGGCGCAAACATACTATCTAACAGGTTCGCATCCAGGTTGGCAAAACGAAGATTCAAAAGACCCTCTGCTTTGGTTGCCGCAATGGCAATCACATCTGCACATTTTTCAAATGCAATATAGTTAATATTGGGGTTTTGTTTTGCCAACGTGGTGATAAAATCACCCTTTCCCGCTCCGATTTCAATATGTACGGGATTGCTGTTTCCAAAAATTTTTTGGCAGTCAATAAAGTCTGCTTTCGCATCGGCATTCTGTTCAATATCGGAAAAGTCCAGGAAAAAATCCTTATAAAATTCCAAACGCTTGGGCGTGTTCTTCTTTTTTCGTAATCGCATACTAAAAAATTCCTTTTCTGTTAAGATGCAAAGCTCTCCCCGACCAGAAGCTGATGAGGGATTTTGCACTGATGTTTTCATGAATTGTTGCATCGGCAACATGATTTAAATTGCCTTTTCATGCACTTTTTTGCAATTCATAAGCCGTAAGGCATTCTTCATGAAATCTTTGATTTCAATTCATGCCGAAGGCAATTCATTGATTTCATCCTTAATGAAATCATTCTATCATATGAAATAAAAAAATACAAGTAATTCTCCCAAAAAAGTCGTGTCTTGTTTTGTTACCGTTTCTTTTGTCGAAAAGTTTTTCGATTTCTTCTCGGTTCCCGACAGATTGCAACACCTTTTTCAGAAAACCTGTGCTATACTGATAAAAATTGGAAAAATTTGGAAAAAGGAGTGACTGCCGTGAGTCTGATTACCCGAAAAAAAGAATCCGTCAAAAAAACCGTACCGAAAAAGGAACACCGGGAAATAGAAACAAAAGAAGCAAAAGAACCAAAAGAACCAAAAGAAGCGAAAGAGCCCAAGGAAGCACAAAAACTAAAAAAAGCAAACCAATCAAAAGAACAAAACAGACCGAAAAGAATAAAAAACCGAAAGAATTTGTTTTGGCAAGTCTGTGTGGGGTTATTACATTTCTTTTTATCTTTCTTTTTAAGCCGGACAAGTCTGTTTTTCGGAATGGCACCCTTTGGGGGCGCAATTCTTCTGGCAACAGGCGGAAGTGTTGCCTCCTATGTGGGAGCAATGCTTGGAAGCTATACGCTTGGGGGTTATGACACCATGGGTGCATTGACCGCTTGTTTTCTTCTAAAACAATTGCTTCGGGCTGAGCGGTGGGATCCTCTTCTCATCTTTGTTTCCTTTGGAAGTGTGTTCACAGCGGTGCTTTTGGGGTCTTCTCCCCTCCCTTGGGACGTGATTGTAAAAGTGGTTTCCCTGCTTTTTACCCTGTCTTCTTATTACATACTAAAAAAGGCATACCGCGCTCAGTTTGTGAAGTCGCCCCAACTGAAATTCACCAAGGATGAAGGATACTGCTCGTTATTCTTGCTGTTTGCCCTGCTTTCTGGTATTCGCTCGGAAACAGTGGTTTTTTTAGTAAGGTTTCATGACGTCCTCACTTTTTTTGTCATCGCCCGTGCCGCTTACAGCTTTGGTATCGGCGGAGGTGCCGCAACGGGTGCCATACTGGGGATGCTTTCCGGACGGACAGCAGAGTTTGCCACTCTTTCTATGTCGGTGTATTCCCTCTTTGGTTTTTTTACGGGAATTTTTTCAAAATTCAATAAGTTTACTGCCTTTCTGGGTTTTCTGTTTTCCTATGTGTTTGCCGCAGCTTACTTTCCTCAAACGGCGAATCTTGTTTCTTATCAGGATATTTTGTGGGCGGGTATTTTGTTTTTGCTCTCGCCTGACGGATTGATGGAGCCATACTTAGACCGCTATCGGGAAGGAACTCCTGTGGCAGACAGAGTTGCCTCGGAGAATCAGATTACCATCGGCAGATTAGACCGTCTTGCCAAGTCCTTTTCCGGATTATCTGTGGAAATTGGGCGTCATGAGAAGCAGTTTTGGAATTTATCGTCTGTCAGCGAGCAAACCCTTTATGATTTTGTGGGAGACAGACTTTGCCGTGGCTGCAGTCTAAAACGTTCCTGCTGGCAGGAGCATTTTTCCGAAACTTCCGAAGGCTTGACGGCAGGAATGAACCGTTTGGTAAAAGTTGGAACTCTCTCCAAAAAGCATTTGCCCGAAGGTATTCGGAATCGGTGCGTCAGAGGGGACAAGCTCATAGAAACGCTGACGGGCTTTTTTGAAATTTCTCGCCTGAATGCGTTCTGGAAACACCGTCTTGCGGAAAACACCCACGCTTTTCGGGAACAGTTTTTAGAGCTTTCAGACATTATCTGCCAACTGAAAAAGAATATGGAAACCAACCGTTATTTTGACGCTCCCTTATCTGCAGAGCTATACAGTGCATTGGGAAATGAGGGGTATCTGATTCGTGAGGCATCTGTGTTTCACTCGGCAGAGGACCAATATCTGGTAAAGCTGGGGATGTCACCCTGTAAACATGGGGAAAACTGTTTTCCCACCGTGGAGAAAATCGCTACTGAACTATTGGGCGTTCCCATGACGGTTACCGAAGGCGCCTGCGGACGTCGGCTTTGCAATTTGCTTTTAACCGAAGGAGATTTGGGGAACGTGGAACAGCGGATTCAGAGTTTTTCCAAAAAGGAGGGAGACCCCTCCGGGGATAGTCATATCGTTTCCCGGTTAAGCCGTCATCGCTACTTAATGGCGCTCTCCGACGGAATGGGGAGTGGCGGGAAGGCAAACCAAGTGTCTTCCTCAGTTGTTACATTATTAGACGAGATGCTTCGGGCAGGATTTTCGGAGACTTCCGCCTTTTCGATGCTAAACTCCTTTTTAATTGCCTCTTCTTCAGCATCTGCTACCCTGGATTTTGCCATTGTGGATTTGAAGAAAATGACGGCAACCGTTTTAAAAACCGGTGCTTGCCCCACCTATTTAAAACGGGGCGAGGAAGTAATTGCCGTAGGGACAGACTCTCTGCCGGCAGGAATCCGTCCCAAAAAACCGTATCAAAAAACGCTTCACCTATGCCATGGGGATATGCTTTTTCTGATTTCCGACGGTGTGGCAGATGCTCTCCCCGAGAAAGATTGGGTATACAGCGCTCTTTGTAAATATCCATCCTCCCACCTTTCGGAACATGTGGACTATCTGGCATCGGTGTCTTATGAGGCAAGTCGGGAAACTCCCGATGATATTACGGTGCTGGGACTAAAAATTTTGCCGTAGGAAGCTTGTAACAGAACATAGACCGCAAAAAGCATAGGCTTTTTATATCAATTTTTTCAGATGAAATGCCTTTTGCTATCCGGAAACCTCACCTCCTAGAGTACCAATGTACGCCTTCGGGGAATCCTGCGGTTCGGTTTGGAAATTCTATGCCCTTTTCCTTCACCTTGGATTACAGAAAAAAAGACTGCAAAGCTTTTGGCTTTTGCAGTCTTTTTACCTTTTTAATTTAAATAGAAGCGGAACAGTTCTTCCAAAATATCGTCCCTCTCCAGACGGCCAATCATAGCTCTTGCGCCGTTATGACTGGTAATATAGGTGGGGTCCCCCGAAAGCACGTAGCCCACCAGCTGATTGATGGGATTATAGCCCTTTTCCTTCAGAGCCGCATACACAAAATGCAAAATCTCATGAATATTTTTTTCGTCCTCTCTGGGAATCTGCACCATTCTGGTTTCGCTCATGGGAATCCATCCTTTCTGTTTCGTATTCATTTGACTGTATTATACCATATTTTTTTGGGGATTTCAACTGTTTTTGTATAATTTTTTGCCAAAATCAGTATGAAATTTCGCTTTCGGGGATACACTTTTGGAATATCAAAAAAATTTTTCAAGAAAAATTACCAAAAAACTTGATTTTTGGAAAAAGGTATGCTATAATAGTCGAGAATTCGCACGCGCCCTTGTACAAACTCGGTGACAAAGTTAAATTTTTTCATGGCTTTGTTCGTTTGTAAGTATAGCAATTCCAAGGCTTTACGCGGCGCCGAGGAACAACCAGAAAGGAATTTTATCATGAGCAACGTAATCTCCATGAAACAGTTATTGGAAGCAGGCGTTCACTTCGGTCATCAGACCAGAAGATGGAACCCCAAAATGGCTCCGTACATCTTCACCGAAAGAAACGGAATCTACATCATCGACCTGCAGAAAACTCTGAAAAAAGTAGAAGAAGCTTACTACTTTGTTAGAGACATTGCTGCAGAAGGTGGCGAAATCCTGTTTGTTGGTACCAAAAAACAGGCTGCAGACGCTGTAAAAGCAGAAGCAGAAAGAATCGGTATGTACTATGTAAACGCAAGATGGTTAGGCGGTATGTTAACCAACTTCAAAACCATCCGCAGAAGAATTGACAGACTCTTCCAGTTAAACAAAATGGAAGAAGACGGCACCTTTGATTTACTGCCGAAAAAAGAAGTTATCAAATTAAACTTAGAAAGAGAAAAACTGGAAAAATACCTGGGCGGTATTAAAAACATGAAAAAACTCCCCAGCGTTATTTTCGTAGTTGACCCCAGAAAAGAAAGAAACGCTATCTTAGAAGCAAAGAAACTGCACATTCCTGTTGTTGCAATTGTTGATACCAACTGTGACCCCGATGAAGTGGATTATGTAATCCCCGGTAACGATGATGCAATCCGTGCCGTTAAACTGATTGCTGAAACCATGGCAAACGCTATGATCGAAGGCAGAGAAGGCGCAGCTCAGGCAATGGAAGAAGAAACTGACGAAGAAGCAGCTGAATAATTAGAAACAGATTTTAAGAAAATAGGCAACAGTTCGCTTGCCTATTTTCCATATCATAAAGAAAAGGAGTATTTTATTATGGTTACACCTCAGATGGTTAAAGAATTAAGAGAAATCACCGGTTGCGGTATGATGGACTGTAAAAAAGCATTAACCGAAACCAATGGCGATATGGACAAAGCAGTTGAATTTTTAAGAGAAAAAGGTTTAGCAGCAGCTGCGAAAAAAGCAGGCAGAATTGCAGCAGAAGGTATTGTTTCCGACTTCACTTGTGATGGCGTTGGCGTTATCATCGAAGTAAACTCCGAAACCGACTTTGTTGGTAAAAATGCAGATTTCCAGACCTTCGTTAAAGACCTGGCTGAAATCGTTGCAAAAGAAAATCCCGCAGATGTTGCAGCATTATTAACCTTAGCATACAAAGATTCCGGCATGAGCGTTGAAGAAATGTTAAGAGACAAAATCTTAACCATCGGCGAAAACATGACCATCAGAAGATTTGAAAGATACGAAGGCGCTGTTGCTACCTATATCCATGGCGGCGGCAGAATCGGTGTTATGGTTCAGGCTGAAAACGCTTTAGACGGTGATGCTTACGAAGCTGCTCGTGATGCAGCAATGCAGATTGCAGCAATCAACCCCACCTATTTAGACAAATCCACCGTTCCTGCAGAAGATGTTGAAAAAGAAAAGAAAATCTTAATTGAACAGATCAAAAACGATCCTAAATCTGCAGGCAAACCCGATAATATCATTGAAAAAATGGTAATGGGCAGAATTTCCAAGTTCTACACCTTAAATTGCTTAAATCAGCAGGAATTCGTAAAAGATTCCGACAAAACTGTGGAACAGTATCTGTCTTCTAAGGGCGTTAAATTAGTAAAATTTGTTCGTTTTGAAAAAGGCGAAGGCTTAGAAAAGAAAGTTGACAACTTTGCAGAAGAAGTTGCAAATATGTCCAAATAATTATTGAACGAAAAAAATGGCAAGCACCAACTTCTGATGCTTGCCATTTTTACGGCACACCCCATCGGGTGTTCTTTCCGGCTTCGCCGGATACTCTCCTAAAACTAAGAGAGGACAAGCTAAAAATTCATCTTTTCGGAGATTTACTTCCCGAAAAGATACCGACAATAAGCCCACAGGGAATCACCCGAGCTGTGCGAGGGTGCAGACTCCCGAAGCACAGCGGAATGTGTTTTTTTAAAAATTTTGGGAGACAAGGACGAGCAAAATTTTAAAAAAACGGGAATTATATAGAGAGGATTGAAAAAAATGCAACCTATTTATAAAAGAGTATTGTTAAAAATCAGCGGCGAAGCTTTAGCAGGGGAAAACGGCTTCGGCTTGGATTTTAATGTAATCGGCGATATTGGTAAACAGGTGAAAAAATGCGTATCCATGGGTGTTCAGGTAGCTATCGTTGTAGGTGGCGGTAACTTCTGGAGAGGCAGAACCGGCGAAAATATGGACAGAACCCGTGCAGACCACATGGGTATGCTGGCAACTGCCATCAACTCCTTAGCCATTGCAGATTCTCTGGAAGCATTAGGCGTTCAGGCAAGAGTGCAGACCGCCATTGATATGCGTCAGATTGCAGAACCCTATATCCGTGGCAGAGCAGAACGTCACTTAGACAAAGGCAGAGTGGTTATTTTCGGTTGCGGAACCGGGAATCCCTATTTCTCCACCGACACTGCAGCAGCTCTTCGTGCCGCAGAAATTGGTGCAGACGTGATTTTACTTGCCAAAAAAGTGGATGCAGTGTACGATTCTGATCCGGCAGTAAACCCCGATGCGAAAAAATTCGATACCATTTCCTATATCGATGTGTTAAACAGAGGCTTAGGTGTAATGGATTCCACCGCAACCTCTCTTTGCATGGACAACAAAATTCCGATTCATGTGTTTGGCTTATCCGAACCGGAAAATATCATTAAAGCCATCACCGGCGAAACAATAGGAACGTTAGTGAAATAGGCTTGTAAAAGAACACAGACCACAAAAAAGCAACATTTTTTATAGCCTTCCCCTTGAGGGGAAGGTGGCAAAACCGTAGGTTTTGACGGATGAGGTGTCATTTTTCAAAGTGAAAATTGTTTGCAACAATTTTAGATTGTAATTGCTTTTTTGTTACGAACAAACTTCACCTCTCGGCGTACCTGTGTACGCCTTCGGGTAACCCCTACGGGTTCAGTTTGTCCGTTCTGTGCCCTTTTCCTGCACCTTAGGCAGCGGCATAATAAACGACGCCAAATGGATGAACCTCATCACTCGGCGTACAGCACGTACGCCTTCGGGCTCGTCAAGGCGTTGCCTTGATTCGATTTGTGAATTCTGCATCCATTTCTCATCACCTATGGTGAGAAAGAATGTTTAGAGAATCAACCAAGATATATTAACAAAAGAACCAAAAAACCGTAAGGATTCTAAAGATAAAATCCTTACGGTTTTTCAAGGAAATTTTTTGATTTTCCAATCCCGAAAAAATGTAGAAATATACGAAAAAACCAAGAAAAAATCATTGACAATTACCTATGAAAATGATACAATAGATAGAAAGAAATTTTAGAAGATTTCTAAAGGAGAGACCATCTCCTTTTCTAAAAAACCCGAAATCCTAAGTGATTTCGGAAAAAATTTTACCCATTTTTAAGAAAAACCGCTGATTTTGGGGTAAAGTCCCCCAAAACGGCTATGATAGATATCAAGAAAGGATGTGCTTTTTTTGAAAGAAATGTACTTAATTCTGGAAAATAAAACAGTTTTCAAAGGCAAAAGCTTTGGTGCTTACCGTGAAGCGGTAGGCGAACTGGTGTTTTCCACCAATATGCTTGGTTATATGGATACCCTGACCGATCCTGCAAACTTCGGTCAGCTTGTGATTTCCACCTTCCCCGAAATGGGTTGCCACGGCACCATCGCGGAAGAAATGGCAGGAGAAAAGGCATCCTGTTTTGGTTATATTGTGAAAGATTGGTGTCAGTCACCGTCCAACTGGCGTATGGAGGGTGATCTTGACACTTTTTTAAAGGAAAAAGACATTCCGGGAATTTACGGCATTGATACCAGAAAGCTGACGAAAATGGTTCGTGATGCCGGCACTATGAATGCCAAAATTTCCTTTACCCCCGACTTTACCGATGATATTGCAACCTATAAAATTGTGGATGCGGTAAAATCCGTGTCCGTCCCCGAAAAGATTACCTCTATGGGTAAGGATGCCAAATATCGCGTAGTGATGTGGGATTTTGGTGCCAACAACAATATGATGAAGGCATTTTTAGATGCAGGCTGTGATGTGACCAAAGTGCCTTACAACACCCAGGCAGAAGAAATCATCGCAATGCGTCCCGACGGAGTGATTTTATCCGGAGGTCCCGGGGATCCCACCCAGTTAATTGACGTGATTACCGAAATCCGCGGGATAAAAGACATTCCCACCTTGGGAACCGGGCTGGGGCATCAGCTTTTGGCATTATCTCAAGGTGCGAAAATAGAAAAATTGAAATTCGGCCACCGTGGTGCATCCGTTCCTGTTCGGAACGAAACCACCGGAAAAGTGTATATTTCCTCTCAGAATCACAGCTACCAGGTGGTAAACGATTCTGTAGAATCCTTTGGGAAGGTTTCCTATCGCAATGTGAATGACGGCACCGTGGAAGGCATTGACTATGCCAACATTCCTGCCTTTTCCGTGCAGTTTAACATTGAAAGTTTCTCCGAGCCTATGCATCCGGGCTTCTTGGTAGACAGATTTGTAGAAATGATGGAGGGAAAAAAAGATGCCGTTAAATAAGGAAATCAAAAAAGTATTAGTAATCGGATCAGGCCCTATCATCATCGGTCAGGCAGCAGAGTTTGACTATGCAGGTACCCAGGCTTGCCGCGCCCTAAAGGAAGACGGTCTGGAAGTGGTGCTGGTGAACTCCAACCCTGCAACCATTATGACCGATAGCAAGATGGCAGACAAAATCTATATTGAACCTCTGACCTTGCCTGTTATCAAAAGAATTATTGAAAAAGAAAAGCCGGACAGCCTGCTCTCCACCTTAGGGGGACAGACCGGGTTAACCTTATCCATGCAGTTGGCAAAGGAAGGCTTTTTGGACAAGCATAACGTAAAACTTTTAGGCGCAAATCCCGAAACCATCGACAAAGCGGAAGACCGCCAGATGTTTAAGGATATGATGGAAAAAATCAATCAGCCCGTCATTCCCTCTAAGGTTGTAAATACCTTAGAAGATGCACTGGCTTTTGCACACACCATCGGCTATCCTTTAATTATCCGTCCTGCCTTTACCTTAGGGGGTACCGGCGGCGGTATTGTCAACAATGAAGAAGAAATGATTGAGATTACCACCAACGGTCTGCGTCTTTCTCCCATTACCCAGGTTTTGGTAGAAAAATGTGTGTCCGGTTGGAAAGAAATCGAATTTGAAGTAATTCGTGACAGTAAGGGCAACTCCATCACCGTCTGCAGTATGGAAAACTTAGACCCCGTTGGGGTTCATACCGGTGACTCTATCGTAATTGCGCCGGCAGTTTCCTTATCTGATTATGAGTATTCCATGCTCCGCCGTGCAGCTTTGGATATTTTAAATGAATTAAAAATTGAAGGCGGTTGTAACTGTCAGTTTGCCTTAAATCCCGATAGCTTTGAATATGCGGTTATTGAAGTAAACCCCAGAGTTTCCCGTTCCTCCGCATTGGCATCCAAAGCAACCGGTTATCCCATCGCAAAGGTTGCGGCAAAAATTGCCATCGGCTATCAGTTAGATGAAATTTTAAATGCAGTAACCGGCAAAACCTACGCTTGCTTTGAACCTGCCATTGACTATGTGGTAGTAAAATTCCCCAAATTCCCCTTCGATAAATTCGTGTATGCGAAACGTGACTTGGGAACCCAGATGAAGGCAACCGGGGAAGTTATGGCAATCGGCGCCACCTTTGAAGAAGCTATTATGAAAGCCGTTCGCGGTGCAGAAATTTCCAAGGATTCTATGCGTCATAAAGACTTGGTTGGTCTTTCTGACGATGTGATTATGGAAAAACTTCACCAGTGCAACGACGAGCGAATTTTCGTGGTGTATGAAGCCATTACCCGTGGCGTATCTATTGATACCATCTATGATATCACCAAAATTGACCGTTGGTTCTTATCCAAACTGGCAAATATTTTCAAAATGGAAAGCCGTTTAAAAGAAGAAACCTTAACAAAAGAACTTCACTTAGAAGCCAAGAAAATGGGCTTTTTGGATAAGGTTATCGAAAGACTGTCGGGCCAAAAAATTCCCGAAAAAATCTATGCATCCTATAAGATGGTAGACACCTGTGCCGGTGAGTTTAACGCTCAGACTCCCTACTTCTACTCTTCCTATGAGGAAGCCAACGAAGCAAGAGAGTTTATCGACAATAACCCCACCGACAAGAAAACCGTTATTGTATTCGGTTCCGGCCCCATCCGAATCGGTCAGGGGATTGAGTTTGACTATGCCTCTGTTCATTGTGTATGGGCACTGCAGGAGGCAGGCTACGAAGTGGTGATTGTGAACAACAACCCGGAAACTGTTTCCACCGACTTTGACACTGCAAACCGTCTGTATTTTGAACCCTTGAATCCCGAAGACGTCATGAACGTTATTCATACGGAAAAACCCTATGGCGTGGTAGTTGCTTTTGGTGGCGGTACTGCTATCAAATTAACCAACTTCCTCCAGGAAAACGGTGTTCGCATTTTGGGTACCGGTGCAGACAGTATTGATATGGCGGAAGACAGAGAACGGTTTGACGATCTTCTGGAACGTTTAAACATCAAACGTCCTCAGGGCTTTACTGTGTTAACCGAAGAAGAAGCGTTGGAAACTGCAAACCGTATCGGTTATCCCGTTTTGATTCGTCCCTCTTATGTATTGGGCGGTCAGAATATGATTATCGCCTGGAATGATTCCGATACCAAGGAATATATGAAGATTATTCTTCACGGTCTGGACGAAAATCCCATCTTAATTGACAAATATTTAATGGGTACCGAAATTGAAGTGGATGCCATCTCCGACGGGGAAGACATTTTAATCCCCGGTATTATGGAGCATATTGAGCGTGCAGGGGTTCACTCCGGTGACTCAATTGCGGTTTATCCGGCATTCAATTTAGATGTTCCCATGATTCAAAAAATCATTGATTCCACCAAAAAACTGGCAGTTGCCTTAAATACCAAAGGTTTGGTAAACATCCAGTATTTGGTGTATGACAATGAATTATATGTCATTGAAGTAAATCCCCGTTCCTCCCGTACCGTTCCCTACATCAGCAAGGTTACCAAAGTTCCCATGATTGACCTGGCAACCCGTGCAATGCTGGGCGAAAAATTAAAGGATATGGGTTACGGCACCGGTCTTTACAAAAACTCTCCTTATGTGGCAGTAAAAGTGCCTGTGTTCTCCTTTGCCAAACTCTTGGGCGTGGATATCCACTTAGGACCTGAAATGAAATCCACCGGGGAAGTTTTGGGCATTGGTGCAAACTTAGAAGAAGCACTGTATAAAGGGTTAATTGCAGCAGGTTACAAACTGCAGAAAAAAGGCGGCGTATTCATTTCCGTAAGAAATTCCGACAAAGCGGAAATCTACGGCGTGGCAAAAGGATTTTATGATTTAGGCTTCACCGTGTATGCAACTCACGGTACCGCCAAAATTTTATCCGATGCAGGAATTCCGGTAATTCCTGTGGATAAAATTCACGAAAATGCCGAAAACAATACCTTAACCTTAATTGAAAGCGGAAAAGTAAACTTTGTTGTTTCTACCTCTGCAAAAGGCAGACTGCCGGAACGTGACAGTGTAAAAATCAGAAGAAAAGCAGTAGAAAGAAGCGTTCCCTGCTTCACCTCTATTGATACCGCAAATGCTGTTATTAACTCCATGAAGGGAAAATATTCTGAAGCTAGCATCGAAATTGTGGATATCAACAATATGCGTGAAGAAAAAATCGCAGTAGAATTCACCAAGATGCAGAGCTTAGGAAACGACTATATCTATTTTGACTGCTTAAATAAACAAATTGATAATCCGGAAGCTTTGGCTATCCGTCTCTCCGACCGTCACTTCGGCATCGGTGCAGACGGTGCGGTAGTCATTGAAGCTTCCAAAACCGCAGATGCGAAAATGAGAATTTTCAATTCCGACGGTACCGAAGGCAGAATGGGCGGTAACGCCATCCGTTGCGTTGGTAAATATCTGTATGACAAGGGCATCGTTCCACGCGAAGATATGGAAATTGAAACCTTGAGCGGTGTGAAAAAGCTGAAGGTGTATCCCTTGGAAGGGGAAGTTGTGGCAGCTCGTGTGGATATGGGCAAGGCAGAAACCAAGCCGGAGCTTGTTCCCGTGGTTTCCGATAAAGAAATCGTGAAAAACGAACCCATTACCGTGGCGGGAGAAGAATTCCATGTGACCTGTGTGTCTGTGGGCAATCCCCATGCGGTCGTATTTACCGACAATTTAGACACCGTGGATATGCAAAAAGTTGGTCCCGAATTTGAATATCATCCCATGTTCCCCGACAGAGTGAATCTGGAAGTGGTTACCGTAATTGATAAAAACACCTTGAAAATGCGTGTTTGGGAACGTGGTATTGGCGAAACTTTAGCGTGCGGAACCGGTGCTTGTGCAGCAGCCGTTGCAGCAATCTTAAACGGTTACTGCGAAAAAGATACCGACATCACCGTGAAGCTTCCCGGTGGCGACTTAAAAATCCGTTACACAGATTCGTCCATTCAAATGACTGGACCTGCAGTGAAATCCTTCGAAGGTAAGGTATCTATCTAGGCTCGATAAATGGCGCATAATCCGTGAATCTCACCGCTCGGCGTACCGTTATGCTGTACGCAGTACTACGGCTTCGGGCTTGTCAAGGCGTTGCCTTGATCTGATTTCTCCATTCTGCATCCATTTCTCATTGCCTTACATCAGGTCAAATGATAAAAGACGAAATTCTTTCGCAAAAAGCAAAGAATTTCGTCTTTTTTTTGGTACGGGCGAAAGCCTTCTCCTCGAGGAGAAGGGGGACCGCTTGCGGTGGATGAGGTGGCAAGATGCGAAGAATGTTATATAACACCTCATCAGTCACTTCGTGACAGCTTCCCCTCAAGGGGAAGCCTATCAGAACAGAGCTTCTCTCCTACAATTTTTTCTTCTAAAAAATACTTGTAAATTTAAAAAATTTATGATACAATAAACTTGCGACATAATCCTGTATATTGTACCCCAATGGGAATACTTTTGGTAAAAGGTATTTCCTCTATTTCTTATCCGTTGGGGTATGGATTATGTCGCAGCAATCGAGGATAATACTTTTTCGGTGTGTCTTCGATTGGAGGCACACTTTTTTATTTTTAGAAGGAAAACCGAAAACCCCGCCATTATTTTTGCAATGGAGAAAAGTTGCCGGAAGACGGAGGCTTGGATTGCAAAAATCCCGGCGGCAGTTTCTTTTTTGGTTCATTTTTTCTTTGCAGTCAAAGAAAAAATGAACATCATTCTATTAAAAATAAAAAAGAACGCTATTTTTGATAGCGTTCTTTTCATTGTGCCTTTTTTAGAAACGACACACAAGTCGTTCCCTACAGTTTTTCAATAACGATTGCATTGTCTTTGCAGTCTGCCGTAAAGGTATCACCTGTCTGAAGTTCGCCGGAAATAAACAGGTCGGCAATTTTATCTTCCACTTCCCGCTCAATTAGGCGGCGAAGGGGACGTGCACCGAATTTTTCATCAAAACCGTTTTCGATGAGATATTCCACCAGCGCATCGGTAAAGGTAATATAGAGCTTCTTTTCCCGAAGATTCTTTTCAATATCCGAGAGCATAATGTGAGTAATTTTGGTAAGCTCTTCTTTGCCCAGCGGGTCAAATACCACAATTCTGTCCACACGGTTTAAAAATTCAGGACGGAAAAACTCACGAAGTGCTTTATTCACTTTATCTTTTGCCCGGCTTTCGGTTCCGTTTGAGAAACCTAAGGAGGCAGCCTTATAGTCACTGCCTGCATTGGTGGTCATCACAATGATGGCGTTATAGAACCGCACGGTTTTGCCGTGGCTGTCGGTTAAAATACCGTCATCTAAAATCTGCAAAAGCAGATTAAACACATCGGGATGTGCTTTTTCGATTTCGTCAAAGAGAATAATGGAATAGGGTTTCTTACGGATTTTCTCGGTGAGAAGACCTGCATCGTCATATCCCACATAGCCCGGAGGCGAGCCAATCAGCTTCGCTACGGTATGCTTTTCCATATATTCACTCATATCAAAACGGATGATGCTTTCTTCCGAGCCGAAGAGCTCATATGCTAAGGTTTTTACCAGCTCGGTTTTCCCAACGCCGGTGGGACCGGCAAAAATGAAGGAAGTGGGCTTTCTCTTAGCAGAAAAGCCTGCTCTGCCACGGCGTACTGCAGCGGCAACGGCATTGATACCGTCCTCCTGCCCTGCAATGCGCAGTTTTAGCTTTTCTTCTAAATGCATCAGGTTTTTCGCTTCAATACCTGTGATGTTTCTGACAGGGATTCGGGTGATATTTTCAATTACCGTGGCAATGTCCTCAGTGGTCACCGCACGGTATGCCCCTTTTTCCAAAGCGGAAATCTGGTCACGGAGCTGACATTCTCTGATTTTATAGTCTGCCGCCTTCTGATAATCGTCAATGGAATCGTTTTCCACGGAGGCTTCCTTTAATTCCACAATGGACTGCAGTTCGCCACGGAGTTTTTCCAATTCCACCAGCGTGTCATTGGACACATTTTTCACTGCACCGCTTTCGTCCATTAAGTCAATTGCCTTGTCGGGCAGTTTTCGGTCAAAAATATAGCGGTCTGCCATGACGGCAGCGGTTTCAATGGCTTCATCCGAGTAGGTTACCTTGTGATAATCCTCGTAGTAGCCTTTGATTCCTTTTAAAATTTCGATGGTTTCGTACACATCGGGTTCTTCCACCATAACCGTTGCAAAACGGCGTTCCAAGGCAGAATCTTTCTCGATATGCTTTCTGTATTCTTCGGGAGTGGTGGCACCAATCATCCGAAGCTCCCCTTTTGCTAAATAGGGCTTCAGAATGTTTGCCGCATTCATAGCACCGTTAGCATCTCCTGCCGCTACAATGTTGTGAATTTCGTCAATCACTAAGATCACATTTCCACGTTCGATGGCATCGGTGATAACAGCTTTCAAGCGCTGTTCAAACTGACCCCGAAACTGTGTGCCTGCAATCATCCCTGCAAAATCCACCAGGAAAATCTGGGAGTTTAACAGCTTGTGAGGAACTTCCCCTTTCACAATTTTTAACGCCAGACCTTCCGCAATGGCGGTTTTTCCAACACCGGGTTCCCCCAATAAAACGGGATTGTTTTTGGTTCTGCGGTTTAAAATGTGAATCACACGGTTGATTTCGGTTTCTCTGCCGATCACCGCATCAATTTCGCCCAGGCGGGCTCTGTCATTTAAGTTGGTTCCGTAGGATTCTAACGGAGTTTTCTTTTTCGGTTTTTGTTTTTTGGTTTTTTGTTTGATGCCAATATCCTCAGGACGGATTTCTTCCCCTTCGGGCATTTCCTCCATGGGCATCATCATATTATCGCCGAACATAGCGCCCTGTTCCATCATTTCGGTGAGTTCTTCGTTCATGTGCATAAAATCATCTTCATTGATACCAAACTGGGAAAGCATCTTATCAAAGGGCTTAATTCCCATTTCTTTGGCGCACTGAAAACAAAGGCCTTCGGAAACTTCTTTTCCGTTCTCCATTTTTGTGACGAACACAACCGCCATATTCTTCTTACATTTTGAGCATAATACCATTCAAATAGCCTCTTTTTAATCTAGAAATTTGCGAAAACAAGACAAAACAATTCTAAAAATTATTTAAAAAAGTTAGTCTAATAATTCGTCTTCACGGCGCAGAAGTTCGCGGAATGCTGCTTCCTCTTCGGAGGCATCTTCAATTTCCACAAACGCGTTGCCGTCTTCGGTAACTTTTAACATTACAACATCCACTTCTTCGGGTTCAATGTCGGTTAATACGGGAGTAAATGCACCGTAAACGCCTTCACCAAACTCAAATAAGTCGATAAGTTCGTAGTCTTCGGGGTTACCGTCCTCATCGTATAAGGTAACAATCTGTTCGATGGTTTCTTCCTCTTCTGCGGGAGTTACCACGATATTGTCCTGATCTTCTAATAATTCGTTTTTATTGTCTGCCATTGTAATGTCCTCCTATTTCTTTTGACTGTTTTAAAATTTGTTTGTTCCAAACATATGAAAATGATATTTGTAAACTTGGTTTGTTTTTAACCCTTGGGATGGGTTTCTAAATACCCTTGCAGGATAATTGCCGCCGACAGCATATCCTTTTTCCCTTCTTTTTTCTTCACATTCATCCCGATAAGTGCCCGCTGTGCCACTATGGTGGTCATCCGTTCATCGTAGTAATCAATGGGAATTTCGGGAAAATCACCTTGCAGCTTTTGGGCAAAAGCACGGGTTTTTTCCACTCTGGCCCCTTCGGAGCCGTCCATGTTTTTGGGAAGTCCCAACACAAATTTTTCCACTTGATACTCTTTGACATATTTAACCAACTGGCGCAGTGCGTCACGGTCACCGTTTACGGTGATATACCCCACAGGCTGTGCCGTAATTCCCAAAAGGTCCGACACCGCAAGACCGATTCTTCGGTCGCCGTAATCAATGGCTAACGTTCTTGGATACATAGTGCCTCCGATTTATGATAGTGTAGCAAGTGTAGGTGTAGATTGTGTGAAATGAATACTGAATAGTGAAGAATTGCGTTGGCACCCGTTGGGTGCATTTTTTTCTGCTTGGTAAGGTGCCTAAAAAGGATTCGGATCGCAAGTTAGTAAGGTGCAGGAAAACTGATGCAGAATTTGAAATCCGAATTAAGGAAACGCCTTAACAAAGCCCGAAGGCGTACCGAGTGTACGCCGAGAGGTGAGGGTTTCGAATTATGCGCAGTTTTACAAGCCGTCTATTACACTTCGTAGTCGCAGAGTACGCGGTTTTCTGCAATACTTCTGATATAGCCTTTGCAAGCCACATGCAGGGGATGTTCCTGATAGGCGTTTAAGCTTTCCCAGTCGGGAAATTCGGAGTATAAGCAAATATCGTATGCGGCATCGCTTTTATTTTGGTCAAAGCCGATTTCACAAGTCAGTAAACCGGGAATTTTTCCGTTTAAATCTTCCAGCATTTCCTTCATTCGAAGCATCATCTGTGCTTTGGATTCGCCGTTTACTTCGTCTTTAATGTTCCAAAATACAATGTGTTTTACCATAGATGTTCTCCATTTCTTGTTTCGCTTCTTTTTCTTATTTTGCTTCTTTTACTTTGTTGCAGTCTAAATCGGGAGAATAGGTATCTACCATAGCGGCAACGGCATTTTTCACGCCGTCGGGATCGGTATCATAAAGCACGGCTTTTAAATTCTCCAGCTGTTTGGTTAACTGCGTATATTCGCAGGCAATGGGTTGCCCGATGAAAATCTTGTTATGAGAGGTGTTGGTGAGACCTTCTTCTGCCATTAAAAGTTCTTCGTATAGCTTTTCGCCGGGACGAAGACCGGATACCTTGATTTCAATATCACGGCCCGGTGTATAGCCGGAAAGACGAATCAGTTTTTCTGCCAAATCGTAAATTCTGACGGGACGCCCCATATCCAGCACGAAGATTTCTCCACCGGTGGCAAAGCTTGCTGCCTGCAGCACCAGTTGAGCAGCTTCGGGGATGGTCATAAAATAACGGGTAATGTCTTTATGGGTCACCGTAACAGGGCCGCCGTGTTGAATCTGGCGTTTGAACAGCGGAATGACGGAGCCGTTGGAGCCTAACACGTTCCCAAATCGCACTGCCACAAAGTCCGTTTCCGAAATAGATTGGATGGACTGGGTAATCATTTCGCAAATACGTTTGGTCGCTCCCATAATGTTGGTGGGATTTACCGCTTTATCGGTGGAAATCAGCACAAATTTTTCTGCTTGGTACTTGTGAGCTGTGAGAGCAGTATTGTAGGTGCCGAAGACATTGTTTTTGATTGCTTCCTGGGGGCTTTTTTCCATCAGCGGAACGTGTTTGTGCGCTGCTGCGTGGAATACCAGCTGAGGACGGTAAAAATCAAATAACTCGTCTAAGCGTTTCTGATCTCGCACAGAGGCGATGATGGTGTCTAAGGATAAATCGGGATACTGATAACGAAGCTCCTGCTGAAGGTCATAAGCATTGTTTTCGTAGCAGTCTACCACAATTAGTTTTTTGGGGTTATATTTGGCAATCTGACGACATAACTCGGAACCGATAGAGCCGCCGCCTCCGGTCACCAGCACCGTTTTTCCGCCAATCTGGGTTTGTAGGCTCTGATTGTCCAGATGAATGGGATCACGCTCTAAAAGGTCTTCGATTTCCACGTCACGAATCGAGTTGGTGGAAATAGTTTGTTTGTCGGCAATGGATTCGCCGATACCGGGCAAAATTTTGATTTTGCAACCAGTTTCGCTGCAGATGGAAAGAATTTTCTGCAGATCATTCTGTTTGGCAGAAGGAATCGCTATGATCATGATTTCAACATTCTGTTCCTTTGCCACTTGGGGAATGTCTTTTCTGGAGCCGAACACACGGTAACCGTGAATGGAACGGCCCACCTTTTTGGGATTGTCATCAATAATGCCCACAACACTGTATACGTGCTGCTGGTTTCTATGAATGTCTTCAATGAGGAGTTTTGCGGCAGATCCACCGCCAATAACCAAGGTGTTGGCACCCTCTTTGCTTTTGTGGGGTAAATCCGTTGCCGATAAAATGATACGGATTGCAACACGGGTAATGACAATGATGATTACGCTTAAAAAGTCAAAGATAAACATGACTTTGTGAGACAGCACAAAATCAGACCAGAAAAGCTTTAACAGAAACACAGGCAACATACCGATTCCAAAAAATGCCATGGTTCTGGCATACTCTCTTAAACTGCTGTATTTCCACAGAGTATTGTAGCAGCGCCCTGCAATCAGGGAAATTGCGGTGCAGCCTGTGGTCAGAAGCACAGTGTTGAAGGTTTGATCCACAACTTGTTCGGGGACTCCCTCGTCAAAACGTATCATAATAAATGCAAGGTAGGCAAACGCAATGCAAATAAAGTCTGCAAGAATCAAACAGTATTTTTTGTATTTTTTAAAATAGTCCATCGGTTGGTTCCTTCTTTCGCGAGGTTTTTACGCGGTTGGATAACTTTATAGAATACGATACTATACAATAATATCATACAATAAAATCCATGAAAAGTCAAGAGAAACTCGCTGTTTTCCCCGAGAAATCCTTTCTTTTTTTGCAGAAAAACGGCAATTGCTGGTAAAATTTCAATTATGAAAAAGAACCAATGAAAAACTATGCCGAAAAATTAACAAATCGGTTGACATTCGGGCAAAAGAGTGGTATAATAGATGCGGAAAATTGTCTTTTCTTGTATCATAAATTTAAATCCCGGAAAGGAAGCAAACTGTATGGAACGAAATTTCACCGTTAATGAGATTATCACAATCCTGTTAAAACGTCTGTGGCTGATTGTAACCATGGCATTAATCGGAGGACTGATTGCGTTTTCGTATTCTCAGTATGTGTTACCGAAAAAATATACCGCTAAGGTTGCGCTTTATGTGTATAATGAAAAAAATGACCCGGTAAATCAGGGATTGAACGTAAATGACTTCAACCTGTCTGCCCGTTTGGTTAATACCTATATGGTTATTCTAAAGAGTGACACGGTTTTGGAAACTGTTTCTTCGAAAATCAGCAGACTGGGTTTGAACTATAAAGCATCCGAGCTTCGCGGTATGATTTCCTCCAATGTGTTAGAGGAAACCGAAGTATTTGAAGTTGCTGTTTCCTGCGGAAAGCCTGAACATGCAAAAATTATTGCAGATGCAATTGAGCAGGTAGCTCCCGATGAAATTATCCGTGTGGTTCGTGCCGGTGCAGTGGAAACGGTGGATAAGGCGTCCCTTCCCACCAAACCCAGCTCCCCCAATGTTTCGCAGAACACCATTATCGGGATTCTGATTGGGTTGGTGTTAGCTTGCGGTATGGCGTTTATTTTTGAATTGATGAACACCTCCGTAAAATCCAAGGAAGAACTTACCGAGCAATATAAATTGCCGGTGCTTACCGTGATTCCCAACCTGCAGCACGACAGTTCTTCTCACGGCCGCTACGGTGGAAGATACAGTTATCATTATAATTACAGCTACGGCTACGGCTACGGCTCCACTTATCAGTCAGAGCCTGAAAATCCGGAACAAGGAGGAAGTAAATGATGAAAAAACTCAATAATCACACTTTCGGTTCTTTGTTCCGTTCCCGTAAACAGGAGAACCAGTCTCATACTTCTCACCGTTCTACCCATCTGATTGATGACAAGACTAATTTTAACGTCCGTGAGGCGTATAAAATCGGCAGAACCAATATCCGTTTTGCGCTACCCGAAGAAGAAAGCAGCGTTATTATTGTTACCAGTTCCTGGCCGATGGAAGGAAAAACCACCAACTGTATTAACCTGGCAATTGCCTTTTCCCAGACCGGTGAAAAGACTTTGCTGATTGACTGTGACTTAAGAAAGCCCCGTATTGCCAAGGTATTTGGCATTGCGTCCAAAATGGGGTTATCCAATGCATTACGCAGTTTCTGCTCGGTGTCAGAAGCGATTCACACCACGCAGTATGAAAATCTCAGCGTTATGCCTTCCGGTCATATTCCGCCCAATCCTGCAGAGTTACTTTCTTCTAAGGAAATGCAGGATATGTTGGCTGAACTGAAAAAAGAATACCGCTATATTTTGATTGATACTCCGCCTGTGAACTTGTTGGCGGATGCCTTGCTTTTGGCAAGTCACGCCTCCGGCACCGTAATGGTTGCCCGCCAGGGAGTGACTGACCATAAGTCTTTGCAGGAAGCACTGGAAAAACTGAAATTTTCCGGTTCAAAGGTATTAGGCTTCCTCTTAAACGATGCTATGGAAGACGGCGGTTCCTACTACCGCTACAATATGGGTTACGGCAGATACGGTTACTACAAACGCCGTTACTACAGTAACTATGGCGGCTCCTACGAATATTCCGACAAGAAGAAGGAAAGAACCCAGGAAAAAGCAGAGCTGCTCAAGAAAATCAGACAGGGTGGCCAAGTTCATGCCGGCGAAAAAGTCACCGTGAAAAAGAAAGATAAATAGCATTTCCCCTTGATATTACCAATCGGAAAGCAGGTGAAAGCGTGCTCAAATACGTGGATGTTCATTCTCATATACTGCACCGTCTGGATGACGGGCCTGAGCATATTGAAACTTCGCTCAAAATGTTGGAGGAAGAATACCGCCAGAATGTGGAAACGGTGATTTTGACGCCTCATTTTAAAGATGCGGAAAACGCTTTTATTGATGATTTTATCCGCAAACGCAATCAAAGAGCCGAGGAACTTCGGCAGTTTGCCAAAGAAAACGGTGCGCAAATTCCTGCCCTTCGTCTGGGTGCGGAGGTGGCGTTAAACTGTGACCTTTCAGAGATTCCCGGCATTGAAAAGCTGGCGATTGAAGGCACCCGCTACATTTTGGTCGAAATGCCGTATTCCGCTTGGTATGACTGGATGTTTGATTCTCTTTATGCACTGATTGCACACTGCAATTTAATTCCCGTGATTGCTCACATTGAGCGGTATTCTCACATGGATAGGAAAAAGCTCAATAAACTTTCCGCTATGGACGTATATTTTCAGATCAATGCGGAATCCATTTTAGACAGAAGTATGCGAAAATATGTTATCAAAATGATTGAGAAAGATGCCATCCATCTGTTGGGAAGCGATTGCCATAATCAGTCGGAGCGTTCCCCCAATCTTTTGGAGGGATACGAATATCTGACGAAAAAAGTATCCGGCGAATTTGCGCACTACCTCAATGTAAATGCGCATTTATTGTTAGATAATGAATATATCGAAAAATATGCCAGCAACTATTACCAGGCAGAGCCGGAAAAGGGTTTTTTCCGACGGCTTTTCCGATAAGAAAGAGGAGTTATTATGAAATTAAAAGATGGCTTTATGCTCAAAGAAGTGGCAGGCAGCTACATTGTAATCCCTGTGGGGCAGGTAGACTTCACCGCCATGATTACCGTAAATGAAACAGGAGCTTTTTTGTGGGAGCTTTTGGGAGATGACTGTGATATGGCGCATCTTGTTGCAAAAATGACTGCAGAATACGATATCGACGAAGCCACCGCAACACGGGATATCGAAGCATTTTTGAAAATTCTTTCCGATAATAACTTAATGGAATAATGTTATGGAACCGACAAAGAAGATTGCAGATGTTGCTCTGATGGGAGCCGTCACCGAGGAAGCACTTCTTCGGGGAAACACGGTCCGTCTGACGGTGACGGGGAACAGTATGTATCCCCTTTTTCATTCCAAACGGGACACCGTTACGCTGTCTCCTGCAGAACACATCCGAAAATATGATATCACCTTTCACAAGCGGGCGGATGGCAGATACATTTTGCACCGGGTACTAAAAGTGCAAAAGGACGGCACCTACCTGATTGCAGGTGATAATGAGTTAAAAACCGAGCCTCCGGTACGGCGGGAGCAGATATTCGGAGTAGTCACCGAGTATACCCGTTGGGGCAAAACGAAAAAACCGAAAGGCGTCCGCTATTGGTTTTATGTCCGCATTTGGCATCTGTTGATGCCGTGGCGCTGGAAAATTGTAAATTTTCGGTTGCGTCATGCCAGAAAAAAACGTGGAGAACAGTAACATGAAGAAGAACAGTCAACTCAAATGGCTTTTAAAAAGAACCGGCACCAAAATGTATTGGAAGCTGGCTCTTTTAACCTTGCTCGGAGTTGTGATGTCATACCTGGGTGTGCGGTTTGCAATAGTGTCGAAAGACCTTTTAGACATTGCCTCTCATTCAGTGGAGGGGGACTTGTCCGCACAGATTATTCGGCTGGTGTGGATGCTGGTTCTTCTGTTGGCAAGTCAGACCTTCTATTCTTTATATAATGCAAGAGTCAGCGGGCAGTACGGCATCCGCTTGAAGGAGTATGTGTTTCGCACCTGTCTGGAGCGGGATTGGCAGGAAATCGGCAACATCCATTCCGGCGAATTGATTAACCGTATTCATTCTGACGTCAACGTGATTGTGACAGGTGTGATGCTGCTGGTGCCTAACCTGGTGTCCCTGTTGGTGCGGATTGTGTTAAGCTTCTATGAAATGTTCCGTTTAGACAGTCTGTTGGCGCTGATTTGTTTAATTTTAGCACCTTTTATTCTGTTGGCAGCGCGTCTGTATTCCTCCCGCATGAAAAAGCTTCATAAAAAATGCATGGAAACAGACGGCAAGACCAAATCCTTTATGCAGGAGATTCTGCAGAATCTTTTGGTCATCAAGGCATACCGTGTGGAAGATGCGGTGGTGGATGAATCCCGTACCTTTCAGCTATTTCACTTTAAATTCACCTTAAAACGTAATCACATCAGTATTTTGATGAATATATTGTTCTATCTGGCATTAACCGCAAGCTACTATGTGGCAATGGGTTATTGTGCTTGGAAGCTGTCGTTGGGACTGATGACCTTTGGTACTCTGATGGCGATTTTGCAGTTGGTCAATCAGGTGCAAACTCCCTTTAAAGATTTATCTGCCATTGTGCCTCAGTATTTTTCCACCATAGCATCGGCAGAGCGTCTGCAGGAGCTGGAAAACATCCCTGCTGACCGCCGTATGGTTTTAGCAGACGATTCTAAACCCGTTGTGGAAATCAAAAACATGAATTTCTCCTACGGAGACGAAGTGATTTTCCAAAATGCGGATTTTACGATGAAGGATTGCGAGTTTATTGCTATTTCCGGCATTTCCGGTATCGGAAAATCCACTCTGCTCAAGCTGATTATGGGGATACTCACTCCAAATGACGGCGAAGTTCTCTGTCATCGGGAGTCTGCCTATGTGCCCCAGGGGAATATGATTCTTTCCGGCACCATTCGGGAAAACATTGCTTTTTACCGCAGTGTCCGTGAGGAAGACATTATAAAAGCCGCCAAAACTGCGGAAATTTATGATTTTATTCAGACTTTGCCTGACGGGTTTGACACTATTTTAGGCGAAAAAGGACTGGGCCTTTCCGAAGGTCAGGTGCAGCGACTTGCCATTGCAAGAGCTGTTTATATGGATGCACCGCTGTTTTTACTGGATGAATGTACTTCTGCCTTGGACGAAGCCACCGAGCATAAGGTGTTGACCAACTTGAAAGCGATTCCGGGTAAATCTCTCATCATTATTTCTCATAAGCAAGCTGCCTTTGATATGGCAGACAGACGGATTGCTGTGGAAGATCATAAGATTGCAGAATTATAGCATGTAACCGTTCTTTGAAAGACCAAAGCCTTCCCCTTGTCATTCCGAGCTTCCCCTTGTCATTCCGAGCGAATGCGAGGAATCTCACCGTAAGGTGCCCGATTCGATGTAAAGAGATCCTTCGTCGTTACCGCTCCTCAGAATGACAGAAGAGCGCCGTTGCTCCAGCCCACTATATATTATATATAATAGTATAGGAAATTTTCATATAATTTTCAGAATAAAGCAGCAGAAAATATCCAAATCCATAAAATTTGCCACATGAGAAACCAAAAATCTGCTGAAAAATGCGGATTCCCCAAGAATTGTGGAAAAATTCTGTGGAAATAGCAAAACGAAATAAGATTCCAGCAGTTATTTGTTCATTTTGCACAAAAATACGAAAGTGAATTTTACAAATAATTTTCATTTTTTTTTAAAAAAGGGTTGACCAAAAAAAATCCCTATGCTATAATTATCATAGTAAAATAGCTTATTGTCTGAGGATGGGAGGCGATTTCATCTATGATTAAGCGGATTTTGTGGATGCTTTTAGCACTCTCATTGTGTATGACCAACTTAGTTTTCGCAGAAGATTCTGCTTCCGGTGAGGAGGTAGGCTCTCTTGTTGTCGTTGAAAATGCCGAGGAACCGGAGGTTGTCCGTCTTCGGAAAGCAGGGGTAATCTTTCTGCAAATCGGAAATTTCGCCGCTGTTACCGATGGCAAACTTACCCGGATTGACCTTGCCAACAAAAGCGTAATTCCGTATATTAAAAATGATAGAACCATGGTTCCCCTCCGATTCTTAGCAGAGTCAATGGGTGCAACTGTGGGTTATAATGATCAGACCCGTGGCATTACCGTTACTTTGGGTGAATCAGTCCTGGAGCTTACCGTGGATGAGAAAGCATATCTCTTAAACGGTGAAGCATACGAAATGGACTGTGCTGCAGAAATTGTGGAGGATAGAACCTTTGTTCCCGTACGCTTCGTATCAGAAGCACTGGGAAAAGCTGTTAAATGGCTTGAGGTAGAACGCATGGTGGTTGTTACCGAAGTAGAATCCCCCTGGGAGGAAACCGGTGCAGTAGAACAGGCAGTTCTGGCAGAGGTTCGTTTGAATCTTTCTCCCTTAGGCCGCAATAACATCCAGTAATTTCGATATTTCGTCAAAAGTTGCCTCCCCAAATGGGAGAGAACATCACAGAAAGGATATGATTCCAATGGCAAAAAAACTGTTCGCACTGATTATGGTACTGATTATGGCTTGCTCCTGCTTCGTATTTGCAGAAGAAGCTGTGTTAGATGGCACTACCGAAGAAATTCAGGGAGATATTATGCTGATTTCCGAAGAAGCTGAAACTCCGGTTGCCGAAGCACCGGCAGCAGATAAGGCAAAAGTTGTGTTTGATGTATCCGCTCCCGATGCAGACGGCTATTTCACCGTAGACATCACTCTTTACAATGCAACCTATAAAGGCATCATTTCCACCATTTCCTATAATCCGGAAGTAGTTGCTCCTGTGAACAAAGATACCAAAGAAGTCACCACTGATCTTATGGAAGCATTAACCTGCCCCACCGTAGCAAAGGATCTGGAAACCGGCGAAGAAATTGCAAATTGGCAGTCTTTTAATGGCTCTAAAATGAGTGACGGGCTCATTGGATTTTTCACTGTAATTAACAATAAAGTTGCTCTTCCCAATACCATCGTTTCTGCAAAGTATCATGCTTTAGCTGACGAAAATGGTCTGGCAATTGCTCAGATTACTATGAAGAAACTGTCTGATGAACCGGTTGAGTTTTCCTTGGTATCCGACAAAGGTGTTACCGCTGGTATGATGGTTGTTAACTCCTATGGTATGCAGGATTGCACCGTAGAATTTAATTATGCAGATGGCAAAACTGATTCCGCAGATATTGAAGGAGTAAAAGATATTACTACTTCCGATAAAACCGAAGGCGTCGACATGACTATTCGTAAACAGTTAAGAGCAGAAAATGTAATTTTCCTGCAGATTAACAACTACGGTACTGTTGGAAACGGTACCTTAAAATGGGTAGACAAAGATAACAAAGAAGTTCGCCCCTATATTAAAGATGACAGAACCTTAATTCCCCTGCGCTACATTGCAGAAGAATTAAAATGTAAGGTAGAATATAAAGAAGACACCAGAGAAATCCTCATTGAAAACGGCAGAACCAAACTGGTATTCCAGATTGGCTCCACCACCTACACCAATGATGGTCTGAAAAAGACCATGGATGCTGCTCCCGAAATTATGCAGGACAGAACCTTCGTTCCCCTGCGTGCAGTTGCAGAAGCATTAAACTGCGACGTGCAGTGGTTGGAAGCGCAGAGAATGGTAATCGTTTCTCCTGCAAACTATCCCTGGAATGCAGAAAACGATGTAGAAAAACAGCTGATGTCTGAAATTATGCTGATGCTCACACTTCGTGACTACGCATACGCATCCGCACAGTAGTCAATTGATTTAGAAATACCGCTGATTTCTTTCCGTTCTTCCCCTTGTCATTCCGAAAGGCAACGCCCTGAGGAATCTCAAGGCTCCCTTTACACAAGGGAGGCTGTATAACTTTGTATAAAAAAAATAAATATACACCGGGCTCCCCCGGAAAAAGAAAAGGAGAAAAACTATGAAAAGACTCATCGCTTTACTCGTTGGTTTAACTGTTCTGTTAAGCATGTCTCTGACTTCTTTTGCGGCTTTCACCGATGAAATTCCGCTGAACGCAGACGGCACTACTTACACCGCAGCTTTAACCGGCGATGCAGCTACCACCAATGCTGGCAAACAGACCACTATCGTTGCTTACAAAGGCGACACCATCGATGTTGGTTCCATCCAGTACATTGACCAGGCTGCTACCACTGAGTTTACCTTCCAGTTAAAAGACGATTTAACCGAAAACGTTAAAGTTGTTATGGGCGGCGAACTCATCGACAAACAGGAAGTTGGTACCATCTTCTTCGAAAAAGAAGCTGATACCTACACCATTAGCGGTACTGTTATCGATTCTTCTTTAGCAGAAATGGATTTTGATGCTTTATTAGAAGAACTTGATGAAGAAACCGTTAACTACTTCAAAGAAGCATGGGGCACTAAAGTTATTTTAGTTGCTGATGATGAAGAACATGCTGACTTAGCAAGCTATCTGTTAGCTTACTTAGGAGATGAAGAAGCTGTAAAACCCGAAGGTATTGCAGTTGCGAATGTTGACGTTGCAACCGGTGCATATGCATTCGAAGATGTTGCTCCCGGCAACTACGCATTAATCGTTGAACGTGCTGGTGCATTACCGCTGTTCACCTATGTTACCGTTGAAGATGCTAATGTTACTGTTGATTCCAAGGAATTAATTTTAGGTGATATTCTCGCTGATATTAGTATTGATGGTCCCGATATCGACGTTATTATTGCAGCATTTAACAAAGGTTATTTTGAAGAAGATGCTGAATATAACACTGCATACGATATCGCTCCCGACTGGGTTCTGGACGGTGGTGACATCGACGTTATGATTGCTAACTTCGGTTTAGGTATTGCTGACTACGCAGAAACAGCAATTGACGATGTTTTAGCTCTGTTTGAATAATTTATAAAATTTAATTAAGGAGATTATAACAATGAAAAAGATTGTTGCATTACTCATGGCTCTGTCCATGGTATTGTCTTTAGCAATTTGTGTTAACGCTGCTGATGTTGCTAAAGGTGTTAACACCACTTTTGTTGAAGACGAAAACGGTTTAATTACTGCAACCGTAAAAGTTAAAGATGTTGCTGATTTTTCTGGTATGAAAATTGGTATTGACTTTGATGAATCCAAAGTTGCTCTGTTACTGAACGACAAAGCTACTGCTGCTACTACTTCTTCTAAATATGATGATGTTGTAGAAACTGGTTTAAGTGCTGGTTTTGATGCTTTTGGTGGTGGTCATGCTGTAACCATTAAAGCTTCCTACTTAATCGTTAACGTTGCTGCTTCTTCCGCTGATCAGTGGTATGACTGTGCTGACGATGTTCAGTTCAAACTGTACTTCCAGAAAAATGAAGGCGCTACTATCGACGATACTACTTTCGTTAACTACTACAAAACTACCGCTACAACCTATTATAAAACAGGAACCACTCAGGTTAAATCTAATGTAGCTGGCAACTTCGGTTACACTGTAATTCCTTACGAAGCTCCTGTTGTTGAAGAAGACAAATTCATCAATGATGAAGGCGCTAACGGCGGCGTAGGCACCATCACCTTCTACGGAAGAGTTGGCGCTAACTGGTTAGATCAGGATTACGGCGTAATCGTTGACGGCAAAGACTTCTTCGGCGCTAAAGACGGTGACACCGTTTCTGACGGCGCTGAAGGCACCAAAATCTTTGACTTTGATGCTTGGGATGGTAACTTCGAAATCATTCTGACCAACATTACCGAAAAAGGTACTGCTGGTACTAAAACCTATCAGTTCTTCGTTGGCGAAAACCTGACCGAAGCAGCTACCGTTGTAGTTGAATAATTTTAAAGGAGGATATATAGAGATGAAAAATTATGTTTGCCCTTCTGTTGAAATTATTTCCTTACAGGCTAATGAAGCAATCGCTTATGATAATCCGTTAGAAACCGCTGTTGTAACTACTTCCGGTGGTAAAATCACCACTACTTACAACATGGCTCTGTTAGCTGACGGTTCTCAGCTCAAATAGTCTGTTAGTTTAAATTTGATAACAGAATAAAAAAAGAGGAAATCCTTAGGGGTTTCCTTTTTTTTGCCTTTTTCGGCTTGCAAAACGGCGCAGATCGCAGAATATTTTCTGCTATGAAAAAACTTCACCATTCGGCGTACCTTTGTACGCCTTCAGGCTTACGGTCGAAACGAATAAATCCGTTCCGACTTCAGTTTTTCATTCTGCATCCGTTTTTCCTCACCTTGGGGAGTGTTGTAAACCTCACCGCTTAGAAAATGCCTTCTCCTTGAGGAGAAGGGGGACCGCTTGCGGTGGATGAGGTGTCAGAAAACCTTCGTGCTTAGATAACGGTTGTATTCGCGGCCTACACCTCACCACTGCCTATGGCGGAGCCTCCCCTCAAGGGGAAGCCTTTCATTCCCCTCCCTTTTGCCTCGCTTCGTTGCCATTCCGAAAGGCAACGCCTTGAGGAATCTCACTGTAGGGTATTCCAAAACGTAGTACAGGAGATTCTTCGTCGCAAGGCTCTTCAGAATGACAAGTGGCGAGATTCTTCACTTCGTTCAGAATGACAGGGGGAGAATCCTACTTCCATCTTTTCCTAAAAAATACCTTCAAAGCCTTGCAATTATTTTCCAAAAGTACTATAATATAAAATAAGGATTTTCTTTGAAAACTATCCGTATTTTTTCCGCGCAAAATGGCAGCACATTTCAAAGAAAACAAAAAGAAAGGGCGAAGACAAATGCAATTTCAAAGTTTAGCAGATATGAAAGAAAAGTTACGGGGGAAAACGGTGACCGTATTAGGTGTTGGGGTAAGCAATTTGCCGTTAGTCTCTTTCTTATTGGAAAACGGTATCAAAAATATAACCCTTCGTGATAAAAAACCGTCACCCGAAGCCATCGCTCTTGCCGAAGAAAAAGGCTTAACTATGATTGCTGGAGATAGCTATCTTGCCCACCTGACAGAAGATGTGATTTTCCGTTCGCCGGGTATCATGCCTACTCTTTCGGAAATCAAGACTGCAACTGACGGGGGAGCCATACTGACTTCTGAAATGGAGCTGTTTTTTGACCTTTGCCCGGCAAAAATTATCGGAATAACCGGTAGTGACGGAAAAACCACCACCACTACCTTAATTTATGAAATCTTAAAACAGGCAGGTTACACCTGTCACTTAGGCGGTAACATCGGAAATCCCCTGTTGCCCCAGCTTTCCACCATCCAAAAAGACCACATTGTGATTGTGGAATTGTCTTCCTTCCAGCTTATGACCATGAAAAAAAGTGCCCACATTGCTGTGGTGACCAATTTAGCACCCAACCATTTGGATAAACACACCGATATGGACGAGTACGTTGAGGCTAAGAAAAACATTTTCGCACATGGCAGTAAAATCACCGTGTTTAATTTAGAAAACGATATTACCAAAGACTTTATCGACGAAACCTCTCTTGCCTTCAGCTTGAAACAACCTGTGAAAAACGGGGCATACTTACAGGGAGATTCCATTTATTTTAATGGCATCGAAGTGATGAAAAAATCGGATATTATCCTCCCCGGGATTCACAATGTGGATAACTATCTGGCGGCAATTTGCGCAGTCAGCTCTCTGTGTGATTTGGCTTATGTAAAAAAAGTGGCAAAAGAATTTGGCGGTGTGGAACACCGTATCGAATTCGTACGAGAGCTAAATGGCATCCGTTTTTACAACGATTCCATTGCATCCAGCCCTTCTCGTGCCATTGCGGGCCTTCACTCTTTTGACCAAAAAATCATTGTGATTGCCGGCGGCAGTGACAAAAATATCCCCTTCGATTCGTATGCTAAGGAAGTTTGCAACCGTGTGAAACACTTAGTTGTGATGGGGCACACCAAAGATAAAATCAAGTCCGCCGTTCTGGAAGTAAATCCCGATTTTCCCATTTCGGTGGCAGAAAACTTAGAAGATGCTGTGAAAAAAGCATACGAAAAAGCCACCTCCGGTGATGTGGTGATGCTATCCCCCGCCTGTGCAAGTTTTGACTTTTTCAAAAACTTTATGGAACGGGGACGGTTGTTTAAAGATTTTGTCAATTCTTTAAACTAACGGCTTGAAAAACGACGCACAATGGGTTAAGTTCACCACTCGGCGTACAGCTCGTACGCCGTCGGGTTGCCCCCTTTGGGGTTCAGTTTCCCTATTATACATCCATTTTTCTGCACCTTAGGGATTGCTATACTAAAATAATACAGCAAATTGGTCACTCGGCGTGAGAACAGCCAATGGCTGCGCCTTCGGATCACCCAAAGCTAAAGCTTTGGCTCAGGTTGTCCGTTCCGAGTCATTTTCTCATCGTCTTGGTTTTATAACAAAGCCTTCCCCTTGAGGGGAAGGGGGACCGCTTGCGGTGGATGAGGTGCTTTTGTTTCAAGCATATCTTTGATTAGAAAAAGGATATTTGGACACCTCATCAGTCACTTTGTGACAGCTTCCCCTTGAGGGGAAGCCATTTGATGCACTCGTAGAGTGCTACCTTCTTTATTCTTTCATCCGAAAGGAAGTCTACTTTGAAACAACTTGAAAAATTATCCAAAATCCCTGCCGTTTCCGGTTTTGAAAAAATGGGAAAGGAAGCCCTTTTTGAAATCTTTGAAAAGTTCGGCTTAACTGCTCAAACTGATGTATACGGCAACGTATTTGCCGAAAAAAAATCGGCGTTTTCACCTTTTCATATTCTGATTGATGCCCACATTGACGAAATCGGACTGATTGTGTCCGAGGTGCTTCCCGGCGGGTTTCTTCGCTTTGATACCGTCGGCGGAATTGATCGGAAAAATCTTTTATGCCAAGAGGTAACAATCCTTACCGAAGAACCTATCTACGGCGTTATCGGTGCTGTTCCTCCCCATCTTGCCAAAAAAGGAGAGGAACAAAAGGAAGCCGATTTGTTAATTGATACCGGATTCAAAAATGTCAAAGAGAAAATTCCCGTTGGCACTCCTATTAAGTTAAAAGCACAGTACCAAAAACTGAAAAATTCTCAATGCTCCGGCGGTTGTTTAGACGACCGTGCCGGTCTTTTGGCAGCGCTTTTGGCTTCTGAAAAGTGGGACAAGGATGTGAGCATCACGGTGTTAGGCAGCATTGGAGAAGAGCGGGGACTTCAGGGAATCGAACTCTTCCTTCGGGAACGCACCTTTGACCTTGCCATTATTTTAGATGTGACACACGGCTATTTTGATGGGTTGAATCCCTGCCGTTCTTATCCCGTCGGGGAAGGGTTCACCCTATGCTACGGCGGTATTTTAGACAACAAACTGACTGCAAAAATGGAGCAGTACCTTGTGAAAAAAAACATTCCTTACCATACGGAGTTGGAACCATCTCATCCTGGTACCAACGCTTATCGGGCGGTGTTGCATCGAATTCCGGCGGTAATGCTGTCTATTCCGCTAAAATATATGCACACCACTGTGGAAACCCTGTCGGAAAAAGATGTTCGTTCCCTTGCTAATTTCTTATCAGGCTACGACTGGGAAAAAGCATTACGCTAAGGAGGGGACAACATGAATTTAGAAGAACGTATTCACTTGCTGGAAACTCTGACAAATCAAAACGCCACCTCCGGTTACGAAGACGAAGTGGCAGACTTTTTGAAAAATACATTATCAGCCAACGGGATTCCGTATTATCAGGATTCTTTGGGGAATATCATTGTGCAGATGGGGGAAAAACCGGAGCGGATTGCTCTGTTTGCCCATATGGACGAGGTGGGATTTGGTGTCCGTGGCATCCGTGAGGACGGAATGCTCAAATTTGCTCCCATCGGCGGGGTGACAGATAACATTCTGTTTTCCACTCCCGTGGTGGTAGGAAAAAACAGAATTCCCGGCGTTGTTGGGAATATTCCTAAGCATCTGCAGGAAAAAACCACCGACAAAGAAACCAAAATCCCCGATATGATGATTGATATTGGTGCAACCTCCAAAAAGGATGCCGAAAAATCCGTAAAAATCGGGGACCCGATATACTGGCTCAGTGACTTTGTCCGTTTTGGAGACGGTCTCATTAAGGCAAAAGCCTTGGATGACCGTGCCGGCGTTGCCGTGATTCTTTCATTATTGCTTACCAAAAAATACTCCTTCACAGCAGTGTTTACCACTCGTGAAGAAATCGGTATTATGGGGGCAAGAATGGTGATGCCCGTGCTTGCGCCGAAAAAAGCGGTGGTGTTGGAAGTGACCACCTGCGCCGACTTGCCCGGTAGTGATGAACCCACCACCAAAATGGGAGAAGGCGTTGCTTTGTCTGTGTTAGATGGTGCTTCTGTTTCCAATCAAGAATACAATGAAAGAATCATTGCCTTAGCAACAGAGAAAAACATCCCTTATCAAAAGAAACTCACCACCCGTGGCGGAAACGATGCCGGTGCCGTGTCTTATGTGTCCGGCGGTGTGCCAACGGCGGTTCTGTCTTTGCCGGGACGATATATTCACTCGCCTGTCAGCGTGGTTTCGGAGACAGATTTTGATGCCATGTACCGTTTGGCGGAACTTCTGATTAAGAAGGCATAGATTATCTGCCGAAGTTTCTATAATCTTGATTTAGCCCTTGATTTTTTCGTCATTTTGTGATATAGTATAGACAGGGAAAAGAGGTGTCAAAATGCCAATTAAAATACCAAACGAATTGCCTGCCAGAAAAACACTGGAGGACGAAAATATTTTCGTGATGTCGGAAAAACGTGCCTGCAGCCAGCATATCCGACCTTTAAAAATTGCCATTTTGAATTTGATGCCCACCAAAATTGTCACCGAGACGCAACTTCTGAGGTTATTGGGGAACTCTCCCCTGCAGGTGGAAATCACGTTGGTGATGACGGATTCTCACGAATCCAAAAATACCTCCCAGGAACATCTTTCCACCTTCTACAAACGGTTTTCCGAAATTAAAAATGAGCATTTTGACGGTATGATTATTACCGGTGCTCCCGTGGAAAAGCTGGAGTTTGAAGAAGTGGACTACTGGGAAGAGTTAAAAGAAATTATGGACTGGTCTACCAAGCATGTCTGGTCAACGCTTCACATTTGCTGGGGTGCTCAGGCAGGGCTTTATCATCATTTTGGTGTTCCGAAATATGATTTGCCCCAAAAAATGTTTGGAATCTTTCAGCATCAGCTGTTAAAAAAACATAAAAAACTGTTCTTCGGCTTTGAGGATACCTTTTATGCACCCCACTCTCGTCACACAGAAGTGAGAGAGGAAGATATTAAAAAAGTGCCCGAGCTTACCTTGGTTGCCACCTCCAAAGAGGCAGGGGTTTATGCTGTGACCACCAAAAAATACCGTCAGATTTTCATTATGGGTCACTCAGAATACGATAACGAAACCCTGGACTTGGAATATCGCCGTGATGTGGACCGTGGGTTACCCATCCATGTTCCCGCAAACTACTATCCCGACGATAACCCCAACAAAAAGCCGGTCAATAAATGGAGAAGCCATGCAACCCTGTTATTCTCCAACTGGCTAAACTACTGTGTATATCAGATTACACCTTACGATATTGATAAGGTGACTCCCTATAAAACCCATTCTTAAGATTTATTTTAAAAGACTATAAAATTTATTGAAAGGAAGCAACTCATTATGGATTACGCACAGGAAGCTCTCAAATTACATAAGGAATTAAAAGGAAAAATCGAAGTAACTCCCCTTTGTCCTTTAGAAACCAAAGATGATTTATCCATCGCATACACCCCCGGTGTGGCACAGCCTTGCTTGGAAATCAACAAGGATGTGGCAAATGCGTATGAATATACCAGAAAAGGCAATTTAGTTGCTGTTGTAACCGACGGTACTGCTGTGTTAGGCTTAGGTGACATCGGTCCCGAAGCAGGCATGCCCGTTATGGAAGGTAAAGCCGTTCTGTTTAAACATTTCGGTGGTGTAGATGCAGTTCCGATTTGTTTGGCAACCAAAGATGTGGACAAAATCGTGGAAACCGTGAAAATGATTGCCCCCACCTTCGGCGGTATTAACTTAGAAGACATTTCCGGTCCCCGTTGTTTTGAAATTGAAAGAAGACTGAAAAAAGAATTGGACATCCCCGTATTCCACGATGACCAGCACGGGACTGCAGTTGTTTGCTTAGCGGCTGTGTTAAACGCAGTTAAACTGGTAAACAAAAAACTGGAAGACTTAGTAGTAGTTATCAACGGCGCAGGTGCTGCAGGTGTTGCTATCGGCAAACTGCTGTTGTCCTCCGGTGTAAAAGACGTGATTATGTGTAACTCCAAAGGGGTTATTTACGAAGGGAAAGAAGGTTTAAACTCCGAAATCGTGGAAGTTGCAAAAATCACCAACAAAGAAAAGAAACAGGGCACTTTAGCAGATGTTGCCAAAGGTGCTGACGTATTGGTTGGCGTTTCCGTTGCAGGTGCTTTCACCGCAGAAATGATTCAGTCTATGAACCGTGACCCCATTATTCTGGCAATGGCAAACCCCACTCCTGAAATCTTCCCCGAAGATGCTATTAAAGCAGGTGCCGCAGTCATGGGTACCGGTAGATCTGACTTTGCAAATCAGATTAATAATGTTTTAGCATTCCCCGGCATCTTCCGTGGCGCATTGGATGTAAGAGCATCCGACATCAACGACGATATGAAGATTGCAGCTTCCAAAGCAATTGCATCTTTAGTATCCGATGAAGAATTAAAACCGGAATACATTATTCCTGCTCCCTTTGATCCCAGAGTGGCAGAAACTGTGGCAAAGGCAGTGGCAGAAGCTGCACGAGCTACCGGAGTTGCAAGAATATAGACGGCTTGAAAAAGAACATAGACCGCAAAAGGCATGGGACTTTCCTATGTCTTTTGTTTTTCAAGGTGAAAATTTGTTACCACAAATTTTAATTAGAATGCCTTTTGCTATCCACCAATTCAGCCTCTCGGCGTACCCGTGTACGCCTTCGGGTAACCCCTATGGGCTGAATTGATGAATTCTATGCTCTTTTTCTGCACCTTGCGATGAAGGATGGCACGATAAATGGCGCATAATCCGTAAACCTCATCGCTCGGCGTACCATTATGCTGTGCGCTGGCACTACGCCTTCGGATGACCCCTGTGGGTTCGGTTTCCGAATTCTGCATCCATTTCTCATCGCCTTACATTGTGTGATAAAAATAAAAAAGATGAAATTCATTGAATTTCGTCTTTTTTGTTTGGTTCGGATAAATAATCGTTATCGAACGACGTTATCAAAACTTTCCGCCATTATTTACGCAATAAAATACCACATCAGGAAGACGGGAGTCGGGATTGCGGAAAAACAGGCGGCAGTTTCTTTTTTTGGTTCGTTTTTTCTTTGCTGTCAAAGAAAAAAATGAACAGATATAATAAAACAGAAAAACTATTGCAAAATTGAAATATTTATGCTACAATAAACTTGCGACGCAGTTGAATATCTTTCTCAGATAAGGCATATATTTGTTAAAAATGTATGCTTTGGTTTCTTTACCTTATCTGAGAGTAAACTGTGTCGCAGCAGGACTGAAGTGATACATTTTTAGTGCGTAGCTTCGGCTGCGCATTTTTTATTTAGGAGGAAAACCAAATGATTATTGATAAACCTACCGGAATTGAATTGATTCCGGGGAATGGGGGTCGTGATTGCCCCGGAAACGGCGAAAACGGAAATGAAATTTGTTGTGATGAGTGTGATTATCTGTGTTGCTGTATCAATCATTTCAGAAAAAAGCCTTGCAATGAATGTATTCATGTAGAATGTCCCCATAACGAAAATTATGCATTGAAATTAGAGAAAATAAAAACCTTACAGGAAGAATTAAAAAATGGCAGCATATAAAAAAAGACGAGATTTTTTAGCAAAAGAATCTCGTCTTTTTGTTTTAGTAGAACTTTTTTGCCTTCCCCTTGAGGGGAAGGTGGGTTTTGCACAGCAAAACTCGGATGAGGTGGAGCAAACAGCCGTTGGCTGTTATACTAATTCTTTTCTAAGAGTCGCGCCGTCTTTTTCGGAGAGGTAGGATAACGGAATATCTAAAACCGTTTTAGCACCTGATACCCCTTCTTTGTTTAATTTCACCGCCGCTCTGGCATAAGCCACCAAAACGCTGGAGGTGAATTCCGGATTGGAGTCTAATTTCAAAGAAAATTCCAGCACATGACCGGTTTCGTTGTTAAAGCCGGATTTTCCGCTGCGGATGACAAATCCGCCATGGGGGATTCCTGCGTGATCACGTTTTAATTCTTCTTCGGTAATAAAGTTCACCGTGGTATCATAGTCGGCAAAATAGTTGGGCATGGTTTTGATTTCATGTTCAATTCGCGCTAAATCTGCTCCTTCTTCTGCCACCACATAACATTCTCTGGTGTGTTTTTGACGGGTGGTCAAATCAGGATTTTTGCCGCTTCTTGCACCTTCAATGGCAGAGGGAACGGGAACGGTGTACTGTTTGGCATCCTTTACTCCTTCAATTCTGCGGATGGCATCAGAGTGCCCCTGGCTTACGCCTTTGCCCCAGAAAGTGTAATCTTTACCGGTCGGGAGAACTGCGCCGAACAGCGCTCTTTGAATAGAGAACAGACCCGGGTCCCAACCAACGGAGATAATTCCCACTTTGCCGGCACCTTTGGAGGATTCGTTCACTGCATCAAAATATTCGGGAATTTTGGCGTGAGTATCAAAGCTGTCCACAGTGTTAAAATGTTTGGCAAACTCCGGCCCTTGCACCGGCAGGTCAGTTGCCGAGCCGCCGCAGAGAATGAGCACATCCAGCTTATCTTTAAAATCTAAAATATCGTTAACCGAATATACGGGCACGCCTTTGGTTAAGGGGGTTAAAGAGTCCGGGCTTCTTCTGGTAAATACTGCCGAGAGCTCCAAGTCGTTAGTATGGGAAATTGCCATTTCCACACCACGTCCCAAATTGCCGTGACCCACGATGCCCACTTTGATTTTCGTCATAATATCGCCTCCCATAAGGTATCAAAAATTTCTAAAAATATTTTAGCACGGTTTTTTTTCTATTGCAAGTTTTTTGATATTTTTTTCTAAAAAATTTTGAATCCGCTTGGAACCTATTGAATTTTTTCCCCGTATGTGTTACACTAAAGATAACACAAGAAGAAGGGTGGAGAACGAAGTGCCAAAAAAAGCAAAGCTGATTGTAATCGAAGGCACCGACGCCAGCGGCAAGCAGACCCAGTCGGAGCTTTTGTATGAATTTTTCAAAAATGAGAATACTAAGGTGGTAAAGCTTTGCTTTCCCGACTACGAAAGCCCGTCCTCTGCTTTGGTTAAAATGTACTTAAACGGAGACTTCGGCAAAACGGCAGATAGCGTGGACGGCAAAATTGCTTCCATTTTCTATGCGGCAGACCGTTACGCTTCCTATAAAACCAAATGGGAAGACGTGGTAAACGACCCCGATGCAGTGATTATTTTTGACCGTTATGTCACCTCCAATATGATTCATCAAGCGGTAAAGGTTACCGACCAGAAGGAAAAGGACGAGTTCCTCTCCTGGCTTTTTGATCTGGAGTACGGCATTTTTAAACTTCCCCAGCCTGACCATATCATTTTCTTAAATATGCCTCCCGAACACGCCATGGCACTAATGAGGGACCGTGCCAACAAAATTACCAACGAATCCGCCAAAGATATCCACGAGTCCGACGAAGCTTACTTAAAAGCCTGCTATGATAACGCCTGTTACGTAGCGGACAAGTACCACTGGACGGTGGTTCCCTGCGCAAAAGACGGAAAAGTCCGTCCCATTGCAGAAATTCAGGAAGAAATCAGGAAACACGTATGCAACTAAAACCTCTTACCATAGAAGATAGAGCATTATTCTATCAGTATTATCAAGAAAATCCCGCCAAATGCTCCTACCTAAGCTTTGCCAATCTGTTCTTATGGAAGGATGCAGAAGACATCCACTATTTCCAGTATGAAAATCATTTAGTAGTCACGGGGAAAAGCATCTATGACGGAACTCGATACTATATGATGCCCTTAGGCGGTTGTCTTTGCGGAAAACTAAAATCCTATTTAGATTCTTTTGGGAATGATTATCATATTTATGGAATCACGGCAACCGATTTGGAAGCCGTACAGAAAAACTGTGGTGAATTTTTTGATTTCCAAAGAGAACGGGATATGGATAACTATGTTTATACCACGGAAAAGTTAATTACCCTTTCCGGCAAAAAACTTCACGGAAAGCGAAACCATATCAATAAGTTTAAAGAGCTTTATCCCAATCATACCTATGAGCCTCTGACTGCGGATAATCTGGAAAAGATACGCCCCTTCCTGGAAGAGTGGTACCAAAAGAAAGCCCAAACCGATGCATCCATTTTTACCGAAAAAACTGCTCTGGAAAATGCCCTTGCCAATTTTGACGCTCTGGAATTAAAAGGCGGAATCCTTTTGGTAGAGGACAAGGTGGTTGCTTTCTCCATCGGGGAACAATTAAACGAAGATACCGCCCTCATTCATTTTGAAAAGGCAGACACCGACTATCAGGGTGCCTACCCCATGATTAACCAACAGTTTGTGGAACACGCCTGGAGCCATCTTACCTATGTGAACCGTGAGGACGATATGGGCATCGAGGGTTTAAGAAAGGCAAAGCTGTCTTATCAACCCGATCTGATGGTCGAAATGTATAGCGCCACCCCGAAGGCTTGAAAAAGAACGGTTTGAAAAATTGGCTCAAATGAATGAACCTCACCGCTCGCCGTACACACGGTACGGCTTCGGGTACTATCGAAACAAGTTTCGATTCGGTTTCTCCATTTTAGCCGAATTTTTCTGCACCTTGCATAGAAATGACCCGAAAAGGAATTTAAACCGCAAAAGGCATGGATTTATTTCCATGTCTTTTTTTATGCTTGCATTGTAAAGTAATATGTTATGGATGTAGCACCGCCCAAGCCTTCTCCTTGAGGAGAAGGGGGACCGCTTGCGGTGGATGAGGTGTCGTAGGGGACGGTGCCCACACCGTCCCGTTTATTTTTTATAAGCAATGTATCAAAAAATGTAGGGGAGGGGTTCCATCCCCTCCCGTGACCTATTAAAACCCCCTAAAATCCGCTGATTGCAACGGTTTTATGGTGATAAAAAATTTTTTTAAAAAAATTGAAAAAAACTATTGACATTTCAGGGAAAGAGTGGTACAATAGTTAAGCTGTCTCTCGGAGACAGGGAATGAACCTTGAAAACTGAATAACATAATGGACCTTGAAAATTCTAGAGTTTTTGAATTTGAGAACTACGAACGAATCAAGTAAATCGAGGAAAAGAAAAAGCGAAGCGAAAAGCTAGC
>JAZQGY010000016.1:0-34464 GCA_045540295.1 Clostridia bacterium
AGAAGAACTCGTTGATAACGGTTCTGCAACTGCAGCAAACTGGGCTACTACCCCGATTACCTTCACCGAAGGCGGTAATTACACCGTTACCATTACTGACGACCACTTCTCTGACGGTACTTACACAGCCAATGTTGAAATCATCGTATTAGAACCGGTACGTAAGTTCAAAGCAAACGAAAATTATTTCTATGTAGAACACAACACAATGGAAGCAACTGGTAATATTACTTCATACGGAGATTATGGAACCTTAACTTTAGGCGACTTCTTCTATGATACTGGTGCAAGAGCTATCAACAGTGCAAATATCGTTGTAGATGCATACCCGACCGCTTATGCAGAAAATGTTAAGAGCTTTACTTCCACTGCAGATGCAACTATTACGAAGAGCGGTTCCGATTGGACACAGTGGCCTGTAACCATCAGTGGTGTTGGCGAATTAACTATTACCATTACCGATAATGATTACTGCCTGACTTCTAAAGCAGTTGTAGGCGTATCTCCCTGGTGGACCGGTAATATTGATAGTTCTGGAGAAGACACTCAGGGCGGATCTAATTACCAGTCTGAACATTATTCTGATAGTGGTGCAGAAAAATACAGATTTAACCGAGTAACATCAGTGGATGTTGAAGTTCCCGCTAACAGTTCTATTCCGATTGATACATTGGTAAATAAACAATCTACCGCGTTGACTCAAAAGGGAATATATGGTATTTGTTTATATCTTGAATCAGAAGGTGCTACAGGCAAATTTATGATTTCCAATGAATCTAATACCTATCATGCAACATTTGATATAGGCTATCATGCATGGACAGAAGATTATGCAGACGATTTACCCATTTATTTGAATGATAACGAAGGTATCATTATCACAAACTTAACCAACCAAAAACTGGTCTTCTATTTTGATAGTTTGCTTGCAAGATTAGATAAAGGAAATGATATGGAATTCTTCCCGTTAGTAAAATGGAATACCTATAAAGATAATTTGGATGCATTACCAGATCCTGACACTATGGAAGGTGGCGGAACTACACCGACTCCGGACGAAGATCTGCCGCCGATTCCTTCTACTACAATCTCTTATTGGAACGGTGCTTATACCGACGTAGGTCAGGATTACGGTACACAATACTGGCCGAATGGTCAGAAAACTTATATTGATCCTTCCTTGATTCCGGGACACGCTACAAATGCGTATGTAACTCCTGCTAATCCGTCTCACGTGTTTACTGTTAATGCACCCTACACTGGTGTTTATGTATTCCAGATTCAATCCGGATATCACACCGGCGGACATCCGTCATTTGAAATCAATACGGACGGAGGATATTATTGGAACATGGATCGTACCAGCGACGGTTGGACGAGTGCTGACGATAATGACGCATTAATCTTCCTGCGTGAAGGCACAAACCAGGTAACCGTTACTTTAACAGGCGGTGTTACCAGTTGTTATGTTCACGATATCGACGTCGGCTTGTTCTTACCTGATGGAGAATACTCCTCTATGGCATTCTATGGATTAGTAAACAAACGCTAATCGAAAAGAAGTCAAAAAGCTGATTTTCCAATCAGCACATAGCGAAACCCAAAAAAGCCCGATGGCATTATGCCATCGGGCTTTTTGTTATGCAAAAAATGCCACCTGTAAAATACAAGTGGCATAGTGTATTGTTATTCGAATACTTTGATTCGCTCCACGTTTTGGCATTTGCCGGTACGTTCGTCAACGGTGAAAATAGCACCCATCATAGCAGGATTAGTGTCTGCCCAGTCAAAACGTGCACGTTTATGGTGAACAATCCGTCCGATGGAGATTTCTTTTTTTAAGCCCAGCACCGAATCGGTGGAGCCGGTCATTCCAATATCGGTAATGAAGCCTGTGCCGTTTGGCAATACCTGTTCATCGGCGGTGGGGGTGTGGGTATGAGTGCCGAACACGGCAGAAACCCGTCCGTCCACATAGTAGCCGAAGGCTTTCTTTTCGCTGGTGGCTTCCCCGTGAAAATCCACGATAATGATATCTGTTTTATCTTGTAAGTACGTGAGAGCTTTATCCATTGCTAAAAACGGACAGTTGATGGGGGAAAGGTATAATCTTCCTAACAGATTCACAACTCCGATGCGATAGCCCTTAGCATCAAGCACCGTGTAGCCTTCGCCTTCTAAGGAGCCGTCATAGTTTAAAGGACGGATAATGCGGTCGGGATAACGGTCAAAAGCTTTTTCCACGTCTTTTTTATTGAAAGCATGATTTCCCAGGGTCACACAGTCCGCTCCCGCAGTTAAAATATCTTCGGTGATGTTTAAGCTGATACCGCTGCCGGGCAAGGCATTTTCACCGTTTACAATGGTGAAATCAATTTCATTTTCTTTGATTAGTGCAGGCAGTTTCTTTTTTAAAAATTCAACACCGCATTCACCGACTACATCGCCGATTGCTAAAATTCTCATTTTTTTGTAACCTTTCTATAGGAAAGTAGTGAGTCATGAATATTGAATCATGAATCCATTCATGTGCCGTAGGGGTACTTCACATTGCGAAGCTTTCACATGCAACATATGTTTCGTAAATTTAAAGGATTTATTTCGTTGAAAAAAGCACTTCCTAAGAAGTGCTTTTTTCTGGTGCACCTTCAGGGACTCGAACCCGGGACCCACTGATTAAGAGTCAGTTGCTCTACCAACTGAGCTAAAGGTGCTTAACAACTCCGTTATTATACAACATATTTTGGGAAATGTCAAGTGCTTTTTTGAAAGAAATTAAAGGGAGTGCATAACAATGCACCCCCTTTATCATTTTGTATGCGGGATTAGTCAAACAGCGGATTGTAGTATTTTTCCATAAAACTATTGTAGATTCTGGAATACTCTTCGTTTTGACGGATGCTTTCTAATTCCATATATTCGTGAGAATTAAAGAGTGTTTGTTCCGAATGCAGATGGATAATTGCAACACCAACGTTGGAGCAATGGTCTGCCACACGTTCTAAGTTGTTGACTACTTCCAAGTAGGCAACGCCGGATTCTGCTGTGCATTTCTTTTTAGCAAGGCGACCCATATGTTTTCTGCGGAAGGTGGATTTGAATAAGTCGATTACTTGTTCCTTCGGCTCAATCTGAGAGGCGATGGCAAAGTCATTGGTGCGGATGGCTTCCAGGGTAGTGTCCAGTATATCGTATACTGCCAAGAACATATTACGAAGCTCACGGGTTCCGCTTTTGGAGTATTTTTGGTTGCCTTCTATCATCATTTTGGCAATGTCACTCATATTGCTTGCATGGTCAGAAATTCGTTCAATATCGGTTACCATACTCACATAGCTCATTACTTGTTTATTCTCTGATTCTGACAGCGCTTTATCAGTAATTTTTGCAAGATAAGCGGAAAGTTCGCTTTCCATACTGTCCACGGTTTTTTCAATGAGCTTGATTTCCTGCATTGCATCGGCATTTTTTTCTAAAATTGCGGTTTCAGATAACATCACGTTTTTCTTTGCCAACTCCAGCATAGAAATCACCACGTTTTTACTCTGACCAATTGCAATTGCAGGGGAGTGCAGGAATCTGTCATCCAAGAGCCGGGACGGCTTGTCCGCATCTGATTCTTCCTTTTTGGAAGAACCGCCGACAAGTTTTACCAAAAGTCCGGCGAAAGGGAGTAAAACCACGGTCGTTGTCACATTAAAAATGGTATGGAAATCCGCAATGGTACCGGAGTTGACGTTGCCGTTCATTAGGTCGTTCCATCCGGGGACAACATAGGGACAAATGAGGAACAGAACAACGATAAACAGTGCTGTTCCAAGAATGTTAAAGGTCAGGTGTAACACGCTGGCTTTTTTTGCAGCTTTGCTGGCACCTAACGAAGATAAAATTGCAGTGATACAGGTACCGATATTTTGCCCTAAAATAATGGGGATGGCACCGCCTAAGGTGATGGCTCCGGTAGATGCAACTGCCTGCAAAATCCCAACGGAAGCAGAGGATGACTGAATAATCGCAGTTACCAAAGCACCGATTATCACTCCTAACAGGGGCATTTTTGCACAGAAGGCAAAGAGTGCTTCAAATACGGATTTATCAATGCCGTTTAGTCCGTCTGACATAAACATCATACCGGAAAAAACTAAAGAAAGTCCGATGAAAATACCGCCGGAATCTTTTTTTGTTTTGCTTTTTGCCAGATAAATCAGCATCATTCCCACAATCATCAGCACAAACATTAAATTGTCCGGTTTAAAGAAGGAAATGAAAAAGTTGTCGGAAGAAACATCATTTAAGCGTAAAATATGAGCTGTTACGGTGGTTCCGATATTGGCACCCATAATGACGCCTGCTGCTTGTTTTAAGGTCATAATGCCTGCAGAAACGAAGCCTACAACCATCACCGTGGTGGCAGAGGATGACTGAATCACTGCCGTAACCAAAGCACCTACCAGAACACCTTTTAAAAGGTTTCCGGTTAAGGATTCGATGATTTTTTGCATTCGCATTCCTGCGGTTTTCTCCAGGCTATCTCCCATCAGGCTCATCCCGAATAAAAACAGACAAAGTCCGCCGATGACCTGAATCGCTACTGTTACATACAATCCGATGTTGATGTCCATACTTTCATTGTTGGCTGCTTTAAAAAAACAGCCGTTCCTTTCTCGAATTTTTTTATGTAAATGAATTTTTTTGAGAGAATGTTTCTTCTTTTTTGATACTATAATAGTTTTGTACCAATCTGATGGTTTTGCAAGTTCATTATAGCATAGGAATTTCATTTTTTCAAATATTTTATGAGAAAAATTTAAAAAAACAACATTTTCGTAAAAAAGAATAAAAAATAAAAAAAATATTTCACAAAAACTATTTATTTTTCCGATATTATATGCTATAATAACTTGACAAAATGTGTCAGTATGTCCATTTGACATCTGCTATGACAGAAAATGACCGAAAAAGAGGTGAACGGTTTGTTCGGACTTGGGAAAAAAAAGAGTGCATCCTCCAAGCTGGATGCCAATAATATTCCACGCCATATCGCTATTATTATGGACGGTAACGGCAGATGGGCAAAAAAACGCGGCCTTCCTCGTACAGCAGGGCATGCTGCGGGAGCCGATAACCTGGTCAAAATTGCCCGCCATGCTTACGATTTGGGTGTGAAATGCTTAACGGTGTATGCCTTTTCCACCGAAAACTGGAAACGTCCTGAAGATGAAGTGACCAATCTGATGAACCTTTGTATGAAGCGTCTTCCCCAGATTGTGGATTTAATGGAGCATAGAAAGGTTGCGGTCCGTTTTTTAGGAGACCGTTCCCGTTTACCGAATCCTCTGGTAAAAATGATTGAGGATGAGGAAAAACGTACTGAACCGTATGCCGAAACCGGTTGCTATTTAAATATTGCGTTAAACTATGGAGGCAGGGATGAAATTATTCACGCTGTTTCTGAAATTGCTGAAAAGGTAAAGACAGGAGAGTTGTCTTCCGAAGAAATTACCGAGGAAACGGTTTCTGCTCATTTATATACAGCACATTGTCCGGATCCTGATTTAGTGCTTCGTCCCTCCGGTGAAATCCGGATTTCCAATTTTCTTTTGTGGCAGTCTGCCTACAGCGAATTTTATTATGACCATATTTTATGGCCCGATTTTTCTCCCCGTCATTTGGAGGAGGCCATTCTTACATATCAGGGTAGAAGCCGTCGGTTTGGCGGAGTAGCCCCCGTGAAATAGAAAGGAAGGAACAGTTATGTTTGTGCGAATTGTCAGTGCTTTGGTTGCTGCAACTCTGTTGATTGCAGTAATGCAGTTGGATGCGATTGTAATTACAGTATGTGCAGTGGCGTTGGCATTGTGGTGTCTGATTGAAGCATACAGTGTGTTTTCCTATCAGAAGAATCCTGTCTTTTTGGCGATCGGGCTGATTGTATGTCTGGGAATGCCGTTTTGTCAGATGTGGACTTTTAAGGAAATGCTGGGATTTGGATTCGTGCTTCTGTTGGTGATGATTATGACCATGGTGGCAAGACCGAAAAAAGTCAGCTTTACCGATATTGCTAATATGAGTCTTTTGACGGTTTTAATTCCTGTTTCTTTTGCGTTGTTGATTTTCTTGCGGCAGCAACCTTTAAACGGGCATCATTATGTGTGGCTAGCCTGCATCGGTGCTTTCTGTACCGATAGCGGTGCCTTCTTTACCGGAATTGCCTTAAAAGGACCGAAGCTTTGTGAAGAGTTAAGTCCCAAAAAAACTATTTCCGGTTGTATCGGCGGCTTTTTAGGGTCGCTGCTTGGGTTCTTCGTTTACGCAATGATTCTGTGGTTTGGCTACGGAATCTCCGTCAATCCGCTTACATATTACGGTTTGGCACTGATTTGCGGACTGACTGCACAGCTTGGCGATTTGACCGCATCTTCCATTAAGAGAAGTAAAAATGTGAAGGATTTCGGAAACGTGATTCCCGGTCACGGCGGATTTATGGACCGTGTGGATAGTTTAATGTTTGTGGCACCCACCGTATACATTTATATTATAACTTTCGGATTGCAGGTGATTCTGTAATGCATATGCAGACAAAATCTGTTTATATTGCCGGTTCTACCGGTTCTATCGGAAGCCAGGCGCTGGCGGTTTGTAAAAAACACGGAATTCGTGTGGCAGGACTTTCCTGCGGAAAAAATGCAGAGCTTCTTTTGCGTCAGGCGAGGGAATTTGGTGTAAAATATGTGCATATCGGTGATAAAGCCGGTTATCAATTGGTAAAAGAACAGCTTCCGGATTGTGTTGTAGCAACAGGTGAAGACGCACTTTGCCGTCAGATTGCAGAAAGTGATGCGGATACACTGTTGGATGCGATTGTGGGCAGTGCCGGATTAAAACCTGCTATTGCCGGAATCAAGTCCAAAAAGAAGCTGGCACTTGCCAATAAGGAGACCATCGTTTGTGCCGGTCAACTGATTATGGATATGGCAAAAGAACACGGAGTAACGGTGTTTCCGGTTGATTCAGAACATTCTGCAATTTTTCAAAGCTTGCTTGGAAACCGTGATTGCGATGTGAAGCGAATCATACTGACTGCATCGGGCGGTCCCTTCTTTTCGAGGGAAGACCTTTCTGATGTCCGTCCTGAGGATGCCTTAAAACATCCCAACTGGGATATGGGAAACAAAATTACCATTGATTCTGCAACTCTTATGAATAAAGGCTTGGAAGTGATAGAAGCCTATCATCTGTTTGGTCATAAACCTATTAAAGTTCTTGTTCATCGGGAAAGCGTTATTCATTCTATGGTGGAATATGTGGATAATGCCATTATTGCACAGCTTGGTACCCCCGATATGACCATTCCGATTCAGCTTGCGTTAACTTATCCCGAACGGGCAGAAAGTGAGGCTGGGGAAGTGGACTTTGTAAAATTGGGAACTCTAAGTTTTTATGAACCTGATACCGAAAAATTCCGATGCCTTTCATTGGCATATGAGGCACTTGCTATTGGCGGTACCATGCCTTGCGTGTTAAACGGTGCCAACGAAGTGGCAGTTGATGCCTTTTTACAGGGGAAAATCGGCTTTTTAGAGATTCCCCGTATCATTGAGTCGACGATGAAGGCTCATACAGCGATTACGGACTATACCATGGAGGATGTTCTTTTGGCAGATCGTTTTGCCAAAAAATATGCATCATCTTTACTATAATTTGATGGAGGAAATTGGATGAGTGCAATCATTACCGCAATTTGTGTAATTTTAATTTTCGGTGTGATTATTTGTGTTCATGAGCTGGGACATTTTCTTACGGCAAAAATGTTTGGTGTGAAGGTGCACGAATTTGCTATTGGAATGGGGCCCAAACTGTTTGGTAAACAAAAAGGAGACACCTTTTATTCTGTCCGATTGATTCCTATGGGCGGTTATGTGAAAATGGAAGGAGAAGATGAAAACTCCGAAGATCCCAAAGCATTTTCCCAAAAAAAGCCATGGCAACGGTTTATCATTCTATTTGCCGGTGCTTTTATGAATTTACTGCTTGGCTTTGTGTTACTTGTGACTTTAAATGCGGCAAGTCCCCGTTTACCTGCCATTCCGACCATGGAAGTGGTTTCTGTGCAGGAGGGAATGGGTGCTGAAGCTGCCGGAATGATGTCGGGAGACAAAATCCTTGTAATTGACGGAAACCGTATCCATACTCAGTTAGATTTTAGTTTAGCATTAGACGGGAAGGATACTGTGAGTGTTACAGTGGACCGTTCGGGTGAACAAAAAACGTTTCCGGTAACTTTGACTGAATATCAGGGAGGTAAACGGCTTGGCATTGTCCAGGCGGTGGAAGAAAAGAACGTGGGGAATGTGATTTCCTATTCCTTTTTTGAAACCTTCTCGATTATTAAACTGACCTACCAATCATTCTTTGGCATGTTCAACGGCTCTGTTTCCGTGGATCAGATGTCAGGGCCGGTGGGGATTGTCAGTGGCATTTCCGATGCAGCACAGCGTGGATTTTTCGACGTATTGTGGCTGGCAATTATTATTAGTCTGAATTTGGGCGTTGTAAATTTATTACCGCTCCCTGCGTTGGATGGCGGCAGAATTGTGTTTGTCCTCTGGGAAATGCTTACCAAAAAGAAACTAAAACCCGAACAAGAAGGTTTCATTCATTTTATCGGCTTTGTAGTTTTGATTTTATTTGTGCTGTATGTGACTAAGAATGATATAGCCAGATTGTTTGCGGGGTAGAAATTGCCAAAACTTACCCCCTTTGCAAAACCATAGGAGGATTTCTTATGAAATTATCCCAAAAAATAAAAATCGGCAACCTTTTTATCGGTGGCGGTGAAAAGGTCGCCATCCAGTCTATGACCAATACACCAACTTCTGATGTTGCTGCAACGGTCAAACAGATTTTATCTTTAGAGCAGTGCGGATGCGAAATCGTCCGTGCTACGGTTAATGACGAGGCTGCTGCCAAGGCGATTGGTAACATTAAAGAACAGATTCATATTCCCATAGTTGCAGATATTCATTTTGATTACCGTTTGGCGATTTTAGCGGTAGAGCAGGGAGTGGATAAGGTTCGTATTAATCCCGGTAATATCGGAGACCGTGACCGTGTAAAGCAGGTGGTGGATGCCTGTAAAAAACATGGGGTTCCCATTCGTGTGGGAGTGAACGGCGGTTCGCTTCCGAAACCGATTCTGGAAAGATTTGGCGGAGTGACTCCTGAAGCTTTGATGGAAGCTGCCAAGGAACAGATTCAAGTTTTGGAAGAACTGGATTTTCACGATATTGTGCTGTCGTTGAAGGTATCCGACGTGGAGAAAAATATAGCGGCATATACCTTAGCAAGCGAAGTGTTTCCCTATCCGTTGCACTTAGGTGTGACGGAGGCAGGCGGTGGAATTTGGGGAGTTACCAAAAATGCTATCGGTATCGGTACATTGCTTCGAAACGGAATAGGGGATACTTTGCGGGTCTCCTTAACCGAATCGGTGGAAGAAGAAATTGATGCTGCCAAAGCCATTCTTTCCGCTACCGGCAGACGCAGAGAATGGGTAGAGGTGATTGCCTGTCCCACCTGTGGCAGAACAAAAATTGATATTATCTCCTTAGCAAAAGAAGTGAAAGAAAAAACAAAACATATCCATAAACCGCTGAAGGTTGCTGTGATGGGATGCGTGGTGGACGGCCCCGGTGAAGCAAGCGATTGTGACATCGGTATTGCCGGTGGTGACGGAAAGGCTGTTCTGTTTGAAAAAGACGGAAACGGCGTTTCCCAAATTACCCAAACCATTCCCGAAAATGAAATTGTACAAACTCTTTTAAATAAAATTGAGCAAATGTAAGAAAAGGAAGGATTAGAACAATGGAAAATGTATTTGATGTGTTACAAGAACGAGGACTGATTGCTCAGACTACACATGAGGAAGAAATCAGAGAATTATTAGGGAAAGAAAAGGTAACCTTTTATATCGGATTTGACCCTACGGCAGATAGCTTGCATGTGGGACACTTTTTGCAAATGGTGGTTATGCGTCATATGCAGTTGCATGGACATAAGCCCATTGCATTAGTTGGTGGCGGTACCGGACATATCGGCGATCCCTCCGGTAGAACGGATATGCGTCAGATGATGACCAAGGAAACCATCGACCACAACTGTGAATGTTTTAAAAAACAGCTTTCCAAAGTGGTGGATTTCTCCGATGACAAAGCAATTATGGTAAATAATGCGGATTGGCTTTTGGACTTAAATTATGTAGATTTTTTACGCGATATCGGTTCTTGCTTCTCTGTCAACAAAATGCTTCAGGCAGAATGCTTTAAGCAGAGATTGGAAAAGGGGCTTTCTTTCCTGGAATTTAACTACATGCTGATGCAAAGCTATGATTTTCTGATGTTAAGCAGAAAATATGACTGTAAAATTGAGCTGGGCGGTGACGACCAGTGGAGTAATATTTTAGGCGGTTTGGAGCTTTGCCGCAGAAAAGACCAGAAACAGGTTTACGGTATGACCTTCACGCTGCTTACCAACAGCGAGGGTAAGAAGATGGGCAAAACTGCCTCCGGCGCAGTATGGCTTGACCCCAACAAAACATCGCCGTATGATTTCTATCAGTATTGGGTGAATGTTTCCGATGCCGATGTTATCAAATGTATTAAGCTTCTGACATTTGTGCCGATGGACGAGATTCGTAAAATGGAACAGTGGGAAGGCGCCCAACTCAATCAGGCAAAGAAAATTCTTGCTTATGAAGTGACTAAGTTGGTTCATGGTGAGGAAGAAGCCAACAAGGTAAAGGCTGCAGCAGAAGCTGTATTTGGCGGAGGCGGCGTTTCTCAGGATATGCCTACCAAAGAAATCGCCGATTTCGGCGACAGTATCGGCATTCTGGACTTGCTTGCCGGCACCGGTATTGTTCCTTCTAAAGGCGAAGCAAGAAGATTGATTCAGCAGAACGGGCTTTCCGTGGGAGACGATAAGGTGACCGATCCTATGATGACGGTTACCAAAGCAGATTTTGAAAAAGAAGGCTTCATTATTGTGAAAAAAGGTAAGAAAGCATTCTTTAAAGTTGTGATTCAGGGATAAAAAGGAACCGCTAAAATATTAAGGATACTAAAACATCAGGCACGAAAATTTTTCGTGCCTGAAACTTCTTTTTTTGTGGTGAGTGAAACAGATGAAAATAAAAGTAATGACCTTTAACATTTGTCACGGTGCTGACTACAAACAACTGGTAGCAGATAATAAAAGTCCCAACGGACCCCTCTGCTTTGGCTATGCACCCACTGAAAAGTTATTTGAGGAAGAAAATGTTGATGAGCTTCTCACAATCTGGCACAAAAGCGTTAATTTAGAGCAGATTGCGGAGGTAATCAACCGGCAAGACTGCGATATTATCGGACTAAATGAGGTGCGTGGAGCGGGAGATTCCCCCTATTACGAGAATCAGGCAGAAATTCTGGGAAACTTAACCGGAAGACACTATGTCTTTTCTAAGGCAGTGGACTTTCCCGGTGAGGGAAGCTACGGTGTTGCACTGCTTTCCTGCTTTCCCATTGCTTCCGCAGAAACGGTACGGATTCCGCCTATGGAGGGGACGAACAGAGAACCCCGCATTTTTTTAAAGGCAACTGTTTTGACACCTGAGGAGGTAACGGTGTTTGTCAGTCATTTTGGAGGGCATCCCCGTGAACAGGAGCTGGCAGTGGAAACCTTTTTGAAGGAATGTAAACAAACTACAACTCCTGTACTTTTGATGGGCGATTTTAATACTACCCCTGATGACGGACGCCTAAATAACATTTATGAGATGATGGAGGAAGCTTTTTTCAAAGATGATTCATTCACTTTTCCATCCTTTCATCCCGTTCGGAAAATTGACTATATTTTTGCTTTAAAACCTGCTGTTTTTCACGATAGACAAGTTGTAACCAGCGATGTATCAGACCACTATCCGTTGTGTGCAGAGGTTTCATTTTAAAAGGAGATATACTATGACAGGACTTACCGGTCAACAGGTTTATGAAAAAACACAGAAAAATCTGACCAATCATATGCCCCAGCCGAATACCCGAACCGGCTGGGATATTATCAGAGAAAATGTGTTTACTTATTTTAACTTTTTAAATACTGTAATTTTCCTCTTAGTACTTACCACGGGCAGCTTTAAAAACACTCTTTTTATGGGAGTGGTAATTTCCAATATTGCTTTAGGCATCGGTCAGGAGTTTTACTTAAGACGGAAACTGAACCGGTTAAAAACCGTTCGTCAGCAGTACCACACGGTTCTGCGTGACGGTAAGGAAGAAAAGATTCTCTCTGAAAACATTGTTTTGGAGGATGTGGTATATTTAACTGCTGGAGAGCAGATTCCATGCGATATGGAGATTCTCGCAACTGATTATCTGGAAGTGAATGAATCTTTGATGACCGGAGAGGCAGATCCCGTTTCCAAAGTGCAGGGAGATTCTTTGGTTTCCGGTAGCTTTGTGGTGGCGGGCTCCTGCTACGCTAAAGCCATAAGGGTAGGGAAAGATACGTATTATGCAGGGATTATTGCCAAAGCAGGTTCTTATCAGAAAATGGAATCCCGCATTTTAACGGCAATCAGTAAAATTATCCGTGTGATGTCCTATGTTATCCTGCCTTTGGGAATGATACTGTTTTTGTCCACTTTTTACCGAAACGAAACCGATTGGCAGACGGCTGTTATTTCCACGGCAGCAAGCATTATTGGTATGATTCCGTCCGGGTTGTATCTGATTACCACCATTACCGCAGGTTCGGCGGTTTTAAAACTAGCCAATAAAAAAGCGCTGGTGAATGACTTTTCCGCAGTAGAATGCTTAAGCCGTGTTACCACCGTTTGCTTAGATAAAACCGGTACGCTAACCACCGGTGAAATCAAGCTGAAAGAATTGATTTCTTACGATGATAACTCCGCAGAAATTTTGCGTTTATTTTCTAAAGCGTTTGCTGTGAAGAATCCCACTATGGAGGGAATTTACCAGGCTTTTGGTGATGAAACCGACTTAAGCTGGGATGCTTTGGTTCCGTTTTCGTCGCAGAGAAAGTATTCAGAAGTCACAATTGGGGAACACTGTTACCGATTAGGTGCAGCAGACCGTTTGGTTACTTCTTCTGACATCTTAAAGACCGTGGAAGAACATGTCGGCAGAGGGGACCGTGTATTGGCTTTAACCAAGAACGGCGGATGTATGGCGCTTGTGGTGATGAGTGATGTTTTAAAAAAGGATGCCCGCAGCGTATTGGATTATTTCCGTACCGAGCAAGTGGATTTAAAAATTATTTCCGGCGACCATCCCGAAACAGTTTCTGTGATTGCCAAACAGCTTGGTTTTTTGGATTATGACCGTTATGTTGATTTGAATACGCAACCAAAAACCTTGGAACACTATCAGAAGCTGGTGAAGATTTATTCCATTTTCGGACGTGTTACCCCTGAAGAAAAGCGGCTTTTAGTGCAAGCAATGAAGAAAAATGGCGAAACTGTTGCTATGAGCGGCGATGGCGTAAACGACGTGTTAGCCCTAAAAGAAGCAGACCTTGCCATCGCTATGGCAAACGGTGCCCAGGCGGCGAAAGCGGTTGCTCAGGTGGTTTTAAGCGAATCTGACTTCACCCCTGTTCCTCTCATTTTAAAGGAGGGCAGACGTATTGTGAATAACATTGAACGGGTAGCCAGTTTGTATCTTTTAAAAACCGGCTTCTCTCTGATTTTGTCATTTCTGTTTATTTTGCTTGGCACCGCATATCCCTTTGCTCCCATCAGTATGACGGTAATCGGCTCGTTAACCATTGGGATTCCGTCTTTCTTTTTGGCGATGGAACCTAACGATAAGCCCGTGGGAGACGATTTTTTTGGCGCTGTGATGAGAGCTACTGTACCCACCGCTGTTTTAATCGGTTTATTTGTTGGATTTTTTGGACTCCTGGAAAGAATCGGATTTCTTACCGATAAAGATACCTTGTCCTTCTATGTGACCTCCTATTTTGCTTTTTTTCATTTGATACAAACCAGTCTTCCCATGAGCTTGTGGAAAATGACTGTAGTCATTGTGATGCTGGTATTCTATTTTGTGATTCTGTTTATCCCCAATTTGTTGCCGCTTGGCATTCTGGGAGGTTCCGATTTTCTCCTGTTGGGAGCAACGATGCTGCTTGGAACCGTGTTATTAAGCTGGTATCACAAAGAACTGTAACTACTACCGTTTGGAGATGAACTATGATTTATTTGGATAATGCCGCCACAACTCAGCCGTATGAACGAGTTGTGGAACGTGTAACAGATGTTTTAACCAACCATTTTGGAAATCCGTCTTCTTTGCACCGTCTTGGAATGGATGCAGAAGACCTGATCAAAGAGGCGCGAAAAACCGTGGCAGCTTCCATTGGTGCAAAAGAAGGGGAAATTTACTTTACTCCTTCCGGCACGATGGCGAATAATACGGCAATTTTCGGATATCTCCGCAGAAATAAGCATAAAGGCAACAAAGTGTTGATTTCGTCTGTGGAACATGCCTCCGTTTACAATATCGGGATTCAACTTCAAAAAGATGGCTATCAGGTGGAATGGATTCCTATTGTGGATGGGGAACCTGACTGGTTTTTTTTAGCAGAACAGTTAGATTCTCAGGTGGCACTTGTTAGTGTAATGGCGGTAAACAACGAAACCGGTACTGTGTTTGATATCAAACAAATCAAGCAGATGATGATAGAAAAAGCACCGTCTGCGGTGCTTCATTCCGACTGTATTCAGGCGTACGGAAAACTGGACATTCACGTGCGGGATTTCGGAGCAGACCTGATGAGCTTTTCCGGCCATAAAATCGGTGCACCGAAAGGAATCGGAGCTTTATATGTGAAAAAAGGAATCTTATTGGAATCTCTTTATGTAGGAGGCGGTCAGGAGGACGGGCTGTTTTCCGGAACTGAAAATGTGGCGAATATTGTTGCGTTTTCGGAGGCAGTAAAAATTCATAAGGAAGAACGCCCCATAAAAAAAATACAAGAACTGTCCAAGTTGTTTTTGGAATTGCTTTCTGAAGAAATTCCGGTCAATAGCAAACATTCTTTAGGGACTGTTGTAAATGTGTCGATGAATCTTCGCTCAGAAATTGTTTTGCATATGCTGGAGAGTGAAGGAATTTATGTATCCTCCGGTTCTGCCTGCTCAGAAAAGAAAGGCGGAAGTAACCGTGTGTTGGAGGCGTTTTCTGTTCCGAAAGCGATGCAGGATACTGCCATTCGTGTTTCATTTTCGCATAAGAATACAGAGGAAGAAATTCGTTTTGCAGCAGAAAAAATGAATCAAATCTTTGAAAAGAATAAAAAAACTAAAAAAAATGAAAAACTTTAAAAAATCACTTGACATTTCCAAGGTTATCCGTTATAATATTGAGTGCTAAAATTGATAAATATTGTTTATTTGAATCAAAGTTTAGCGGTTCCTTTTGTCAGGAATCTTGAAATTGTTAAAGTAATCAATGATATATTTGGAGGTGCAAAAACATGAAAAGAACTTATCAGCCCAAGAAAAGACAGAGAAAAAGAGAACATGGTTTCTTCAAAAGAATGAGAACCAGAAACGGTAGAAAAATCTTAGCTAGAAGAAGAGCAAGAGGCAGAGTTAGTCTTAGCGCATAATTCATAAGATAAGAAATGTCGTCAAATGCTTAAACGCTTACGGCATTTTTTCTTTATTAGCGTATTTTTGATTTTTCGTTTATCAAACGATTGCAGCATTCGTTGGATTTTTCTAAAATTGTGAGGGAGACGGTTTGATTCACGCTACTTCTTTGACAGAAAACTACGAATTTCAAAGAGTTTACAAAAAGGGACAGTCTTATCCCGGCAGATATGTGGTGCTTTATTACCGTAACAATAATCATAAGGATTTGCGTTACGGCATTACTGCTACCAAAAAAATCGGGAAAGCCTGCAAAAGAAACCGTGCAAGACGGTTGATCTTTGAGAATATGCGGCTCCTTTTTCCCACGATGAAAACAGGCTACGACCTTGTGATTGTGGCACGTCCCTCCATTTTGGGGACCGATTATTTCACCTTAGGACAGGAGCTTTCCAAACTGTTACATAAAGCAGGTGCATTTCATGTTAAGTAAACTGTTTATTTTGTTGGTTCGAGGATATCAGAAGTGGATTTCTCCGCTTTTGGGCGCACATTGCCGGTTTTATCCCACTTGTTCCCAGTATGCGATTTTGGCTGTGAAAAAGTACGGCTTTTTGAAAGGCTTTTTGAAAGCATGCTGGCGTATCCTTCGTTGCAATCCGTGGAATCCGGGAGGAGTAGACTATCCGTAGCATCCCGGTGATAGAAAGGGTTTAAAAATGTTTGAATTTATTTACGTGTTGTTAGGAACCGTGATGAAATTCATTTACGGTTTAATTCAGAACTTTGGATTCTCAATTATCGTATTTACGGTTCTGGTTCGTCTGTGTATGCTGCCGTTGGTTATCAAACAGCAGAAATCTATGGCTCATATGCAGAAAATTCAGCCTGCTCTGCAGGAACTTCAGAAAAAATATCAGTATGATAAAGAAAAACTGAATGAAGAAACGGTGAAACTGTATCAACAGAATAAAATCAATCCGATGAGCAGTTGTTTACCCCTTCTGATTCAGATGCCCATTTTGTTTGCAATTTACGGGATTATTCAGAATCCCGCTACTTATATCCTGCAGCCCGGTGCTCAGGGAATCACTGCTGCTATGACTGCTTTGATGAACGGTACAGAAGCGTTGGCAGCTCATGCTACCCAGTTAGATGTTGTTGCCTGGGTAAGTAACAATGTGGCGGAAGCAGGTACCATTTTAGCAAATGCCGGCAGTGCGTTTACCGCAAACAGCTTTTATATGAACTTCAATTTCCTTGGTTTAAACTTAGGATTTACTCCCGGTGCGGTTGCAATGACACAGCCTGTTTATTGGGTTTTCCCCATTATTGCAGCATTAACTACTTTCTTAACCAGCTATATTTCTCAGAAAATGGCAAAAACGCAGACAGAAGAACAGGCATCTCAGGCGAAGACTATGCAGTTTATTTTCCCGCTGATGACAGGATATTTCTGTTACATTCTGCCAGCAGCAATGGGCCTGTATTGGATTATCGGCAACATTCTGCAGATTGTTCAGAGCTTCACTTTGGACCGTTATGTTGTTCGTAAAGAAGCAAATGAAATTGCTGTTAAAGAAGAAGCAAAGCGTTTGGAAAAGAAAGAAAACAAAAAGAAGAAAAAGAAATAGAAAGGTTGGAAAGTATCTGTGAAAGAAATTATCACCACAGCCAAAACAGTAGACGAAGCAATTGAAAAAGCAGTACTGGAACTGGCAGTTGACAGAGATTTAATTGAATTTGAAATTTTAAATACACCCACTGCAGGCTTTCTGGGAATTGGTGCAAAACCCGCCAGAATCTTGGCAAGATATGATGTGAAAAAACCGGAGGATGTTGTTTCTGCTCCCAAAAAGGAAGCAAGAGCTCCTAAGGCAAAGCCGGAAAAAACAGAAAAAAAGGTTGTTCGTGAAGAGGTAAAGGCGGAACCGAAAAAACCGGCAATGAATTATGAAGATGACACCGATTTTGTTCCTACTGAAAACGGCGTTGCATTTGTAGAAGAACATGTGAAAGAACTGTTCCGCTTGATGGACATTTCTGTTACCGCAGAAGTAACCCAGAAGGGCAGAATCATTTCCGTTAACTTAGTTGGCGAAGAAGCCGGCAATATTATTGGAAAACACGGCGATACGCTGGATGCTATTCAGCATATGCTGCAGCTTGCATTCAACAAGAAGATTAAAGGCGGCGAAAAAATCCGCTTAGATACCGAAGATTATCGTATGAAACGCGAAAAAACCTTGACCGGCTTAGCAAAAAGCATTGCAAATCGCGTAATCAAGTCTCACGGCAAATATGAATTGGAGCCGATGAAAGCATACGAAAGAAGAATCATTCATTCTGCTCTGCAGAGTTATCCGATGATTACTACCTATTCTGTAGGTGTGGAACCGCAGAGACGTCTGATTGTTGCATTTAAGCACAGAAATCAGCAGGTAGAGGAAACTGCTACTGAAAGCGAAAACTAAAAAATATGGGGCTGTATCGTATCATACAGCCCCATCATATATGCTGGTGTAGCTCAGTCGGTAGAGCATCTCACTCGTAATGAGAAGGTCACGTGTTCAAGTCACGCCACCAGCTCCAGAAAGGGAATCCAAGAGGATTCCCTTTTTATATCTGCGTGACTTGAACACCAAGGGTGCAACGAGCGTTTAGAAAAGTTGCCGTTGGCAAGTTTTTAGCGAGTTGGTGCGCAGGCGGGTACCGAAGCCAAAGGCTTGGGTCGACAAGCAGACAAGACGCTTTTATAAGCGGCTGCGTCACGCCACCAGCTCCAGAAAGGGAATCCAAGAGGATTCCCTTTTTATATCTGCGTGACTTGAACACCAAGGGTGCAACGAGCGTTTAGAAAAGTTGTATATCGTGTGCAAATTTTTCTTTTTTTGCTATTGATGACGGAAGATGATCCAAGAGTGAAGGCTATGGATGTTTTTTGCGAAACGAGGTCTTTTTGATTGAAAAAATGTCCTTTTTTTATATTTACATATGATTGAAGTCGTGATACAATTATAATATATCCAGAAAAATGTAAGGAGGATATGAAACAGTGGAAAAATTAAAAGTTATTTTGATTGGTGCCGGGGATCGTGGCAGAATTTATATCAGCAGAATGGATCCGGAAAAATTCCAGGTTGTTGGTGTCGCTGATCCGGTTCCTGCATTAAGACAGTTTGTGAAAGAAACCTACGGATTAACCGATGAGCAGTGTTATGAAACCTGGGAAGATATTTTAGCAGTTCCTAAATTTGCAGACATTGCAATTATCGCTACTATGGACCAGATGCACTATGGTCCCTGTATGAAAGCAATTGAATTAGGGTATGACATTCTCTTGGAAAAACCGGTTTCTTCCGATTATAAAGAATGTGTTGCCATGGCAAATGCTGCAAAAGAAAAAGGCACCAAAATTTTAGTTTGCCATGTGCTTCGTTATGCTCCCTTCTTTATGAAGATAAAAGAACTGATTAACAACGGTACGGTAGGGCAAGTGCTTTCCATTCACCACTCCGAATGTGTTGGTAATGTGCATCAGAGCCATAGCTTTGTTCGAGGCAACTGGGGTAATTCCGAAAGAAGCTCTTGCATGATTCTGCAGAAATGCTGTCACGATATGGATATTATCCAATGGCTGATTGGCTCTCCCTGTAAAAACGTTCATTCTTTCGGTTCTTTGGGATATTTTACCAGAGAAAATGCACCGGAAGGTTCTCCGGAACGCTGCGACAAGACCTGTCCCGTATATGATACTTGCTACTATAATGCGGTAAAACTGTACTTAGAAGATGAAAAGAACACTTGGTTCCGTAATGCTGCTACTAAAATCGAAACTCCCACCAATGAAGAAGTAGCAGAAGCGTTAAAAACTACTCAATACGGAAAATGCGTTTATAAATGTGATAATGACGTGGTAGACCGTCAGGTGGTAAACTTAGAATTTGAAAACGGTGCTGTTGCATCCTTCAACATGAGTGCCTTTAACGAAGGTGGTCGTTATATCCGTGTCATGGGTACCGACGGTGAATTAAGCGGTTCTATCGGCGATATGCTGCTGGAATTTTTTGATTTCAGAACCCGTAAGAAAACTAAAATCGATCTGGAAAACGCAACCGCATCCAACTCTATTGTTGGGGGACACGGTGGCGGAGACCAGGGTCTGATGGACTCTCTGTACGATTATATCAAAGGTACTTGCGATGAAACGGAATTAAGTTCCATCGGTATTTCTGTGGATAATCACTTAATTTCTTTTGCAGCAGAAAAATCCAGAGTGGAAGGTTCCATCGTAAACTTAGCAGAATTCAAAAAAGAATTAGGCTATAAATAAGAAAAAAGCCTCGCAGATAAATTCTGCGAGGCTTTTTATATAACAAAAAATCAATGAATTATTCTTTTACTTTGTTGTATTCTTTTACCATCAGTGCCCGTTTGTAGCCACGGTCTTCGGAAATGGATTCAATGTAGAATTTTCTGCCATAGTAGAAGCGTACCAAATCAAAGTATTTTGCTGCGGTGTGAAGCTCTAACCGTTTCACACCTTTTTCCATCATCACGGTGTCTACAACGCTCATTAAGCTTTTGCCAACCCCGTGATTCTGAAATTCAGGGCTTACACCAAAACGGCTTAAGTATGCGGTACCGTCTTCTTTTACCTTGATTCTTACACTCCCTGCAGGCACTTCGTTGATAAATGCCACAAACACTAATTTGGTGTCTAAGTCACGGAGAATATCCTCATAGGTTTCGTTTAATGCTTCGGTATCTTCCAATCCTGCATTTTTGATGTATTTCTGAAAGGAAATTTTGGTAATTGCCTGAATCTCCGGGATTTCCGCTTCAGTTGCCAAACGGATATGAAATCCGTAGTAATCTTTTTCCTGTGCCATTGTTTGTACCTCTTCTTATTTTTTGTAGGAGTCTGCCATCAGCATGGTCATAATTGCCTTCTGAGCGTGGAGACGGTTTTCTGCTTCCTGAAAGATTCTGGAATGAGGACCGTCGATGACATCTTCGGTTACTTCAAAGCCACGGTATGCTGGTAAGCAATGTAAGAAAATGGAATTTTCATCGGTTAATGAGAACAGCTTTTTGTTTACCTGATAGTCACCAAATTCTTTTACTTTGGTTGCTTTTTCAGCTTCCTGACCCATGCTGACCCAGGTATCGGTATACACGACGTTGGCACCCTTCATTGCTTCTTCGGGGTCGCAGGTTTCCACAATTTTGCAGTTTTTCGCCAGCGCTTTTGCCTTTTCAATCTGGTCAGGAACGCATTTATATTTTTCGGGCGTTGCAATATAGCAGTCAATTCCTGCCATTGCACAAGCATGTGCTAAGGAGTGTGCCATATTGTTGCCGTCCCCCACATAAGCAAATTTTAAGCCTTCCAGCTTGCCAAATTCTTCGTAGATGGTTTGCATATCTGCCATTGCCTGACAGGGATGCTCTAAGTCAGTTAAAGCGTTGATAACGGGGATAGAGCCGTATTTTGCAAGGTCATACACATCGTCCTGAGAGAAGGTACGAATCATAATGCCGTCTAACATACCGGAAAGTACATTTGCGGTGTCATAAATCGTTTCGCCACGGCCCAGCTGAATGTCATTGGAGCTTAAAAACAGGGGATGGCCACCCAGCTGATACATTCCCACTTCAAAAGAAACACGGGTTCTGGTAGAAGATTTTGCAAAAATCATTCCCAGACTTTTCCCGGAAAGATAGGGGTGGGGAGTACCTGCTTTCTGCATTTTTTTCATTTTATGAGCTAAGGTTAAAATATCGTCAAATTCCTGTTTTGTAATATCGGTAATACTGATAAAATGTTTCATTTTTTGATCCTCGTTTCTATAAGTTTTTGAGCAGTTCAGCCAATTTATCGGTAAGCAAGTTGATTTCTTTTTCGGTGATAATTAAAGGAGGTACCAAACGGAATACCGTTTCGCCAACAGTTCCCACCAAAAATCCGGCTTCAAATAACTGCTTGGATAAGGCTTTGGCAACAGGTTTGGAAAATTCCACGCCAAGCATTAACCCTTTTCCTCGAACTTCTGAAATGATGGGGAACTGTTCCTTTAAGGAAGATAATTTTGCTTTGAAAACTTCGCCCATTTTTTTGGCATTTTCTAAGACACCGTTTTCGGTTAGTTCCTTTACGACACAAAGACCTGCTGCAGTTGCCAGAGGGTTTCCGCCAAAAGTGGTACCGTGATCCCCGGGGGAAAACGCTGCAAATTTTTCCTTGCAAAGGATGGCGCCGATGGGAACACCGCCTGCCAATGCTTTTGCCAAAGTGAAAATATCGGGTTCTACACCTACAGTTTCGTATGCAAAGAGGGTGCCGCACCGTCCCATTCCGGTTTGCACTTCGTCAAAAATCAGCACAATATCACGTTCGGTACAAATCTTTCTGATTTCTTCTACGTATGCTTTGTCTAAGGGACGTACACCGCTTTCTCCCTGAATCACTTCTAACATAACGGCACCGGTTTTGTCGGTAACAGCTGCCTTGAAGGCATCAATGTCGTTAGCGGGAACATGGATGAACTTTTCCACCAGCGGAGCGTAGGGTTTTTGATATTTTGCCTGTCCCGTAGCGGAGAGGGTTGCCAAGGTTCTGCCGTGGAAGGAATTCTCTAAGGTGATAACTTCGGGTTTTTCCTGACCTTTGTTATAGAAATATTTTCTGGCCAGTTTTAAAGCGCCTTCGTTGGCTTCAGCGCCGGAATTGGCAAAAAATGCCTTGTCGGCACAGGAGTGTTCACAAAGTTCTTTTGCCAAGTTTGCCTGAGATTCAATGTAGTATAAACTGGAGGTGTGAATCAGTTTTTTTGCCTGATTGCAGATGGTTTCTACCAGCTTAGGATGATTGTGCCCCAAGGCATTTACAGCAATTCCTGCCATAAAATCGTAGTATACCTTGCCGTCTGTGGCGGTTAAGGTCATACCGTTTCCTTCGGTGAAGCAGACGGGAAGTCGCTCTCCGAAGGTGTTCATATAGTATGTTTTGTCGGTTTGTTTAATTTGGTCTAACATATTCTCACCTTCATTGCATAAATATGCATATATAATCAATAATATCCCTATTATAGTACATAATTATGCATTTGTCAATAACTTTTACGATATTTTTCATTTTTTCAAAAAAGTTATTTACAAATTGGGAATATTATGTTATAATACTATATTGAAAAAATATTGATAAAATTTGTCTGTATTTCCTTTGAAGGGAGAGCAGACAAGAAAACGAAACTGAGAATTTATGCAAAAAAATATACATTCCTGAATGAAACCGAAACGGAAAGGAAAACGGCAGATTTGATATCGCCTTTCAGGTGAACTTATGAGCGACAGACAAAACCACATCAGAAATTTTTCGATTATAGCCCATATTGACCACGGCAAATCCACATTGGCAGACCGTCTTTTGGAAAAAACCGGGGTTGTTTCTGCACGAGAAATGGAGGAGCAGCTTTTAGATAATATGGAGTTAGAAAAAGAACGCGGCATTACCATTAAGGCAAGGGCGGTTCGCCTGGTGTACCGTGCGAAAGACGGAGAAGAATATATTTACAACCTGATTGATACTCCCGGTCACGTAGACTTTAACTATGAAGTATCCCGTAGTCTAAAAGCTTGCGAAGGTGCAATTCTCATTGTGGATGCAGCACAGGGGATCGAAGCTCAGACGTTGGCAAATGCATATCTGGCTGTAGACAGCGACTTAGAAATTCTACCGGTCATCAACAAAATTGACCTTCCCAGTGCAAGACCTGATGTGGTGAAGCAGGAAATTGAAGATATTATCGGTATTCCTGCAGACGAAGCACCGCTGATTTCTGCTAAAAACGGCACCAATATCGAAGATGTGTTGGAAGCCATCGCAAAAACGGTTCCTGCACCGCAAGGTGATGAAGACGCACCGTTAAAAGCACTGATTTTTGATTCGTACTACGATGCCTACAAAGGCGTTATCATCTATATCCGTGTGATGGACGGAAAAATTACCCAAAACACCACCATGCGAATGATGTCCAACGGCAAGGAATTTGAAGTGGTGGAATTAGGGTATTTAAATGCTCTCGGTATGACTCCTTGTCAGGAGCTTTGTGCCGGGGAAGTTGGTTATGTCACCGCATCCATTAAAACTTTAAGAGACACCGCAGTGGGGGATACCGTAACTGATAAGAACAATCCTGCCACAGAGCCTCTGCCCGGTTACAAGGCAGTACAGCCCATGGTATTCTGCGGTTTGTACCCTGTGGACGGTGCCCGCTATGATGATTTGAAGGATGCACTTTTAAAATTGCAGTTGAACGATGCGGCGCTGATTTTTGAACCGGAAACCTCAGTTGCCTTAGGCTTTGGCTTCCGTTGCGGTTTTCTGGGACTTCTGCATTTGGAAATTATCCAGGAACGTTTGGAGCGGGAATTTAACTTAGATTTAATCACCACTGCTCCCAGCGTAATCTATAAAATCACGAAAACAGACGGCACGAAGATGAATCTGGATAATCCTACCAACTTGCCCAATCCGTCGGAAATTGCATCTATGGAAGAACCCTTCGTTTCTGCATCCATTATGACTCCTACCGATTATGTTGGTAACATTATGGAGCTTTGCCAGGAACGTCGCGGAGTGTTCATTGACATGAAATACCTGGATGAGTCCCGTGTGACCATCCATTACGATATGCCGCTAAATGAAATCATTTACGATTTCTTTGACGATTTAAAATCCCGTACCAAAGGGTATGCCTCTTTGGACTATGAGCTGGCAAGCTACAAAGAGTCCAAACTGGTGAAATTAGACATCCTCTTAAACGGCGAAATTGTGGATGCGCTGTCCTTTATTGTGCATGCCGACAAAGCTTACGCCAGAGGCAGACGAATTGCCGAAAAGTTAAAAGAGGTGATTCCGCGGCAGCTGTTTGAAATTCCTATTCAGGCAGCTATCGGGAACAAGGTTATCGCGCGTGAAACCGTAAAAGCAATGAGAAAAGACGTGCTTGCAAAGTGTTACGGCGGTGACATTACCCGTAAGAAAAAGCTTCTGGAAAAACAGAAGGAAGGGAAAAAACGTATGCGTCAGTTTGGCACCGTGGAGGTACCCCAGGAGGCGTTTATGTCCGTGTTGAAGCTGTGATGACAGGTCTTTACTTTCACATTCCGTTCTGTGTTCAAAAATGTGCATACTGTGATTTTTATTCGGTGGCAGACACCTCATCTCAGAAAACGTATTTTGAGGCTATGGCGAAAGAGATGGGAGAATACCGTGGCAAAAACATTTTGGTGGATTCGGTTTTTATCGGCGGTGGAACACCTTCGGTAGCCGATGCTAATGAAATTGTACATCTTTTGAAAAAAGCAAGAGAGGTTTTCTCCTTTTCGTCTGATACGGAGATTACCATTGAGCTAAACCCCAAAACGTTTGATGAAGAAAAACTCGGTATTTATCGGGATGCAGGGATTAACCGCATCAGTATGGGGCTGCAGTCAGCCAACAATGATGAGTTAGCTAAGCTTGGCAGAATCCACACAGCCGAAGAATTTTTAGCATCCTATGAGTTGCTTCGGAAAATGGGGTTTTCCAACATCAACGCAGACATTATGTACGGTCTGCCGGATTCTTCTTTAAAATCCTTAGAGGCAACGCTGACTTTTTTAAAAAAACTGAACTGTGAACATATTTCCGCTTATGCATTGACCTTGGGAGAAGATTCTCCTTTGTATCGGAGGGGATATCAATTTCCTGATGATGACGGTGTTTATGAACAGTACAGTTTGGTATGTGAGATGCTGTCCGATTACCGTCATTATGAAATTTCTAATTTCACAAAGCGGGGAAAAGAACCTTGCCGCCACAACTTAAAATATTGGACCCGTACTCCTTATATCGGATTTGGAGCAGCAGCCCACAGCTTTTTTAATGGAAAACGTTTTTTTAATCCTGCAAGTATTTTGGAATATACTGATTTTGTATCCAAAGAAGTGATTACAAGAGAGTATGAAGTAATCTCAAAGCGGGAGGCACAGTTTGAAGAGCTGATGCTTTCCCTTCGTACCGACCTTGGTGTGAAAACAGAAAAACTGCCCGCTTCTTTTTGGGAGGATAACAGGGAACTCATGGAACAGTACCAAAAAAGCGGATACCTTATCGTCACAAAAGAGGGGATGCGTTTGAGCGAACAGGGGATGTTTGTATCCAACGCCATCATTGCCTCGTTGCATTTGGAAAGCAATTGACAAATAAAAGAAAGTTATAATGAAAAGATAACATTGTTCCCTAAAAAACAATGGAGATTAAATTTATGAGTAAACAACAGAAACAACAAGCAAATAAGAAGCAGAAGAAAGAGAATATTCGGGTTTTTAAAAAACTGTATTCCATTCCCAAAGTGTTTATCGTTTTTGCATTTTTACTGGTATTCTCCTTTTCCATGTTTGCCTATGAGCCGAATCTGGGAATGATTCAGCTGGGGGCAACACTGATTCTGTTTTTAGTGTTTGTTTTAACAGGAAACAATTCCAGTAAAAAATTTCGCGATTATATCGAAAGCTTATCTTTTGAGGTAGGGTCGGCCAGTCATAACTCAGTGTTGAAATCGCCATTTCCAATGGGAGTTATGAGAGCCAACGGTGAGCTGGTTTGGTGTAATGATTCGTTTGGCGCTCTTTTGCCCACAGATGATTATATCGGATGTTCTTTAGGGGAACTGTTTCCCGGCTTCTCGTTAAATCAGGCCAGCGGGATTTCTGAATTTGCCACCGAAGATAAACACTTTACCGTTTATTCTGTGGTAACTGACGAGACCAAAACCCCGGAAGAACAGATTTATGTTTGTTATTTTGTGGAAATTACCGATCTGGTAAATTTGCGCAAGAAATACCGGGATGATATGATTGTGAAGGGCCATATCTATATTGATAACTTAGACGAAATCACCAAGCAGATTTCCGATGCGGAACGTACCATGATTGCATCTCAGGCAGAACGGATTATTTCCGAATTTGTTGGCTCCCATCAAGGGATTTTAAGCAAAATAGACCGTGACCGTTTTACCTTTGTGATGGAACGAAAGCATTACAGTGATTTGATGGAAACCAAGTTATCCGTTTTAAAGGATGTTAAAAACATTGAAACCTTCGGCGGACTGCCGGTAACACTCAGTATCGGGATCGGCGTAGGTGAAAGCCTGAGTGAAACCGAGAACTTCTCCCGTGTGGCGCTGGATATGGCGTTGGGCAGAGGAGGGGACCAGGCGGTTATCAAAGAAGGAAATGATTTCACCTATTTTGGCGGTCAGAACCGAGAAATCGAAAAACGCACCAAGGTACGTTCCCGTATTATCGCTCTTTCCTTCCGTGAAATGGTAGAGCATGCAGATAAGGTTATCATTATGGGGCATAAAAATGCGGATATGGACTCTTTGGGTTCTGCACTGGCATTGGCAAGAGTTGCCTCGGCATATGATAAACCCTCCCATATTATTTTGGAAGATTCCAACGTGAATACTGAAGCTGTGTTATCCAGGACCCGTTTGGACAAGGATTTTGAAGATACTTTTATCACAATCAGCCAGGCGGAAATGATGATTACCTCCAACACCTTAGTGGTTGTTGTGGATACCCACAGACCTAACCTGGTGGCAGCACCCGATATTTTACAGGAAGATGTGAAGGTTTTCTTGATTGACCATCACAGAAAAGGTGCAGACTTTATCTATGATGCTAACTTAACCTTCCATGAACCCTATGCATCCTCTACCTGCGAGCTGGTGGTGGAAATGCTTCAATATCTGGATGACAAGGTAAAGTTAAAGCGAATTGAGTCGGAAAGTTTGTATGCCGGAATTCTTCTGGATACGCAGAATTTTGCGATGAAAACCGGCGCCAGAACCTTTGAAGCTGCCTCATACTTAAGAAAGAACGGGATGGATCCGGTGGCAGCAAGAGATTTGGTAAAATCTGATTTTGAAAACTATGTAAAGGTGTCAGACATTGTAAAATCAGCCGAAATTTACAAAGATTCTATTGCAATTGCCAAGTATTACGGAGATGAAGAAAACAGCATCTTTATCGCTCAGGCGGCAGATAACTTAATTGGAATTAAAGCAATCGAAGCAGCCTTTGTTATTTTTCGCCGTGGTGATGACACGATTATCAGTGCACGTTCCAACGGAAAGATTAATGTGCAGGTGATTATGGAAAAATTAGGCGGTGGCGGTCACCAAACGGTGGCAGGCTGCCAGAGCAAAGAGCTTACCGTGGATAAGTCCATTATGCTGATTAAAGAAGCATTGGATGAACTGGAAGAAGCTTAACGAATAACAGAAAGGAAACCAGTTGATATGAAAGTTATTTTATTGCAAGATGTAAAAGGAAGCGGCAAAAAAGGAGACATCATCAATAGCTCTGACGGATACGCAAGAAACTTTTTATTTCCTAAAAACTTAGCGGTGGAAGCCACCCAGGCAAATTTAACCACCTTAAAAAATCAGAAAGATTCTGTAGCACATAAACGTGCGGTAAACCACGATAATTCCGAAAAGTTAAAGGAACGCTTGGAAGCGATGACCTTTACTGTTTCTGCAAAATCCGGAGATAACGGAAAACTGTTTGGTGCTGTGACCTCCATTGATATTGTAAAAGCAATCAAAGACCAGTCCGGTATTGAAGTGGAAAAGAAAAAAGTGGTGTTAAAAGATGCCATCAAAATGCTGGGTACTTATGATATTGTTGTAAAGCTGTTTGAAGATGTCAGCGCCAAAGTAAAAGTTGAAATTAAAGGACTGTAATTTTATGGATATGGTAAGAGATTTACCCTATAGCCTGGAAGCGGAAGCAGCGGTATTGGGGTCTGTCATTATTGATAAAGAATGTTTGCTGGAAGTTATGGAATTGATTTCGGCAGACGATTTTTATCTGGAAAAACATAAAGCGATTTATCAGGCAATCTCCAACTTATTCAATTTGAATGTTCCGGTTGATGTGGTTACCTTATACGATGAACTGACCCGTCAGGGAATTTACGAACAGATTGGTGGTAAGGAATACATCCTGGATATGGTGAATTCCGTTCCCACTACCGAAAATGTGAAGCATTATGCCAAAATTGTTGCCGATCAGTCTCATCTTCGGAAATTAATAGCCTTATGTCAGGATATCGAAACCGCAGGATATGAATCCAAAGGTGCTCAGGATGTTACTGAACTTGCTGTTCAGAAAATCTTCGATTTGGTTTCTGAACGGGATATGGGCGGAGCGGTTCATATTAAGCAAATTTTGTATCAGAATTATAATAAACTGGCAGAAATGCTGGAACATCACGGAGGAATCTCCGGGATTCCCACCGGTTTTACTGAATTGGACCGCAGACTTTCCGGATTGCAGCCGTCTACTTTGGTTTTAATTGCTGCCCGTCCGGCAATGGGGAAAACCTCCTTTGCCATTAATATTGCACAAAATGTTGCGATTGGACAGAATATTCCGGTTTTGATTTTTTCTTTGGAAATGTCCAAGGAGGAATTGGTAAACCGAATTATTTCTTCGGAAGCGAGAATTGAATCAGATAAAATTCGCTCCGGTGAAATCACCTCTGAGGATATGAATAAATTTTTAGATGTGATGGAACCTCTGTCCCGTGCACCTATCTACATTGATGATACTGCATCTATCACCGTTACCGAGCTTCGTGCCAAGGCAAAACGTCTGAAATTGGAAAAAGGACTGGGACTTATTGTAATCGACTATCTGCAGCTGATGAACGGTCGCCGTTCGGAAAGCCGTCAGGTGGAAATTGCAGAAATCAGCAGAAGTTTAAAGATTTTGGCAAAAGAGTTGGAAGTTCCGGTGATTGCAGTTTCTCAGCTTTCCCGTGGGCCGGAAAACCGTGCGGACAACCGTCCTATGCTTTCCGACTTAAGAGAATCCGGTGCCATTGAGCAGGATGCAGATATTGTTATGTTTTTATTCCGTGAGGAATATTATAAACCGGAAACCACCGAAAAACATAATATCGGTGAATGTATTATTGCCAAGCACAGAGCTGGGGAAACCGGTTCCTTTGAAATGACCTGGCTTGGTAAATACACCAGTTTCTATGATTTGGAGACCCGTCATGAGCCACATTAGGTTTTCTTACACTGAGTTTTTAAGCCGTATTCGTGCCATGATTCAAAAAGAGCATCTGCTCTCCAAAGGAGACTCGGTATTGGTTGGACTGTCTGGCGGTGCCGATTCGGTGGCGCTTTTACGGGTGCTTTTAGAACTTCGGGGAGAATATAGCTTAAAGCTATCCTGTGCCCATATTAATCACGGAATCCGTGAGAAAACTGCAGAACGAGATATGGAATTTTGCAGAAAACTTTGTGAAAAATTTGCTCTTCCGATTTCTGTTTTAGAAGTAGATGTTCAAAAAATTGCGAAAGAAGAGCATCTTTGTGTAGAGGATGCCGGCAGGCAGGTGCGATATGCTTTTTTTAGGGAACAAAACACCGATAAAATTGCCGTAGCTCATACTAAGGATGATAACGCCGAAACGGTTTTAATGAATCTTGTAAGGGGAAGTTGTCCTATCGGAATTGCACCTTGCAGAGAAAATATTATCCGTCCTCTTTTGGCAGTTACCAAAGCTGAAATTTATACATATTTAGAATCGTTGGGGCAGAACTTTGTTACCGACGAAACGAATTTTACCGCTGATTACACACGCAATAGAATGCGTTTGGAATTCATTCCCGCAATTGAGAAAAATTTTAACATAAATTTCACAAATACGGTGTATCATAGTGCTGATGTTTTGTATCAGGAACAGAAATTTTTAGAGAAGTTGACTGATGAGCTTTACCGCAAGGTAGCCAAAGAGCAAAACGGTGCGGTTATGCTTGATGTGAAGAGTCTTCTTGCAGAAGATGAAGTGCTGATAAAACGGGCAATCCGGCGGGCTTACTATCACATTTGCCGTTCGGGAGAAAGCATTTCTTATGAACAGTTGGAACGCGTTTCAAAGCTCTGTAAAGACGGGAAAAAAGGGAAACAGATTTCCTTGCCCGGCAATATCATTGCACTGTATTCCGGAGATTTTTTGGTAATCACCCACACTGTAAAGAATGTAGCGGAACCCATTTTGCTGGAGCTGGACAATTCTGTTTCCTGTTGGGAATCCGAAAACTGCGTCTGTTTATCCAAAACAGAGAATCCGAAGGGGTTATTTTGTTATCCCATACGGGTAAGAGAAGGAGAAACGGTCACTCTTCGCACACGGTGTGACGGAGACAAGCTTTATTTTGGAAATTTGAACATCCATAAAAGATTATCCGATTTTCTCATTGATAAAAAAATTCCGCTTCACGAAAGGGATCAGATTCCGCTGATTTGTGTGGATGATGCTGTACGCGTGGTAGTGGGGCATTTTTACGAAGAGGTAAATGATTGCCCGACAGAGGAGAAGTATTATATTATTATCACATAAAAAGGAACAATGATATGAAATGTCGAGAAAAAGATATAAAAAAAGTTTTGTTTACAAAAGAAGAAATTAAGGCAAGAATCGAAGAAATGGGGAAACAGATTACCGAGGATTATAAGGATGCTAAAAGTTTACTGGTTGTCGGTATTCTGAAAGGCTCCTGTTTGTTTTATGCGGACCTGATTCGGGAAATCAATTTGCCGATTGAAATAGAGTTTATGTCAGTTTCCAGTTATCAGGACAGCAGCATGTCTTCCGGAGAAGTCAGAATTATCAAAGATGTAAGTAGTACCGTTGCCTTAAAACATGTGTTGTTTGTGGAAGATATTATTGACACGGGCTTTACCATGTCCAAAGTGATGGAAATGTTTCATGAGAGAGGTGCGGCCTCTGTGAAGCTTTGTTCTTTGCTTAGTAAACCTGATCGCCGTAAGGTGGAAATTTCTATTGATTACCTGGGATTTACCATTCCCGATGAATTCGTGATTGGTTACGGTCTCGATTTTGCGGAACGTTATCGCAATCTTCCTTTTGTGGGAGTGCTGGACGAATCCGTTTACTTATAAGTATATTCAACTGATAACGGTTTGAAGATATCATAATGCAGGAGGTTATGAATGAAAAAGCATGTAAAGAACATAGGCTTTTATGCCTTGTTGTTTGTGGTGTTTATGGTAGTGCTGTCGGTGTTAACCGCAGGACCAACCGTGGATACTATCAATTATTCCGATTTTGTGAATTCCTTTAAAGCCGGAGAAATCCGTTCCATGGATTATCACCTGGGTGAAAACCGTATTGAAGGGATTCGGAATATCAAAGGACACGAAAAACGCTTTGAGGTTATCATTCCCAGTCTGGACACTTTGAACCAGGATGTGGGGGTGGAAATTTCCAAGTCGATGACGGCCACCGAAGGCGATAAATTGACCTATAAGGTGATTCAGCCTCAGGAGGCACCCTGGTGGTTTGCATTGATTTCTCCCTTGGGACTGATTATCATTGCCATTTTATTCTGGGTGTTCTTCCTGCGTCAGGCAAATGGCGGCGGCGGGGCAATGGCATTCGGCAAGAGCAAAGCAAAAATGACAGACCCATCAAAAACCACAGTTACCTTTATGGATGTGGCGGGAGCAGACGAAGAAAAAGAAGAATTAAAGGAAGTTGTAGATTTCTTAAAAAATCCTGAAAAATATCACGCTATCGGTGCGAGAATCCCCAAAGGTTTACTGCTTGTGGGACCTCCGGGTACCGGTAAAACTCTGCTTGCCAAGGCTTGTGCAGGAGAAGCAGGTGTTCCTTTCTTCTCCATCAGCGGTTCTGACTTTGTGGAAATGTTTGTGGGCGTGGGTGCATCCCGTGTAAGAGACTTGTTTGAAAACGCCAAAAAAGCGGCACCCTGTATTATTTTTATTGATGAAATTGATGCTGTTGGCCGTCACAGAGGTGCAGGCTTAGGCGGTGGACACGATGAACGTGAACAGACCTTAAACCAGTTATTGGTTGAAATGGACGGTTTCACTGAAAATCAGAATATTATCATTATTGCTGCAACGAACCGTCCCGACATTTTAGATCCGGCACTGCTTCGTCCCGGCAGATTTGACCGCCAGCTGGTGGTAAACTATCCCGATGTAAAAGGCAGGGAAGAAATTTTAAGAGTTCATGCAAGAAAGAAACCCTTAGCAGCGGATGTAGACTTAGCGGTAATTGCAAAAACCACTGCAGGCTTCACCGGTGCAGACTTGGAAAATCTATTAAACGAAAGTGCACTGTTAGCAGCCCGTCAGCAGAAAACCAAAATCAATATGCAGGATGTTTCCGAAGCAATGATTAAGGTGATTGCAGGACCGGAAAAGAAATCCAAAAAGGCAAGTGAAAAGGAAAAGAAACTGACCGCTTATCATGAAGCAGGTCATGCTATTGTGACCAAATTGCTGCCCAATCAGGACCCGGTACATCAGATTTCCATTATTCCCAGAGGTCGTGCAGGCGGTTACACCCTGTCTCTGCCCAGCGAGGACAAAATGTATGCTTCCAAAGTGGGTATGATGGAAGAAATTGTGGTATTATTGGGTGGTCGTGTGGCAGAAAAACTGGTACTGGATGATATTTCTACCGGAGCTTCCAACGATATTCAGCGTGCAACCAAAATTGCCCGTGAAATGATTACCAAATACGGTATGAGCGAAAAACTTGGTCCCATCTGCTTTGGCAGTGAGCAGGACGAAGTGTTCATCGGGAAAGATTTCGGTCAGACCAGAAACTATTCCGAACAGGTTGCTGCAGTGATTGATGAAGAAATTAAAGCAGTGATTGACAGCTGTTATAACCGTTGTCAGGACTTGCTTTCCGACAATATGGAATTGCTCCATGCGTTGTCTGACTTGTTATTGGAAAAAGAAAAGGTGGAAGGCGACGAATTCTTAGCCCTTTACAATAAAATGAAGGGTATCGAAGAACCTGTTTTGGAAGAATCTGCTATGGAAGAACCTGTGGATGAGGCACAAGATGGCAACGAATAAGAAAAAGTTCTATGCTGTAAAAGTTGGTGCAGTCCCCGGAATCTATGAGTCCTGGACAGAATGTGAACCCTTAATCAAAGGCTTTCCCGGTGCAGCATATAAAAGTTTTCCGACCAAAGAGGAAGCTGAGTACTATCTTACGGGAAAAACTCCCCAAACGGAAGAATTACCACCCGAAGGAACACTTTATGCCTATGTAGACGGAAGCTATAACATTGAAAGCGGATTCTATGGCTACGGCGTGGTTTTGATTTTTCCCGACGGGCATACCGAGGAACAGTCCGGCGGCGACAAAAAGGAAGAAGTGGCAACGATGCGAAATGTTGCCGGAGAATTAAAAGGCGCTATGCTTGCTATGCAGTATGCGGTGAACCACGGCTTTTCCAAAGTAAAGATTTTTCACGATTACGAAGGGATTGCCAAATGGGCAAAGGGAGAATGGAAAACCAACCTGGATGCTACTGCTGCTTATCGTGAATTTGCCTGGATGATTGGATCCAAAATCAAAGTGGACTTTCAGAAAGTGGATGCCCATACCGGCGTTTTTTATAACGAAAGAGCTGATATTTTAGCAAAACTTGGTGCCGGCATTATAGAAGAATAACTGAAAAATGACAATATTTGGTTGGCAAGTATTGTCATTTTCTTTTTGTTATGTTATAATGATTTCATCGAAGATGAAATCAATGAATTGCCTTCGTCATGAATTGAAATCTGCGATTTCATGAATTGAGCCTTGCGGCTCATGAATTGCACTTCGTGCATTATATAGGCAATTCAATTCATGTTGCGGTAGCAACAATTCATGGCTTTAG
>JAZQGY010000017.1:0-5068 GCA_045540295.1 Clostridia bacterium
GTCGCGTGGTTCAAAAAAGGATAACCGATGAACGAAAACAAAACGGACTTTAGAAAAAAGTGATTGTTTTGAAAGATTGAAGTATAGCATAAACAACTATTATTGTAAAGCCTTCCCCTCGAGGGGGGAACGAGGAAAGCGCTGCCGGTGGCAGATACAGCGAACCGAGTGAGTGGCAGCGGTCGAAAAAATCAAAGAACAGCGAAAGCCTGCAGATTTTTTCGGGCACCGCAACAGGACAGGGGGACCGCTTGCGGTGGATGAGGTGGTTTCTTCCTTAAACAATATCTTCGATTGGGGAAAAGATTTTTCGACACCTCATCAGTCACTCCGTGACAGCTTCCCCTCAAAGGGAAGCCAGCAAAAGATAACTCATTTATGGGTAGCAAGTAGTAGTTGCATGGCTGACAGGCCAATGAAAAACGTACTTGTGCGTCGCCAGTATTATTAGGGCTATGCCCGAAAATGAAAAACCACTCGTTATACGGGGGGATATTTATTATGTCGTTTCTTGTGGGATTTTGTGTGGTAGCAATCGGAGAAATGCATTTTTCGGTGTGTATAACTTCGGTTGTGCACACCTTTTTTATTGTAATGAAAATCAAGGAGGAACCTACCGTGGCAGACTACAAGAAAATGTATTTTGAATTATTCAACAAAATCACTGATGTGATTGAGGATTTTAAAAAAATTCAACAACAAACAGAGGAAATGTATCTGTCTACCGATTGCAAGGAAAACGAAACAGCGGAATAAAAAAATCCCTGACTCCGATTTGGATTCAGGGATTTTTTTAGTTTGGTTTATACGTTCTGTAATAAATCCTTCATGGTGGTGAGTTTTTGGTCACCGTCTTTGGCACTGCCTACCGCAAAGGTAAACATACCTGCCGCTTTTCCGGCAGCGATACCTGCGTCAGCATCTTCCACGATAGCGCAGTTTTCATAGGGCATTCCCAAAAAATCTGCAGCTTTTAAGAAAACTTCCGGATCGGGTTTGGATTTTGTGATGTTGTTTCCGTCGGAAACTGCATCAAAATAATCGGATAAGCCGATTTGTTTTAAAATGATGGGAGTGTTTTTACTGGAAGAACCAATGGCAATTTTGATTCCTTTTGCTTTTAAACCTTCCAGTGCTTCCATCACACCGGGGAGAATATCATCGGGAGTTAATGCCTGAATAAATTCCACATAGTAACCGTTTTTACGGGCAGCCAGCTCCACTTTTTCCTCTTCGGTATATTCTTTTTCGGCACGTTCCAAAATGATGTTTAAGCTTTCCATACGGCTAACACCACGAAGACGTTCGTTAATGGTGCGATCGAAGTAAATACCTTCTTCGTCCGCCATTTTTTTCCATCCTCTGTAGTGGCAGTCATCAGTAGACACGATAACACCGTCCAAGTCAAAAATAACTGCTTTGATTTCTTTAATATTCGAAAAATTAGTACTCAATTTCTACGCCCTCCGTGGTAATTTCATAAGCTTTGTCGTAAATTTCAACGGTTACAGGTGCACCTTCCAATACTTTGAAGGTTGCTTTTCCTTTTACAACTTCCACTTTCAGAACGCTGCCGCGAACCAAAATGGTAAATGCATATCTATCCCATTTTTTGGGAATGTTGGGTTTGAAGGAGAGCATATCGCCATCACTTCTCATACCGCCGAAGCCGTAAATCATATTCATCCATGCTGCAGACATAGAGGTAACATGTAAGCCCTGATGAGCGTTACGGTTGTAGTCATCAATGTCCACACGGCTGCCGTATGCCATATATTCTTCCGCCATGTCCAAATCCCCGATTTCAGCTGCCATAATGGAGTGAATTGCAGGAGACAGAGAGCTTTCGTGAGAGCATCTGTGTTCGTAGAAATAGAAGTTTTCTCTCTTTTGTTCTAAAGTGAAGTCTTTGGAATAGAAGAATTGCATTAACACAACGTCGGGCTGCTTTAACATATTTACGCGGAAAATTCTGTCATACGCCCAGTATTTATATACAGGAACCTTATCGGGGTCCATTCCTTTTACATCATATTCGGGGAAATCAAAATAGCCGTCATGCTGTTCAAAAAGCTTGGTTTTTTCGTCATAGTTGATACGCATTTTGTCAGCCATTTCCTGCCATTTGGCTAATTCGTCAGCGGGAACATCGTAGCCGTATTTTTTCACCATTTCAATGGTATAGAGGAAGTTTTTCTTTACCATAAAGTTGGTGTAGGTGTTGTTATGTACCATCATATGGAATTCGTCAGGCCCCATTACGCCCCACAGACCGAATTCACCGGTTTTCGGGCTCCAGTCACCACGGGATGCAAAGTAACGGGAGGTTTCAACCAACAGCTCCAGACCGTAGTCTTTTAAGAACTGCTCGTCTCCGGTATTTCTCACATAATGCCACACGCCGTATGCAATCGCTGCGGTAACGTGAATTTCCAAGTTTCCGTGCTGCCAAACACCGCAGCTTTCGGTACCGTCAATGGTAACCATGGGATAACAGGAACCTTTGCAGTCTTGTTCAATGGCTCTTTCTTTTGCCTGGGGCAGGGTGTTGTAACGGTACATGAGAAGATTTTTTGCCGCTTTGGGGTTATTGAACATATAGAAGGGCAGGCAGTAAGTTTCAGAGTCCCAGAAAGTCCAACCACTGTATTTTTCACCGGTTAAGCCTTTTGCACCAACATTTAATCTGCCGTCATCCCCGTGGTAGGTCTGATGCATATTGAAGATACAGAAACGGATACCTTGCTGGTTTTCGTCATCACCGTCGATTTCCACGTCGGAGTGCTTCCAGATTTCTGCCCAGCGAGCAACGTGTTCTGCTCTGTATTCATCATAGGTTTTTGCTAAGTAAGAATCTGCTTTTGCTAAATCAATGGTTAAATCCTTGTCACGTTCCACAAAGTTATAAACCACTTTTTCAAACACTTTTTCGCCCTGCAGGGTAAATTCATATTCCTGCATAATCATTTTATCTTGGGATACAACTTTGCCTGCACCGAAGTTGGTTTTCATTTTGGAATAAATCCGCTGACCGCTGGTCTGAGTCTGGCAGATGATGTAGTCGTCACCTTTGCCACATTCCGTCCAGTAGTTTTTGCCTTCTTCTTCGTGAATGGGAGTAAAGTCAATACCGGAAACGATTTTCACATCGTGAGCAGTTTCACTTACCATGGTGATTTTCTGTCCGCCGATGTAATGATAGTTGATGCTGGTGAATCTTTCAAAGGTGAAAGTGATATCTTTATATGTAAAACGTCTTAATACCAGACCGGTTTTCATATCCAGTTCACGGTAGAAATTGCTAAAGGGCACTTTTGCTAAGTCAATTTCCACGCCGTCCACAAAAATTCTGGTGTATAACCAGTTCTGTGCGTTAATCATAAAGCAGCATCTTTTTGCCAAGCCGTTAAAATATTCAGGGTAGGATAACGGCTTTTCTTCATATACGCCGTTAAAATAACAGCCTACCAGCTTGTCTCCCGAATACATTTCGTCAAAAATGCCGCGGATGCCCATATATTCATTCCCCATGGAGAAAATACTTTCACCCACTCTGCCTTCCGCCGGGTTAAAGCCTTCTTCAATAATTTTCCAGGGGTCAACCTTAAAATACTTTTTTGCTTCTTTTGCCATAAATAATCCTCCGTCAGAAAATAAACTTTTCCGCTTTTTTCCTATTATTACATTATATATAATATAACAAACTTTGTCCGTTGTCAAGCCGAAAGTATTTTTTTGCCCCTTTTTTCCGGTATCATATAGACAAGGACAGAATCGTATGATATACTTTTTATAGAAGAAAGTGTTGCAAAGGGATCCTATGATGAAGAGCTTTGGAGAAGATAAGTTGAAAAACTGCACATTATGTCCCAGGAACTGCGGTGTTGACCGAACCAAGACCGTTGGCTTTTGCGGTGCAACCGAACACATCAAGGTGGCAAGGGCGGCTCTTCATTTTTGGGAAGAACCCTGTATCAGTGGCCAAAAAGGTTCGGGGACGGTGTTTTTTTCGGGATGCAATCTTGCCTGTCGGTACTGTCAGAATTACGATATCAGCATCGGCGGATTCGGGAAAGAAATTTCCACAAAACAGCTTGGCGATATTTTTGTAAAACTGCAATTAGACGGTGCTCACAACATTAACCTTGTGACGCCCACGCCCTATTTACCGCAGATTATGTCCGCCATCGACCTTGTCAGAGATCAAATACATATCCCCTTTGTTGCCAACTTGGGAGGTTACGAAAAGCCGGAAACCATCCGGATGTTAAAAGGATATATGGATATTTTTCTCACCGATGTGAAATATCAGTCTTCCGATATTTCCAAAAAATACAGTTCGGCACCTGATTATTTTGATTTTGCAATCCAATCCCTTTCGGAAATGATTGCTCTTTGCGGTGTACCCAAGTTTGATGCGGACGGGACGATGCAATCAGGAGTTATCGTTCGTCATTTGGTGTTGCCCGGCTGTCGTAAGGATTCCTTTGAAGTATTAAAGAGTTTGGCAGAACGATTCGGCACTACCGATTATATCTTAAGTTTAATGAGCCAGTTTACTCCCAACGGACATTTAGAAGATTATCCCGAACTAAACCGCAGGATTACCTCCTTGGAATATCATTCCGTGGTTGATTTGGCGTTGGAACTTGGCTTTGAAAGCGCCTATATGCAACAAAAGTCCAGCGCCAAAGAAGAATATACCCCGCCTTTTGACCTAACGGGGATTTAATTTTTCGGTGTTGATAGGGAAGAAACGAAATTCTGATAAATAAAATCCCGAAAATTTGCTTAATTATTTACATAAAACAGCTAAAAATCGGCAACCTGTTGAAAAACAGGTTGCTTTTTTGTGAAAAACGTGGAAAAAATTGAAAAAATTTTAAAAAAATGCTTGACATTTTAAAAACTATGTGTTAGAATAACAAAGCTGTCTCTCGGAGACAGGGAATGAACCTTGAAAACTGAATAACATAATGGACCTTGAAAATTCTAGAGTTTTTGAATTTGAGAACTACGAACGAATCAAGTAAATCGAGGAAAAGAAAAAGCGAAGCGAAAAGCTAGC
>JAZQGY010000018.1:0-2757 GCA_045540295.1 Clostridia bacterium
TATGTTTATTTGAAGCAAGCGGATGCGTTCTCTTCTCAATCCTTTGAACAATACTGTAGTTCTCTCGGACTGCACATCGAACTGCACCCTTCGTTTAACCTGTTAGAGGATGCCGGTTTTTCACCAATTCGCCTTGATGACGAACGCTTCGTCATAGATGGCAGAAGTCACGATTTCTTGTCTGGCTTCGAACTGTATTCTTCTGAATATCACCATATTTTACAGCCTCAGAAAAAGGCAACAGGTTTCTTTCGCAAATTATTCAAAGCAAAGCCCATCCAAGAAAAACCCTTTGATAGAGCAATCAAAGACGCCACATGGCTGATAGAGCTTCGCTGTGGCAACGCCGATTCTTTTGAGGTGTTATTGGCATATGTTTTTGGTGCATATCTAGTGAAATGCTACGGTGGTGTATTTGATGATCCCCAAACCGGACAATTCTATGATGATAACAGCCACTTGGAAAGTGAAATTACAGCAATAATATCAGAATTGCTGGAACAAGCAGATGCTGGCGAACTGCTTACACACGAATTTAAGGAGTGGGCATAAAAGTCCGTTATGAACACCCGTACCAGAAACCTTCTCGGACGAAGTTCGGGAAGGTTTTATTTTTTTCACTTTTCACTAAATCCGTCCAAGAAGGTTTTTGGGAGTAATAAGTAATAGGGAATAGTGAAGAAGTTTTGCAAGGCTTTGCCTTGCTTTTGTATTTTACATAAAGTATAATAAAATCAAGAGGTGAAAGTGATGAAGGAAAGTCCTTTAATGATAAAATCTAAAGTCTTTGCGCTTGATGTTATAAAAATATGCAAAGATTTAAGAAATGCAAAATGTTAGAGCGCTTTGATCAATCATTTTTTACGTTCGGGGACAAGTATAGGCGCAAATATTACTTTTGGAGTGAACATTGAACGAAAGGGTGTAAATATATGATAGGTGTTTCTTTGCCTTTTGATTGGCTGTCTACTGGTGAAGGTTTACCGGAAAGCCGGGAGAATGTTTTGTTGGCGCTAAAAGCAGAAGGTGTACGCAGTATAGAACTTCGTACGGTACGGTATCATCATACTGCTGCTGATGTAAAGCGTGTTGCGCAGCTTTTGTGGGATTATGGCTTTTGTATTTCGCTGCATGGCGATGTAAAAACCGAGGAGAATGCCATTACAAATCTGTTTTGTCCTTTGGAAGAACTGCTTAAAGACCTGCGCCAGCCATCTGTCAATATCACGGTGCATCCTATTGCAGGAGACAACGTGAAAATGTTGAGTTCTATTGCCGATTATATTGAAAAGCATAACTTGCCCGTTACGGTGGCACTTGAAAATAACCGCCTTATGCCGGATAAAACCGAAGGAGATAGTGTGGCATATGTGCTTGATGTTGTGAAAAAAGTTAACAGAGCTGGGATCGGCATTTGCTGGGATATGGGACATTACATGTATTGGTGGAAAAAAAACCACGGCAATGAACCTGTCTGTTTGCCTGATGAAGCGTTTTTAAAAAGAGTGATTCACACCCATATTCATGGGTTGTCGGCCCTGAAAACGCATTTTCCCCTGGATTCCCATGCCTTACCGTTAAAGGAATTTCTTGATGGATTGTGCTTTGAATACTTTGGCTTATACAATTTAGAACTTGAATACAACAGATTTAAAGATATTCGTCCGCTGATTCCGTCTCTGATTGGTTCGGTCAAGGAACTCAAAGCGAAAATGCCGATATGTGCCAATGTTTATGACGAAATACGGGATCATTTTGACGATTGGTTTACGTCTGCTTCCCAAATATTTGACGCAGACTGTGCAAAATTTGGGTTGATACATTCATCGTCATATCTGTTCAATTTTAACGGCTATCGTGTGGGAATGGATATTGCATTCCGAAACGCGTTTTTTTTGGCAAGAACACCGAAAAAATACGTCGATTATTTGAAAGACATCCATTTGATGGTAATATCTCACAGCCACGGAGACCATTTTGAAAAAAGTCTCGTGCGGATGTTGGCTGATACTGAAATTAGCTGGGTGATTCCTGATTTTATGTATGATATGGCGCTGGAGTGCGGGATCTCTCCTGAAAAAATATACATTGCGAAAAAAGACGAGCCCATCAAGGTAGGGAAACTTACGCTGTTGCCATTTGAAGGAAGACATTTTCGTGCTGATACGAAAAGAGGTGTGTTGGAATACGGATATTATGTTACAGCGGAAGGTATGCCGTCTATAGTGTTCCCTGTTGATGTCCGAGATTTTTCTCTTGAAAATCTGCCGAATATTCCAAAGGCTGACTATTGCTTTGCCAACGTATGGCTCGGTGACGGCAAGGGGCTTGATGCGTTTTGTGAACCATTGGTACGGGATTTTTCGAAATTTATGCTGAATTTTTCCGATAAAAACATGATATTGACGCATCTTTATGAGAACGGAAGAAAAGATAAGGATATGTGGCGTAAGGAGCACGCTGAACTCGTGGGCGCAAAGATAAGCGCACTATCGCCGAAAACGAATGTTTTTATCCCCGCTTGCGGGCAAGTTATAGAATTGAAGTGATAATGGATGTGGATATCTAAATCGGTGTAATTTGTCAAGTAAGGCAGCCACCTGTCCGGGTGGCTGCCTTTTTTGCGTGCGCCCGGCATGGGCGATAACTTGGTGGTGAAAGTCCACTACGGACTCGGTAGCAGGAACCGTTAGCCAAAGGCAAGGGTGACCATCGTGAGGTGGAATCTGAAGGAAGCCGGATTGCGGAGGTTGAAAG
>JAZQGY010000019.1:0-66922 GCA_045540295.1 Clostridia bacterium
AAAACTATAGGTTTAGCACAACCAATGCCTTGTTTTAGTGGTTGCGACACATAAGGTTTAGATGCAACTTTTCAAAGGCTCCCTTTACACAAGGGAGCTGTCAGCCTAGCTGACTGAGGGATTGTTTCACTACATTATCTATAAAAATACAAACTCCATCAAAGTTTTTCAAAACATCAAGATTTGATATTCGGATAATTTTTATCCCATATTGTTCTAAATAAGCAGTTCTTTTTTCATCATTGAAAAGCCCATCATCTTCGTGGTGTTGCGAACCATCTAACTCTATAACAACATTTGCTTTTTCGCAATAGAAGTCTGTTATATATTAACCTAACACCTTTTGCCTTGTAAACTTTATAGGATAACTTCTTAAAAAATCATACCAAAGATGTCTTTCTTCTTTTGTCATATTTTTTCTGAGTTCCTTTGCAAATGGAACTATTTTACTATTATGTTTTCTATCCATTTACAACCCCTCCGAGTTTGCTTCGCAAACCCACCTCCCCTTACACAGGAGAGGCTTTTTCCTTTTCGTCATATTTCGACATCTCCATATAGTTTGTGTCAAAACAAACTTAAAAAGTAATAGCAGAAAAATCTGCATGAATGAGTTCTGCCAAAGATGCAGGATTTAATTTTAGTTGAAGTCCGATTTTGCCGCCGCTGACATAGAAAAATCCCAAGGCTTTCGCTGATTCATCAATCACGGTCTGAAACAGTTTTTTCATTCCTACTGGGGAACAACCGCCACGAATATAACCGGTGATTTTATTGATATCTTTTACAGCAATCATTTCTACAGATTTTTCGCCTACGGATTTTGCAGCTGCTTTTAAATCCAACTCACAAGCTACTGGAATCACAAACACAAAATAGTTCTTGGATTTTCCCTGCGTCACTAAAGTCTTATATACAAATTTAGGATCCTGCCCGATTTTTCCGGCAACAGACACCCCGTCTATCACGCCGTCGGAAGCATCATAAGTTTCCACATCATACGGAATTTTTTGCTTTTCTAAAATACGCATTGCGTTTGTTTTTTCCATAATTTTGCCTTTCTAAAAACAGACACTCTAAAATACGAGTGTCTGTTTTACGCTATTTAATCTTTTAAGAATTCCTTCACAGAAGTTGCAAGTCCTGCAACACCTTGAATTTCCGATGGAATAATAATTTTAGTTGCCTGACCATCTGCTGCTTTTTCAAAGGCTTCTAAGCTTCTGAGTTTTAAAACGGTATCATCAATTCCCGCTTCCTTAATCATACGAAGTCCTTCTGCAGTTGCTTTTTGCACCTCTAAAATCGCCTGTGCTTCCCCTTCTGCTTCACGGATTTGAGCTTCTCTTTTTGCATCAGCCTGTAAAATAGCAGATTCTTTTTCGGCTTCCGCTTTCAGAATGGTCGCCTGTTTTTCCCCTTCTGCCACCAAAATCTGAGAACGTTTTTCCCCTTCGGCTTTTAAGATAGCTTCTCGGCGTTCACGTTCGGCTTTCATCTGTTTCTCCATTGCATCCTGAATTTCTCGGGGTGGCAGAATGTTTCTTAATTCCACACGGTTAATTTTAATACCCCAGGCATCGGTTGCTTCATCTAAGATAGAACGCATTTTGGTGTTAACAGTGTCTCTGGAGGTCAAAGTTTCATCCAATTCCAGATCACCCACGATATTACGCAGGGTGGTCGCTGTCAGATTTTCAATTGCAGAAATAGGACGGTCAATACCATAGCAATATAATTTTGCGTCCGTAATCTGATAGTAAACTACCGTGTCAATCTGCATAGTAACATTATCTTTGGTGATTACCGGCTGAGGAGCAAAGTCTGCCACTTTTTCTTTGAGGCTGACTTTTTTGGCAATACGGTCAATCACCGGAATTTTAAAGTGCAAACCAACACCCCAAGCTGCATGAAACGCTCCTAAACGTTCCACAACAAAAACGCTTGCCTGAGGCACAATTTTAATACAGGAAATCGCTAAAATCACACCAATCAATAAAATAATTCCAATTAATTCCGGCATAATGTCTCCTTTCTCTCAACAACGAGTTTAACACCTTCAATTTTTATAATTTTAATTTTTTCTCCAGTTAAAACAACGGTACCATCCTCTGTTTTCGCAGACCAAATCTGCCCTGCAACCTTCACTTGCCCCATTCCTTCCAAAGGATTGATGGATTCCAATACAATACCTTCCATATCAACTAATCGATCCGCATTGGTTTTTTCCTTGGCATATTTTATTTTTTGCATCAAAGGTTTCGTCAGCAAAATAAACGTCAGTGAAAGAACCAAAAGTAAAATAACTTGAGTTATAACTTGTGTGGGGAAAAAATAGGCATAAATTGCCGTCAGAAGAGATCCCAAAGCAATCCAAATGGTGGTTAAATTATAGCTTAACAATTCTACAACTAACAAAACAAAAAACAATGCTACATACCATATGTACATTGTGCCTTCCTCCTCTCAGAATACTTTCTACTTGAAACTTCCATTATTTAGACTCAAATTGACTCAAATAAGTTCCCATATCCACAGTAATGCCTTGTTTACGGGCATCCTCCGCAGCAAAACAAATCAGATGACTCATACAGGATACTTTTAAATCGGAAATGGAATCAGAGGGCTGTCCTAATGCCAGATAATCATATAAATCCGCCATAATACCCATATCACCGCCACCGTGTCCGCCGGCAATGGTCTGGTCAAATCCTGCTTCAGGTTGATAAACAGAAGTGGTTTCGTGGGTCTTAAAGCTATAGAAGGTGACAGACTGTTCTTCCATATCCGCACGAAGTTCCCCTTCGGTTCCCATAATGGTGGTTACCCGACCGCCTTTATTAAAGCCAGACATGGTAAGAGAAGCATATTTATCTTCTCCGAACTGCATATTCACAATCTGATGGTCAACCACATCATTATCACACTGATACACGCATCTGCCGTAAGGAGATGTTTTTAAGATTTCATCTAATTCATCATCGGTGGGGTCAAATTTATTGGCAACAATCGCACGGAAATGTTGCACTTCCGCAGTGGGAAGACGGTATAAATCGGGAGCATAGTAATAGCAGGTATCTTTATGAGGACATCCGTCCAGACAGCGTTTGGGAGCACCCTCCGGTTTATTCTTTTCACAAAAATAAGAGAGAGTACCCACAGACTGCACTTTGGTGCAAAGTTCCCCTACCAACCACTGCAATAAATCGGTATCATGACAGCATTTTGCCAGAAGCATGGGAGAAGATTCGGATTCTTTTCTCCAGTTCCCTCTCACATAGCTATGGCTGATATGTACATTACCAACGCCCTCGGTATGAATCATATTCATAATTTCGCCCATATTGCCGTCTGCAATAAATTTTTTGATTTCTTTATAGAACGGAGTATAGCGAAGCACATGACAAACCACGCTTTTTACACCGTGTTCCTCTGCCGCACGATACATTTTATAACATTCTTCGGGAGAAACAGAAATGGGTTTCTCCATCAGCAAATCATATTTCTTTTCCATCGCCAAAAGAGCAGGCGCATAGTGCATTTTATCCTGAGTGCAAATCATAGCAATATCCGCAAATTTGGGAAGTGCTAAAATGTCTTCATAACTTTCATAGCAGTTTTCCTGCGGCACGTTATACAAATCTCTTAAATATTCTCGTTTTTCACGGATGGGCTCTGCAATCCCAACCAACTTAAATTTTTCAGGGTTCTGCTGCAAATATTTTAAATAACTGCTGCCACGGTCTCCCCCACCAATTAAAATCAGTGTTAACTGTTTCATAATTCTCTTCTTGTTTCCTTTCTGCGAGTAATTTCCTAATTATGATGCGCTTTAAAATGTTCCATACACTGTTTCATACAAATTCCGCAAACCGAACCGCGTCCAATGTGCATAAACTGTTTTTTCATATAATCGGAACAAGCTTTACGATCCAAAAGGGACAAATCGGGGGCGTCCCAACTGAATTTTTTACCATACAATGCTTGTGCAGGGCAACTTTTTACACAACGATTACATCCGTCACACAAGTCTTCCGACAGCGGCTCTCCCGTAGCTAAAGGCAAATTGGTGAACACTGTTCCAAGTCGAATGGCAGGACCGTATTGTTTGTGTAAAAACAAAGCATTTTTTCCAATTGTTCCAAGCCCTGCATAAACGGCTGCCTTTTTGTGAGAATATTCACCCGCATAGGTATTGTGACCGTTCACAGTCTGAGATGCAGGAATGGGAAAATAAAGTCCACCTTTTTCTTCTATTTTTTGTCCGCACAAAAGACCCAATCTGTCAATCAAAGCATTGGCTGTTTTGTAATGGTTGAAATAGGTATAGGTCGGCGCTGTGTCAATTTGAGAAATTACAAAATCAGAGAGCTTTACCACAATGGAAACAGCATATTCCAAAGAATCATAAGACACTTTAGCAAAGCCAACATCCGTTGCACCGTTTTCCAATAAATATGATTTTAAATCTTGGGTAAACTGTTCCATAATTTCCTCATTGCAACACATTTTTTAAATGATTGATTTTCGCAAGTTTGAAAAGACCGTGATTTGTAAGACGAACCTCAATTACATCAAACCGACATTCACAGTCTCCACCGTGACGGGAAAGATAATACTTGGCGCTCTTTAACATATGCTGTTGTTTGTAATATGAAACTGCTTCTGCAGGAGCACCGTATTCGTCCGAAGTTCTGGTTTTCACTTCCACAAATACAAGGCAATCCTTCTCTTTTGCAATCATATCGAGTTCCCCTGCCCTGGTTCGGTAATTGGTTTCTAAAATCTGATAACCTCGCCGTCTGAGATAGTTTTTTGCTTTCATCTCACCCAGCTTTCCGATTGTCTGACGGTATTTTTCCATACTATTTCTCCAGGATTTTTTTCAGAAATGTTTTTCTGTGAATAGGCGTAATGCCATATTGCTGGATGGCTTCATAATGAGCCTTCGTGCCGTAGCCTTTGTGTTTCGTGAAACCGTATTCGGGATATATTTTATCGTATTCCACCATTAAGCGGTCTCGGGTAACCTTTGCCAGAATAGATGCACAGGCAATGGAATAAGACTTGGCATCTCCCTTCACCACCGTCTGATTAGGTGTAGTAATTCCTTTGTTACGATTGCCGTCAATTAACGCAAAATCCGCCTTTTGGGACAGTCCGTTGATAGCATTTTCCATCGCTTTTAAAGTGGCATTTAAAATATTGATTTCATCTATTTCGCAATTATCAATCAAACAAACGTGATAAGCAATTGCCTCTTTGACAATCTCTTCATAGAGAGCTTCCCGCTTCTTTTCAGTGAGTTTTTTTGAATCGTTTACGCCCTCAATACAGGACCCTTTGGGCATAATCACCGCAGCAGCAGCAACCGGACCACAAAGGGGTCCTCTGCCTGCTTCGTCAACGCCACAAATATATTGGTAGTCTTTTCCATCCCCGATTAGTTCTAAATCATCAACAAATTCGCTCATAATTCCTCCGGAGTTTCCAAACTGATGTTACCAAAACGACCGTTTTTAAAATCATCTAATACCGCATTGGCACAACGCTCATAGTCAGGGTCGTTTTTACTGAAAATATAGCCACGTTTATAGGCAATTTTATCATACACCGTCAGTTTATCATCGTCTGATTCTAAGGTGATTTTATAACGCTCTACCAAAGCTTTGGCATGATTACAAAGCAGATAATCAATCAGGTACACACCTAATTCTTCCACATCCAGAATCTGACTTTTAATAGCACCGGTAAACGCAAGATGTAACGATACTTTTTCATCACCAAGTTTCGGCCATAATATTCCGGGGGTATCCATCAATTCAATTTCGTTAGAAACTTTTACCCACTGTTTATGCACAGTGACCCCCGGACGATCTTCGGTTTTTAAGCGTTTATTATTTGCCATACGGTTTATAAATGAAGATTTTCCGGAGTTGGGAATACCAACTACCATAATACGAATCGGCTTAAAAATTCCTTTTTCACGGTTTCTGGAAAGCTTTTCCTTTAATAATTCTTTTAAATCAGAGGTAATTCTCTTTAACCCTTCACCGGTTTCACAATTGACCTTTAGCGCTAAAATCCCCTGTTCCTTGTAGTAAGATACCCAGCTTTCTGTCACAGTATCATCTGCCATATCAGATTTATTTAACAGCACAATTTTCGGCTTATTCTGACACAGCTCATCGATATCGGGATTCTTTGAGGAAATGGGGATTCTTGCATCCAACACTTCCACCACGGCATCCACTAATTTTAAATCCTCGGAAATTAAGCGTTTGGTTTTCGCCATATGTCCGGGATACCAGTTGATATTCATATAAATCCTCCCGATTTTTTAGTTGATTCTTAATATAACAAACCGAAACTGCCAAGGGGCCAGAATCTGAAAATCGCCTTTCCGATAATGTCCTTATGATTTACCATGCCAACCGTTGCTTCATAACGGCTGTCAACACTGTGATTACGGTTATCCCCTAAAACATATACATGTCCTTCCGGGACCGTCATCGGATATTCTTCGGTGGAGTATGATCTGGGATCGGTTCTGATGTAGTCAGCGATATAATCTTCTTCCAACACTTTGCCGTCCACATATACATCATAATACTTGGAGTTATCCTCCGGGTCGATGTTCATTTTAAAATCAATTGTCTGCCCGCCAATTGCAATGATGCGTTTGATATATGGCTTGTTATCGCCTTTGGGATTTAACACAATGATATCTCCATTGGATGGCGTATAACCTAAATGATACACCACCAACATATCCTTATCCTGCAAGGTTGGTTCCATGGATGGACCGCTTACCTGAACAGTTCTGCCTACAAAGGTGGTTAGTAAAAATACCACTAAAAGAGCAACCCCTAAACATTCTATCCATTCCAGAAGCTCTCTTTGCCAGGTTTTTTTCTTTTTTTCCTTTTTCTTTTTTCCTTTTTGGGGATTGGTTTCTTCCTCACTGTTGCCGGCTGAGATGTCTTTAGCAATCACTTCTTCACAAACCTCTGCAGCTTCATTTTTCTCCGAGAAAGTTTCCTGCACCTTTTCATTTTCTGCCTCATAGTTCATATTATAACACCCTTTCTGAAACATCGGATTATAATCCAAAAATACACATTTTTATCCTCTTCTATTTTATCAAATGATACCTTGGATGTCAACTGATTTCAAATATTTTTACGATTTTATTGCAATTTCTTATTGACTATTTTTACAATTTATTGTAAAATAAAATGTAAGATTATAATTTAGGACAAGGATATATGCCTCTTTATAAAAAAGGCTCCAAAGCGCACTGAAAGGAGATATCAATATGAAAGAACCTCATATGACTCAAGAATACTTTGAACATTTATCAGATAAGGTAAAAGAATTTTCTCAGATAGACACTTCTCTATACGGAAAATACGATGTAAAAAGAGGCCTTCGTAATGCAAACGGAACCGGTGTTCTTGTAGGATTAACCACCGTTGGTAACGTTAGCAGTTATATTATTGAAAATGACGAAAAAATTGCAATCCCGGGTAAACTTTCATACCGCGGTATTGAAATCCGTGATATCATTGCAGGTTTAAAAGGGAAACGAATGGGCTTTGAAGAAGTCATTTTCCTGCTCCTGTTTTCCAAGCTTCCCAACAAAGAAGAATTTGAAACTTTTTGTGACAACATTGCAGCATATCGGGAACTCCCCTTCGGCTTTGCTGAAGATATGATTTTAAAAGCACCCAGTAAAGATATTATGAACAAACTGGCACGCGGTGTGTTAGCGTTGTATTCTTACGATGAATCCCCCGATGATACCAGCATTCCTAACGTCATCCGACAAATTATTGCTTTAATTGCCCGCCTAAGCACCATTGCAGCGTACGGTTATCAGGCAAAAAGACATTATTACGACGGAAAAAGCTTGGTAATTCATCACTGTAAAGATGAATACTCCATTGCTGAGAACTTTTTGCGTTTAATCAGAACCAGCAGAAAATTCACTCCTTTGGAAGCTGAAATTCTCGATTTAATGCTGATTTTACATGCAGAACATGGCGGCGGTAACAATTCTACATTTACCACCCACGTGGTTACCTCTTCCGGTACTGACGTATATTCCGCAATTGCCGCAGCAATCGGCTCTTTAAAAGGTCCCCGTCACGGTGGTGCCAACATTAAAGTGGTAGAAATGATGGAAGACTTATGTCAAAATGTTCAGAACTGGGAAAGCGACGCGGAAATTATGGCATACTTAGAAAAAGTCCTTGATAAGAAGGCTTACGATAAAAGCGGCTTAATCTATGGTATGGGACATGCAGTTTATACAATTTCTGACCCCCGTGCAGAATTACTCCGTGAAAAAGCAAGGGAGCTTGCTGAAGAAAAAGGAGCGATGGAGCAATTCAAAGTATATGAAGCTGTTGAACGGTTAGCTCCTATCGTTATCAATCGCAAAACCAGCAAAGACATTTGCGCAAATGTGGACTTATACTCCGGTTTTGTGTACCAAATGCTGAATATTCCCAAAGAACTCTTTACGCCGCTCTTTGCGATTTCCAGAATTGCAGGCTGGGGTGCACATATTTTAGAAGAGATTTCTATGAACAAAAAAATTATGCGTCCTGCATACAAATGCATTTCCATGGACAACAGCTATATTCCGTTGGAAGACAGACAATAATTTGACGTTCCCAAACATAGAAAGGAACTGTGACATAATCACAGGGTGTTAACATGAATTTGAGTGTCTCCTACATTTTAATGGTGGCCGGCATTCTTCTTGCAAAAGCGATGGGCTTTTTGCGAGAAATGTTTCTAGGCAACAATTTTGGAACCGGGATTACTATGGATATTTATGCCCAGGTATTTTCTGTTGCCAGCGTTATCTTTACGGCGCTGGGAGTCGCTCTGTCTACCTTTGTAATTAAAAGCATTAACAATAAACTGTTGGATAATAAAAAAGAAGAACGCGAATTTGTTGGTTTCTTCTTCAAACGTGCTCTCGTGTTTTCACTTATCGGAACAGGCGCTTTATATCTGCTTTCCTATCCCATTACCAAACTATTGTTACCCGGATTGGTAGGAGAAGATTTCAACACAGCTCTCAGGCTGTTTTGGATTATGCTTCCCTCTCTTAGCTTTATTGTGTTGACTTACACAGCCATGGGGCTATTGCAAAATAAGAATAAATTCTTTATTACATCCATTGTCAGTCTTCCTTTTAACTTGCTCATTATTGGCAGTATGCTGCTGGGTGTAACCGATATCTACACATTGGGTACTGTAACCACGTTAGGTTGGGCTGCACATTTTCTGTTCCTGTTCCCGTCTTTGAAAAAAGAAGGCTACAAATTATGGAGCAAAACCAACCAGGCAGAAAAACTCCGTTCTGTAAATCCAATGGAAATTTTATTCATTCTGATTTCCAATATGGTTTTTCAGTTTTTATTTATCATCGACAAATCTTTCGCAAGTGTCAATGAAGGATTTCCGTCGGCGATTCATTACTCCAGCACATTATTTACTACGGTATCCAGTGTATTTTTGGTTGCAATGTCGGCTGTCTTCTTCCCTTCTTTAACCAAAGCCATGAAAGACAACGACTCCGAAAAAACTAACGGGCTGATTCGTTATGCTCTCACATTTTTGTTTGCTATTTTCATTCCGTTTTTGGTAATCGTGGGGATTTATCACAGAGAGATTATTACGTTATTATACCAACGAGGTGAATTTCAAGCAGAGTCAGTAAATCTTGTAGCTCCCGCTTTTCTGATTTATTCATGTTGCGTATTCGCTTTTATGACACAGGAACTGCTATTTAAGATTTTTTATGCCAAGGGCAAGTATTTGATTACAGTCCTTTCTGCAATAGGTATTCTGGTAGCAAACACAGTTTGCAACTATTTCTTCCAACACTCCTTTTACGGAATTGTAGGCTCAACCGCAGGCGTTTGTATTCTGTTTTCCGTAATTATGTTTATCCTGCTCATTAAAGAAACATCAGGCTTTATCAATAAGCAGTTTATCAAAAACCTATTTATTATCATTGCTTCTTCTTTGGTATTTGTGCTAACGCATATCATCTTTCAATTTACTGTTGGCTACACAGGAAAAATGGTATTTATCATTCCTATTTTAGCCGGTTTAGTGATTTACCTTGGCATCCTTTTTGCAACAAAAATTGTAAAACAATTACTCTCCAAAGAAAATTAAATGCTTTATACTATAAAAACGAAAGGATTCAAAGCTATGAAAAAAACAAAAGAAAAAGTTGGCGGTTTTATCGCTGAATTCAAAGAGTTTGCATTGAAGGGCAACGTCCTTGATATGGCAGTCGGTGTTATTATCGGCGGTGCATTCAAAGACATTGTTTCCTCATTGGTTGCAGATATCATTATGCCTGCAATCGGACTTCTGTTGGGTGGCATTAACTTTGCCGAACTGTCCTACACCTTTAACGGAGCTGTAATTAAGTATGGCGTATTTATCCAAAAAATCATTGATTTCTTAATCATTGCAATGTCCATCTTTATCTTCATCAAAGTTGTGGCTTCTTTAACCAGAAAAAGAAAAGAAGAACCCAAAGAAGAAGAACCTCCGAAGAAAGCAGATGACATTGTTCTGTTAGAAGAAATCAGAGACTTACTGAAAGAAAAATCCAAAGACGAAACTCTAGTTTAAGTTCGTAAAAAAATAACTATTTAGAATAACGTAAGCCACCTGTAAAGTTACGAAAAACAGGTGGCTTTTTATCTGTCTTTAACCGGTCAGGAATATTAGAATCCACTTCCTTAAGTGCTCTTGCAACGATTTCACTGCGTAATTCTTTCTTGAAATAAAAAATGGCAAGCACCTCTTAGTGCTTACCATACTTGGAATGAATCAAGTTATCGGATGGAAAAACCGGTTATTAAAACGGTTGCAGCAAGATTGTTTAATTCATCGGTTACGGTAATTGTGTAACAATTTGTAGAGCGACCGTTTTTAATACATTTTGCAGTGGCAATTAAACGTTCCCCTTTTGGTCTTCCTAAAAATGAAATGGTAGAATTTAAAGATACCCATCTTGGTTCCTGATGATTGGTTGCAACAGCATAGCAAAAATCTGCTAAAGTAAAATAAACACCGCCCATTACTCCGCCAACCGCATTTTTATGCCGATCAGAAAGTGTCAAGCTGCATTTTGCATAATTTTCAGCAACTTCATCAACCGTCATTCCGTTTTCGGTTGCAAAGCGGTCATTTGCAAAAAAGGCACGAATTTCATCTAACGTTTTCAATTTGCGAATCCTCCTAACGGTTTAACTTATTTAGCACATTTTGAAAATCCGATGGAAGTTCGGAAGTAAACTCCATATACTCTTCGGTTTTCGGATGAATAAAACCAATTGTTTTAGCATGAAGAAGCTGCCCATTCTGAAACAGTTTTTGTTTTTTTGCACCATATACCGGATCTCCGGTAACCGGATGACCAAGACTTGCCATATGCACTCGAATCTGATGGGTCCTTCCGGTTTCCAAACGGCATTTCACCAGGCAGTATCCTTTGTATCGCTCCAAAACACGATAATGAGTCACCGCATTACGAGAATTTTTCAGTGTAATTGCCATCTTTTTGCGGTCTTTTTCACTGCGTCCGATTGGCTTGTCTACAATACCTTCTTCATCTTTAAGCACGCCGTCCAGCAAGGCAATGTATTCCCGCTTCACTGAATGTTCTTTGATTTGTTCTGCCAAACAAAGATGAGCAGCATCTGTTTTAGCGACCAAAAGGATACCACTGGTATCCTTATCAATGCGATGAACAATTCCGGGACGGATAACACCGTTAATGGAAGAAAGCCGTCCTTTACAATGATACAGCAAAGCATTCACCAACGTCCCGTTAAGATTACCGTTGGCGGGATGCACTACCATTCCCCGTGGCTTATTGACCACAATTAAAGAATCATCTTCATAAACAATTTCCAACGGAATATTCTCTGCCGTAACTGAAAGTTCTTTCGGCTCGGGAATCTGACAAACCACCACGTCGCCGTCTGAAAGCGTCGTCTTTTTCGTGCAGGCATTACCGTTTACGGTGATATGACCTTCCTCAATCAGCTTTTGCACAAAACTTCTGGTTAAATCAGGACAAGTATCCGCAAGATATTTATCAATTCTAATTTTTTCAGTTGTCGAAACAATCAGCTCCATAGGTTAACTCCTACTGCTCCCGGGGTTCCTTTTCAAACAGGATTTTGGCTGCAATCCAAATGACACCTATTACGATACAAATATCAGCCAGGTTAAAAACCGGATAATTGATACAATAAACGTTGATATAATCTACCACATACCCAAACTGAAAGCGGTCTGCCACGTTAGAAATACCACCCCCTGCAACCATTGCCAAGGGAATCAGAGTAGAAAAACGAATTTCTTTTTTCTTTGCCACCACATAATAGGTAATCGCAAGAAAGAGAATCACCGACACACTAATCAGCAGAACTTTTGCGCCTTCAAAGATGCCAAATCCGGCACCAAAATTTTGCACCAGTGTTAGTTTTAATACATCCGGAATCACAATGATTTCTGCCTGCGCTAAGGCATAAATACCATAATACGCCAATAATCTTGTAACCAAAATCAGGAATAAAACAATTCCCATATATAATGCTATCATGGCAACTCCCTTACTGATCCAGTTCCAAAATATCAATCTGAGATTGAATCAGGCTTCTGATTTTAGATTTATAAATATTAAATTCCTGCTTCAGGTTTGCAATCTGCGTCTGAATAGCAGAAAGCTCTGCGTTAGCTTTTGCAATCATTTCATCCTTTTGCACATTGGCCTCTTTCACGATAATTTCTGCTTCCTTGTGCGCATTCTTTTTTACTTCATCTGAAATAGAATGAGCGGTAACGACAGTATCCCTTAGTGCATCTTCCATCGATTTATATTCGCGGATTGCATCGGAAAGCATATTATTTTTGTCTTTTAATGCCAGGTTTTCTTTGTACAACTTGTCATAATCCTTATAAATACGTTCCACAAATTGGGTAACTTCTTCCTGACTATAGCCAAAAGCAGCTTTTTTAAAGGTAATGTTTTCGAGTTCGATCGGTGTGTACATAAAAAATCCCCCTTTTTTAGATAAAGGCATAAGAGTATGGAGCTCCTATGCCTTATTCATATTTCTTGATTGTAATTTTTACTCGGTCTTTTCGGGTAACGCCTTCGACTTCCTCCAAGACAAAACGTCCTTTTTTAGTAACGGAAATCATATCTCCCGAAGAAAGCACCTTATTATAATGAGTTTCTATAAAATGATTCACTTTTACTTTTCCAGAAAGAATCAGTTCTTTTGCTTTCTCGCGGGACAAACGGGCAATATCTGAAATAATACAATCCAGTCGTAGTGCTGCCACAGTTGTCTGACGGTAAGAAAAATTCGCTGTATTTGTTACTGAAAAATCATCCAGAACACGCAAAGTTACCGGGTATCTGCCAACAGAAATCAGGTTTTCCATCAAATACTTTAAAATTTCTTCTTTTACCGCCACCACTGCAACATCATCTACCAAAATATCTCCGATTTTTTGACGTTTGATACCAAGTCCCATCAAGGAACCTAAAACGTCACGGTGAGAAACCGATGCTCCTTTTGGGAACGAAAGCTCCACGAGTTTGATCGGATAATCTTCATAACCAAACCGAAGATGGCAAATATTTCTTCCTGCGTTCTCTATTCCACCAAAAAAGCATAAATCATCTTTCCAGAAAGAAAACAGCGATTTCACCATAGCGATTTGCCGCTCGTCCAGAAAATCCGAAAACACAGGGTAGTTTTTTTGATAGGATTGCTCCAGCTTATCATATACCGAAGATAACAGCATCCTGTCATCCTTATCGGATATTTTTGCCAACAGTTCTGTTTTTGTCTGCATAAAAATTAAGAAAGATTAGAACGGAAACGCAACTTTATTGCGCAGTTCGTCTTTGAAGTCTCCCATAATACCCATATTATACGGAACAATCAGAAAAATCCCGTTGGAAATTTTTTGAATGTTACCGTCCAGAGAATAAACTGCCCCGGATAAAAAGTCAATAATCCGTTTTGCAACCTCACGGTCAATATTTTCTAAATTAACCACAATCGGTTTTTTAGTTTTCAAATGATCTGCAATTTCTTTAGAATCTTCAAACGCTACCGGCTGCACTACCACTACTTTTAACTGAGTAGTGGTATGAATATTCACAATCTTTCCTTTTTTGGGTGCAGAGAACGGTTCTTTTGTTTCCTTTACTTCCTTGGTTTTTGTTTCTTTCGTAGAAGCAAAAATTCCTTCAACGGCTTCTTCTTCTAATTCGTCCTCTTCCTTTTCTAAAATACCAAAATCCACTAATTTTTTCTTAATCGCACCAAACATTTCAATTTCCTCCTATATAGTAATCCGGAAGCATAAAAGCTCCCTGCTTATTATTTACATATAATTTCTCGGACCAAAAATTTTGGAACCGATTCGCACCAGAGTTGACCCTTCTTCAATGGCAACTTGATAATCATTGCTCATGCCCATAGACAAAATATGAAAAGCTAAATCACAGGATTTATAATCCTCATAGATTTTTCGCAGCTTCGAGAACACTCTCCGAAGTTCAGCTTCCGCATAATGAACAGGGGGCATTGTCATCAGGCCACATACCCGAACATTGGGAAGCTCCTTTGCTTTTTGATACAGTTCTTCCAAATTCTCCTCATACACGCCAAATTTGGAATCTTCCTTGGTCAGATTTACCTCAAAAAGAATATCCTGCACCTTGCCGATTTTTTGTGCCTGTTTTTGAATTTCAGATAAAACAGACGGTGAATCCACTGAATGAATCAGACTTACTTTATCAATAATGTACTTTACCTTGTTGGATTGCAGGTGCCCAATCATATGAAATTCATCCACATAAGGACTTAACTGCTCATATTTTGCAACCAGCTCCTGCACGTAGTTTTCGCCAATGGAACGGATGCCATACTCCAACGCTGGCATAATTTCTGCCACGGTTTTCATCTTGGTAACAGGAAGCAATTGTACTTCCCCCAACGAACGTCCGGCTTTTTTTAAGCTATCAGAAATTTCGTCTTTTATTATATCAAGTTTTTCCGCTATTGTCAATCGGATTCTCTCCTTTTCTCCCTTTTTTTACAAAAAACTACCGGGCATTTGGCGCAGGGCTACCTTCCGCTAAATTTTTATACTCAGTAATCACTAAATCGTACAACAATACATTGGAAGGATTGTTATTGTTTTCCTCAATAATTACATACTCATTTTTTTCAAACAGTATTTTTACGGGACGTTTTCTCACGATGCTTTCTTTCACAATGAAAACAAATTGGTCGTCACCTTCTCCCTGAATCGCCTCTTTGGGAATCCGCAATCCACTATGGGTTTTCTTAACTAACTCAACTTCCAATTTTCGTTCATTCATTAAAGTATCCAGATGTTGACTTAAAGAAAGCGTTAACACAGTATCGGTGCCATTGGAAGAAATATCTTTTACTGTGCACGCAATTTTTCCTTCCGGCACTCGTGATGTTTTTAAATACAGTATGTTTGTTTTACCGGGTTCTTTTACCGGATCAGTGGTAATACCTTCTGCGGCTGCATTGGAAAGGTATACCAGCATAGTAACTTCATAATTATTTACAATCTTTCCGAACGCATAATTACCGGCAGTATTTGCATAATCAACCGAACTGCTATTCCACAAATTGGAAAACAGCTGACAATCTGCATTTTCTACAGTTTGTTTGTTAATTACAGTTTCATATCCGTCCACTTTTGATGTGATAAGCCCGGAGCTCACCGAATAGAACGCATCTTTTGTTCCGGTAATGGAGCGTTCCAAATCATCTCTTTGCCGCTTGAGACGTTCCAACTCTTCTTTTGGATCATTCCCGGAAACCCCCATAGCGATATTCTCAATTTCACGAGTCTCCTGATATAGCGGTTCAAATTCTCCCAAATGAGAATAATACGCCACGTCTTTCATCTTGTTAAGCAGCAAAGAAGCGGTGTTACCGTCTCCTCTGCCGTCGCGATTTTGGTTTTTGATGCTAATCTCTAAGGAATTGATTTTTTCGCTCAGAGTTTTTATACTTTGCTTCTTACCTTCATCAATATCTCCCGAATAAACGGTAGCAACATGGGTGCGTGCAGTTACTCGGGTACCGTCGGAATAATTCATAACTGCCATTCCCTTGGATGTTGAGGAAAGAAGTTCCTCATCCCACACAAAAATAGCTTTTCCCGAAATCACTTCTTCTTCACTACCATGATATACTACTTGCGTGCTATAACTGGGATGATAATAAATATACAACCCTACTACAACCAACAGTAAAATAATGCCCCCCACCACATAGTAAATTGGTGGGATTTTATTTTTTCTTTTCTTTTTCATTCTTCGTTCTTCCATTTTGTCACCTTTTTTCTATGCTCGCAAGAATCTGACGAGTCAACTCTTCTTTAGGGAGGGATGCTTCCAGCCATATGGCACCTTCGTTTCTGCGAAACCAGGTTAACTGGCGTTTGGCGTAACGGCGAGATTCCATTTTTAATTTCTCCACCGCTTCATCCAAAGTTAAATAGCCGTCTAAATACTCTACAATTTCTTTATATCCAATTGCCTGCATGGAGGTGTTGGTTTTGGGGATACCCCTTTCCAACAGTGTTTTTACTTCTTCTACCAAACCGTTTTCCAGCATCACATCTACTCGATGATTAATGCGTTCATAAAGCTTGTCCCGATCGGTATCCAATACAAAAAATCGCACGTCATAGGGCTTAGGTGCATTTTTGGTACGCTCTTCCTGGTCGGAAATAGTGGTTCCCGAAATACGGTACACCTCTAATGCTCGAATCAGTCGTCTGGCATTGTTTGGATGAAGTCTTTCCGCAGTTTTCGGATCAATTTTACGAAGTTCCCTAAGCAAATAATCCCCGCCTTTTTCTTCGTATAAAGCAGTAATCTCCGCACGGACTTGTTCGTCTCCCGGAATGGGTGCTAAATCGTATCCGTATACCAAAGAATTGATGTACAATCCTGTGCCACCTGCAATGACGGGGATTTTTCCGTTTGCTAAAATACTGTCCACAATGGGTTTGGCATCCTCTACATAGCGACTAACATTATAATTCTCCACAGGAGACACAATATCTATCATATGATGAGGAATCCCGCACATTTCATCTGCGGTAACCTTGGCAGTTCCCACGTCCATTCCCTGATAAATCTGCATAGAGTCTGCAGACACGATTTCCGTATGCAATTCTTTTGCGACCTCCACAGATAACCCGGTTTTCCCTGAAGCAGTGGGGCCTGCAATGACAATAACCTGATTCATAGGTACTCCTACCGTTCAAATTTAGTTTCAATATAGCTTTTGGAAAAAGAAATAAAGAGCGGTCTACCGTGAGGACAGGTGGTTTTTCCGTTTAAGGAAAAGGCTTCTTTGCAAAGCTCTTCCATCTGATACATAGAAAGCTGGGTATTTGCCTTCACGCTCATTTTGCAAGCTACCAAAAACAATAGCCGTAAATTAAAATTTTCAGGTTTTACCTTTCCGCTTTTTTTGATTTCTTCTAAAATTTCATATAATAATTTTTCGATATTCTTCTCTTTTACTTCCGTTGGAATTTCCCTCACAACGATGGAATTGTCGGAAAAATCATCTGCCATAATGCCCACATTGGCCAACAGCTCTAAATGCTCTACCATCAGACGATAATCGGTGGGAGCAAACTCCACGATTTTTGGAACCATCAGCAGTTGGGAATGAACTTCCCTCTCTGTCATTTGCTGATGGATTTTTTCATAATTTAAACGCTCATGAGCAGCATGCTGGTCCAAGAGAAGCAGCTCGTCTCCTTTTTCAATCAGGATATAGGAAGAAAACACCTGCCCGATAACCCGAAACGCTTCCTCTTCTTTCTCTTCTGCAATAGTCTTAGAAAAAATTTTTTCAGCAGAAGTTTCTTTTGCAATTTCTTCTTTTCTATTATCTTCCTCTGTTGTGATAATCTCATTCAAGATGGGTTCTTTTTTTAGAAAACCAGAATTTTCATTCTCTGTCTTTGATTCTCTTAAGAAGGTAAAATCATCAACACGATTAAAAACAGGCTCCTGCTTCTTTGTCGGTGCCTCTTCCATAGGACGTTGTTGTTTAGATAAAAAGGAGCTTTGCAGGTAAGTTTTTTCTGTTTCCTCATACTGCACTGCTTTGGAAGTTGCAATGGGAACCGTTTTAGTTTCTTTCACAAACAGCTTTTCTTCCAGAGCCTCCTTCACAGAGGTATAAATAGCATCATAGATGCTCTGTTCATCCGAAAACTTCACTTCCGCTTTTTGGGGATGAACATTTACATCGCATAAATTGTAATTCACACGGATATCCAACGCACAGAACGGATATTTCCCCTGTGCCATTTTCTGAAAATATGCAAACTCCAATGCCTGAATCAAAATCTTAGATTTACATATTCTACCGTTTACACTGAAATTTTCAAATTTACGGGTAGGACGTGCCAGGTTGGGAGACCCTACACAACCAAAAACTGTGACACCGTTTTTTTCGGCATCCACCATAATTAACTGTTCTGATAGTTGACTTCCGTACACAGCATAAACAGCAGAACGGATATCGTTATCTCCTTTAGAATAATACACCTGCCGACCGTCTTTTACAAACTTAATGGACAAATGCGGGTTTGATAAGATAAGCCGTGCCACAATCTCCTCAATATAGGCACCTTCTGTGGCATCTTTTTTTAAGAATTTCAGTCTTGCAGGAGTATTGTAAAATAGATCTTCCACTATAATTTTCGTACCCACAGGGCAGCCAATGTCTTCTACAGATATTACCTCTCCACCCTCACAGATAAGCTTGGTACCGGAAAGAGCATCTTCCCTTCTGGTAATGATGGTAACTTTGGAAACCGCACAAATACTTGCTAATGCCTCACCACGGAACCCCATGGTGGAAATAGCAAACAAATCTTCTTTCGCTTTTAGTTTACTGGTGGCATAGCGAACAACCGAGAGGACTGCATCCTCACGGTCCATACCGCTGCCATCATCCGTCACAGAAATCCGCTTCTTGCCACCTTCCGAAATTTCCACAGTAATTCTGCCGGCACCGGCATCTTTGGCATTTTCAAATAATTCTTTCACCACAGAGGAAGGCCGTTCCACAACCTCGCCTGCAGCAATCATATCGGATAATAACCGATCTAATACACGAATGGTTCCCATATGTATTTCCTACCTAGATTTTTTTGGCTTCATTTACCAAATGATTTAAAAGGTTTAATGCTTCCAAAGGGGTTAAGGTGGTCACATCAGTTTTCTTTAGCTCTGCCACCAGATTCATAGACAATAATCCCGCAAAAGACTGGTTTTCCTCTTCCTCTAAAACGGTAGCGGGAGAAATTCTCATTTCGGTTTTATCGCCCTCTAAGTCACGCACCAATTCCTGTGCACGTTTAATGACCTGATTGGGGATTCCTGCCAATTTGGCAACTTCCACCCCGTAGCTGTCATCCGCACCTCCTTCGATAATACGACGAAGGAAGGTGATATCGTCTCCACGTTTTTTTACGGCAACACAGTAATTTTTCACAGGGCTCATTTTATCTTCCAGCTGGGTAAGCTCATGATAGTGGGTTGCAAATAAAGTTTTTGCACCGATTTTTTCACAAATATATTCCACCACTGCCCATGCGATAGACAAACCGTCATAAGTACTGGTACCACGGCCGATTTCATCTAAAATGATCAGGCTGTTTTTTGTGGCATTTTTTAGGATGGTGGATACCTCAGTCATTTCTACCATAAAAGTGGACTGTCCCATAGCTAAATCATCGGACGCCCCCACACGGGTGAACACTTTGTCTAAAACCGTTAAAGAAGCATATTTTGCAGGTACAAAAGACCCCATCTGCGCCATAATACATATTAAAGCGACCTGACGCATATAAGTGGACTTCCCTGCCATATTAGGACCGGTAATAATGGCAAAATGTTCTTTTTCAGTGAGCTTGGTATCGTTTGACACAAACAGAACGTCCCGCCTTGCCTGTTCTACCACAGGGTGGCGACCGTCTAAAATTTCAATCTGATTACCTGTATTAAACTCAGGCTTTACATAATTATGTTTTAATGCTGTTTCATAGAAAGAGCATAATACATCTAAGTAACTAACTAAATCAGCTGTCTTTTTAATGCGTTCGGAATTATGGAAAATCATTTCCCGAATCTGGCAGAACACCTGATATTCCAGCTCAGTGATTTTTTCTTCCGCACTTAACAGTACTTCTTCAATTTCTTTTAATTCACTTGTGATATAGCGTTCACAGTTGGCTAGTGTCTGTTTTCTGATAAAATAGTCCGGCACTAAATCCTGATAGGATTTGGTAACTTCAATATAATAACCGAATACCTTGTTGTAGCCGGTTTTTAATTTAGCAATACCGGTCTTTTCCCGTTCTTTGTTTTCTAAGTCCAGCAGAATTGTTTTGCTGTTTTTCTTCATAGCGCGGATTTTATCAATTTCTTCGTGATAACCGTCTTTGATAATTTCTCCTTCCCGGATGGTCAAAGGCGCATTTTCGGAAATGGAAGCATCAATTTCTTTAAAAATATCTTCCAAAGAATCCCAATCTTGATACATCTGTTTCCATAAAGAAGAATGAAATTTTCCTACCAGTTCTTTTAACTGAGGCAACACCCGAAAGGAATCCCGAAGAGCCAGTAAATCCCTGCCGTTTACTGTTTTTAAGGAAATTTTGGACAATAGTCGTTCCACATCACGAATTTCTTTTAAATAGGTGCGAACAGTATCTGCATCCGGCTGATGACGGGTTAATTCTTCCACCGCATCCAAGCGACGCTCAATTGCTGTGCGATTTACCAAAGGTCTTTCGATAAAGCGCTTGAGCATTCTGGCTCCCATAGAGGTTTTGGTTTCATCTAAAACACCAAACAATGAACCTTGCCGTTTTTTATCACGCATGGTTTCTGTAAGTTCCAGATTCCGTTTGGCACAGTCATCAATTTCCAAGAAGCTTTTGGCATCGTAATAGTCAAATTCCGTAATATGGCGGAGCTCGGTTTTCTGGGTTTTATCAATATAATAAAGACAAGCCGCTAAGGAAAAATAGGAAAGCTCTTTTTTAATCAGTGCATCCTTTTTCTCCCAAAACGCGTCAAAGCGCTTGGATAAATTTTCTTCCACACTGGAAAAACTGTATAAAGAATCCTCCATTGTTTCAAAGCGGGTATTGATTCTCTCTTTCACAGAAGAAAGAAAGGTTTTATGAATCAAAGCTTCAGAATTCACTAAGATTTCTGCAGGTGCATATTTTACCAATTCACTGATTAAATGGGAAATAAAATCTGCTCCCGTAAATTCAGTGGTAGCTACATCCCCTGTGGTAATATCGGCAAAAGTAACCCCTGCCCCTTTTTTGGTGATATATGCTGAAGCCAAATAGTGATTGGATTTTTCGTCCAACGCATTGGTATCGGAAAAGGTACCGGGCGTAATAATACGAACAACTGCCCGTTCCACAATTCCTTTTGCCGCTTTGGGATCTGTCACCTGCTCACAAATAGCAACCTTATAGCCTTTTTTTATCAGTTTGGAAATGTATGTTTCGGCACTATGATACGGAACACCGCACATGGGTGCCCGTTCCTCCTGACCGCAGTCTCTACCCGTTAAGGTAATTTCCAGTTCGCGGGATGCGGTAATAGCATCCGAAAAAAACATTTCATAAAAATCGCCTAACCGAAAGAACAGCAAAGTATCTTCGTAATCCTTTTTGATTTCGAAGTACTGTTGCATCATCGGAGATAATTTTTCTATCTGCATCATTCATTCAACCGTCCTGTTCTAACATTCCTGCTCACCCACCAGCGACCAGGACATAACTTCGGTAACTCTTACCATTACAAAATCGCCTTCCGATACATCGGTTTTGGCTTTATAATTTATCACCTTGTTGGTGGTGGTTCTGCCTTGCCGCATCAAAGGATTATTTTTGCTTAAGCCTTCATCGATAATTTCGTAAGTATGATTTAAGTAAGCTTCGTTTGCTTCTCTGCAAATTTCCGTTTGTACTTCTAAAAGCTCGTTAAAGTTTCTGAGCTTTTCTTCATAGGTGCGAGGATCGTTCATCAAAGCTGCTTTCGTACCTTTTCTGGGAGAATAAATAAAAGTAAATAAATTATCAAAACGAACCTCACGAATTAAGGATAACGTATCGTAAAATTCTTCTTCAGTTTCGCCGGGAAACCCTACAATTACATCAGAGGTTAAGGCAATATCGGGAACGGCCTTTCTGATTTTTGAAACCAAAGTAAGATAATCTTCTCTGGTATATCTACGATTCATTTCGGCTAACACACGGTTATTACCTGCCTGAAACGGCAAATGTAAGCTATTGCAAATTTTTTTGTTCGCATCCATCACAGCAATCAATTTATCGGTTAAATCCTTGGGATGAGAGGTTACAAAACGAATTCTTTTAATCTGGTCAATCTCACAAATAGCAGCCAATAGGTCGGGAAAATCCAAATCGTTTTCTAAATCCTTGCCGTAGGAATTCACATTTTGACCAAGCAAGGTCACTTCTTTGAGCCCTTTTTCACAAAGAGTGTTGATTTCCTTTAAAATATCTTCGGATTTACGGCTTCTTTCTCTACCTCGGGTATAGGGAACCACACAATAGGTGCAGAAATTATTACAGCCGTACATAATGGGAATCGATGCCTTATACCATTTATCGTAAACAACAGGAACTCCCTCTGCAATCACACCGTCCACCGAGTCTACCGAGAACACACGTTCCCGTTCGGTCAATACATGATGCAGCATTTTAGGAAATTCGTGGATGACATGAGTACCAAACACCATATCCACAAACGGAAAGGTCTTTTTGATTCGCTCGCTTGCATGAGGCTGCTGCATTAAACATCCGCAAACGCCGATGACCATATCCGGATTCTTTTTCTTTTTCGCTTTCAAAGTGCCGACCTTACCGTACACCTTCACTTCTGCATTTTCTCGAACAGAACAAGTGTTATAAATCACAAGGTCAGCATTTTTTTCATCGTCACCCTTTTGGTAGCCCATCTCAAAAAGCATAGCATAAAGCTTGTCCGAATCCGTTTCATTCTGGGCGCAACCGTATGTAACTACCACTGCGGTCTTCTTTGTCCCCTCATTTTTTAAGCGGACGTTTTTCATATATTCTTTTTGAATTTCAATAGTGTCTTTGGAAACAAATTCTATCACGGTTTATATGCTCCTTATCACAAAAAATATCCGTTCGCTTTTTAAATGAGACGGTTTAAAACTAAATTCATCGTATACACCTTCCACCAAAAAACCGCATTGCTCAACAATTTTTTTAATTTCTGACACGGTGTATCCTCTTTCATAGTGAGTTTCTGATACCCGTCCGTAAGAACCGTCCTCACGGCGATAAAAAATATCCAAATCCATGGTTAAAAGACGGTCTTCATAAGTATTCTGCCAGATAAACATTTCTGTTTCGGTTTCGTCGGTAAAGGTATTATTTCCCAAAATATGGCGGAATTTATAAATGGTGGAAATATCAAAAATATACAATCCGTTAGGATTTAAATAATTTTTCACTAATTTAAAATGTTTTTTTAAATCTTCTTTTTCTAAAAGGTAGTTGACGCTGTCCAAAGAGGAATAGCAAGCATCTACCGTACCGTAAAGTTCAAAATCTGTCATCGACTGATTTAAGTATAAAATGGTGGCATCAGGATCTTTTTCTCTGGCCACATCCAGCATTTCCCAAGAATAGTCCACCCCAATCATTTCATAATCTTTTGCCATCATACGAGTCAGAGTTCCCGTACCGCAACAGATATCCAGAATCAGCTTGGGATTTATGGAAAATTTTTCAAATATTTTCTTGTAATACCGATAAAATCTGCCATAATCAATGTCGTAGGCAAAACGGTCATAATAATATGAAAAATCCTGATACATTTTGTATAATTCCTATCTATGTATATGTTTTGGTAGTCCGTTTTCGCTAAAAACCACAGAAGCTTCCCCAAAAATTAACGGCTTTAAATAGGTAATCAGTTTCTCAGATACATCATTCCCATTTATAATCCATTCTTTGGGGACACATTTTTCGACGTTGGCGCTTTTGTGAATATCGGCAGATTCCACACAGATTTCATAAGGAGTATCGGAGAGGCGCTGAAACACCATCATTTCCCCGCTATGCCCTGCCACTGCCCGTTTGACACCTGCTTCCCCGATAGCAAAGGATTCCGTGATATCGGTTTTGGATAATAGATGACCGGCACATCGCTGACAAACATTTAGTTCTACACTTCTTGCTTTGCATGAAAGTTCTGCTTTCACCAAGTTTTCCAAGGCTTTTCCTGCACCGCTTAACATAGCGTGCCCGAAGGAATCAGTGGAACTGATGCCGCCTTCACAAATTAATGTTCCGTTTTCATCGTGAATCCCTTCTGAAACTGCCACAATCACCTGATGAATACCTTTTTCAAATAAAGATTGAATATCCTTCACAAACTGTTCTTTGGAAAATGCAACCTCAGGTAAATAAATCAAATGGGGTGCACTTCTGTTTTCATTTCTTGCCAATACAGATGCTCCGGTTAACCAACCTGCATGACGCCCCATAATTTCCACGATGGTGACAGATTTTAAATCATACACCATACTATCCTCCGTAATTTCTGCCACCGTGGTTGCCACATATTTTGCTGCAGAACCAAATCCGGGGGTATGGTCTGTAATTGCCAAATCATTATCAATGGTTTTGGGAATACCGATAATTTTCACATCGAAATGATGCTCTGCGGCATAATCGGATAATTTGGAAACAGTATCCATGGAATCGTTTCCGCCGATATAAAGAAAATAGCCAATATTTTTTTTGGAAAAATAAGAAAATATCTGCTGATAAATTTCCGGGTTGTCGGAAGATGGAGGCAACTTTTTGCGGCAAGAGCCTAAAAATGCCGCCGGAGTTTGTTTTAAAATATCTAAATCTATATGATTCAGCTCAACGCAGTTATCGTTTAACACACCTTCAATTCCATAAACGGCACCGTAAATTTTATCAATAGATGTTTCTTTCTGGGCACCGCTGATGACACCTGCTAAGCTTGCGTTGATGGCGGCAGTTGGGCCGCCGGACTGGGCTACCAATAAGTTTTTCATAATACTCTCCATATTGTAATTTACTTTGCTAAAAATTCTTTTTTATAATTCTCGATGCAATCTGCAATAATTTGCTTTGCTACTTCCGCACCTTCCACCATATTGACAATAGTTTCTTTATATTCCAGCATTTTATATACTTCATAAAAATGCTTGATTTCATGAAATAAATGATTTGGCAATTCGGAAACATCATGAAAGGAATTGTGATAAGGGTCATTTTCACAAACAGCAATAATCTTTTCATCAACGGCACCGTCATCAATCATACGAATAACGCCAATGGGATAACATTCCACCACCGTCATAGGCATAATACCTTCCGTACAAAGAACCAATACGTCTAACGGGTCACCGTCCTGAGCATAGGTTCTTGGAATAAAACCGTAGTTTGCCGGATAGTGGGTAGATGTGTATAGCACTCGGTCTAATTTTAAAAGGCCTGTTTCTTTGTCCAGTTCGTATTTGTTTTTTCCGCCTTTTTCAATTTCGATGACTGCAGAAAACCGTTCGGGAGTAATTCTCTCGTCCCTCATATCATGCCAAATGTTCATAAGGATTCCTCCAATAATAAATTAAAGCAGATGACTTCCATCTTGTAAAAATCTTTGCTTCTCACAAATAATGTCATCCAAATCTTTCATATACCGTTCCGGTTGTTTATCGGTGCGAAGCTTGGAGAACGGCTTTTTCGTTGCAAAATCAGTCAGCTTGGAAGTTCCTCCTGCACCAACTGCTATGACGGACGAAATCTCCTCCATCATAAAAATATTATAACTGCATACCTTCTGGTTTCGCATAAAACCGATATTTTCCAATCCTGCCACTGCATTTTTCTGGCGGTAAATATAGTACGGTTCATAAGAATCTGCTAACACTTCGTAGGAATATTGCAACATTTTTTCTGCTTCTAAGAATTGCTCCTTCTCATTTTGCATCCGCAGATCGGAGGTTCTTTTTTTGCACAAGGTATGTACGGTGATATGCTCCGGCGATAAAGATAAGATACCGTCCAAAGAATACTGAAATTCCGCAAAACCTTCTCCCGGAAGTGCCGCAATTAAATCGGTGTTGACGGTATCGAAAGAAAATTGTCTGCTTAATTCATAGGCTTTTAAAAACTCAGTAACAGTATGACGTCTGCCGATTCTGTCAAGAGTTGCTTGATTTAAGGTTTGCGGATTGATACTAATGCGCTTCACACCCATTTGGGATAATACGGCAAGTTTTTCCCGCGTTATGGTATCTGCCCGTCCTGCCTCCACGGAAAACTCTTTGGGAATTTGGAAAGCCAAAACCGTTCCAATTAACTCCTCTAACTGTTTCTGTGTTAACACGGTAGGTGTTCCCCCGCCAATATAAACAGAATTCAAAGTAAGCTCACATTCCGAAATAGTTTGCAACACAGCCCGCAATTCCCGCATGAGAGCAGTAAAATAATCATCTATCAATAAAGAATAGGGTTTTAAATACTCCAGCGTGAAAGAACAGTATCCGCATCGTGTGGGACAAAACGGAATGTGAATATACAAGGAAATTTCTTTTGGATTCAGGGTTTGACCGGTTTTTATCAGATGATTAGCACACTGTTTCATAACTTCTGCCTTATTCGGAGCAACCAAATACACAGAAGATAAACCGTCAGTAACATGTTCTGAAAATTTTAAAGCTGTCTGAGACGGGCGGACGCCTGTTAAAATGCCAAACGGCAATTTGGCATCTGTAACAAAATATATTGCCCGCTTTAATGTCAGAAGCACATCATCCCGGATAATTGGTTCCGTATGACTTTTTTCCCCACAGGTAACGGTTACCGAATCATCTCCGATATGATAAGCAATATCCAAATCAGCATTTTCTCCATTACAGATGATTTCATCGAAGGGAAAAATCATTTTCAGAAGATGGTATATCCCATAGTGAAAAGATTCTATCTCATTTTTTAAATTGATGACCATCTTAAAACCTCATTATGATGCTTTTCCTTCCCTACGGTTGTTTTGGGACCATGACCGGAATAAATCACCGTATCGGAGGGAAGTGAGAAAATTCGCTTGGTAATGGAATGAACCAATTTGGCCAAATCTCCGGTAGGAAAATCCCATCTGCCCAGGGTTCCAAAAAACACCGTATCTCCGGAAAATAAAACGCCGTCAGTATATAAACACATACCGCCCTGAGTATGCCCGGGAGTATGCATTACAGTGAAGGAAAGACTGCCAACCGTGACAGTATCCCCTTCCCGCACATAAGAATCCACAACGGGAGTTGGAAAATCTGGTTTAAAATAACAAGAAAGAGATATTTGGGGATTTAAAATCAAAGCCTGTTCTTCCTCGTGAGCAATCACTTTTGCATCGGTTTTCTGGCGAAGCTCGTTGACAGCGCCCACATGGTCATAGTGACCGTGCGTTAAAGCGATTGTTTCAACAAAAAGACCTTCCTCTGATATTACTTCCCAAATACGATCAAAATCATCACCGGGATCAACCACAAGACAACGTTTTTCATCATCCCAAATCAGATGACAGTTTTCTTCCAGCTGACCTGTTACAACCGTTTTGATTTGCATAGAAAATCCTCGAGAATTCGGCTGAAGAATATACTTCACCGATTATATTTTTTCTATCTTATATCATACACTATTTTAACTCTTTTGTCAATTTATTTCCATAGAGATTTTATCATTTTTTAAAATTATTTTTGTCGGTGTTTTTTTGGTAAATTCTCCTTTTAAAATAGATTCTGCCAAAAAGTCTTCTATCTGTTTTTGAACGGCTCGCTTGAGCGGCCTTGCACCATAGCGGGAATCTGAACCAACCTTTGCGATATAAGAAATTACTTCCTCGGAAAAACTGACCATAAAACCTTTCTTTTCCATTCTTTTTTGAAGTTTATAAAGAAAAATTTCAACAATCTTTTTCAAGTCCTGTTCCGTCAATTTTCGGAATACAATCATTTCATCAATACGGTTTAAAAACTCCGGTCGGAAGTATTTATTCAGTTTTTTGATCACTCTTTGTGATAACTCTTCATGATTCCTCTTTTGATCCGAAAATTGCTCCCGAAATCCCGTGGGGCGAGTCTCCTCCGTTAACTCCTTAGCTCCAATATTGGAGGTCATAATTAACAGTGCATTTTTAAAGCTAACATGTCTCCCGGAGGAATCGGTTAAAATGCCATCATCTAAAATCTGAAGCAACAAATGAAACACATCGGGATGTGCTTTTTCAATTTCATCAAATAGTACCAGGCTATATGGATATCGTCTGATTTTTTCCGTCAACTTTCCCCCTTCTTGATAGCCAACATATCCCGGTGGGGAACCAATCATCTTGGAGACACTATGTTTTTCCATATACTCCGACATATCCAAACGGATGATTGCATCTTCCGTACCAAATACCTGCTTAGCCAACGCTTTGGAAAGCTCGGTTTTCCCAACTCCCGTTGGTCCTAAAAACAAGAAAGAACCTAAGGGTCGGTCAGGATCGTTAAGCCCTGCTTTTGCCCTTCTGATTGCCTTGGAAACTGCCGCAATTGCTTCCTCCTGACCAACAATTTGCTTGCTAAGTTTTTCTTCCAGGCAGAGGAGCTTTTCTTGCTCATTTTGTTCTAATTTTTTTAACGGAATCCCTGTCCATTCTGCAACAATATCACTGATGTGGTTGGAGGTTACCACCTGTTCATTCTGATACCTTTCCGCCTTCCATTCATCCATTTGGGTTTGATAATCTTTATGCAAGGTATTTTCTTCTTCTCTCATAATAAGTGCCCGACTGTAATCCTGTGTAGTAATTGCTTCCTCTTTTTCTTTTAAAACTCCTTTTAATTTTGTTTCCATATCACGGATATGAGGTGGAACTGTGTGCAGTTTTAATTTAACACGGGACGCTGCCTCATCTATTAAATCGATAGCTTTGTCAGGAAGAAAACGGTCTCTTAAATATCGGTGGGACAGTTCAGCTGCACTTTTTATGGCTTCTTCGGTAATTTTTACATTATGATGGGTTTCATAATGATCTTTAATTCCCTCCAACATACGAACAGTATCTTCCACGGTTGGCTCTGCCACCGTCACCGGTTGAAATCTTCGTTCCAACGCAGCATCTTTTTCGATATGTTTTCTGTATTCTTCAAACGTGGTGGCGCCTATCAGATGAATTTCACCACGGCTTAAAAAAGGTTTTAGAATATTCGCTGCGTCAATCGCACCTTCCGCAGCACCTGCCCCCACAATGTTATGAATTTCATCAATAAATAAAATTATGTTTTCGTTTTTTTTCGCCTCATCAACTGCTTTTTTTACACGTTCTTCAAACTCTCCCCGATATTTTGTACCGGCTAGAACAGAAGAAATATCCAAGGATAAAATTCGTTTGTTTTTTAAAATATCAGGAATATCGCCATCTGCAATTTTTTGTGCCAATCCTTCGATAATTGCCGTTTTTCCGACTCCCGGTTCGCCAATCAAACAAGGATTGTTTTTACTGCGACGGCATAACACCTGAATTACCCGTTCAATTTCTTTATCACGACCAATTACCGGATCAACCGTTCCCTCCAAACACATTTTCGTTAAGTCTCGGGAAACACTGTTTAGAAACGGAGTTTCAACTGTCGGTTTCCGTGAGGGATGACTGTTTTTCACTTTTTCTCCCAAATTCGGAGGAAGCATACCTCCTGAAACCATATCGTAAATATCAGTTTTCATTTTCTCAGGATTTAATTTTAACTGCAGCAAAATCCTACCTGCTATAGAATCCTCCAGCGACAGTAGGGCCAACAAAAGATGCTCTGTGCCGATATAGTTGTGCCCCATTTCTTTTGCCTCCAAAAAACTAAGCTCAATCATCTGTTTTGTTTTTGGAGTAAAGGTGACTTTACCGGAATAAACATTAGCCGGCGCACCGTATATTTCATTGATTTTATGCAGCAGATTGCGCTCAGTTAACCCGTTGGAGGAAAGAATCCGATATGCAATCCCGTTTTTTTCTTTCAAAAGTCCGTACAACAAATGTTCGCTACCCAAATAGCTTTGAGAAAAATCCCGGGCAAGTTGTTCCGCATAGGTTAACACGGATGCTGCTTTTTCCGTAAATTTTTTTTCAAACATAAAATCACCTCTTCCTATCATTTTAGCCAAATACAATAAAAAAATACCAAAGGAAATGCAAAGAAAAATCCCAAAAAACATGAAAGAAAAAGGGCTGCCTGACGGCAACCCTTTTTCTCATTTTTTTACCCGAAAAACCCAACGAAAAAATCCCTTTAAGTAAGACGGCGGACGGTAAACAACAATTTTCATAACCATTTCTCCTTTTTAGAATTTTCTTCCCCGACGGCACAGTGACCAAAGACAGCCCACTCCGATCAGAATACAAGAGAGCATAATCACAATAATGACCAACGGAACCGATAACGCAATTAAAATTCCTAACCCCAAGGCAGAAAGCACCAATCCCCAGCTTAAAGAAAAGCATCCACGAATATTTTTCATTTGATGGCACCTCCATCCTTTCTGATTTCACAAAAAATACCAACATAATGACTCATCTGATATCATTATATTGGTATTATTCTGTTTGGTTACAAACAACCAAAAGATTTCCGGAAGAAACGGTAATTTCTGCCACATCTTCTGTAATAATGTTGCTTGTGCCAACAATATCATATTTTTCTAAAAAGGCATTCTCCAAAGAATAATAGAAACCTTTTAAAGTAACGCCTTCACAAACATCCGAAAAGGAATACACTGAAACCGTTTGTCCTTTTTTGCCCGTCAGTGTAAGCATAGAATCTGTGAGATAAATCTCAGTCTCACCGTCAGTAACCGTCATGGAAATATCTCTCACCATAGCATGTTGCAATAAACAAATATTCGCATAACTATGGTCAAAACGGGTACCGATTCCACCATATACAATCACTTTGGTGGCACCTTTGGAAAAAGCAAATCGCAAAGCGTATAACGTGTCAGTTTCATCTTTTTCCACTGGCAATTTTACTTTTCTTAAAAAGTCGGCAGGTTCTTCCTGCAAAGAGTCAAAATCTCCCACCAAAATATCGGGAACAATACCGATTTGCTTAGCATGGGTGTAACCAGCATCGGCACAGATAATATAATCTGCAGCATTGGCATACTCCAATAGTCGTTTGGGATTTTTATTTTCCCCTGCCGCTATAATTAATATATTCAAAATGTTATTCTCCTTGTAACCGACAAATCATTTCTTCTCGGTTTTTGGCACCAAAAACGCTGCTTCCGGCAACTACCATGGTAGCTCCCGCTTCCTCCAAATTACGAACATTGGTTAAATCCACGCCACCGTCAACCGAAAGCAAAATAGCTTTACCCTGTATCATTTGACTTACTTCTCGCACTTTTTCATAGGTAGATTCAATAAATTTCTGTCCACCAAAGCCGGGATAAACCGACATCACCGTAATGATTGAAATTTCATCCAAATAGGGAGATAAAACCGAAGCAGAAGTATCCGGACTGATTGCAAGACCGGGCTTTTTACCAAAGCTTTTAATCATGCGAATACACTCCGAAATATCATCCGGTTGTTCCATATGTACGGTAATGTAATCAGAGCCGGCTTTCGCAAAGGCTTCAATATATTTTAAGGGATTATCAATCATCAGATGGGTATCAAAGGGCAAATCGGAATGTGAACGAATGGATGAAATCACACAAGGCCCCATGGTTAAATTGGGAACAAAATGCCCGTCCATAACATCCAGATGCAAATAATCTGCCGCGTCAACCGAGTGAATTTCTTCCCGTAAATTTGAAAAATCTGCTGCTAATAATGATGGGGAAACCTGTACCATTCTCCATACTCCTTTCTACTTTTTATGCCATGGTTTAATATCTTTAATTTTTTCATATATTTGCAAATAGCTTTGGTATCTGGAGGGTGCAATTTCGCCGCTCTCTAATGCTTCCAACACACCGCAACCTTTTTCCTTAGTGTGCGAACAACCTTTAAACTGGCAGATTGCATCCGCAAATTCAGGAAACAGTTCATCCAATTCGGGAATGGCAAAATCAATTTCCAATGAAGAAAATCCGGGAGTATCTGCCACATAGGTTTCCGGAGCAATCTGAAATAATTCCGAATGACGGGTCGTATGCCGTCCACGGGTAATTCTACTGATTTCTCCGGTTGCAAGATCAGCGTTTTCAATAAGCTGATTTAGTAAGGAGGACTTCCCTGCTCCGGAAAATCCGGCAAACACATTAATGCCCCCGGAAATACTTTCCTTTACCCGGGAAATTCCGTCACCGTTGAGGGTGCTGGTATAAATCACGGGATAACCGATTTTTTGATACAGTTCCCCGTATTCTTCTCCTTTATGAATGTCGGTTTTATTGATTACAAGCAGCGGCTCGATATGATATAATTCACAAAATACCAATAGTTTATCTACAAAAAACGTGTCAAAATCAGGAGATTTTGCAGGTGTTACAATGATAAAGTGGTCCACATTGGCAATACTGGGACGAATGAGCAAGTTTTTTCTGGGATAAATTTCTGTGAGACTGCCTTTCTTCTGCTCCTCGGAAATGACTGAAATTTCAACACAGTCTCCAACTGTCGGCGTGATTTCATTCTTCCGAAATATTCCTCTTGCTTTGCATTCGTAGCAACCACTCTCAGTTTCCACATAATAGAAACCGCCGATTCCCTTCGTCAGCAACCCCTTCAAGTTACACCTACACCTCTTTTCGATTACTCTGTTTTTTGATTACAAATTAATTAAACTTCACATTCTGTGAGAAAAATAGCTGCCCGTCAATGGTAATTTCAATCTTCTGGGTTCCACTTCCTGTAACAGATACAGTAACACGCTTTTCAGAAGTCTGATGGGTCTGACGGTAAACTTCGCTGCCGTCTCTCTTAATCACAACCGTTGCACTGTCACGGTCCTGCGGTAAATCGATCGTCAACGACTGTTTAGAAGTAGCCTCAGGAGTGGGTGTGGGTGTTGTACTGGGTTCAGAAGACTCTACAATAACAGTCAGGCGAACGGATGAACCGCGTTCTACTTTTGTATCCTTTGCAGGAGATTGCTGTGTAACTTTACCGATATTTTCAGTTCCTTCTTTTTCCACAAAGGTAACCACTAAATCAAGTTCAGATGCCTCTTTCGTAGCTTGTGTCTCTGTCATACCAACAAAGTCAGGAACAGAAACTTCAGCTTCTATTGCTACATAAAGAACCACTTCGCTGCCTTTGGAAACAGTTTTTTTCGCACCGGGATTTTGGCGGATTACATATCCTTTTTCCGAGTCTTCGGATTCTTCTTCAATAATACGAACTTTAAAGCCTGCCTTTTCCAGTTCCTGTTTTGCCTGGCGATATTCTTTATCCGTTACATCAGGTACTTCGATTTTTTCATTGCTTTCACCATCTGCAGCAACTACATCCAGTTCAACCTGTGTTTTATTCACTTTCACACGGATGTTACCACTGGGTTTTTGTCTTACAATAGTGCCTTCAGCCTGAGAATCATCTTCCACCTCATTTACAATGACAGTAAGACCTTCTGCTTCCAATTTTGGACGGACAGAATCGATATGCTGACCTACAACATTGGGCAATAAGTACTCCTTCGCATTGGTAACCGAAGAGAAATTAAATCCCGGAAATAGCACTTTCAGGAACAAAAATGCAATTGCAATCACAATCGCCGTGGATAACCCGATTGCAGACCAGGTAGCAATTTTTTCCTGCTTTGCGTCTAATTTTTCTTTTCTTTTGGAGCTATGCACGGGAATTTCAACCTCTTTCTGTTCCATTACAGAACGTTCCACAGTAGGGGAAGAAATCTCTTCAACCGCTGTTTCTGTTTTCTTTGCATTTTTTACCAGCTCAATAATCTCAGCAATAACGGCATCTTCATTTTCTTTCGTAGTAAGATTTTCTACCTTTTTGAACTCGGTCAGTTCCCCGGCCATTTCACGGGCACTCTGATAGCGGTTCAAAACATCTCTCTGCATAGATTTTGTTACAATTCGAACCAATTCATTGGGAACGGTAATATTCAGTTCTTTAATAGAAACCGGTTCCGAGCTGATATGCATCAATGCAACAGAAACTGGATTTTCACCGTCATACGGGAGCTTTCCGGTGAGCATTTCATACATTACAACCCCCAGAGAATACAGGTCACATCTGGCATCAATCATAATTCCTTTTGCCTGTTCGGGAGAAATGTAATGCACAGAACCGATTACATCGGTGTCTATCTTCTTCGTTTCGTTGCTGTTGACAGCTCTGGCAATTCCAAAATCAGTCACTTTTAAAATACCGTCTTCGGTAACAATCATATTGTGAGGCTTAATATCTCTGTGGACAATACCATTTTTATGAGCACATTCCAAGGCAGCAAGAATCTGCATAGAGAAATTCAGTGCCACATTCCACGCCAGTACACCGTTCTCCTTGATGACATCTTTTAGGGTAACCCCTTCCACATACTCCATCACAATGTAATGAAGGTTTTCTTCATCTCCCACATCATAAATAGACACAATATGCGGACTGGATAAAGATGCCGCTGCCTGAGATTCAATATAAAAACGCTTGATAAACTCTTTATCTTCGTTATATTCTTCCTTTAAGATTTTTACTGCAACATAACGGTTTAAGAGGTTACACTTAGCCTTGTATACCCGAGACATTCCCCCTACGCCGATTAATTCCAAAAGCTCATATCGTCCGCCCAGAATTCTTCCAATCATGATAATATCTCCTTATATTGTTTTCTGATCTGCATTATCGAAGTACAACTGTGATATTGTCTGAACCGCCATATTCATTGGCAAGCTTTACCAATGCATCAACTGCTGACTTACGGTTATATCGGTTTACAATGGCGTGTATTTCCGCATCTGATACATGACCCGTAAGTCCATCGGTGCACAAGAGCAGCTTGTCTGTTTTTTCGGTATCCAGAAAGAAAATATCCGGATAAACCTCAGGAGCAATCCCAAGTGCCTTTAAAATTTCATTTCTGCGAGGATGTGTTTTCGCCTCTTCGGGGGTAATCACACCGCTTTTTTGCAATTCATATACGTAAGAATGGTCTTTTGTAATCTGACTGATTTGCTCTTTGGAAATCAGGTAAGCCCGGGAGTCTCCCACATTGGCAATACATACTTTTTTGGAGTTTCCAACAGCTACAACCAGCGTTGCACCCATTCCCCGAAGTGTGTTTTTCTTGCAGGCAGCCGTAAAGATTTTCTTATTAGCATAAGAAACTGCCTGACGAAGTGAAACTTCAGGGTCAGAAAAAATATCGTGTTTTTTTGCATATTCCGAAATGGATTTCACGGCCATAGCACTGGCAACTTCCCCTGCGTTATGACCTCCCATACCGTCAGAAACAATCATTATAAATCCTTTTTTTCCGGATTCAAAATAGAAACTGTCTTCATTTAATTCACGTTTTCTCCCAACATCCGTTAAACCGTGTATCATGTTGGCTCACCATCCTTTCGCTTGGTCTCAGCCCGTCTTAGTTGTCCGCAGGCAGCATTGATATCGGTGCCCAGGGTACGTCTTACAGTGGCATTTAAACCACCTGAAATCAGCAACTGCTGAAACTGTAAAATTCGGTTTTTCTCCGAGGGTGACATACTGCCTCGTGCCGGGTTTACCGGAATCAAATTCACGTGGCAAAGCATCCCTTTTAGATGCCCAATCAGCTCTTTGGCGTGTTCGGGCTTGTCGTTTACATCTTTAATTAAAGTATATTCAAAGGAAACACGTCTTCCTGTTTTTTTCACATATTCCTTAACGGCTCTTAATAATGTGTCATACGGATATTTTCGGGAAATCGGCATGGTTTTATTTCTGATGGTATCATTTGGCGCATGAAGCGAAATGGATAAGGTTAAAGGAATATTCTCCTCTGCCAAACGCTTAATTCCGTCTACTAATCCGCAGGTAGATAAGGAAATGTGCCGATAACCGATATTGATGCCGTGTTCGTCATTCACATTTTTTAAAAACCGCAATACATTGTCATAATTATCAAGCGGCTCCCCGATTCCCATCAGAACAATATTGGAAATCCGTTTGCCCTCTCCTTTTGCAGTAAATAATACTTGGTCTAAAATCTCACCGGCTTGTAAATCACGAACCTTTCCGCCAACGGTGGAGGCGCAAAAGGTACAACCCATATTGCATCCTACCTGAGTAGAAATGCAAATGCTATACCCGTGCTTATAATCCATAAGGACGCTTTCAATGGTATTTCCGTCATCCAGTTCATATAAAAATTTTACAGTGCCGTCTTTGGAAACTTCTTTTTTTACCACTTTTAGTTTAGAAATATAAAAATTTTCCGAAAGCTCTGCTGCCATTTTTTTGGAAATATCTGTCATTTCGTCAAAGGAAGTAACCCCCAGAGAGAGCCATTTAAAAACCTGTTTGGCACGAAACTTCTGGCGGTATGTTTTCACAAAGTATTCTTCTAATTCCGAAAAAAGCAAATTCTTAATATTTTGTTTCATAGAAGAATCGAAAATTCCTTCCTTTCTTTAGCGCTTCCTACAGAGTAACTTTTTTAATGATTTTCTTAGGACATTTTTCTACGCAGATTCCGCAACCAACGCACTTTTCAGGGTCAATGGTTGCGAGATAATGGTCTACCTTCACTGCCTCATTAGGACAATTCTTTTCACATAAGGAACATCCGATACAACCGGCTTTACACTCAGCTTTGACCAATGCTCCTTTGTCGGTATTTCTGCATTTGACCACATATTTATCTTTTTCCGAGATAATGGTAATAAGCTGCTTGGGACATGCTTTCACACACTGTCCGCAAGCGGTACATTTATGGAAATCTACAACAGCAATCCCATTTTTGATGCTGATTGCGCCAAAATTACAAACTTTCACACAGGAGCCAAGTCCTAAACAGCCGTTACTGCAAGCCTTATAGCCTCCACCAATCATCCGGGCAGCGGACTCACAGTCTAAAATGCCGTCATACTGAAATTTAATTTCTGCAACATCAGTGCAGCCTTCACAACGGACAAAGGCAACCTTTTTTTCAAAGCCTTCCGATTCCACACCTAAAATCTTAGAAATTGCGTCTGCAGTTGTTTTTCCGCCAACCGGGCAGGCATTTGCCTTAGCTTCACCGGAGAGAATAGCAGCTGCACACTGCGAGCAACCCGCATAACCGCATCCGCCACAGTTTGCACCGGGCAATGCCTCGGTAATCAAAGGCAATTTTTCGTCTTGCTCCACATGAAAAAGTTTAGCAGCCAACCCGAGCAGAGCACCAAAAATCAGTCCCATAGCCGAAATTGCAACGGTTGCATTTAAAATATTTGTCATAATCTATTTCCTTTCGTCTACAGTTTCATACCTGCAAAGCCTAAAAACGCCATTGCAATTAAGCCGGCAGATACCAAAGCAATTGGCATCCCCTTCATAAAGGAAGGAATATTAGAGTTTTCCAGACGTTCTCTGACTCCTGCAAATAACCAGATTGCCAAGGTAAAGCTTAACGCTGCAGCAATCCCGGAGACTAAGCTTTCTAAAAAGCCGTAGTTTTTCTGAACATTTAAAATGGCAACCCCTAAAACTGCACAGTTGGTGGTAATTAAGGGCAGATAAATTCCCAAAGATGCATAAAGCGGAGGGCTTAGCTTCATAATCGCCATTTCCACAATCTGAACCAACGCCGCAATGACAAGGATAAATGCAATTGTCTGCAAGTATTCCAGCTCAAAGGGAATTAAAATATAAGTGTTTACGAGCCATGTCATTGCGCTGGCAAGTGCCATAACAAAAGTAACCGCCATTCCCATGGCCAAAGCAGTGCTTGTTTTTTTGGATACACCTAAAAACGGACAGCATCCTAAAAATTTAACCAAAACAAAGTTTTCCACCAAAAGCGTGGTAATTAAAATAGAAAACAGCTTGCCAACATCAACCATTTTTGGTGCCTCCCTTCGTTCTCATTGCCTGAATCACACCCAACACAACGCCCAACACGATAAATCCACCCGGAGGCAGAATCATCATAATTGCTTTGGGATAATTTGCTCCAAAGATGGAAATTCCTGCCAAAGAGCCGTTTCCTAACAATTCACGAATCGCCGAGAGAATCACCAGTGCTAACGTAAAACCAAGGCCCATACAAAGTCCGTCCATAGCGGATTTGCCGGGAGTGTTTTTTGAAGCGAAGCTTTCCGCTCTGGCTAAAATAATACAGTTTACCACAATCAACGGGATAAACACACCAAGGGATGCGGATATATCGGGCAAATATGCTTTTAATGCCATTTCTACCGCAGTTACAAATCCGGCAATAATTACAATATAAGATGCAATTCTGATTTTATCAGGAATAAATTTTCTTAACACGGAGATAAAAAAGTTGGAGCAAATCAGAACCAAAGTAGCAGACAGCCCCATTCCCAATCCGTTAATTACAGATGTGGAGGTCCCTAAGGTAGGACACATTCCAAGGAGCAACACAAATACAGGGTTTTCCTGAAACATTTTCTTAAAAAATGCTTTCATTAGTCTGCCACCTCCCCTGCTTCTTTCGCTTCTTTTGCTAAGTCCGAAGCCTGATTAATCGCACCGTTTACAGCTTTTGAGGTAACGGTTGCACCTGTAATCGCCTGAATATCTGAAAATTCTCTTGCAGGCTTTCCGTTAAACTGAGATGCAAAGGGTTCTTCTTTAGCACGGGTACCAAGTCCCGGGGTTTCCGACATGGAAATGTATTCCACCCCTGTTACATTGAAATCAGCATCAAAGCCCACAATCAGTTCAATGTCACCGCCGTAACCTTCCGGAGTTACCACATTCACAGCATAGCCTTTAATTTCGCCGTTTTCTTTTCCGATATATACAGAATCGCTGTATTTTTCCAGTTCACAGTCCGGCAATACAGACTGCATTGCTTCGGCTTTTTTGTTTTCTGTAAGTTCTGTAATAATCGGTGCAGTTACATAATTTAATGCAGATAAGCCCAGTGCAATCACTAAGCATATTGCAAACAGTTTCAGTGCCAATACGAAGATATTATCTTTTTTTGTCATTTCAAAATACCTCCTTTATGCACCGTATTTTCTGGGAAGAATCAATTTATCAATCTGAGGAGCCAGAATATTGACAAATAAAATGGAATAGCAAACACCTTCCGGATAGCCGCCTTTCACACGAATAAAAATTGTCAAAGCGCCAGCTAAAACACCTGCAATCACATTGCCAAGTCCCGTGGTAGGAGAGGTGGTGTAATCGGTAATCATAAAGATAGCACCCAATAAAACACCGCCGGTTAATACTGAAGCAATAGGATCCCCTGTCATCAGTCCCTGATAACCGAAGAACCAACCTAGCAGGGCAACTGTTGCAACATAGGAGATGGTTGCGTGAGGCTTAATAATCTTTCTTGCACAAAGATAAATAAAACCGATAATCAGTGCAATGGCACAAACTTCCCCCATGGTGCCACCCATATTGCCGATGAGCATATCCTGATAGGTTAAGCCCATCGGTTCTCCGGCTTTCGCCAGTTTTAAAGGAGTTGCACCGGTTACAGCATCCACGGAACCGATCTGATAATAAAAGGGTTTTGCCCAGGTTGTCATAGGCAAAGAATAAGATGCCAATAAAAACGCACGACCTGCTAAAGCAGGATTGATAAAGTTATTACCAAGTCCTCCAAACAGGCACTTTGCCACTATAATAGCGAAAAAGCTACCTACAACGGGAATATACCATGGCACGCCAACCGGTAAAGTCAATGCGAGGAGAACGCCGGTTACAGCAGCACTGCCATCAAAAATAGTAGTTTGTTTTTTCAAAAGAATACACCACAAATGCTCAAACAGCATAGCAGAACACACGGAGATTGCAATCAGCACCAAAGCTCTGATGCCAAAAATCCAGGTTGCTGCTGCGATTGCAGGTAATAACGCAATCAGCACATTCCCCATAATTCTGCCAATACCAAAATTGGTTTGGATATGCGGTGAAGTGGACACAATCAGTTTTTCATTCATATAATTCACCCAATGCCAAAAGGCAATTTTTTATGATCCTTTCTACACAGTCATTAAAAACGTTACTTTCTCGGAAGATGAGTTTTTGCAATTTTAAAGGTCTGAACCAGATGTCTTCTGGAGGGACAAATATAACTGCAGGTTCCACATTCCATACAATCCTTTAAACCGTAACGAACAGCCTGATCCAGGTTATTAAGCTCTGCATGAGCCATAATCATCAGAGGCATCAACCTCATGGGACAATGCTGCACACATCTTCCGCATTTAAGACAGTCCTTCGGTTCATAATGACGGTATTCCCGATCTGTGAAAAACAGTAAGCCGGAAGTACCTTTAATAGCCGGTGCATCCAAGGTATACTGAGCTGCCCCCATCATCGGACCACCTGCCAACACCTTTTTGATGCCATCAGTAATACCGGTATATTCTGCCAAAGCAGATAAGGGAGTTCCGATTCTGACTAACAAATTCTGCGGATTTACACAACCGCTGCCGGATACCGTAACCACTCGTTTGATTAACGGCATACCAGTACGGATTGCGGTGGAAATTTCAGCAGCAGATGCCACATTCTGCACCACAACTCCTGCGTCAATCGGAAGCTGACCTGATTTTACTTCTCGTTTCAATACGGAATCAATCAACTGTTTTTCGCTGCCCTGAGGATATTTCGTTTTCACAAGAACAGCTTCAATTTCAGGTTCTGACATACATTTATCTTTCATTAAGCGAAAAGCATCTTTTTTATTATCTTCGATAGCAACATAACCACGGTGCACATCCAGAATCTTCATCATAATTTTTAATCCGTCGATAATATCATCGGGATGTTCCAGCATCATACGGTGGTCCGCCGTTAAAAAAGGTTCACATTCCGCTCCATTTAAGATTACACAGTCCGCTTTCTTGCCTTCCGGCGGAGAAAGCTTGATATGAGTTGGAAATGTGGCCCCTCCCATACCGACAATCCCTGCTTCTTTAATGGCATCTACCAATTCTTTTGATGTCATTTTATCCGGATTTTTCGGAATCACAGTTTCTGCAACAGCGTCGGAAAAATCATTTTCAATCACAACGGACAGGCATTTCCCCAATCCTGTGTGCGGACGTTCTTCCACTGCAATAACCTTACCGGAAACGGAAGCGTGCACCGGAACGGATACAAAACCTTGCGGTTCCCCGATTTTTTGCCCGATTTTCACCTCATCTCCCACTTTCACAAGCGGACTGCAAGGTGCACCAATATGCTGAGACATCGGAATAACTACCGTAGCAGGAGCATCCATAACAATGATTGCTTTTCCTGCTGTAATGTCTTTATGTTCTTCGGGATGGAAGCCTCCTCGAAATGTTCGTGCCATGTTGCGATACCCTCCTTAGGTACAAAAGTCTGAATTATGCTGCCGGTTCTAAAACATCCGTGGTTTCAAAATTCCCCTGAGGTTGTGCGGTTGCTTCCGGAACCGGTTCTTGAGTTGGTTCTGCGGTAACTTCCGGAACCGGTGTAGCATCCGGTGTAGCTTGGGAAATAGGATCCGGGGTTGGCGTTGTTTCCACAGTAGGAGTAGGTGTAGGTGTGGTTTCAGCAAGTTCGCCGCTTTCGCCCTCTCCGGGAGTTGGTTCCGGCGTTGCCTCCGGATTTTCTTCAGGATTTTCTTCCGGATTCTCGGTAGGAATACCGGTTTCCACCAATCCTAAATCGGAAGTTTCAATCGTTTTTGCCAAGGGAATATAGTTAGAAACACCTAAATCGTCGGTCCGTAAAACAGTTCCGTTTTCATCCTTAACAATGCGGTATGCACGCACCTTCAATCCGTCATAACCTGCCTGGGTTACTACTTCTTCTCCGGGTGCTAAGTTTTCGTTATATTCATATTTTACTCCGCGTGCATAAGAACCTAAATATTCAGTGGTTAATTCCACGGTATTGTTGTTTTCTTTGGTGCCCCAGATTTCAACGGTCATTACACCGTTGGATGCAAAGGCTTTAATTTTGATGGGGTTTTGTAAGCTATTCTGAAATTTAAAGTCAATGGAACCGTATACCACCGTAGCATCAATGCCGGATTTTGCATAGGACACCACAAAATTATGATTTCTGCGTTCTACAATTTTTAAATCGCTGTACAACACAGCAGGATAAATGGTGGAAGAAACCTGGCAAATTCCTCCTCCGGTACCGTCAACAACTTTGTCTGCCAAAAAGATTTTTGCATCCTGGAAGCCGTTTTCATAGGAACGTTTTCCAACAACCTGATTAAATGAAAAAACATCGCCACTGTTTAACACTGTTCCGTTGACTTTCTGAGCTGCTAATTTCACGTTGTTAGACCGAGAAACTTCCCATTCTTTATAGTTGGTGGAATAGGTTGCCAAACGGTTTGGAAAAGCATCGGTAGATAAATCGTCGGTATACACTTTGGGTTTCAGCACGGTAACCGGAACAGAAAATTCCAACTCTCCACTTTCTAAAATTTCCGCTAATACTGTTTCTTCTACCGCTAAGCCAACCTGATGCGGTACAACTATTTTTTTCCCGTCCTGCTCGTCAATTCTGGCATCCATAACCGGAGTATTAATTCCGTTGGCAATTTCCTCCGCAGTAATGGGAGTTGTTGCATCTTTTGATAACATATATTCCGCTTTCACGTTCGGGTAATCCGAAGCAATTTCATCAAACAGCTTTGTAATGGCGTAAGTCTGAGAATCCGGACGAATCACAACATCTGCCTGATCTCCGTTTACGGTATAGTCAAAACGCTGCTCCATTAATCCTTCTTGCTCCAGCAAGGTTGCGGTAACAGTAGCAAACATTTCCGTATCCGGATGATAGGTAACAGGCACCTCCCACCCTTGCCAACGGCACAAAAATGAATCAAAAAAATTATTTTTACCCTTAGCTAAAACATCTGCTAAGGTTTGTTCTTTATCAATCGAAAAACCGGCAGAATTTAGGTCTAAAGAAATCGTTTTGTCTGCAACCTTTACGGTTGTTGCCTTCGGCTGGGCAATCATTTCATCCAGCATGGCTGAAACTTCTGCCTCTCCTTTGCCGCCGATATGATTCCCCAGAAAGGTTACTCCGGTATTAACTGTGCCGGAAAAATACGCCTCATACACAGGTGGAATTACCAAACACAGCAACAATACTGCAAACAAAGAAACTCCTGTGATTATCATATTTTTTTTGGTAAAAAACTTTTTCATAAGAAAATCCCTCAAATGTATTCACAAATTTTATTCACAAAAATAGTAGCTTTTCTGCTCAGCCGAGAGTTCATCCAATCCTGCACCCAAAGCCTGCAGCTTAATCATTGCTATTTTGCGGTTGATTTCTTCGGGCAAATAGTGCATACCCGGCATCAGTTCATCTTTATGCTCTTTTAGAAACTGTAATGCCAATGCTTGCACCGAAAAACTCATGTCCATAATTTCCGCAGGATGTCCGTCCCCTGCTGCTAAATTTACTAATCTGCCTTCTGCCAACAGATGAACTTCGTTGCCGTTTTTTAAGGTGTAAGTTTCAATATTCTGACGAGTTTCTTGGTGAGATGTGCTTAAAGAAAGCAAATCATCTTTGTTGATTTCAACATCAAAGTGCCCTGCATTAGCTAACACGGCTCCATTTTTCATCACTTGGAAATGACGCTTTGTGATAACATCCTTGCAACCGGTTAAGGTCACAAAAATGTCGCCTAATTTTGCGGCATCGTCCATTTTCATCACAGTATGACCGTCCATGACCGCTTCGATGGCTTTGATTTCGTCAATCTCGGTAATGATTACCTTTGCGCCCAAGCCTTTGGCACGCAAAGCTGCACCACGTCCGCACCAACCGTAGCCAGCAATAACAACGGTTTTTCCAGCTACTACCAAATTGGTAGTACGGTTGATACCATCCCAAACGGATTGACCTGTACCGTAACGGTTATCAAATAAAAACTTCATCATTGCATCGTTTGCTGCAATAATGGGATATTTAATTTCATTTTTCTGCGCTAAGTTCTTTAAGCGGTTGACCCCGGTAGTAGTTTCTTCTGTACCACCAATCAGTTTGTCAGCAAGATGAGGCATTTTATGGTGAATAATATCGGTTAAATCACCGCCGTCATCCAAAATCAAATCAGGTCCGTCAGACAAGGATTCTTCCAGGTGACGCTGATATTCCTCCATAGAAACACCGTGTTTTGCACATACTCGAATACCGTCTGCACGAAGGGCTTCACACACATCATCCTGCGTAGATAACGGATTGCAACCGGTAGCTGTCACACACGCACCTGCATTTTTCAGCATTTTTACAAAGCAAGCCGTTTTTGCTTCTAAGTGAATACAAACTGTGATTTTGAGTCCGGAAAATACCTGTTTTTTTACAAAATCCTTTTCAATTTCTGTAAGCACGGGCATAAACCGTTTTGCCCATGCAATTTTCTTCTGACCGCTTAAAACTAAATCATTCATAATTCTTTTCCTTTATTGTTCTTATATCAGGTGCACAAATTCCGTTAACACCTTCCAAAAAGTTTCGGTGGCCCGTCTTCCTTCTTCCATAACTTCCTCATGAGAAAGAGGGGTTTTAGAAATACCTGCCGCCAGGTTGGAAATCAACGAAATTCCCAAAACCTTCATGCCGCAATGATTGGCAACAATCACTTCCGGCACGGTGGACATCCCCACCATATCCGCTCCTAAAATGCCAAGTGCACGGATTTCCGCCGGAGTTTCAAACTGAGGTCCTCCCATCATGGCATAAACACCGGTCTGATAGGTGATACCAAGCTTTTGAAATACTTCTTTGCACAAATCCCGTAATTCTTTCGAATATGCACAAGACATATCGTGAAACCGGGGACCGAAGGAATCCTCATTAGGACCAAATAAGGGGCTTTGCAATCCCAGTTTAATATGGTCGGAAATGACCACCAAGTCTCCCGGGTGGAAATTGGGGTTGATGCCACCTGCAGCGTTGGTGAGAATTAAATTTTCTACACCGAGAAGTTTTAACACTCGCACATAAAAGGTTGCTTCCCCCATGGTATAACCTTCGTAGAAATGAAACCGACCGGACATAAAAATCACATTTTTACCATCCAGTTGGGCAAAAACCATTTCCCCACGGTGTCCCGGTACCGTAGAAATCGGAAAACCGGGAATATCCCCGTAGGATACTGTCAGTTTATTGGGTAATTTGTCGATTAAATTGCCGTAACCGGAGCCTAATACCACACAGGTATCATAGGCTCCGCGTATCTTTTCCTGTAAGAAAGCTGCCGCTTTCTGATAATCAGTCATCATAAAGACCTCGTTTATTTAAAGTAAGCCACACCGGATTCAAAGAGTTTCATATCGAAGGAGCCATCAATGTTTTTGTACAGGCTGTCAGCAATACGTTCGGAGTGACCCATTTTACCGAAGATTCTGCCGTCTTTAGAGGTGATACCTTCAATAGAGCATAAAGAACCGTTGGGATTGTATTTAGGATCATATGTGGGATTTCCGTTGGGGTCTACATACTGAGTTGCGACCTGACCGTTTTTAATGAGTTCCTCCAAAACAGCTTTAGGTGCGGTAAATCTGCCTTCCCCGTGAGAAATTGCAGTTTTATACACATCCCCTACCTTGGTATTTGCTAACCAGGGAGACAGATTAGATGTCACTTTTACGTCCACCATTGTGGAAATATGACGCGGAATGGTATTGAAGGTCAGTGTAGGCCAATTTTCGTTGGGCTCTAATATATCGCCGTACGGAACCAGACCCAATTTGATTAATGCCTGGAAGCCGTTACAAATGCCCAACATCAAACCGTCTCTCTGATACAGAAGCTTGTGAATAGCTTCTTTAATTTTCGGGTTACGGAGTACTGCAGAAATAAATTTACCGCTTCCGTCCGGTTCATCGCCGCCGGAGAATCCGCCGGGAATCATCATAATCTGAGATCTTTCAATCGCGGATGCCATAGCATTTACCGAATCCTCTAACATGGAAACCGTCAGGTTTTTAAATACCATAATTTCCGGTTCTGCTCCCGCTTTTTCAAAACGTCTTGCAGAATCGTATTCACAGTTGGAACCCGGAAATACGGGAATTAACACCTTGGGTTTTGCCACTTTCACTGAAGAAGTCACGATATTTGCAGTTTTGTATTCGCAATCTGCAATTTCACCGGAAATTTCGTCTGCATAAGGCGGATATACCTTTGCCAAGGGTTTTTCAAAGGTGTCAGACAGCTGGGCTATGGAGTATTCCTTGCCTGCCATAACAATCACTTCTGAACCGTTGGTAGTACCAACTAATTCTAAGTCCAGTTCTTTTTCGGCTTCCACCACAAAAGAGCCGTACATTTTGTCAAACAAACCATCATTTTTCGCAAAGGTGAAACCGATTCGGTTCCCTAAAACCATTTTGGTAACAGCTTCTGCAATACCGCCATAAGAAATAGCAGATGCGGAAATTACGGTGCCGTTTTCTAAGTTTTCTTCTAACCAGTGGATGTTGGAAAGAAATTTATCCATATCAAGCAAACCGTTTTCCAAAATGGGAGTTTCCAAAAGATATACCTTAGAAGTGTTCTTTTTCATTTCCCGGGAAATAATATTTTTGGTGGAGACAGGAGCAATCGCAAAAGAAACCAAGGTAGGCGGAACATCCATATCGTTAAAGGAGCCTGACATGGAGTCCTTACCGCCGATTGCTGCAATTTTAAGCATCTTCTGTGCATGGTATGCCCCGAGCAGAGCCGCAAAGGGTTTTCCCCAACGAGTGGGTTCTTCTCTTAAGCGTTCAAAGTATTCCTGGAAGGTTAAATAAGTGTCGGAAAGTTTAGCACCTGCTGCAATGATTCTTGCCACAGATTCGATCACTGCATAGTATGCACCGTGGAAAGTGGATGCAGAAGACAGTTTGGAATTATAGCCGTAGCTCATCACGGTGGCGGTGGTGGTATCGCCGTACTCCACAGGGATTTTTGCCGCCATAACATCTTCGGGAGTCAATTCATATTTTCCGCCGAAGGGCATCAGCACGGTTGCCGCACCAATGGTGGAGTCAAAGTTTTCAATTAAGCCCTTCTGAGAGCAGATATTTAAGTCAGAGAGCATTTCCGTAAGATCGGAAAATTCTCCGCACAATGCATTTTTCAGTTCAATTTTGGGAACAGTAACCTTCGCCTGTTTGGAAGCACCGTTGGAATTTAAGAAGGTTCTGGACAGATTTACAATTTTCTTGCCTCTCCAAAACATTTCCAAGCGATTGGTGTCGGTAACATCGGCAACTAAGGTTGCTTCTAAGTTTTCTTCGTTTGCATAAGCAATGAACTTATCAGCATCTTGTGCTGCAACTACCACAGCCATACGTTCCTGAGACTCAGAAATTGCCAATTCGGTTCCATCTAAGCCTTCATATTTTTTGGGAACTTTATCTAACTGAATCACCAGACCGTCACAAAGTTCACCAATGGCAACGGACACACCACCTGCGCCAAAGTCATTACAACGTTTGATTAAAGTGGTAACTTCTTTCTTTCTCATCAAGCGCTGAATCTTACGTTCTTCCGGCGGATTCCCTTTCTGTACTTCTGCACCGCAGGATTCCAGCGATTCCATCGTGTGTGCCTTAGAGGAACCGGTTGCACCGCCGCAACCGTCGCGGCCGGTTCTGCCGCCAAGTAATATAATTTTGTCACCCGGTTGAGGACGTTCTCTTACCACATTTGCTTTGGGAACAGCACCCACAACGGCACCAATTTCCAAACGCTTTGCAACATAGCCTTCGTCATAAACTTCCCGCACCAAACCTGTTGCCAAACCAATCTGGTTACCGTAGGAGCTATAACCTTTTGCTGCAACTTTAGAGATTTTTCTCTGAGGTAATTTTCCGGGCAGAGTTTCTTTTAAAGATTTTCTTGGGTCACCGCTACCGGTAATACGCATCGCTTGGTATACATAGGAACGACCGGACAGCGGGTCACGAATTGCACCGCCCAAGCAAGTTGCCGCACCACCGAAGGGTTCAATTTCAGTGGGATGGTTATGAGTTTCGTTTTTAAACATAATGAGGTAAGCTTCTCTTTTGCCGTTGACTTCAGCCTCTACCTCAATGGAACAAGCATTAATTTCTTCCGATTCGTCAAGGTTTTTGAGATAACCCATTTTCTTCAGTTCTTTTGCTGCGATGGTAGCAATGTCCATTAAGCAAATCGGTTTCTCGCTTCTGCCTAAAGAAATTCTGGCGTTGCAATAGTCCTTGTAAACTTCGTTTACCAATTCATCTTCTACACGGATATTGGTCAGATGTGTGGCAAAAGTAGTGTGACGGCAATGGTCAGACCAGTAGGTATCAATCATACGAAGTTCTGTGAGAGACGGGTCTCTTTGTTCTTCCTCTTTAAAATATTTCTGACAGAAAGAAATATCGTCAAAATCCATAGCAAAACCATAGTCAGAAAGCATCTGTTTCAAAGCAGCTGCGTCTGCCGAAATAAAGCCGTCAATCACGGCAACATCGTCAGGTTCGGTTATTGCATCCATCAGGCTGATGGGTTTTTCGGCTTTTGCTTCTCTTGCCTCCACAGGGTTAATGAGATATTTTTTAATTTCTTCTAATTTTTCATCGGACACATCCCCCAGGAAAGCATACACGGTTGCAGTTTTTACAACCGGACGTTCTTTCCCGGTAATAACCTGCACACACTGTGCGGCAGAGTCCGCTCTTTGGTCATACTGACCTGGCAGATACTCTGTGACAAATGTTTTTGCATCGCCTAAATCCACACATTCGTCATACACGTCATCCTGCATAGGTTCAGAGAAGATAACGTACTTCGCTTTTTCATACTCTTCTTTGGTGATGCCACAAATATCGTAACGAACCAACACACGAACCTTGGTAAGTTCTTTGATGTTTAAGTTTTCTCTTAAGTCTTTGCAAACAGATTTTGCAGCAATATCAAAACCGTCCTTTTTTTCTGCATAAATTCTGAAAATTTCCATAATCTGACTCCTGCTATATATATCCTTTCTATTGTTCTTTTGCCACTTGATTCTTTAAACTCTGCAGATACGCCTCCACCGCACCTCTGCGGATGGTGGTCACCCCGGAGAAATCCTGATTCAAAGATTCCTCAAGCATTTCAATCGCTTTTTCGTATTCTCCTGTTTTTTCTAAAACACAGGCGTAATTGTAATACGCTTCCGGAAAGTTGGGGTTTTTGCCTATCAAAGCAGAATAAATTTCTTTAGCTTTATCATAATCTCCTTTTCTAAAGAGATACAATCCGTAGTTATCGCAAATCACGGTATGATCCGGATTATACCGATAAGCTTCTTCGTTTACCTTTTCGGCATACTCAGCGTCTTCGGTAAGAATTGCCATGTACCCGTAGGTCGCATAAAAGTTGCTGTTTACATAGCCGCTTGCTTTGATGGCTTCTAAAATTTCTTTGGCTTCTAAAATCTCTCTGTTCTGCAAAGCAATAATTGCCATCATGCATCGTGCCTGCCCTTTTACTGCCGGCTTCGCTTTAGCATCCATCAGCAGAAGATTCAGAATTTTTTTTGCTTCCCGTTCTTCGCCGTATTTCAGTTCAGCATACGCCACCTGAATTCTTTGAGCAGGGGTTAAACCTTGCTGATAAGCTTTTCTGAGTTGTTCCATCCCCGTTGTGGTATCTCCGGAGAGCACCTCACGCACACCTTTTCGATACGGAATGAGGGAACGCTTTTTAAACAGATAAAACACAATAACAGAAAAAAGTATGAAACTAAGAAAAGGCATTACTTCTCCATCCTTCCTTGTAGGGTATTTTTAGAATTCAGCGGTACCTACTGTTCTGGGGAACGGAAGCACATCACGAATGTTGGACATACCGGTGATATACATGATTGCACGCTCAAATCCCAGACCGTAACCTGCATGTTTGTTGGAACCGTATTTTCTTAAGTCCAGATAGAAACCGTAATCTTCTTCGTTTAATCCCATTTCTTTCATACGTTCCAAAAGAACGTCCATTCTTTCTTCTCTCTGGCTACCGCCGATAATTTCGCCAACACCGGGAACCAGACAGTCCATCGCAGCAACGGTTTTACCGTCATCATTCAAACGCATATAGAACGCTTTGATATCCTTGGGATAGTCGGTCACGAAAATCGGTTTCTTAAACACGGTTTCGGTTAAATAACGCTCGTGTTCCGTCTGTAAATCAATTCCCCATTTAACGGGATACTCAAATTTTTCGCCACAATTTTCTAAAATTTCAACTGCTTCGGTGTAGGTCACTCTGCCGAAATCGGAATTTGCCACAAAGTTCAACCGTTCCAAAAGGGTCTTATCCACAAAGTTGTTGAAAAACTCCATTTCTTCAGGAGCATTTTCTAAAACATAACGGATAATGTACTTAAGCATTGCTTCCGCCAATTCCATATCGTCATTTAAATCTGCAAATGCAATTTCAGGCTCAATCATCCAAAATTCTGCGGCATGACGGCTGGTGTTGGAATTTTCTGCACGGAAGGTAGGACCAAAGGTGTACACTTTCTTAAATGCCATTGCATAAGTTTCCACGTTTAACTGACCGGAAACGGTTAAGTTGGTAGATTTTCCGAAAAAGTCTTCAGAAAAATCAACTTTGCCATCTTCTGTGGGTAAGTTATTTAAATCCAAGGTGGTTACACGAAACATTTCCCCTGCACCTTCGCAGTCACTGCCGGTGATAATAGGAGTATGCACATACACAAAACCACGTTCATTAAAGAACTGATGAATTGCAAACGCAACCATGGAACGGATACGGAATACTGCAGAAAACAGATTGGAACGGGGACGTAAGTGTGCAATCTGACGAAGATATTCCACACTGTGACGTTTTTTCTGCAAAGGATAATCAGGAGTAGAAGTTCCTTCAATAATGATTTCTTCTGCTTGAATTTCAAAGGGCTGTTTGGATTCGGGAGTTTCCAACAGGATTCCTCTCACTCTTAAAGCTGCACCAACATTTAATGCAGCAATTTCAGCATAGTTATCCAGTTTTTCCTGGCTGAAAACGATCTGAATATTTTTGAAAAATGTACCGTCGTTTAATTCAATAAAGCCGAAAGCTTTGGAATCACGAATCGTTCTTACCCAACCGGTAACAAACACTTCCTGATTGTCTAATGATGTGTGTGTTTTGTAAAGTTCTTTAATTTCTGTGGTACGCATGGTCTTCCTCCATATCTATTCTTTTTTCATAACAAGACTGGTTTGGATTTGGTATATAATTATATCAATCCATAAAGTGATATTTTATTATAACATAATAAAATCGTAAAAGGAAGTCTTTTTTGCAATTTTTTTTAATTTTTTGCATATTTTTTTCGAATTTTTTCAAAATAAACAAAAAAGGGGGTATTTTTTATGGTTTTCAGTGCAAATTTGGACGAAAACATTGCCCATTTTCAGAAAAAATTCAACGGGAATTGTATGGTGGTTTTTCGTTATTTGGAAAATGCCGCCTGCCCCGACATCAGAGGGATGGCAATCTTCTCAGATGGGTTAGTCGGAGCCAGCTTGGTAAACGACTACGTAGTCAAACCGTTTGTGGGGAATTTATGGCTTGACAAACAAGAAAATAAACTGGATTTTCTAAAAAACAGTGTCTTTCAGTCAAACGATGTTGTCCCTTTACAAGATACAGACGAATTCATCAAGCGTTTGTTCTCAGGAGACGTTATTTTTTTCTTAGACGGTTACAGTATTCCGTTAGCTGTAAATGCCAGATTTCCTGCCACAAGAAGCGTCTCTGAACCTGAAAACGAAAAAACCTTAAAAGGCCCCAGAGAAGGCTTTTGCGAACTCATTCTTTTTAACACCGCTCTGATTATGAGAAGACTGAAAAACGAAAATCTGAAGCTGGAAAGTTTTACAATGGGTAGCCAAACAAAAACACCGGTGATTATGGCATATATCGACGGTATTTGCCATCCTGAGCTGATTTTGAAAATCAAAGCACGATTACAAAGCATACAAACCAACGGATTAACCGATACCAACCAATTAGCGGAAATGATAAAAGATAAGCCCTTTTCTCCCTTTAAAACCACCGGCTCCACGGAGCGTCCCGATGTGGTTTGCCATAAGCTGATGGAAGGAAGAATCGCTATTTTGGCAGATGGAACACCGCAAGTAATCACCTTGCCTTTTTTATTTCATGAATACTTTTCCTCCACCGATGATTACAGCGTGAATTTTTATTACGGCTCCATTTCCCGGTTACTTCGTTATATCTCGTTTTTTATTGCAATTTTTTTACCGGCAATTTATCTGGCATCGGTAAAATTTCAATTGGAAATTCTGCCCGAAAAACTGCTCTACAGCATTAGCAGCAGTCGAATGAATGTGCCGTTTTCCGCCACAGTGGAGCTGCTTATTTTCTTTCTGTTTTTTGAAATTTTAAGAGAAGCCTCCACCCGTACCCCATCTGTCATCGGACAGACCTTAAGTATTGCCGGAGCATTAATTTTGGGTCAGACTGCCGTGGAGGCTAATTTTATATCTGTTCCCGCTATCATTATCGTTGCAATCAGCGGACTTTGCACCAATGTGCTTCCACAAATGAGAGGTCCTTTGATTTTAATTCGGTTGATTGTTCTGATTGCAGCATCCTTTTTAGGAATTTACGGGGTGGTACTGGGTGCCATTGCACTGTTAGTTCATCTGTCTGATATTACGGTTTCCGGACAAAATTACCTCAAAGAAATGCTGCCCAAAAAAGGAAATCTTATGGATATTTATATTCGAGGACCTTATCAATTTTTAAGAGGAAAAAGCAAGGTGAAAAAATGAGAATAACAAAGCTGATTGCTGTATTGTTTCTATTTATTACGGTAGGAATACAAAGCGGTTGTACCCCGCAGAACGAACTTGGAAATTTATCGGTAGTGACCGGTTTTTTTTTAGATACCTCCTCTCATGAATACATTCTCCTTGCGGACTGTCGGGATTTTTCAAAACAAACTCAAAGTGGCAATCTTCAAACGAAAAAAATTTGTGTTACGGGAAAAACTTTGCAGGAATTATTTCAAAATCTTGAAGCACAATCACAAGCACCTCTTTGCATCGCCCGTGCCAAAGTTTTGTTAATGAAGAATCCGAAAAACACGTTATTACAAGAGTTATTTGACTTAAAAATTCTGCCTTCGGATATCAGCATATTACAAACAGATTTATCAGTTGATCTTTTGAAAAAGGAAGAAAATTCTTTTGCACCGGACATTGATACACAACTGAAAAAAACAAAGAACTTTTCCTCTTGCAAATTATATCAACTAATAAAAAATCCCCAAAACATTGCCCGAATTCCATCCGTTTTACTGTCGGAAAACGGATTTTATCTTTGCAATCCTGAAATCAACAATCTGAAAGAAGGTGGCTTATGAAACTGACTGAACGACAGGGGTTTTCACTGATGACAGCATTTTTACTGGGAAATGTGTTATCCGGCATCGGCGGAGGCGGAAACGGAGCCAAAACCGGTTACATTGCAGTCTTCTTTAGTCTTATCTTATTGATTGTATTTTCGATGTTATTTCAACAATTTATCAAAAAAAACAATGGAAAAGAATTCTTTCAGGCTACCCGCGATCTTTTTGGAAAAACAGGAAATACCCTGTTTCTTGTTCTGTTAGTGCTGTATAGCTTCTTGGCAAGTTTTTTAAGCATTGGAAATTATATGAATTTTGTACGCTTTTCCGCCACCACCTCTTTTCCTGTTACGATAGGGATTTTTTTAATATTACTGTTAACGGTATACCTTTGTTTAAAGGGCATCAAAACTGCAGGCCGATATGCAGAAATCATTCTTCCTATTGTGGTTACATCAGTTATTCTGATGCTTATTATGGGAATTCGGGAAATAAGAGATTTTACGTTTCCGATGCCTTCCTCCATAGCATTATTGTGTGATCAAAGCTGGCGGATTTTTTGCTCACCCTTTGCAGAAATCTTCTTTTTATGGATTTTTTCTGATCACTTTCAAAATCCTGAAAACATTGGAAAGATTTCAATAAAAGCAGCCTCTTTTACTGCAGTTTTATTTGCCATGATTTACTTGTTTAACGTAAACTTACTAGGTGAAGAAATGATGCAACAAGTACAATTCCCTACGTATTTTGCAGCTTCTTTGGTAAAGGTTGGTATATTGGTAGAAAAAGCAGAATCTTTAATCACACTTTCCTATTCGTTTTGCGATATTTTATATGGCGGAATCTGTTTACTGGTGGGGGTAAAAGGCGTATGTAAACTGTTAGAAAACCGTAAATTATCTCCCAAAAAAACAAAAAAAATAACAGCATTTGCAGCTGTTATTTTTATGTTTATTCTGTATCGCTTCGGAATCATCCCAACGGATTTATCGCCCTACTACGCCGTGATTTCTGCCGTATTTGTACCTTTCACGGTAGGAGTGCCGATTGTACTTGGTCTTCTTAGCAAATTAAAAAATCAGAACAAAAGCTCATGATCCAAAAAACTATAATACTGATGTCCGGATACCACAATGTGATCCTTGACACGAATATCAACCGTGTTGAGTGCCCGAGTAATCAGCCGGGTTGTATCCATATCTGCACCGCTAGGTTCCAGATTGCCACTAGGATGATTATGCACTAAAACTACTTGTTTTGTTTTTGGAAATTTTAAAGCTTCTTCCACAATCCTTCTGGGTTCTACTGTAATTTCATTGATTGAACCTTCTGTGATTTTGGAATAAGAAATCACCTTATTGTTGTTATTTAAATAAATGGCATAAAACACTTCATTTCGGTGACCGGAAAGCAAACTGATGGCATAATTCCCAATATCTTCAGTGGTTTTTAAAACTTCGATAGTTTTCAGTTTTTCCTTTTCAAGCTCCCGCATGATACATTGAACTAAAGTAATAAGTGCCGCAGTATTTTCTCCAACACCTGGAATTTTCTGAAGTTCGCCCGGACTTGCTTCAAAAACTGCAGAAAAATTATTACCGTAATAGTTTAAAATGGTGTGCGCAAGTTCGTTGGTATCCCGTCTGGGAATCGCATAAAAGGTCAAAAGTTCTAACAGTTCATGTTGACACAAATAATCAAACTGTGAAGAAAGCAATTTGGAACGAAGACGCTGCCGATGCCCGCTATGACTGGATTTTAATACCTGCTGTTTCTTAGGCTCTGTCATACAGATTATTTCCGTCCTTGTCGATTACAACCGTTAATGATAAGTCTTCCACTTCCAGTCTGCGGAGTGCTTCCGCACCTAAATCCTCGTAGGCAATTACTTCTGCCTTTTTCACAGACTTGGAAATTAACGCTCCGGCACCGCCGATTGCGCCAAAATAAACTCCTTGGTTGCGTTTCATCGCGTCAATAACATCCTGATTGCGCAAACCTTTTCCTATCATACCAAGCTGACCTTCATCCAACAAAACAGGAGCATATTTATCCATACGGTAGCTGGTGGTGGGACCGCACGAACCAATTACTTCACCCGGCTTGGGAGGAGTGGGTCCTGCATAGTAAATAATAGCATCTTTCATATCGAGAGGTAATTGTTCCCCTCTTGCCAATGCTTCGGTCAGACGTTTATGAGCAGCATCACGGGCAGTGTAAATCACGCCGGAGAGCAGAATCATATCCCCTGCTTTTAAGTTTTTAATTTTTTCCACTTCTGATGTGTGCAATTTGATTTCCATAGTATCACTTTCCTCTAAGGTTATTTCTTGGGTAATAAAATTTTGGGAAGCTCGGTGGCATCCTCTAAAATATAGTCAGCTCCCATATTCTCAAAAAATGTACGGGCATCCTTGCCGTCAACGCCGGTCAATACTGCACAAAACTTGCAGCCTGCATCGTGAGCAGCAATTAAATCGCAAAGAGCATCTCCAACGACCAAAACATGGCTGCGATCCTCTGCGTTTTGCAAATCGGCTAATGTAAAACTTGCTCCACACGCGCCTTTTACAAACTGAAACGGATGAGGTTTTACCAGTTTTTCATCGTTGTGATATACTGTTTCATATTCCGTTTGCCACTGCAAAACATCGTCGTAGCTAACGATTCTTTCGGAATCAAAATAATGGAAAACGCCCCAATTTTTTAAAGGACGTTCCAGCTCCTGGCGGGGGCGTCCGCTACCGATTCCTAATACGTAGCCGGCGTTGTGAAGCGTCGATAACAAATCCTTTGTCTCTGATAGTCCTAACAAAGGTTCTTCTAAATCTACAAGTCCAACATTTCCTTTTTCCATCGGAACAGGCTCATGATATTGGTGGGAATATCCTTCATCCCCCAGATACCAGTGTTGGAATTTCTTAACGATCTCATCGTAAAACTCACCACCCTTTTCGGCATAACCTTCAGGGTAGTTAAAAATCTCTTCATATTCTTGCGCCAGCACCTCCAAAAGTTCAGGTGCCAGGATATTTTTATCTGCCAAAAATTCAGGAACCATTCCAAATATTTCTTCGTCTTCAATTCCTTCACTTTTTAAAATATCAGTAGATAAAATCACAGCATAAGCTAAATCCCAGTTGGAATTTAACCCTAAAGATTTTAAGGTTACCACAGTTTCCTGATATGAAAATACCGTATCCATAATAGCATCGGCATTTTCATAGCAAAATTGGCTGTTTAACTCTAAATCCTCGTGAAAATATTCATATACGGTTAGTGCTGCCGCCTTCCAATAGGCTTGTTCGCCGGTGATAACACCGTCTAAATCAAATAATACGGTGCTAAACTTCCCGGAATGCCCGTCGTCCATAATGGTTCTCCTTTTTATTCTTTTTTTCTTTTAATTCATATTATTCAATTACAAAATCAATTTTTCCTGCAACGCCGGAGGTTAGTCCGGCTCTTTTCTCATCACAGAATAAAGCACGTTTCAAGCAGATACCAAATGCACGGTAAATTGCTTCAAAAATGTGATGCATATTGGCACCTTTTCTTAAATTAATGTGTAAGGTAGCCTGAGCACCTTGTGCCACACCTTCTAAAAATACAAATAAATCTTCGGTTGCAATCCCTTCGGTGGTTTCCGAAAGCGCTCCAGCATCGTTTTGGAAATGAAAGTAAGCCCGGTCTTCAAAGCTGATGGCAGCTTCTGCGTAAGCTTCATCAATAATTCCAATGCCGTCACCAAAGCCGGTAACACCAAACGCAGCATTTTGGGACACATAGGTTTTTAATGCTTTCCCGAAAGCAATTCCCAAATCCTCAAAAACAACATGAGATAACACAAAAGTATTTAAGCTAACATCCGTTTCCACAGTGATTCCTGCACGATATGCGGTGTGCTCAATCATATGATTTAAAAACGGATACGGTGTGTTGATTTTTTTACGGTAATCAGGTGCTAACATCGAAAAATCGCAAACAACCTTCATATTGGATTCCGTTGTGGTACGTGTTACGCTGACGGTAGTTTTCATAGGCTTTTCTTCCTTTCTGTATCCTCATAGAACATACATAGAGTGTATTATAACACATTGTGAAATAAAAATCAAGTCCCAAATTATCAGGACAACATCCCCAAAAATTCTTCCTCTGTGATAACGGTAATTCCTAAATCCATGGCTTTTTGCAGTTTGCTGCCTGCTTCCTCTCCCGCTAAAACATAATCAGTCTTTTTGGAAACAGAAGACGACGCTTTTCCGCCGTTGTCTTCAATGATTTTGGTCGCTTCACTGCGGCTTAAGGTGGGCAAGGTGCCTGTTAGCACAAAGGTTTTATTTAAGAATATTTCAGAAACACTTTCATCGGTGTATTCCATATTGACACCCTGAATCTGAAGAGCATCAATCAATTCTCGGTTAGATTCCAACGAGAAGAAATCCACCACGCTTTTACCGGAGATTTCACCAATTTCAAAAATGCCGGTAAAATCCTCTAGTTTAGCATCCATAATGGCAGACATACTTTTAAAGTTTTTAGCTAAAATTTTGCCTGCTTTTTTACCAATCTGACGGATTCCCAAGGCAAAAATCAAACGGTCCAGACCGTTCTGTTTGGAAGCTTCAATGGCAGCAATCAAATTTTCTGCCGATTTTTGCCCCATTCGTTCCAAAGAGGCAATCTCCTCCCTTCGCAGGGTATAAATATCAGATACTTTTTCAATCAAACGGTTTTCCAACAGTAGATTCACAACCTGAGGACCTAAGCCTTCAATATCCATAGCATCCTTGGAAGCAAAATGCACAATATTTCTTAGAATTTGTGCAGGACATTCCACGTTGGAACAACGAATGGCAACCTCATCCTCTGCACGAATCACCTTCGCTCCGCAAACAGGACAAATTTCCGGCATCGGATACTCTTGCTCAGAACCGTCCCGTTTCTCGGGCACAGATTCGATTACCTCCGGAATAATGTCCCCTGCCTTTCTGACACGAACCACATCTCCGATGCGAATATCCTTATCACGGATATTATCATAATTGTGTAAGGTGGCACGTCTAACGGTGGTGCCTGCCAAACGGACCGGTTGCAACTCTGCATTGGGAGTTAGTACCCCCGTTCTTCCTACCTGAATAAATATATTTAACAGTTTGGTTTCTTTAATCTCAGCAGGATATTTATAAGCAATCGCCCACTTGGGGAATTTAGAGGTTTCTCCCATACGGTTTCGGGAGGAAAAATTGTCTATTTTTACCACAGCACCGTCAATATCAAAAGGTAATTCTTCTCTCATATCACCCAATCTGGAAATTTCTGAAAATGCATCTTCCATATTAGAAAACAGATGATAATAAGGGCTTACCGGGAACCCCAGTTCCTTTAAGAAATCCAGGCTTTCACTATGCGAGGAAAAACTTTTTCCTTCGCATAGCTGCAAATTAAATACAAAAATACTCAATTTTCTCTCTGCGGTAACTTTACTGTCCTTTTGACGAAGTGAGCCTGCTGCCGCGTTTCTGGGATTGGCAAAGGGTTTCTTTTCCAGAATTTCCTGCATAGCATTCAACTCTTCAAATACCGCTTTTTTCATATATACTTCCCCACGCACACAAAGGTAGGGAATTTTTTGGGGTAACACTTTCGGAATCTCTTTGATTTCCATTAGGTTTGCGGTTACATCTTCACCCACGATGCCGTCTCCACGGGTTGCACCGCGAACAAATATACCGTTTTCGTATTCCAAAGACACGGATAGACCGTCGATTTTTAATTCCACAGCATACTGATAGGAATGTCCCAAAACAGACTGCACACGCTGATCAAATGCCTGCAGCTCTTCATAGGAAAACGCATCTTCCAAACTTTGCAAAGGAACGCGGTGTTCCACAGGACTAAACACATCGCTTGCCTTTCCTCCAACACGAACAGTGGGAGAATCAGCAAAACGAAGATGAGGGTTTTCCTCTTCTAAAACTTCTAACTCACGAAGAAGCTTATCATAAGTAAAATCGTCTACCACGGGGCTGTCTTCATTGTAATAACAATCGGAATAGTAACGAAGAAGATTTCGTAATTCCTCAATTCTTTCTTCCGCACTCATGGGTTTACACTCCTTACAGTCCCTGACTCAGACTTTCATAATTTACAAAAAAATTGTAATTCATCACAGGTCTTACCACCGAAGAATTATTGATATGATGACAGATATTGCGGGAAAGTTCGCTGGTATTTGCAGGTGGCAACAACATCACAGCTACAATGACAAACCATGCAATCAAATAGGAAGCTCCGCTCAAAAGCAGACCGCCAAGTCGATTGAGCTGACCAATGACCGGAATATGATTGATAAAGGAAGTTAGTTTTTTCAATAAGAAAATTCCAACCTTAATCAGCACAATAATCAACACAATGCTCAAAATATTGAAAATCACCACGGTAATTCCCGCAGACATCTTCTCACAAAGCATCTCAATATTTTCCGCCTGATATCTCATAAACAAATCTTGCGGATTCGTATGCTGTGCCACATACCCTTGTGTCCATGCCACAACGCTCTGATTTACCAGGTTAAAAAGCGGAGTGCTCATTAAAAAAGCTGAAACATAAGGATAAAGCAAATATCCGCCGAACGCTGAAATAAAAATTCCCACAAACCCTACAAGGGATTTTACAAAGCCGGAACGGTATCCCACATAAAATGCAATTGCAAGACCTAACACAAAAATAATATCGAGCATAGTAGTTCTCCTTCAGGTTTTATTCCTTTAAAAATTACTGCAGAGTCATCCGTTCCTGACCAATGACTGCAATGCGATTCTGAAAATAGGTGGCATACTGAATATCATAGTCGGTAACACCGGATTTCATAATTTTCCCCTGCTTGGTAACATTGAAATATTCTTTCCGCTTGAATACTACGAATTTATCGTCCTCAATATCACCGATTCTTACAAACGCATCCAAGGAAAACTGAGAGGTTCTTCTTCCCTGCGTATCATAAACTTCACAACTAAAGGTATCCACAGAATTTCCTGCAAAACAAAGCAACATGGAACCATCGGTAAAATAATCGAAAAATTTCAGTTCCCGGTTATTAAAAGAGGTAATCATACTTAAGTCGCCATGATCCGTTACAAGATACAGTCCGTTGGCACAAAGCACCAATGACTGATTCCCCCGATAAGAAACAGAGGCTCCCACACAATTACCCACAATATGTCCTCTGACCGGCTCTGCTGTATCCATACGGAAAAACAAGACCTTTGCAGTAACACTGCCGTCTGAAACATCATTGGTTAACACTGCCATCACGTTATTATCTGGATTGATGGTAGCATCCACCACATATCCGGTTCCGGAATACCAAGTATATTTTTCATTACCGTATCGGTCGTATACCTTCACGGCAGCTTTGCTTCCCTCTTCATTTACAATCATCACAAACTGTCCGTTCTGATTCATTCTGGCACGGACAATCCTTCCGTTTAAACTAAAAGGCGTAATGATGCCGGACTCATTAAACAATAAAGCAGAAGTGCCTGCTATATCATACACTAAAACGGTATCGCTGCTTTTTTCATACACAGGCTCTCTCATTGCCTTCACAAAGGGAGAGATGGTGGCGTTTACCTCAGATGCGGTATCTTCTCCCTTGATATTCACTGTTTTAATGCCGTCCATAGTTGTCAGATAGTAGCAATCCTTAAAGTAAGTACCGCTGATATGTGTCGCCGGCGTGTAATACACTGTCTGAGCAGGCGGATAAATCGGAAGTACCTCAATATGGAATAAATAGTTCACTCCCAAAAGAATTACAAGTATTGCAACTGCAATCCAAAGCCATTTAGACTTCAACAGTGTCTTTTTCTTTTTTCTCTCCATGCGAAGTCTTCTGGCTTCTCTTTGTTCCTCGATTGTGATCGGTTTTTTTCTCATTTAAACCAGGTCCTTTCCATCCAGTTCATAATAAACATCGTATAGATACAATCCATGCGGCGGAACGGTCATTCCCGCATCGGTACGGTTTTTTTCTGCTATAATTGCTTCCAGTTCTTCTTTAGTCATTTTCCCAATACCGATCTGGATTAAGGTTCCCACAATAATACGCACCATATTGTATAAAAAACCGTTCGCACTAACACGAATTTCGATTTCATCATCCACGGGTGTAACAGTCAGTTCCGTCACATGCCGGACAGTGGTTTTCACCTGTCCGCCGGATGCCATAAAGCACCGAAAATCCTTTTCTCCGATAATCACACTGCAGGCGTCCTGCATCTTTGTAATATCAAGGGGAATCGGATAAAAGTAACTGCGGTGATGCCGAAGTGCCTCAGGATTTCTCTTGTTTAAAATACGATACACATAGGTTTTATATTTGGGTGAAAAACGGGCGTGAAAATCTTTTGGAACTTCCCGACAGCTACGAACAGTAATATCGTCGGGAAGCAAAGAATTCATTGCCAAAACAAATCGGTCACAAGGGATGGGCGATTCGGTATTTGCATTAAAATAATAACGGATGGCATGAACACCGGCGTCAGTCCTTCCGCATCCTACGATACGCAAGTCTTCCCCTGTTAGAATATTCAGCACACGTTCCAGTTCACTCTGAATGGTAATCTGCCCATCCTGACACTGAAATCCGTGATAATTGGTTCCGTCGTAAGAAATCTGAAAGAGTAAATTTCTCATAGCAGACCTCCTAAGAGATTCAGGCACAGAATCCCCGCAAAAGCAACTACAAAAATAAAAAATGCAAAGGTATCTTTTTTGCCATATCGCAGAGCATTCATTTTGGTACGGTTATCGCCGCCGTGATAACAACGGGATTCCATGGCAACTGCCAGTTCGTCTGCACGGCGAAACGCAGAAATAAATAAGGGAATCAGAATAGGAATCAAGGCTTTTGCACGTTTTAAAATATTGCCTTCTGATAATGCAGCACCTCTCGCCTTCTGCGCTGCCATAATTTTGTCGGTTTCTTCAATCAAGGTAGGAATAAAACGAAGTGCAATAGACATCATCATTGCAATCTCGTGAGCCGGTACTTTGATTTTCTTTAACGGTTTTAATAAACTTTCTATCCCTGCCGTTAATGTAATCGGCGTAGTGGTATAGGTAAGAAAAGAAGTCCCCAGAACCAAAAAAGATACCCGAAGAAGCATAAATATAGCCATTACGGCACCTTCCTCGGTAATACGTAAAATGCCCCATTGCCAAAGCACTTTACCGTCTGTCATAAACAGATTCAGAAGGGCGGTAATTGCCATCAGAATCAGCAGCGGTTTTAAGCTTTTGAGCAGATATTTCACAGGAATTTTTGAAACCTTGGCAAGCAGCACACAACCCACACCAAGTGCTAAAAATCCCCAGAAATTACCGATAAAAAAGATGGCAACAATATAAGCTAAAGTGAGTAATATTTTTAAGCGGGGGTCCAATTTATGAACTACCGATTCCGACGGGTAATACTGCCCGATGGTAATATCTTTTAACATAGTTATCCTCGTAATTTCATAATTTCGGAAAAAGCATCCTGCACAGTGAAAATATTTTCGGGAAGACTGATACCCTTTTCACGGAGTCTTATTGCCATTTCGGTCACCTGCGGTACCGAAAGTCCGATTTGCTTTAGCATATCGGCATGGGCAAACACTTCCGCTAAGGTTCCTTGCAGTTTCAGTTTTCCTTCGTTTAACACGAAAAGTCTGTCGCAATATTTTGCCACATCTTCCATACTGTGAGAAACTAAAATCACTGTCATTCCCATATGTTTATGGATTTTTCGGATGCTGTCTAAAATTTCGTCCCTACCTTTTGGGTCGAGACCTGCGGTCGGTTCATCTAAAATCAGAATACCCGGTTCCATAGCAAGTACTCCGGCAATTGCCACGCGGCGTTTCTGTCCGCCGGAAATTGCAAAAGGAGATTTATCCATCATCGTTTCCGGTAATCCTACAAGATGCATTGCAGTACGCACCCGAAGGTCAATTTCTTCCTTAGATAACCCCATATTAGAGGGTCCGAAAGCGATATCCTGATAAACCGTTTCTGCAAATAGCTGCTGTTCCGGGTACTGAAATACCAAGCCCACCTCAAAACAAAGGCCTTTGGTATCAGCATTTTTACCGGTAATCACACGATCACCAACAGTAATGGTGCCGGAGGTCGGTTTCTCCAAACCGTTTAACTGCTGCACCAAAGTGGACTTACCGCTGCCGGAATGTCCGATTAGCCCGATAAATTCTCCGCTTTCCACTGAAAAAGAAATGTCTTTTAATGCCAACTTTTCATGGGGAGTACCGGGTGCATAGGTATATGATAAGTTTTCAACCTTTAATTTCACAATGATTCACCATTTTTTTAAAAGACTTTTGTAATTTGTTCCACGAATTCGTCCACAGACAGAAGACAGGGATCAATTGGAACCCCTGCTTTGGAAAGTTCGTAAGAGAGTGCCGTAATTTGCGGCACATCCAATCCGGTTCGTTTTAAAATTTCATACTGAGAGAAAATTTCTTTCGGAGTGCCGTCCAAAAGAATTGTTCCTTCTTCCATTACCACAATACGGTCAGCTAACGCTGCTTCATCCATATTGTGCGTAATCAACACAGAGGTAATGCCGAAATCCCGGTTTAGGCGCTGAATGGTTTCCACCACTTCCCGTCTGCCTTTCGGGTCCAGCATGGCGGTGGGTTCGTCCAACACAATCACGGAAGGTCGCATCGCAACAATTCCTGCAATGGCAACACGCTGTTTCTGCCCGCCGGACAAATGATGCGGTGACCACAACCGGTATTCATACATTCCCACACATTTTAAGGCATCGTCCACTCGCTGACGGATTTCATCCGGTGCAATGCCCAAATTTTCAGGTGCAAAAGCAACATCATCCTCAATGATGGAAGCAACCAACTGATTGTCGGGATTCTGAAATACCAAACCGCAACTTTTACGGATTTCAAGTAACAGCTCTTCATTTTGGGTATCCATGCCGGATACATATACCTTACCGCCTTCGGGCAGTAAGATGCCGTTAAAGAGCTTTGCCATAGAGGATTTTCCGCTTCCGTTATGTCCTAATAGTGCCGTAAAGCTACTTTTTTTAATTGTTAAGTTTAAGTTATTGAGAACGATTTTCGTGCTGTCTTCATAGCGAAAGGTTAGGTTCTCTGTTTTTATAATATCCATTCTCTTTGGTTCCTTTTTTTCTGAAAATACCAAAATACCAAAATACTAAAAAGAATCTGCCTGCCATCTTGCAGTGGATCCGCAGGGTAAATACAATCCGGAATGTTTGGCACGAAAACCGATTTCGTCCGCCGTTACTTTTCCCCCAAATTTTCTGGTAACGGTTAAGTTTAAAATATTTTCCATTACCGTGTTGGAAAGGCCGGTAGTATAACTGTTGATGATAAAGAACAATGGCTTGTCGGTCAAAATACGGGAGGCAAGCTCCACAAGCTCGAAAATTTTATCTTCAATCTTCCAGAGTTCTCCATTGGGACCTCTGCCGTAAGACGGAGGATCCATAATAATGGCATCGTAGAAATTTTGCCGTTTAATTTCCCGTTCCACGAATTTATAGGCATCGTCCACAATGAAGCGAACCTTGCCGTTTTGGTTTAAGTTGTTTAATTCCACATTTTCCTTTGCCCAAGTGACAATGGATTTTGCCGCATCTAAGTGGCACACACTTGCCCCCTCTTTTAAACAGGCAACAGTAGCACCGCCGGTATAGGCAAATAAATTCAGTACTTTAATTTCCCGATTGGCGGAAGCAATCATGTCACGGGCAAAATCCCAGTTAACAGCCTGCTCAGGAAACAGCCCTGTGTGTTTAAACCCCGTGGGACGCACCTTGAAACGCAAATCACGGTACATAATTTCCCAATGTTCGGGTAATTTCTTATAATATTTCCATTCACCGCCACCCTTGTGACTGCGAAAATATTTGGCATCAATTTTCTGAGAATTCTTTTTGATCTCACCGTTTTTCCATACCACCTGTGGGTCGGGACGAAGGAGACGTACATCCTTCCATCGCTCCAGCTTGTAGCCGTCTTCCGCTTCCAGTAATTCAAAGTCTTCCCAATAGTCTGAAATCCACATAATCTATCCTCATTTTTCTAACAAAAATCCATAAAATTGTAAAAATTTCTAAAAATGGACATACTTTGAATAATTTTATCATAAATGCTATGTTTTGTCAAGGTTTTACAAGGGAAAAACAGTACAAAAAAAGAGAAGTCCCGACCATGCAATCGGGACTTTTTAAAAAACACAATATTCTATAATTTTTTCCGATATACGAGATAACAAATCCAATAAATCAAAACCAAAAGAAAAACTGCAAAAGAAATCCATCTTGCCACTTCGTGTAAGCCAAAAAGTGATAGTGCAATCACACCGGCAGCAAGCATCAAAAGGTAGATGGAAAATGCGGCACTTCTCGCCCGATTGATAATTTCAAGATTTCTTTCATCTGTTTCCGTGATTTCCTGCTTTCTGACGGTTTCTTCCGTTTTGGTAATCATACGATATTTTCTGACACGAGCCAAACCAACAACAACCAGTGCAAACCCAAAAGAAGACAGATAATCGTCTGCCGTTCGGATGAAAAATGGGATGGCAATCATCACCGCACCCAGAACAATACAGATAAACGCCACATATAATCTGGTTTGAAGTTTCTTTTTAAAACTCATCATCATTCCTCCTCAAACAAAAAGATTTCTTCTATTTTCACCCCGAAATACTTTGCGATTTTATAGGCAAGCTGTAAGGAAGCATTGTATTTGCCGTTTTCCAATGAAATAATTGTCTGACGGGTTACTCCCACAGCCCCTGCCAAATCGTCTTGTGTCACTTTGTTTTTCTTGCGAAATTCTTTGATTTTAGTATTCAACAAATCGCCTCCTAAAAAGTAAAGTTAACTTTACAATTTGATTGTAACACAAGCGTTCAGAAATGTCAAGTACATTTTACATTTTAAGAATTGATAACTTCATCTTGCAGGGACGGCATTCTCTACAAGGCTTCCCCTTGAGGGGAAGCTGTCACAAAGTGACTGATGAGGTGTACGTTGTAATTTGCAACCGTTATCAAAAAACATACGCTTCACACACCACCTCATCCACCGCAAGCGGTCCCCCCTTCCCCTCAAGGGGAAGGCTTCGTAAAGG
>JAZQGY010000020.1:0-5250 GCA_045540295.1 Clostridia bacterium
TGAACGTTTACAAGGCATCGGTAAACAGCTTCACACTGGCAGAAGCCGTAATGACCAGGTTGCGCTGGATGTGAAAATGTATACCAGAAATGCCATCAACGATATTAAAGGTGAAGTAAAAAATCTGCTTTCTGTCATTGCAAACTTAGCAGAAGCAGAAAAATTAACCGTAATGCCCGGATATACTCATCTGCAAAAGGCACAGTCCATCACCTTGGGACATCATCTGATGGCGTATTTTCAAATGTTCCGCCGTGACTATGAAAGACTGTGCGACTGCCTTAGCAGAATGTCTCTGTGCCCCTTAGGAAGCGGTGCATTGGCAACCACTACTTATCCTCTGGACCGTCACCTGACTGCCAAACTGTTAGGCTTTGACGGCCCCACCGAAAACAGTCTGGATGGGGTTTCCGACCGTGACCATGTGGCAGAATTCATTTTTGATTTATCTATGATTATGATGCATTTGTCCCGTTTTTCGGAAGAAATCATTCTCTGGTGCAGCGATGAGTTTTCCTTCATCCGTTTAGATGATGCGTATTCCACCGGCTCCAGCATTATGCCTCAGAAAAAGAATCCGGATATTGCAGAATTAACCCGTGGTAAAACCGGCAGAGTATACGGTTCTTTGATTACGATTTTAACCATTCTAAAAGGAATTCCCTTAGCATACAACAAAGATATGCAGGAAGATAAAGAAGCGTTGTTTGATGCTTATGAAACCGTGAAAATGTGCTTACCGATTTTTGCCAAAATGATTGAAACCATGACCGTTAATACCGAAAAAATGAAAAACGGTGCCAAAGGCGGATTCACCAACGCTACCGATGCGGCAGATTATTTAGTAAAGAAAGGTATGCCCTTCCGAGATGCACACAGGGTAATTGGCGAAATGGTGTCCTACTCCATCGGCGAAAAGATTTCCTTAGAAGAAATTCCTCTTCCCAAATTAAAGGAATTCTCCGAACTGATTGAAGAAGACTACTATCAGGCAATCTCCTTGGAAACCTGTGTCAACGAACGTAATGTATACGGTGGTCCCTCCCCCGATGCATTAGGCGTTGCGATTTCCAACGCAAAAGATTTTTTAAACAATTTATAAAACCCGATTGTTAGAAAATTCATACAAAAAACAGAGAATAAGAAAAATGAATCAAAAATTCTAAAGTATTTTATTCTCGGTCTGTAGAAATCGTAAAAAAGGATACAGAATGAAACAACCGAACCAAAACAAAGTTTTGGATGATCCGAAGGCGTACCGGGTGTACGCCAAGCGATGAGGTTTTTTCATAGTAAAAATCTATTTTTACGTTCTGTGCCTTTTTTATATTTCTACCCTTTGCCCCTGTAGTTAAGTGGATATAACAAGTCCCTCCTAAGGACTAGTCATCGGTTCGATTCCGGTCAGGGGTGCCAAAGAAATTATCATTCGTTAATGAGAAAATAAAAGGAGACTCTTTATGAGCGTATTACAGGAATTAAGCACTATAATGCAACGTGGCAGATTGCCCAAAGTGAAAGAACTGGTGGAGCAAGCCATTACGGAAGGGATTGCTGCAGAAGTGATTTTAGAAGAAGGCTTACTGTCCGGTATGGCGGTGGTAGGAGAAAAATTCAAGAAAAATGAAGTGTTTATCCCGGAAGTGATGATGGCGGCTCGTGCTACGAATGCCGGAGTGGATTTGCTTCGTCCCCTTTTGATATCCGAAGGAGTTGCAAAAAAAGGAACTGCTGTAATCGGCACAGTAAAAGGTGATTTACACGACATTGGAAAAAACATCTGCAAAATGATGCTGGAAGCAAAAGGGTTAGAGGTATTTGATTTAGGCACCGATGTGACTGCAGATACGTTTATTGCAAAAGCCATTGAACATAACGCCAATGTGATTTGTTGCTCGGCACTTTTAACCACCACCATGAATGAAATGAAAAACGTCATTATCAAAGCAACGGAGGAAGGTATCCGTGACAAAGTGACCATTATGATTGGCGGTGCACCCGTTACCCAGGAATTTTGCGACCAAATTACCGCAGACTACTATACTCCTGATGCGGCAACCTGCTCTGAAGTGGCACTTTCGGCTTGTAAATAAAACAGAAAAAAATAAGATTTTAAAAAACAGTATGGAACATTTTGCTTCTGTACTGTTTTTTTGTTACCCGAATACAAACTTTTTCAGCATGAATTTTCTCACTTTTTATTGTATTTTATCGAATGTTATGAAAATCACCGTGATTCTTATCAAATTTCAAAAAAGGTATTGACAAATGAGAAAACAGTGCTATAATAAACACAAAAGCGAACATTTGTTCGTGTTTTAAAAATAATCTCAACAAAAAACGAAACATGAAACAACCCCTTAAGAAAGAAGGCGAACAAAAAATGGCAATTAGTTTGAAGGAATACCGTGGAGAGTTAGTGTTGCAATGCGAAACTCCCACCTGTATGAACCGTGGCGAATATCTATTCGGCGAAGAAAGAGAGCCTATGTCACGGAAAATTATTTTGTGTAAAAACTGCGTAAGAGCAATTCAAAAAGGAGGACCAAAACCATCAAAAGCGTCCGCGAAAACATTACCGAATTTTTAGCGCTCTGGGAGGAGCGAAACCGCAGACTGACAAAGTGCCGTCTACGGTATTATAATAATGAAACCCCCTATCTGACTTCTGTGAAACTGCATAAAAAGCAATTGGCATTTCACAAAGACAACTCTCGTATTCGTTGGATTTTTGGCGGAAACCGTACAGGAAAAACTGTGGCAGGAGCTGTGGAAACTGTTTGGTTCGCCCGTGGAAATCATCCGTACCGAACCATCACCTCCCCCATGAAGGGTTGGGTGGTTTCTTTAACCAACGAAGTGCAAAGGGATGTGGCACAAAAAGAAATCCTACGGTGGCTGGAGCCGTCCTGGATTAAAAAAATTGTTGCCCGTCGCGGCGAAGCCGATGACCCCAAAAACGCCATTATTGATTTTATTGTGGTGAAATCTTTGTCAGGTGGTGACAGCGTAATCGGATTTAAAGTCTGCGAACAAGGGCGAGCAAAATTCCAGGGGACAAGCTTGGATTTTGTGTGGTTTGACGAAGAACCGCCCAAAGAAATTTTCGATGAGTGCCGTATGAGAGTGGTAGACACCATGGGCTCTATGTGGGGCACTATGACTCCCCTCTCCGGCTTAAGCTGGGTGTATGAACAAATTTATTTAAACGAGCGAAACGACACCGGCATCAAAACATTTTTTATGCAATGGGAGGATAATCCGTACTTGCATCCGTCGGAAATTGAATATATGAAACAGTCTTTAACGGAAGAAGAACGAGAGGCCCGTCAGTACGGCAGATTTGTAGCAAAATCGGGACTGGTATACAAGGAATTTCAAGAAAATATCCATGTAATTACTCCATTCGATGTACCCAAGGAGTGGTACGACATGATTAGCATCGATCCCGGCTTTTACGCACCCACCTCCTGCCATTTTTACGCCCGAGACCCGGAAGGGACAGTATACGTGATTCGGGAACATTATGAAAGCGGAAAAAGTGTGGAGGAACATGCCCGTGAAATTCATGAAATCGCCAAAGAACTTGGCTGGGAACCTGACAAAAGCGGAAATCTCCACGCCCTAATCGACAGCGCTGCCGATCAGAAAACCTTAGCATCGGAAAAAAGTGTGTCTGACTTGTTTTACCGCCACAAAATTTTAGTGAACAGTAAGGTGGAAAAATCCAAATGGGTTGGCATTGAACAAGTGCGGGAAGCTTTTAAAATCCGCCCCCATCCTGACCATGAGCTTTATCCCGACGGGAAAGCCGGCATCTATATTTTTGAAAACTGCCCCAATCTGATTCGGGAATTAAAAAGTTACCGCTTTCAACCGGGTAGCGACCAACCTTATAAAAAGGATGACCACGCTCTGGATGAACTGCGTTATTATATGATGTCTGTCCGTGACCAAAAGCCCATCAAGACAATACGGCCACGGGAACGAAAAGGAGGCATACGCCGTGCATTTTAATCCGATTAGTAAACTATCGGAGCCGACGGTAGAAGCATACCGTGATGGCGATACGATCCATCTTACCGTGTCGGAGAATAAATATAAGATTCCCCTGCCCACTGCACGGATCCTTTGTGATTTGTTATCCATCACCGTATATGACGAAAGCATCATCGCCTTAATGGCAAAACGAAGACGGTTAACCTGTGAAAAAGAAGAACTGGCTGAAAAAATTCAAAAAATTCATCAGTATTACCGTCGGAAAGAAGGCAAGAAACGATGCAAAAGCTCTCCGTAACCGCTTTGGCAGATGCATTGCTTGAATGGCTCCGTGAGGATGAACATATTGTGCTGGACGAATTTTTCGTGCAATACGGTCTTACCGTGAAGCAGGCAGAAGCTTATGCCAAAAAGAACAAAAAATTCAAAGATACCCTGGAATTTGCCAGAGACACCGTCTATGCAAGGCTGATTGCTGGTGCCCTGACCAAACGGTTCAACCACTCTTTTGTGACTTATCTTTTAAAAAGTAAAACTGAACCAAAAGATGACGGTCAGGAGATGAACTTATCCGATCAGGTACTCCGTGAACGGTTAATTACCTTGGCGGAAGCTGTACTTTCCGAATTAAAAAATCCCGAAGAAAGGATTGATAACAATGAATGAAATCTTTACATACCGTGAGGCAAAACCTTACCTTCAGCGTACCAAAAGAATGTTAAAAAGTATCCGCAGCTTAGAAAATTTTATCAGCGGTTCCAAAAAAGATATTTTGGAGTTTTCTAAAATTGCCAGAAAAACTGACAAAAAAACCGCCATCATTTCCTTCTTGAAAAAATCGAAAGGAAATTTCGAACAGGAATATGATAACTACTTAGAAAAAACCGAAGCCTCCATTGCCCGTGCGGAACATTTGCACAATAAAATCACCCATGCAATGCAGACCATTCCAAATGATACCGTCCGTGAAATTCTCGAGTATTATTATGTGGAAGAACATACCATTGAAGACACAGCTGATCACTTTGCCTTCAGCATCAGCTCCATTTCCCGTTACAAAAAAACAGGACTTATCAATATGACCGAAAGTCTCTTTGGCATTATCATTGACGATAAAGTGCCTGCCCTTTTACAAACCAATATTTCTTAATAAAACTGTTTCGAAATATTGGTGCAATAAAAAAGCATCCATCTCCGGATGCTTTTTTATTTGTATAACGAAAAGAGCAACATCTTAAGATGTTGCTCTTT
>JAZQGY010000021.1:0-1531 GCA_045540295.1 Clostridia bacterium
GCCTTATTTAGTTTTCTACAGTATATCATATTGCCGTTGAAAAAGCAATACTTTTTTACAAGTTACGATTTTATAATTGTCTGATTTATCGGTAACAAACGCTGAAAGCAGGACGCATATATTCAATCGCATTGCGACTGAGACCGTAATTTTCCGCTAAGGTTTCCCAATGCTCCCGTACCGTTGACAGAATCTGCTCAGCAATCGCAGTTGCCTCTTCTTTCGACAGTCCGTAATACTGTGATGATTCTATTGCAAGGTCAATAGAAATTGAATTGTCAAGCTCGTTTATATTTAATGCTAATTCGTCTCCGTAAGGCACAGGATTGACATCATATAAAGGAGACAATTCCCAACCTTTTTTGGTTAATATAAAACCATGATTTCTTAGGTGGTCATCAGTATTGGAAACAGCCATACTGAATACGATTCGCATCCACAGTTCTTTTAAATCCTTTTTCGGCGTTGCGCCATTCGCTTTAATAAAAGAAACTATATCAAGATAGCTTGTTCCTTCACTGGAAGAAGCACCATCGGTTTTTCCCAGCATAGTCATAGCAGATGCAAAATGTATTCTTTTTCTACCCTCTCTGTCAAAACGTTTCACTAAAAAAGTGCTTCCTAATTTAGAGAAGGTTTCCAGCTTAGATTCAGGAACATTCAGATTACACAGTCGTGCCAAATCGTGTGCCACTTTTTCCCAAGCACCTGTATTATATTCGTCATTCTTTGACGGAAATTTAGCAATCCAAAGTTCCCCTGCTGTATCCTGAACCGTTGCTTTTGGTCTGGCTCCGCCGAGAGAAGATCCGGGCTTCAGCAACTGATTCAACCACTTCTCATTTAGAAAATTTTCTTCATTTTCAAAGTTTCTGGATGCTTCTTCCAAAGTCCTTAACGTAGCCCAAGGAGGCGCCGCAGTTTCTTTGTCGTCAGATAAAAATGGTCCGTTTTCCTCTTCTTTTAAACGAATGGCTCCCATTCTGGTTTCATCATATACGCCAAGCAGATAATCGCCATCGGTTAATTTTCTTGGTTTTCTCCCTTCTTTATCTGCATAAATACGTTCACGTCTTTGCATTAAAACCCGCCCCCAACGGTCAGGGGACAAGTCTTCAAACAGTCCAAACAATGTTTTACTGATGGGATACTGCCTTCCCTGATAGAATTGAAGATCGGGATCAATGGTGTATTTCATTGGATTGTTTAAAAGCCAATGGTTATCAAATTCAAAAGAGAATTTTTCTGCTCCTTTCCCCTCTTCCTGGTACAATTTTCCCATCAGATTCGATTGCTCCGAATGAAAACATTCGTAAACATAAATTATTTTTTGGGCCATAATAAAACTAATCCTCCTTTCGAGGTGCTCGTTTTCGTACCGTTAAATTCAAATCTTGAATTGTACGTCCTACAACATCGTCCTTTGCTACTAAAAGCAAATCCTTGTCCATTCCGTTTAATGCATGAAGCACAGCGGCATAAATCCCGATCGCTACCGTCTGATCTCCTTTTTCCACCTTCCATAAAGTGG
>JAZQGY010000022.1:0-36820 GCA_045540295.1 Clostridia bacterium
AAATAAATATAGGGGAATTTTGCGCCAAAAAATGAGTTTCTGCCCTGTATAGCAGGGTAGAAACTCCAGTCCTCTTATCTAGAGTATATAAGAAACAATGCTAAATAAAGATTCTCATGCCTTTTATTTTTTGCATATTATGGAGTTTATTTCGGTTTTTCCTTCAAAGATACCCATCTTTACCAAAAAGCAAGAAAAAGCTCTCTAACCGCGTTTAGAGAGCTTTTTATGGTGTTCTTTATTAGCCAAGCAGAGTGTCTGTTACAAGCATCACACAGAAGCCGATTAAGAAGGAGAAGGTTGCACCCCGTTCGTTTCCGTGAGCGTGGGTTTCGGGAATCATTTCGTCACTGATCACATAAAGCATTACCCCACCTGCAAAAGCAAGCATAAAGGGCAATACCGCTGTGGAAAGGGAAACAGAGAAGTATCCGAGAAGGGTTCCCACCACTTCAATCAACCCTGTAATCAAGGCAATGAAAAATGTTCTGCCTCGGGATACACCCGCTGCCAGCATCGGGCCGATGATAACCATTCCTTCGGGGATATTCTGCAGAGCAATGCCTCCTGCGATGACCAACGCCTGTTCGGTGTTATCTGTGCCGAAGCCAACCCCTGCTGCGAGGCCTTCGGGCAAGTTATGAATGGCAATTGCCATCACAAACAAAAGCACCTTGCTAAGGCTTGTCTCCTGATGAGGTTCAATGTCTGCTCCTGCCAATTTATGAAGATGCGGAACCAGTTTATCTAAAATATTTAAAAACACTGCCCCCACAAAAATCCCTGCCACGGTAATCCAAAGACCGTTTTCACCGCCATATTCCAAGGACGGCATAATCAGCCCGACCACCGCCGCGGCAAACATCACACCTGCCGCAAAAGACAGCACGATGTCGGAAAATTTATGAGTCTGTTTTTTAAAAAGGAAGCCGATAAGCGCACCGATTAAGGTGGCGCCGCCAACTCCCAATGCTGTAATCAGTACTAATGTCATAGCAAATCACCTGCTTATGTAAAACAAGAGAATTCCCGCAGTTTTGCGGGAATCTCTTTCTAGTTTTTGATTTTTTGTTTTTTGGTTTTTTTTACTGAAGATTATTTTTCTTCATCAGCAAACCAAAAAACCCAGAGAAAAGGATGCATCTTTGCACTACCAAAGGTGCAGAAAAATGGATGCAAAACGGAACAACCGAACACCGAAGGTGGTTACCCGAAGCCGTACCGAGTGTACGGCGAGCGGTGAGGTTGGTTCGTTTGGCGCAATTTTTCAAACCGTAAAACGCAGAGAAAAGGACTCAGAACGAACAAACTAAACCGAAGCTGTACATAGGTACTGCGAGAGTGCAAGTTTGTTCGTAGCGACAAGCATTTTTAATCAAATTTCGTTCCGAAACGAAATTTCACCTTAGAAAAATTTATGGTTTATTCCTTATGCTTGTCGCGTTCTTGGGTTCTTTTATCAAGTTTTTAATAATTGGTTGCGTGGATTTCGAAGTAAGCCTGAGGATGATTACAAGTGGGGCAAACTTCGGGAGCTTTATCGCCGGTTACTAAATGACCGCAGTTACGACATTCCCAAACTTTGGTTTCTGCTTTCTGGAATACTTCTTTGGTTTCCACGTTCTTTAAAAGTGCACGATAGCGTTCTTCGTGAGATTTTTCGATTGCTGCAACCATACGGAATTTTGCTGCCAACTCGGTGAAGCCTTCTTTTTCTGCAGTTTCAGCAAAACCTGCATACATTTCAGTCCATTCGTAGTTTTCACCGTTTGCAGCTGCAACTAAATTACTTGCGGTATCGCCGATGCCTTCTAATTCTTTGAACCACAGTTTTGCATGTTCTTTTTCGTTATCAGCAGTTTTTAAGAATAAGGAAGCAATCTGTTCATAGCCGTCTTTTTTTGCTTTGGATGCAAAATAGGTGTATTTATTTCTTGCTTCCGATTCTCCGGAAAATGCTGCCATTAAATTTTTTTCAGTTTGAGTTCCTTGATATTTGGACATTTTTAATTCCTCCGTGTATTTAAAAATTATGATTTGTTTAAAACCAATCCCGCTAAGGGGAAATTTTCAAAAAAGATTATTCTTTTGAAAACATATCTTTGCCAACGCCGCACAAGGGACAGGTGAAATCTTCGGGAACATCTTCCCATTTGGTGCCGGGTGCAATGCCCAAATCGGGAGCTCCTTCCGCTTCGTCATATACCCATCCACAAGGATCGCATACATATTTTTCCATAGTTGTTATTCCTCCATAAAAATATTATAATTATTTTTTATTGTTTCAAGCTGAAACGCACAATGCCAAAGGTGTTAACCGACAATGAATTTCTTGATTATTTTCCATGTTTTTATCGCTTGAATTTTCGGATAGACAAGGCAAAAGCGCAGGGAATACTTTGTGTATGCCCGAGCATTTTAACACAGTCTATGCGAAAATTCATAGATAAAACCCGCCTTTGGTATTGTAAGTTTCGGCTATAGTTTTTCAAAGTCAGCTGCGCCGTGTTTACATAAGGGACAGATGAAGTCTTCCGGCAGAGGTTCCCCTTCGTAAATGTAGCCACAGATTTTGCAGACATAGCCTTTTTTGCCGTCAGTCTGCGGTTTGGGTTTCACATTCTGATGATAATAGGAATAGGTCATAGATTCTGCCTGATTGATCACTCTTGCCTCAGATACCGAGCAGATAAACATGCCGTGGGTTTCCAAATCCACATAATCTTCCACTTTTAATGACATAAAGGAATTGATATTACGGGATAGAAATACCAGTCCGTTATCCGAACGAAGCACATCGGCACCTTCAAATTTATCCACATTTCTGCCGCTTTGGAAGCCAAACTGCTCAAACACGGAGAAGGGTGTATCGGTGGTTAAGCAGTTGATATTCATTTTGCCGGTCTGCTTAATTACATGGTGAGAGTAGTTTTCTTTATTGATGGTAACAGCAATCCGATTGGGGGTGTTGGTAACCTGAGTCACGGTATTCACAATCAGGCCGTTGTCTTTTTTGCCGTCGTGACAGGTAACCACATACAAGCCGTAACCAATGTTAAAGAGTGCAGACAGATTGTTTTTATCCACACTTTCGCCCTGCTGAGCTAAGTAGTCTCCGCAAAGCTCATCGGATAATTTAGTAATCTGTTCCTGAGAGTCTTCATTGAGCGCTGACAAAATGGTCACTTCATTTTCGCAGAAGGTTAAGTTTTTGGATTTAGAAAACAGCTCTTTCATCACTTTGGTGGCGAGCGGTGCCCAGCTTCCGTTCTGAATGAAGGCAACGGTTCTGTTCTGGAAGTTCCGCTCGGTTAAGTGATTGATAAACTCTCTCATAAAGGGGAAAATTTCCGCATTGTAGGTAGTGGTTGCAAGCACCAGCTTACTGTAACGGAAGGCATCCTCCACAGCTTCTGCCATATCACATCTTGCTAAATCGTTTACCACAACCTTGGGGCATCCCTTTGCTTTTAGCTGGTCTGCCAATTTTAACACCGCTTTTTTGGTGTTGCCGTATACGGAAGTGTAGGCAATCATAATCCCTTCTTCTTCGGGCTGATAGGAAGACCATGTGTTATATAAATTGAGGTAGTAGCCTAAATTTTCGGTAAGAATGGGACCGTGGAGAGGACAGATTTTTTCGATTTCTAAGCCCGATGCTTTTTTTAAGAGATTCTGTACCTGCGCACCGTATTTCCCAACAATACCGATGTAATAACGGCGTGCTTCGCAAGCCCAGTCTTCTTCTGTGTCCAACGCCCCGAATTTGCCGAAGCCGTCTGCAGAAAACAGCACTTTGTCGGTGGAATCGTAGGTCACGATAACCTCCGGCCAGTGAACCATGGGAGCGGTGACAAAGGTTAAGGTATGTTTGCCTAAGGATAAGGTGTCCCCTTCTCCTACCACGATTTGTTTGTCTGAAAAATCGGTGCCGAAAAACTGCTTCATCATAGCAAAGGCTTTTTGGGAGGACACAATTTTTACATCAGGATACGCCTTCACAAAGTTGGCAATGTTGGCAGAATGGTCAGGCTCCATATGCTGCACAATTAAGAAATCGGGTTTACGGCCGCCTAAGGTGTTCTGAATGTTATCCAGCCATTCGTGGGTAAAGTTCTGATCCACCGTGTCCATAATGGCAATTTTGTCATCTAAAATGGCGTAAGAATTGTAGGACATACCGTTTGGCACCTCATATTGCCCTTCAAATAAGTCCACAATGTGGTCATTTACGCCGATGTATTTAATATCTTTGGTAATTTCTTTGATATTTGACATAGATTTCACCCCGTATATATTATCATATTTTCCAAATGTGGGATTTTTTAAACATTTTAGGACGGAATATTTTGAAAGATTCCATTTATCCAAATTATAGCACAAAGATTTTCGTTTGACAATATTTTTTTAAACAAAACTACTTGTATTTTCAAAAAAACATGCTATAATAAAGTTGCTAAACAAATAGGATATTATATTATGAGAGAAATCAACCGCATTCACAGTAGGATATGATTCCTTATTTTTGTGCACTCTAATCGTATGAACTTTGCTAAAAAACGCAGATTCCAAGCGGTTAGGGTGTAAGGTTAATTCCTCTCTATTCTGTTTGTTTAGCGACAATGGAAGTTTGCGTTTTTTGTGCGTCAACGACCGTTGGCGCATTTTTTATTTGGAAGAGAGGGAAAACGATGTTGGAACATCAAAACAACCAGGACACAATCGCACAAACAAAAAGTTGTTGTAAACAACTGATAAAAGCCTTGGAAACCTACGAGAACCATCCTGACAGACAATGTCTAAAAGAAATCCAATCTGTTATCAAAAACAAGACGTTGGATGATTTTGACGTTGTAGAAGAAATCATAATAATTCTGTTGAAATACGGTTGGAACACAGGGGCAAGACACGATTTCGGATAGGTTATCAAAGAGCTCTCCGTCAGGGCTATATCAAACTAAAAAACGTAATCGAATGACGGCACAAAAATTCCGCCGTTATTTACGCAATCAAATACAGCAGCAGGAAGACGAACATTTTGGATTGCGTAAATACTTGGCGGCAGTTTCTTTTTTTGGTTCGTTTTTTCTTTGCTGCCAAAGAAAAAAATGAACATATCTAAACATAAAAAAAGGTATGCATTTTGCATACCTTTTTTCCTACTAAAAAGAATTAGTCTTCGCAATCACACTCGCAATCGCAACCGCAGTCACAACCTTCGGGCAGATCCAGTTCAATCTGCTGACGGCAGGAAGGACAGAAAATGTCTTCGGTTTCTAAGGTTTCACCGTCCACATAAACTTCTTCGCCACAGTTGGGGCAGGTGATTTCGTAAACATCTTCATCGTCACAATCACAGTCGCAGTCACAATCGTCTTCGTCATCTTCAAACACGATGTCTTCCACGTCTGCCAAATCGTCAGACATATTGTCCATTTCTTCCTGTACCATTGCCAAATCGTCATCGATTTCTTCAATGTATTCATTCATTTCAGCTAAAACATCTAAGATGCCTTTGATGATTTTGCCTTCGTTTGTGGATTCATCCACTTTTAAGCCTTCTGCCAGGCCTTTTAAGTAAGCGATTTTTTCGCCGATATTTTCCATGGGAATTCTCCTTTCAAATAAGAAAGCAAGAAAAGAGACTATGCTCTTTCCATGTAGCTTCCGTCTCTGGTGTCAATTCTTAAAACGTCACCAATGTTGATAAACAGAGGCACGTTGATGGTTGCACCGGTTTCTAAGGTTGCAGGTTTGGTTGCACCCTGAGCGGTGTTACCAGCTAAGCCGGGTTCGGTTTCGGTAACTTCCAATTCTACAAAGTTCGGGGGTTCAATACCGAACACGTTACCGTTATGAGATAAAATTTTAACACATTCATTTTCCTTTACGAATTTTAATGCGTCACCCACCTGGCTTGCGTTGATGGGAATCATGTCGAAGGTTTCCTGATCCATAAAGTAATACAGGTCACCGTCGTTGTAAGAATACTGCATATCTTTTCTTTCGATATGAGCTTTCGGGAATTTATCGGTGGGTCTGTAAGTTTTTTCAACTACAGAACCGGTGATAATATTTTTGATTTTGGTTCTAACGAACGCCGCACCTTTCCCGGGTTTTACATGCTGAAATTCAACAACCTGATAAATGTTTCCGTCTTCTTCGAAGGTAACGCCGTTTCTGAAATCGCCAGCTCCTACCATAGTAAATTCTCCTCTCGGTCGGAAATAAATTCCGTTTATAGTTCTGATTATATTACAATATAACAAGTATATTATAGCAAAGGTCTTTGAAAATTGCAAGTCATTTTTCAATATTTTTTCCCGTTTGAACCATTTTTGGGAGAATTTTCCCTCTAGTACCCTAAAATCCGCCGTTCACAGCGTAGCTCCATCCGTTTTTTTGCCGCTTCCCACTCCATTTTCTCGGCAGGTTCTTTGGGAGAAAGCTTTGGCACGGACACAGGTTTTTGGGTATCGTCTATGGCAACCATCACAAGATAGGCAACATTGATAAGCCGCCGTTTGCCGTCGGAAAGTTCCCGAAAGGTATCTACCCTTACTTCCATGGAGGTATTCCCTACCCAAGTGATGCGGCCCCGCAAAACTAAAGTGTCTCCCGAAAAGGCACCCTCCCGAAATTGCAAACGGTCGATGGCGACAGTGGTAACATTAGCTTCTGCATGACGTCTTGCAGTGATGGCAGCCACAATGTCTATCCAGGAGAGCAACCGTCCGCCAAACAGCCGTCCCGACGGATTTAAGTGCTCGGGCAAAACCAGCTGCACTTGCTCAGTCTCGGATTCCTTTACTTCTTTCGCTTCTTTTGCTTCTTTTGCTTCTTTTTTGCTGAAATATTCCAAAAAAAGCACTTCCTTTTTTTATTCTGATACCGCTAGGATTGCCCACTTTTTGCCAAACTATTCTATTTGGAGAAACAAAAATCCCCAACTCCGTTCGGAGAGGGGATTTTCTTTTTAGTATGCTACGGAAATACTCTGCACGCGTTTGATGCCGTTTGCATCCACGGTGTAAGTGATGTTTACCATGCTGCCGTCGGTGATACCCATTGCTTCTAAATCAATTTCGGGAGAAATCTGATAAGATTTTTCAGGTTTACCGTCTTCCGGATTTGCTTCGATGATGACCAACAGATTATTGTCTGCCATGCCGATATACATACCGGTTGCCTGATAAGTTTCCCCTTCTTTGGTGGGTTCCTTATCGGTAATTGCCGGAGGAATACCGGAGTCCGGGGCCGGAGATGCCACAATTTCAATAATCGGTTCATCAGGAGTATCCGATTTTTCAGGTGCAGGAGTACTTGGTGCACCGCAAGCGGTCAGACAGATCAAAACTGCCATAAAGAGTGCTAAGATTTTCCAGTTTTTCATAAGTAAAATCCTTTCTGTTTGAAGCATTATAAAATGCTGATTGTTCCTTTGATTCTATTATAGTTTTCTTTTTTTAATTTGTCAACCTTTTTAATCAGAAACCAGCTTCACATTTTCCGGTCCCAAAAGGTTGGAAAGTTTTTCTATGAGGATTTCATTCTCGCTGACCCAAAGGGTTTTGGGAGCAACAGCAAGCCGTTTTTCCTTCTCAAAATACACGTACACGGGAGTTTCCCCTGAAAAGAAAGTGAGCAGTTTTTTCACTTCTGCCATTTTGGGTGATGCCTCCTCGGGGAGCTTTAAATAAAGCTTTAAGTAAGTTAAATCCGTGGAGAATCGGCGAAGTGCCGTCAGAATAAATTTGAAGGAATCCTCCCCTTCCATGGTGAGCTTCCCGTCGGCAACCACAATGTTATCCTCTAAAATGGCGTCCGTGTTTTTTCCGTATAAATCGGGGAAGGCAATACAGCTGACGATGCCCGACATATCCTCTAAATTGAAGAATGCCATACGGGTTCCCTGCTTGGTGCGACGGATATCCAAATTAGAAATCACACCAATTACCGTGATATGCTTTTCCGTGATTCCCTCTTCCAGCATTGTCTCCTTGGTGGCAACAATGGGGTCTCCTCCCATGGAGCGGATTTTCTTTTGGAACTGCTCCAGCGGATGCCCCGAAATATAGAGACCAAGCACCTGCTTTTCCATTTTCAAATCATCTGGCGTTGGCTGATAAGCTTCTTTCTTTTGCGGATTTTTTTTGATAGGTTCGGGAGAGGGTTCCCGAAGAGTTGTACCAAACAAATCCAGCTGTCCGCTGACATGGGTTTGTAGAACGTGTGCCTGTTCATCCATCAGCGGTTCATAAGCTAAAAGATGGTCACTTCGTTTGCCAAACTCATCAAAGCAACCCGCTAAAATGAGAGCTTCCATAGCTTTTTTATTGAGCTGTTTTCCTTGCATACGCTTGATGAAGTCTTCCAGCCCCTGATAGTCACCCTGAGTTTCTCTTACGGTGGCAATGGCTTCTGCCAGTTGTTTGCCGATGCCTTTGATGGCAGTTAACCCAAACACAATATCTCCGTTTCTCACGCTAAAGGTTACGTTGCCCGAATTGATGTCGGGAGATAACACCCGAATACCACGCTCTCTGGCAGACTGGATATAATAGGCAACCTTTTCGGTAAACGCCATATATGAAGTAAGAAGTGCCGCATAGAAATGGGCAGGATAATAGCATTTTAAGTAAGCAGTCTGATACGCTAACACCGAATAGCAAGCAGCGTGAGACTTATTGAAGGCATAAGATGCGAAATCTTCAATTTCCCGAAAAATTCCATCTGCCACAATAGGGTCGATGCCGTTTTTTTTGCATCCTGCTACAAATTTTTCCTTTTCTCTGAGCAGAACATCTGCCTTCTTTTTGGAAATGGCACGGCGGATAATATCCGCCTGCCCCAAAGAGTATCCGGCAAGCTGACGGAATATTTCCATCACCTGCTCCTGATACACAATGCAGCCGTAGGTCACCGATAAAATCGGTTCCAGCTCCCGGCACTTATATTGGACGAGATTGGGATTCTCTTTGTTCCGGATAAATTCGGGAATTTTTTTGGCAGGTCCGGGACGGTACAAGGAAATTGCCGCAATCACATCCTCAAAAGTACGAGGGCGAAAGTCCTTTAAAAAGTTCTTCATCCCCGCGGATTCCAACTGAAATACTCCGTCGGTATCGCCGTTTGACAATAACTCATAAACTTTAGGGTCGTCATATTCCAGTCGGGTTAACATTACCTGTTTTCCCGTCTGACGGTAAATGGCGGTGACGGTATCTTCAATCACCGTCAGGTTCCGTAACCCTAAAAAATCCATTTTCAAAAGGCCTAAGGATTCTAAATGTGCCATTTCGTACTGGGTTGCGGTAGCATCGGTGACGTTACACAGCGGTACCAAATTTACCGCAGGCTCACCCGTAATCAGTATTCCCGCTGCATGAACCGTGGTATGACGGATATGCCCCTCCAATTTGCGGGAGGTGTCAATCAGTTTTTTGATATCGGGGTTTTCCTCATAAAGCTCCCTTAAGCGGTTATCCTTGCGGTTCATCGCTTCATCCAGAGTGATATTCGGCACCCGGCAACGGGAAAGCTCCTTGGTGATTTCATCCGCCAGATAATAAGGAATCCCTGTGGCGCGAGCCACATCTTTTACCGCAGCTCTCGCCTTCATAGTACCGAAGGCAACAATCTGCGCCACACGGTCAGCGCCGTATTTGGAAATCACATAGTCAATCACTTCCCCACGGCGTTCATTACAAAAATCTATATCAATATCGGGCATACTGACCCGTTCTTTATTTAAAAACCGCTCAAATACCAATCCGTAACGAATCGGGTCCACGGTGGTGATGTTTAAACAATAGGCAACCAAGCTTCCTGCGGCAGAGCCTCTGCCGGGACCAACGGGAATTCCTTTTCCCTTGGCGTAGGCAACAAAATCCCAAACGATTAGAAAATAGTCGCAAAATCCCATAGAAATAATGGTGGAAAGCTCGTATTCCAACCGTTGTTTTAATTCCTCCGTCACCGTTTCATACTTGGCACAAAGCCCGTGATAGCAAAGCTCCCGCAGATAAGTTTCCGATTTTTTGGGAGCAGGATACTTTGGAAACCGAAACTCTCCAAAAGGAATTTCCAAATTGCATTTTTTTGCAATTTCCAATGTGTTTTTAAGCAACTCTTCGGGAAAAATTTCTGCCATTTCTTCATAGGATTTTAAATAAAACTCACGGGTTTCAAAACGGATTCTGTCTTCCTCGGAAACCTGACGCTGCATCTGAATACACATTAACACGTCCTGGATGTCGTGGTCTTCCTGGCGGATATAATGCACGTCGTTGGCACAAACAGCAGGAATTCCCAACTCTTTGGACAATGCCAAAAGCTTCGGCATCACAAGTTTTTCTTCGGGGAGATTGTGGTTATGCACTTCAATATAGTAATCCCCCGGAGCAAATATTGTTTGGTAGAATTTTGCAGTTTCTTTAGCGCCTTTTAAGTCATCCGCTAAGATTTTTTTAGAAAGCTCTCCCGCAATACATCCTGAAAGGCAGATTAACCCTTCGGTATGCTCAGCTAAAATATTTTTATCAATCCTCGGTTTATAATAAAACCCTTTTTGGTAGCTTTCGGTGGAAAGCTTGTATAAATTGCGAAGACCTGCTTCGTTTTTTGCCAAAAGAATCAGATGATGATACCCCGGAGCAGATTTATCTGCCATATCGGAGGGTGCCACATAAAACTCGCAACCGATAATGGGTTTCACCCCTTGCGCCTGACATTCCTTATAAAATTCCAACGCACCGTACAGTGCGCCATGGTCTGTAATGGCAAGGGAAGTTTGCCCTAGGTCTTTGGCATAGGAAACTAGCTCCCGAATCCGGCATAAGCCGTCCAGGAGGCTGTATTCGGTATGGACGTGTAAATGGCAAAAATCCATAACGGTTTCCTCTTTGCTTTTTCTTTCCTACAAATTCTCTGCAATCCGGAGGAGTTTATTCAGTCTGTGGTTCAGCCCCGATTTAGTGATTTTGGTTTCTGAAACTTCGCATAATTCCGATAGTGACATCGTGGGATAGGAAAGCCTTAATTTCATAGTTTCCTTTAACGAATCCGAAAGTGTATCCGCCACGGCACTCTTCATAATTTTCATAATCGCCTGAGTCTGCAGAAGTGCAGTATTAATGGTTTTGTTTTCGTTGGCACTTTCACAGTTCATCTGACGGTTGATTCCGTTTTTTAATTCCTTTTCCATTTTGATTTCGTGATAGAGGAAAAGTCCCCGCTTCACCCCAATCATACCCAAAAAGTCACAAATCAGCTCATTATTTTTTAAATAAATCACATACTTGTTCTGGCGGGTGATGGATTTTGCCTCAATACCCACCTCTTCAAAAATGTTTAAAATATCGGTGAATACCCTTTTTTTATGGGTAACAATTTCCAGATGATAGGATTTTTTCGGGCTGTTTACAAAACCTGACGCCAAAAAGGCAGTCTGCAGAACCGTCCGTTTGCAACAGTCCGACACCGAAAAGGAAGGGTCAATCCGTGAGGAAAAAATATTTGCCTTTTCGGAGGTCATACGAAGCTCTTGTTTTAAAATTTCGATGTTTTCTTTTCCCGATACGACCAGATGAATCTGCTTTCTGCTTTTGGAGGAAGCAGAACGGATATCCGGCTTTAAATCCAATCCCAACAGTTTTCGGGATAAAATAATAATGCGTCTTGCAATGGTAATATTTTCAGTTTTTAAGTGAATTTCGCTCCGCTTTTCTTCGCTGAGCATTGCATATAAGGTGGCAAGGGATGCCATTTCACAACAGGATCTTTTGGGCATTGCTCCACTAAGTTCCCGTTTGATTTCTCCTGTGAAGGACATATCAATTCTCCTTGTTCAGCGTTTTATAATACTGCGTCGGGGAAGTTTCGTTTCAGATAACGGACTTCCGCTTCCAGAGTAACGCCAAATTTTTTTAATACCGTTTCTCGCACCTCTTCAATGAGGGTTTTTACGTCTTCTGCGGTAGCGTTATCTCTGTTAATCACAAAGCCGCAATGCTTCTCGGATACCTGAGCACCGCCAACCGAAAAGCCGCGAAGCCCTGCGTCTTCAATCAGTTTTCCGGCAAAGTAGCCTTCCGGACGCTTGAAGGTGCTTCCCGCATTGGGATATTCTAAGGGTTGTTTTTCATTTCGTTTTTTGAGTAACTCCACGGTTTTTTCATGCAGTTCGTCACGATTGGCAGGAGTCAGGCCAAATTTCGTTTCCAAAATCACCCACTTCGGATGCTTATGAAACACGCTGTGACGGTAGCAAAGCTCGTGGGCTTGGGCAGACAGCGTTTTTACCTGATTTTCCTCATCAATATATACGGAGCTTAGTAAAGTGTCGCAGATTTCGCCGCCGTAAGCACCTGCATTCATATATACACCGCCGCCAACAGTGCCCGGAATACCCGAAAGCTCTGCCATTCCACCTAAGCTGTGTTCCTTGGCAATTTCACATAGGGTGGACAGTCTGGCTCCTGATTGCGCAGTGATTTCATTGCTGTTCACCGTAATGTTTTTCAATTCGGTGGTTTTTAAAACGATGCCGTCCACACCGTCATCTGCCACCAGCACATTGGAGCCGTTTCCCAAAACGGTCACACGAATGCCCTGCTCTTTGGCAAAGGCCAAAATATTTGTCACTTCCTCCACGGTTTTCGGCAGCAGCATATAATCGCAGGGACCTCCGATTTTAAAAGTGGTATGCCGAACCATAGGCTCCTCTGCCAACACGGTAGAACAAATTGTTTCTAATTTCTTTTTCATAGGAAGAAACTCCTTTCGGGGTTCTTTTCTTAGTAGGTTTATGCCATACCCTCAATTTCTATGCCTGAAAGAGCATTGCAGCACCGATTAGCCCTGCATCATTGCCCAATTTTGCTATGGAAACCTTGGCATGATGAATTAAATCTCCACCGTAGCATTTGGGGATAATCTGTTCTTTTAAGGGAATCAGCAGATTGTCGCCTTCGTTGCACACACCGCCACCTAAAATGATGGCTTCAGGGGCAAAAATGTTGATTAAATTGGCAACCCCTTCGGATAAGTAATGAATGTAGTTATCAACCACAGCTTTTGCAACCGCATCCCCTTTTCGCATAGCATCAAAAGCAGTTTTTGCACTAACCTTTCCCGTTTTCCCAACTATAGAATGGAGTAAGCTTTCGGGGTGTGCTGCCATGGCAGCCTTGGTCTGATTGACCAGAGCGGTTGCAGAGGAATAGGCTTCAAAACAACCGTGTCTTCCGCAAGAACATTCGGCTCCGCCGATATGGATCACCATATGGCCGATTTCTGCGCCGGCTCCCTCCAGCCCTTCCCAGAGTTTACCGTCTAAAATAATACCGCCGCCAACACCGGTTCCTAATGTCACCAAGATGATGGAATTATAATCTCTTCCGCTGCCGCACACAAATTCACCCAAAGCGGCACAACTTGCATCATTGGCAAGATGGACAGGTTTTTTCAGTTTTTTTTCCATGATCGCACCGATGGGAGCACCGTCCATATTTAAGTTGTTGCAATAGATAACAGTGCCTTTTTCGGCGTCCACGGTGCCGGGAATTCCCACACCGACGGCATGAATGTCACTCATAGGAATCCTGGCTTTTTCGGATAATTCGTAGCAAAGAGCAACCATTTGCTCTGCAATTTTATTAGCATCCCCTGCCGAATTGGTTCTTGTTGAAGTTTTTAAGAGGATATTCCCCTTTTCATCGGTAATTCCTGCTTTAATGTTGGTACCGCCTAAATCCACACCCAAATAATATTTCATTGTCTGTCCCTCCCGGTTTGCTAATATTGGGATTTTGCTTCTTTTAAATAAGCTAAAAAACGCTCCAAAGTGGCGTTCACAATCAACTCTTCGGGAAAATCTATTTCCGTAAGCATCTCAAAAACCAGCTTATAGTTGCCGATACAACCCGAATAGTGGGCATCGGAAGATACTGCAACCCGGGTTCCGTATTGTTTGCAAAGCCTTGCCACATTCTGACACAGCTCTCTGGAACCGGGACGAATCCCTTCCAGGGAATGATTATTTAATTCAATAATTTTGTTCTCATCTTTTGCTTTTTTTACCACAGCCTCAAAATCGCACAGATAGTTTTGCTGTCCCATATGTCCGATACAGTGCACATAAGGATTCTCCAGCACCCGAAGGTAGGTTTCGGTGATGTCTTTTTCGCTTCCTCTGGGAAGACAAGGCCCGTGGATGGAGGCAATTACCCAGTCCAGCATAGCAAGAACGGTGTTTGGCAAATCCAGTCCGCCCTTGTAATCAATAATATTGGCTTCTGCCCCTTTTAAGAAACGGATACCGTCAATTTCGTCGGGCAGATATTTTAAACAGGTAAAATGCACTTCCCCCGGCGCATCGGGAATGGCAGGTGCGTGATTGGTCATGCAAAGGCCCCGCATCCCTGCATCAATGGTTGCTTTCACATTTTCCTGCAAGGTAGAGTATGCGTGTTTGCTGACAATGGTATGACTGTGAGTTTCCACTTCAATGTGATACATAAATCTTATCCTTTCACAGCGGTGCCCGATAAATCATAATGGTCACAGCCGGTAATTTCTACAGTAATATATTCCCCGATATCCACGGGAAAATCCGCTTCAAAATAAACGGTACCGTCAATTTCGGGGGAATCCATATAGGTTCTGCCGAAGTACACTTGATTCACGGTGTCTATTCCCTCTACCAACACGGTGTAGGTTTTGCCGATTTTTTGCTTGTTTTTCTGCAAAGAAATCTGAGCGGATAATTTCATAATTTCATTGGCACGACGGTTCTTTTCGCTGGTTTTTATCTTTCCTGTAATCCGAGCGGCACGAGTGCCTTCCTCGGTGGAATAGGGAAACACGCCCAAACGGTCGAAGAAGCCTTGCTTTACAAAGGAAACCAGTTCCCCATGCTCTTCCACGGTTTCCGAAGGAAATCCGATGATTAAGGAAGTGCGGATAGAAGCCTGCGGCATTTTTTCTTTGATTTTATGAAGTAAATTTAAAATTTCTTTTTTGTTGGTGCGACGGTTCATTAAACCTAAAATCCTGTCGTTACAGTGCTGAATGGGAATGTCAAAATAAGGCAGAATTTTTTTGGAATGAGAAATTTGGTCCAAAAGCTCGTCCGTCACCGATTCGGGATAGAGATAGTGGAGCCGAATCCATCGGATTCCTTGGATTTTTTCTAGCTCGGCAAGAAGGGGGACCAACCGGTTTTCCCCGTATAAATCCAATCCGTAACGGGTGGTATCCTGAGCAATCACAATCATCTCAGTCACCCCCTGCTCTGCCATCCAACGAGCTTCCTCCACAATGGCTTCCATTCTTCTGCTCACATATTTTCCGCGGATTTTCGGAATGGCACAGTAGGAACAACCGTTGCTGCAGCCGTCTGCAATTTTTAAGAAAGCATAATAGAAGGGAGTGGTCAGCACACGGTCGCAAAAGTTTGGCTCTTTTGCCTCTTTTTTGGAGAAATACGAAACTCTTTCGCCCTTTAACACACGCTGAACCGCTTCTGCAATATGGCAAATATCAAAAATCCCCAAAACGCCGTCCACTTCGGGAAAATTTTCTAAAATTTCTTCCTGATAACGCTGGGATAAACAACCTGTTACCAGCACTTTTTTGCCGTAGGCTGCTGCGTTTAAAATTTCCGAAATCGCTTCTTCCTTGGCAGACTTAATAAACCCACAGGTATTGATGATGATTACGTCGGCATCCTCCTCGTTATCCACCATCCGGTACCCTGCATTTTGCAGGGCAGTAATCATAAGTTCGCCGTCCACCTTATTTTTGGAACAGCCAAGTTGAATCCATAAAATCTTAGGCATCGTAATCATCCTCGTAGCTTTCTTCCCCTAAGGGTTCGTAAGAAAGTTGTTTTAGGCAATCGGAAATATCGGAAAAACGGTAACCCTTCCGTATCATGCGATTGTATATTTTCTTGGTATCTATCTGTTTTTGTACCAAAAGAGCCACCTGCTCTTTTAAGTTGTTTTGTTCTGTTTCAAAATCGTAGCTTTGGGCATCCAGGGAAATTCCCTTTTTAAGAAGCTCCTGCTTTGTTTTATAAAAGCCTTGCTTTTTATAGGTCTTTCGGGAATACAAAAACTGCTCCCGATAATTATCATCTGATAAATAGCCGTTTTCCTCTAATTTTGCCAAAATTTCTTCCGAAGTATCCTGGGGACACCCATGAAGCTTCAGTTTCTCCCGCAATTCTTTTTTAGCATACATTCTATGAGATAAAAGCCCCAAGCAATAATCGTACTGCTCAGGAAATACACATTCTTTTTGGAATGCTTCCAAGCTCTCTACCAGCTTTTCATTTCCACCCACAAGGTTCCGATGGGTATAGGCGGAAATGGAAAACAAATAGGTATCTCCCAAAAATACCGAAAAACGGTTTTTCCGCTTCACCTGAGGTTTAAAAATCAGCTTCATCATCATCTTATAAATAAACGAAAACCGAAAGCAGGGGTTTATACCCCTACTTCCGTTTTCAGAACTCCTATGTAATAACAAAATCAAAAGGAAACGAATTTTAACGGAAAAACTCGTCTAAAATGGCTTCTGCCTCATTACGGTTTATCACTACGTACGGGTCAGCAATGGAAACAGGTAACTCAAAGGTCTGCACAGTACAGCCATCCATTGCGGAAATAGCATTTAAATAACTTAAAATTTCATTTAAGTTCATACTGGAACGTACGCCCTGATTGATGACGCCGTAAATTTCAGGCACTTTGCCGATATAGTAAGCCTGGAATTTCTGCTCAAATGCAGCTTTAAAAAAGTCTTGCTGCACCTGGTTTCGCTGCAAATCTCCCATGGGATACTGACGGAATCGGAGCACTTTTACAGAATCTTCTCCATCCAAAAGCTGCTCCCCTTTTTTGATATTGATGTATAAATCCTGGTCCGGGTCCTGATAGTACATATCGCAAGGAACATCAAACCGGATGCCGCCCAGGCGGTCAATGATGGTTTCTACCGCTTCAAAATTCACCACCGCATAGTCGTGAATATCAATTGCCAGCAAATCCTTCACAGTCCGCACTGCCAGGTCGTCGCCGCCAATCTGAAGGGCCGCATTGATCTTTTTGGCGGAACGGTCAATGAGCACCTTGGTATCTCGGGGAACCGACATCAGCGTTACGGTGTCCTTATCGGGATATACGGATAAAATCATGATAACATCGGAGCGAAGTCCGCTTTTATCTGTCCCGAAAATGGCAACGTTACGAACTTCTCCGTCGGTTGCTACTGACAGGGAGGCTAAGTTCTGACCCCCACCTAAGTTATGATTCATCAGCAAAAAGCCACCAACCACAAGAACCACAAGCAGCTCTATGAAAAAACACTTCGCAAAGGTTTGCCAGAAGGTTTTTATATGCTTCTTCTTATTCGATTTTCTTCTACGCCTAACATTTGATTGGTTCATAGCATAACCCCGTCTGCTCTATTGTTCATAACCCTGTAAGAATGCTTTTTCGTTTGCTTCACGGAATTTTTCGGGAACAGTGGATAACACAGCATCCACCCAATCCTGCTTCTCAAATTCCAGATATTTTGCCAATACGCCTAAAAGAACCACATTGGTCACTTTGGAATTTAAGATGGACTCTGCAATATCCAAAGCGTTTACGGCAACCAAATCTACTTCTTCCTTTTTCAGCGTTTCTAAAATGTCCTGAGGATATTCTGCCGCACCGATAATCACCGGCATAGGCATAATCTTTTGCACGTTGGTAATGAGCTTACCGCCTTTTTTTAAGTAGGGCAGCCAACGAAGAGCTTCCAGTTCTTCAAAGGAAATGATAATATCTGCTTCTCCTTGGCAAATCACGGGAGAATGAACTTTTTCGCCGTATTTCACATAGGTTACCACGCTGCCGCCACGCTGGCTCATTCCGTGCACCTCGGATACTTTTACATCATACCCTTTCTGAATCGCCAAATTTCCTAAAATTCTGCTGGCAAGTAAGGTACCCTGACCGCCAACACCTACAATCATAATAGATTTTGTATTCATAACTTCTCCCCTCCTCTTACAGTGTAATAGCATCAAACTTACAGATGTTTTTACACAGTCCGCAGTTGGTACACAAAGTTTTATTGATTTCGGGCTTGCCGTCTACAATGGAAATTGCGGGGCATCCGATTTTCATACACATTTTGCAGTTTTTGCATTTATCTTTCTGGATGTTCACGTCAAAATCGTATTTCACGCCTTTTAACAGCACACAGGGACGACGTGCAATGATTAAAGAAGGCTCTTCTACAGAAATTTCTTCTTTGATCACCGCTTCACATTCTTCCACATTGAAGGGATCCACCACTTTGATTCTGGTGTAGCCGAAAGCTTCTGCCAGTTTTTCTAAATTAACTGCCACGGTGGGTTCGCCTTTTAAGGTTTTGCCGGTGGTGGGATTCTGCTGATGGCCTGTCATACCGGTAATGGAGTTATCTAAAATGATAACGGTGGAAGTACCTTTGTTGTATGCGGTGGAGGCAAGGCCTGTCATACCGGAATGCATAAAGGTAGAATCTCCAATCACCGCTACAGTCTTTTTGGAAAGCTCCGGATTGGCTTTGGAAATACCGTGTGCCGCACTGATAGATGCACCCATACACACGCACATATCAATTGCGGAAAGAGGTGCCGCTGCACCTAAGGTATAACAACCGATGTCACCGGAAACAGTCAGTTTCAGCTTGGATAACACATAGAAAATACCTCTGTGGGGACAGCCGGGACACATCACAGGCGGTCTCATAGGCGGATTGTAGTCCGGATAGGTCACTTCGTCCTTTTTGCCGGAGATTGCTTCTCTTACAGACACGTTGGAAAACTCACCGAACATAGAGAAGGTATCTTTTCCGTGGACTTGGATGCCCATCGCCTTAATGTGGTTTTCAATATAGGGGTCTAATTCTTCCAGCACATAGAGCTTATCCACTTTGCTGGCAAACTCCTGAATCAGTTTTACGGGCAACGGCCAGAGCATCCCTAATTTTAAGTAGGATGCTTCAGGGAAGGACTCCTTGGCATACTGATAGGGAGCACCTGCGGTGATGATGCCGATTTTGGTGTCGTTTAATTCCATCCGGTTGATGCCGGAGGTTTCTGCATATTCTAACAGCTTTTCTTTTCTGCCTTCAATCACCACACGGCGTTTCTTTGCCATACCGGGCATCATGACATATTTCATGGCATCCTTGGTGTATTCTTTTAAAGGAACATTCACACGGTCACATTCTTCCACAATAGACTGAGAATGTGCAATACGGGTGGTTAAACGAAGCAGTACGGGCGTGTCAAAAGTTTCTGAAATTTCATATGCCAGTTTTGCATATTCCTTACATTCGGCACTGTCGGCAGGTTCTAACATCGTCACCTTTGCCGCATTGGCGTAATTACGGGAGTCCTGCTCGTTCTGAGAAGAATGCATTCCCGGGTCATCGGCAACGCCAATGACCAAACCGCCGTTTACACCGGTGTAGGACACGGTGAATAAGGGGTCAGCCGCCACGTTTAATCCAACGTGCTTCATCGCACAGAAAGAACGTGCACCGGACACCGCCGCACCGATGGCAACCTCCATTGCCACCTTTTCGTTGGCTGCCCATTCTGCATCCACTTCGGGGAATTTTGCCACAAATTCAGTAATTTCGGTGGAGGGAGTGCCGGGATAACTGGACACCACGCTTACCCCTGCTTCATATAATCCTCTGGCAACAGCTTCGTTACCAATCATCAGTTTCTTGATTCCTTTGGACATGGTTTTTAAAACCTCCTATATTTCGTTCTGTGCAGCAACTAAGCTTTCGCCACAGTAAATTTCTCTTAATTTGGGTTTTTCAATTTTGCCGGTAGGATTTCTGGGGACTTCGGCAAAAATAATCTTGCGGGGACGCTTATATTTGGGCAGTGCCTTGCAGAAGAGATCCATTTCTTCTTCGGTACAGCTCACATCTTCTTTCAGCTCGATAATGGCTGCTGCCATTTCGCCAAGTCTGGGGTCCGGCAAGCCGATTACCGCAACGTCCTTCACTTTATTGTTAGTACGGATGAAATCTTCAATCTGAACAGGATATAAGTTTTCACCGCCGGAAATGATGACGTCTTTTTTCCGGTCAACCAAGAAGATAAAACCGTCTTCATCTTCCTGTGCCATATCGCCGGTGTAAAGCCAACCGTCTTTTAACACATCGTTGGTGGCCTTTTCATCATTATAGTAACAGGTCATCACGCCGGGCCCTTTCACGGCAAGCTCACCAACCTGGCCGCGGGTCACGGTTTCGCCGTGTTCGTTCACAATTTTTACTTCCCAGCCGTAGCCCGCTTTGCCGATGGCGCCAACCTTGTGAATATTTTCCACCCCTAAGTGCACACAACCGGGTCCAATCGATTCGGATAACCCGTAGTTGGTATCGTACTGATGATTGGGAAACACCTTTTTCCAGCGTTTGATTAAGCTGGGGGGAACGGGCTGAGCTCCGATATGCATCAGTCTCCAACGGGATAAATCCATTTCGTCCACACGAATGGTGCCGGCGTCGATGGCATCTAAAATATCCTGCGCCCACGGCACCAACAGCCAAACAATAGAGCATTTTTCATCTGCTGCCGTTTGCACAATCCATTCCGGTTTTACCCCTTTTAAAAGGACAGATTTTGCCCCCACCACCAAGCAACCGAACCAATGCATTTTGGCTCCGGTGTGGTAAAGAGGAGGGATGCAAAGAAACACATCGTCTTTGGTTTGTCCGTGATGGTTCTGCTCGGTTAAGCAAGCATGAACCAAACTTTCGTGGTTATGTAAAATCGCTTTGGGAAATCCCGTGGTACCGGACGAAAAGTAAATGGCTGCATCATCTTCGGGAGTTAAGGAAATTCCGGGCGTTCTGGAGGTGCAATAGTTTACTAAATTATCGTAGCTTTCTGCAAAAGAGGGGCAGTCCTTGCCCACATAGAAAAGCTGCTTTACACGGGGAATCACATCGCAGATTTCTTCCACACGGCCGATAAATTCAGGGCCAAATACCAAAACGTCAGCTTCCGCTAATTCTAAGCAATACTTAATTTCATCGGAGGTATAACGATAGTTTAAGGGGACAGCTAACGCACCTGTTTTTAAGGCACCGAAATATACGGGCAGCCATTCTAAACAGTTCATTAAAAGAATTGCCACCTTGTCTCCTTTTTTGACGCCGCGAGACAGCAAAAGGTTCGCAAAACGATTTGCCTTTCTGTTAAAATCCTGCCAGGTGATTTCACAGCGTCCGCTTTCCTCGGAATTCTGAGGAATCAACGAATACTCCTTCCAGGTGGTTCTCGCCTTGGAAATGATGTTTGGCACAATTTCAACCAGCGCCACATCATTGGGAAACTTCTGCTCGTTTTGTTCTAAAAAATCTGTAATTACCATGGGGGAAATTACCTCCGTTTTTTTTGTTAATCTATCCGTAAAAAGTGATATGTTTCAAGAAATTCAATCGCTGTAACTACCGCTTCCTTTGCTTTATCATACAATTTTTCCTGTGATAAAAAGAAAGGATTCACACTCTCCCAGCGTATCATTTTTAGTTTAACACAATCTTGTAATCTAGTCAAGAGAAATTCATCATTTTTGTTGAAAAACCACGATTTTTTTACCGCTTTTTCCCATGGCTTTTTTCCTTTTGGAAAATTTCGGAAAATATGGATTTTTCTCTTTACTTTGTGGAAAAAATATGTTAAAATAGATGTAGTCTGCAGGCTTTTCACATGGGACATTTACAGGAGGACCACAGAATGTACCAAATTGGCGATAAAATTGTCTATCCGATGCACGGTGCAGGTGTCATCAGCGCCATCGAAGAAAAAGAAATCTTAGGAACCATTAGTTCTTATTATATTTTAAAGGTGCCCACGGGAAATATTTCTCTGATGGTGCCTGTTAAAAACGCAAAAGAAATTGGTGTGAGAGAGGTTGTGGAACCGTCGGTAATTGACGAACTTTTCACCTTTATTGTCACCACAGAAATTTCAGTAAACGAGAACTGGAATAAACGGTATCGGGAAAATATGGCAAAAATCAAGTCGGGAAACTTATTTGAAATCGGTCCCATTTATCAGTATCTTATGAAGAAAGACCGGGAAAAGGGACTCTCTTCGGGTGAAAAGAAAATGTTTTTATCCGCGCATCAGATTTTAGTGTCAGAGATTATGCTTTCTTTAGATATTTCCCTGTCCCAGGCAGAAGAACTGATAGAAGCACGTCTCGGCGATGCCGTAACCGCATAAAATAAACTATAATATAAAATAATAAAAAAAACGAGGGAAACAAAATATGCTGGAAGGATTAAAAAACTTCTTTGCACCGGATGACCCTGACCCCCGATGTTCAGCCATTGTGGTAGCAGCGGGAAAAGGCTCCCGGATGCAGAGTGAAATGAAAAAACAGTTTTTACCCCTGCTTGGGATGCCTGTGCTTTCGCACACCTTAGAAGCCATTGAAAAAAGTGACTTCATAGAGGAAATTATTTTGGTAGTTTCCGAAGAAGATATTTTAACTGCCAAAGATATCGTGGCGGCTTCCGATTTAGAAAAAGTAAGCAAAATTGTTGCCGGTGGCAAAAACCGTGCAGAGTCCGTATCGAAAGGTCTGGCAGAAGTGTCTGACAGTGCGGACGTTGTTTTGATTCATGACGGCGTGCGTCCCTGCATCAGCGAAACCTTAGTGGAAGAATGTATCAGAAATGCCAAAGAACACGGTGCTTCTGCTTTGGGTGTAAAACCGAAAAACACGATTAAACGGATTAATAAAAACGGTTTCATCGAAGAAACCGTGGATCGGGAAGAACTGGTGGAAATCCAAACTCCCCAGTGTTTTCAAACAGAGCTGATAAAAAAAGCGTACGAGGATTTTGATTCCTCCGTTACCGATGACTGTGCGCTTGTAGAAAAGCTTGGCGTGAAAATTCATATCACCGAAGGAAGCTACGCTAATATTAAACTGACCACAAGAGAAGACCTTTTAATGCTTACCGCCTTAATTGATGCGGAATTTGACGAGGAAGAATAAAAAGGAGGCCGAAGAGGATGCGAATCGGATTTGGCTATGATGTGCATCAGCTTGTACCCCAAAGGAAACTCATCTTAGGTGGTGTGGAAATTCCTCACGAAAAGGGGCTGTTAGGACATTCGGATGCCGATGTATTAGTACATAGTATTATGGATGCCATGCTGGGTGCTCTGGCTTTGGGTGATATCGGAAAGCATTTTCCCGATACGGACCCGGCCTATCAAAATATCAACAGTATGCTGCTATTGGAAAAAGTGGCAACACTGATTCAAAAAGAGGGCTATGCATTGGGAAACATTGATTGCACAATTTGTGCGCAGCGCCCCAAACTTGCTCCTCACATTGAAACGATGCAAAAAAACATTGCCGATATGTTGCAAACTGACGTAAAAAACATTAGCATTAAGGCAACCACCACAGAAGGCCTTGGCTTCCCGGGTCGGGAGGAAGGGATTTCTGCGTATGCGGTTTGTCTGCTTATAAAGGAGCACTAAACGATGAAGTTTTTGGTTGCAACCAACAATCAGGGAAAACTGAAAGAATTTAATCAGATTTTAGGAGAGCTTGGGATTGAATGTGTGTCCCTTCGGGATTTGGGAATTACTGCGGATGTGGAAGAAACAGGCACTACTTTTTTGGAAAACGCTCTTTTAAAAGCCAAAGAAATCTATCAAATTGCAAAGATTCCCACCATTTCCGACGATTCGGGACTGATGGTGGATGCATTGGACGGGGAACCGGGTGTGTATTCTGCCCGCTATGCAGGAGAACCTTCAGACGACCAAAAAAATATGGACAAGCTTCTTGCCAATTTAAAAGAAGAGCCCAACCGTACTGCAAGATTTAAAAGTGTGATTGCGGCAGTATTCTCTGAGGATGACATTGTAGTTGCCGAAGGAGAATGCGAAGGTGTCATCATTGACGAAAAACGGGGTGAAAACGGCTTTGGCTATGATCCCATTTTCTATGTGGAAAGCTTAGGAAAAACCTTTTCCGAAATGACGGATGCCGAAAAAAACAGCCTAAGTCACCGGGGAAATGCAATCCGCAATTTAAAAGAACAACTCAAAAACAAAGACTTGTAAAAGAATATAGAACGCAAAAGGCATGGATGTTTTCTCCATGTCTTTTTTATAAGGTGAAAATTTGCTGATGCAAATTTTGATTAAAATGCCTTTTGCTATCCGCAAACTTCACCGCTCGCTGTACCGATGTACAGCTTCGGGTAACCCTTCGGTTCAGTTTGCAAATTCTATATCCTTTTCCTGCACCTATGACATATAAAAAAAGACTGTCAGATTGACAGTCTTTTTTCGTGAAAAATGAATAGTGAAGGTGGAATAATCACGGCGGCAGACATTACCTGCATTGATACGGTTTTTGAAAATAATTGATTCCGTCTGACCTTTACTTTGTCCTAAAAACGAGGAAAAACGGGTGCAGAAGGGAGCAACCGAACCCGCAGGGGTTATCCGAAGCCGTACCGAGTGTACGGCGAGTGATGAGGTTGATTCCTTCTGTGCCCGTTTTTACCGTTTTTCATTAGTCACGGGTGTCCATGGGGACCTTATCCTTAAACAGGATTGTGATTGCCCAAAGGCCTGCAATGCCTACTAAGGAAAAAATGATTCTGGTGAGGATGGAGCCAACGCCGAAGATGGAAGAAACCAGGTCCACACCGAAAAGACCGATAGCTCCCCAGTTTAATGCACCTACGATCACCAGTACCAGAGAAATGGTATCCAATAACATGATTTTACGCCTCCTGAGTTTTTACCGACGGTTTTTAGACAACTGTCGGCTTCTTATGTTTTTTCAACTCTAGTATATGGCGTTTTTTTGGATAATATACTGTTTTTCGGATGAATGGAAAAAATTTCAAATTTATCGGAGCATGGTGTCAATACATTTGCGGGCTTTTTGCATCACATCGGGAGGCAAAATGATTTCCTCGCCGCCCTTTCCTCTGACGCAATCGTAGACGTCTTTTAAGGTGGTCAAACGCATATCAGCACAAATGCATTGCTTCATCAGCGGATAGAATGTTTTGTCGGGATAGGAAAATTTCAGGTGCTGTACGATAGAATTGTCGGTTCCGATGATAAATTCGCCAGCATCACTTTCCTGCACGTAGTTTAAAATTTCTGTGGTGCTGCCAACATAATCCGCCAAGACAGTAACCTCCGGCACACATTCCGGATGAACCAGCAGCAAGGCGGAAGGATGGCTTTTCTTTGCCTTTTCCACATGAGAAGGAGTCATCTGCATATGCACAGGACAGCCTCCTTTGATAAAATGGAAGGTTTTTTCGGGGACCTGCTGCTTGACCCATTGCCCTAAGTTACAATCGGGAATAAACAGAATTTCCTTTTGCGACAATTTTTTGATAATTTCCAAAGCAGAAGCTGAGGTAACACAAGCATCACATTCGGTTTTTAAGGCAGAGGTGGTGTTGATATAAGCCACGACCGCACTGTTTGGGTATTGTGCTTTGAGGGCTTTTAATTCCTCGCAGGTGAGCTGTTCCGCCATGGGACAGCCTGCATCCGTATGAGACAGAATCACCTTTTTTTGGGGAGACAGAATCTTCACGGTTTCTGCCATAAAGCGAACACCGCACATGATAACGGTTTTCTCCGGTGTGTTTTCTGCTTTGCGGCTTAGTGCAAAGGAATCGCCCACATAGTCTGCTACCTCTAAAATGTCACGAGTCTGATACAAGTGTGCCAGAATACAAACATCATGTTCCTTCTTTAATCGGATAATTTCATTTTGAAGTTGGGATATCGAAAACATAGTTATTCCTCCATAATGTCTCATTATAGCGGTTTTTTTAAAAAAAGTCAATAAAAGTTGACACAAAAATTACCCACCGTCTTGCAATATGAGGAATTTTATGGTATAATTTGGATAATTCACCACCAAACGGCAAATAAACGGAGGCAGCATGAATACAGATATTCTGATTGTCGGAAGCGGATGCTCAGGGCTTTACTGTGCTCTGAATCTGCCAGAACAACTTCATATCACCGTCATTACCAAGCAAAAAGCCGAAGAAAGCGATTCCTATCTGGCACAGGGAGGAATCTGTGTCCTGCGGGACGAAAAGGACTTTGATGCTTTTTTTGAGGATACCTTAAAAGCCGGTCACTATGAAAATGACCGGGAAAGTGTTTCCATTATGATTCGTTCCTCCCGGGATGTTATTGCGGAGTTGGTATCCTACGGCGTGCAGTTTGCCACCGAAGAAGACGGAACCTTTCAGTATACCCGTGAAGGTGCTCACTCCTGCCCACGTATTTTGTTCCATCGGGATATTACCGGTCAGGAAATCACGTCCAAATTGCTTTTGGAAGCCAAAAAGCGAAGCAATATCACTATTTTGGAAAACACCACTCTTTTAGACATTGTTGAAAAAAACGGAGAATGTGTGGGGGCTGTGGTATTATCGGAAGACGGCAAGCTTATTACCGTCAGCGCAGGGTATACCGTGCTCGCCTGTGGCGGAATCGGAGGGTTGTACCGCCATTCCACCAATTTCAAACACTTAACGGGGGATGCCATTGCAATTGCACTGAAACACCGAATCCCCTTAAAAAATATTGATTATATTCAAATTCATCCCACAACGCTGTATTCTAAGGAACCTACAGACCGCAGTTTCTTAATTTCCGAATCGGTAAGAGGAGAGGGAGCAAAGCTGTATAACAAGCAGATGAATCGGTTTACCGACGAGCTTTTGCCCAGAGATTTGTTAACCCGTGAAATTCACCGCCAGATGGAAAAAGATCAAACCAACTATGTGTGGGAGGATTTGCGACCAATTCCGGAAGAAGAACTTCTGGAGCATTTTCCCAACATTGTGAATCATTGCAAAGAAAAGGCATATGATGTAACCAAAGAATGTATTCCCGTGGTACCTGCACAGCACTACTTTATGGGAGGAATCCGTGTGGATTACAACAGCAAAACCTCTATGGAGGGGCTGTATGCCATCGGAGAAACTGCTTGCAACGGTGTTCACGGCAAAAACAGACTGGCAAGTAATTCCCTGCTGGAAAGCTTGGTATTTGCCAAACGTGCTGCACAGGATATGGCAGAACATCCCCGCATGCGGGAAGAGCTTCCTCCTGTGGACCTGGCTCCCTACGCAGATTTGCAGGCTCTTAAAGAAGAATACCGCAACCTGGTACTAACTGAAATCAAAAATGCTACCGTTAAAAAAGGAGATGATTCCCATGTTTGATAAAACCACCCTGACCTTGCAGGTCGACCCCTTAATTCTTATGGCATTACAAGAAGATATTTCCAGCGAAGACGTTTCCACCAACGCGGTGATGAAAACGGCACAAATGGGCGAAGTTCAGCTTATTTGCAAAGAAGACGGTATTATCTGCGGTCTTCAGGTTTTTGAGCGGGTGTTCACCTTGCTGGATGCCGAAACCAAGGTAACTTTTTATACCCAAGACGGCAGCGCCGTGAAAAAAGGCGAATTGATTGCAACCATCAGAGGAGATATCCGAATTCTGCTCTCCGGCGAACGGACTGCGCTGAATTATTTGCAGCGCATGAGCGGAATCGCAACCTATACTCATCGGGTTGCTTCTCTGCTTACAGGAACCAAAACGGTGTTATTAGACACCAGAAAAACCACTCCCAACAACCGTATTTTCGAAAAATATGCCGTGAAAACAGGCGGTGGAAGCAACCATCGGTATAATCTTTCCGACGGCGTTTTATTAAAAGATAACCACATCGGTGCGGCAGGCGGTGTGAAACAAGCTGTTGCTTTGGCGAAGGCTTACGCTCCCTTTGTCCGTAAAATTGAGGTGGAAACCGAAACACTGGATATGGTAAAAGAAGCGGTGGAAGCCAAAGCTGATATCATCATGCTGGACAATATGTCCCACGAGGAAATCAAACAGGCAATCTCTTATATCAACGGCAGAGCAAAGGTGGAGGTTTCCGGAAATGTGACCAAAGAAAACATTGCCGGTCTGACCGACTTGGGCGTTGATTACATCTCCAGCGGCGCGCTGACCCATTCGGCTCCGATTTTGGATCTTTCTTTAAAAAATCTGCACGCTGTGTAGGAAATCTTGTTTTTTAGGCTGAGACAATCGTCTCAGCCTTTTTTTTCGATTCGATCTCCTGTGGCGGAAAATCCTTCCTGGTATCTGCACATTAAACGGCGAAGCTCACGGATGCGCTGACGCAAAATGAGGCCCGTATCGGTATCTGCTACACGGATTCGCTGTTTTCGTTTTTCACCAATCACCCGATGAGAACGGTTTTGCTGCGGATATTTTTTCGAAAAAGGCTCATGTGCGGTTAAGAAAAACCCATGGGAATTATAAAGAAGAGTATAACCGCCGATTCCTGTTTTTTGATGATAGGAAGTACTTAAGCCTCCGTCAATCATATAAAGGATGCCGTCTGCTTTCTGCGGACTTTCCCCACGGTTTTGCCGTACGGGAACATGACCGTTTACAATTTTGCAGGTATCCTTATAGAGGGAAAAATCGGACAGTATTGCTCGCGCAATTTTTTTGCCATTCTCCCCTTCAATCAAACGATAATAGGGATTTTTTTCTTCCTGATGAGCACAGCTATCCGCCACCAGATAGCGAGGCAGGGTTTTTAGCCCGTTTTTTCCGAATAAGGGCGAGTTTTTCCCTGCCCATAAATACCAGAAAAAATCGATACAGTTTTGTTTTTCGGGATATGTTTTTTCTAAAAAGAATGCCTTTCGGACCGTTTTATCACAATAATCCATCAGCGACCGTCCCCGATATCCCAAAAAAGAGGCAAAAGAGCCGTCCTCCGTTAGGGGAACGCATCCGTGATACAAAAGATTTCCGTTCATCACCTGATACATACCGCCTTTTGCCAGCATAAAACGAATATGTCGGCAAAGCTTTTCCGAACGGATAAAACTTTGGCAAAGTTCTTGGATTACCGTTTCTTCCTCCGCTGTCAACAGGGAGGGATTTTTCGGGTCAACGGTTGGAAAATCGGTATCGGCAAGAGGGTAGGAAACTCCGTCAACCAAAATGGTTTGAGACACCCAGTCAATCTTGCCAAGAGTACAGGAATCTTCCATTTCATAAACAGGATGCTCTTTTATGAAAGCTTCTTCCAATTTCCAAAAAATCACTGAAATTGTTTTATGGGCCCGTGCCACGGCGAGGCTATCGGCAGAGGAGTCTCCCTTTGGCAAAAAACAGCTGCAATTTTTTGGGTAAAGCTTCTCCGCCAGGGTGAATAAATTTCGAAGGGGAATCCCGTAGGCTTGCTCCAGAAGCTGGGGATGGTGATACCGAAGGGTGATGCGTACTGCCGTGGCAACAGACAGCGGATTCCCTAAGTTAGCACCCATCCAGAGAATATCGTGATTGCCCCAACAAAGATCCACGCTGTGATAATTCTCCAGCATATCCAAAATGCGGTGGGGAGCATCACCACGGTCAAAAATATCTCCCAAAATATGCAAATGATCCACGGCAAGACGACTGATTAAGGCGCAAAGTGCACAAACAAACGCCTCCGCCTGCCCTTCCTCGATAATGGCATCGATAATGCTTTTATGATATTTTTCACGGTCAGGTGTGTTGGGATTGGTATGCAAAAGCTCTTCCAGAATGTAGGAAAAATCGGTAGGAAGCGCCTTTCGCACCTTGGAACGGGTATACTTTTCCGCTACGGCACGACACAGAAAAATCAAATGCGCTAAGATTTCCCGATAGCGAGCGGTGGTTTTATTCGAATCCTGTGACAATACTCTTTTCGGGTCATAAATCAAAAAAGCAAGTTCCTCCTGCTCATGTTCAGAAAGGATTCCTGAAAAAACATCCGCCATTTTCAAGCGAATTTCACCCGATGCATTTTTTAAAAGCTGACAAAATGCCTCATCTTCTCCGTGTAAGTCACTTAAGAAATGCTCAGTGCCTTTGGGAAGTCCTAAAATGGCATTTAAATTGATAATTTCGGTAGCAACGGCAGTCTTAGTGGGAAATTTTTGAGCCAGAAGCTCCGATACACGGTCTCTCCGATGACGCATAGCACCCTTCCTTTTTTGTTTTGGTTTTTTTAAATATTTTAATATTTTTAGTATTTTTAGTATCTGCCGATTCTATATTTTTATGATTTTTTAAAAAAACAAAAAAGCATGGAATTTTTTAATTCCATGCCTGTTTTCTGCATATGTTCTGTCAAAAACGAAGAAAATTGCCTTAGAAAGGGAGAAACCGAATCAAAGCGAAGCTTTGAGTTACCCGAAGGCGTACGAGACGGTACGCCGAGCGGTGAGCTTCATTCCTTTATAAGGTGATTTTCAAGTTTTTACTCTTCCCAGGAGTGATAGATGTTCTGCACATCGTCATTATCTTCCAACATATCAATCAGTTTATTCATGTTTTTAATGTGATCTTCGTCGGTCAGAGTGGTATAGTTATCGGGAATTTTGGAAACATCAGCTTCTAAAATAGTGTAGCCTTTTTGTTCATAAGCTTCACGGATTTGAGAAAAGTTTTCGGGAGAAGTGGTAATTTCGTATGCTTCTTCCATCACTTCGATATCCTCTGCATCCAGCTCCAGAGCTTCCATGGTCATTTCGTCATCATCCATAGAGTCTTCTTTTTCAATAACGATAATTCCTTTTTCCTGGAAGGACCAGCTTACGCAACCGGTTGCACCCATATTGCCACCACATTTATCAAAAGCGTGACGCACATCTGCTGCGGTACGGTTTCTGTTATCGGTTAAGGTTTCCACAATAACCGCTACGCCTGCGGGACCGTAGCCTTCGTAGGTAATGCTTTCGTAGTTAGAGGTATCTTCACCGCCTGCTGCTTTTTTAATACATCTCTGCACGTTTTCAGAAGGCATATTGTTTGCTCTTGCTTTGGCGATAAGATCACGAAGTTTTCCGTTTACCGTGGGGTCAGGACCGCCTGCTTTTACAACAACGGCAATTTCTCTGCCGATTTTGGTGTATACCTTTGCTTTTTGGGCATCAGTTTTTCCTTTTTTGTGTTTAATGTTTGACCATTTAGAATGTCCTGACATGGTTTTTAATCTCCTTTAAAAATGAGTATGGTATCCGAAGATGGTTAGGGTCAAGGGGAATCTGAGGCTTCATCGCTCCGTGAAAATCACTTCCGCCACTTTTTAGGAGCCCTAATGCTTCCACCAATTCGGTATATAACTTTGTTTGTTGGGGGGTGTATTCGGTGTAAATCACCTCTGCCCCTGCAAGCCCGCTTTTTTGCAAACGAATGAGTAAATCTTTCAGTTCGCTTTCGGATAGCTTTAAATAATGCATATGCGCCAGAATGGGAACGCCACCGGCTTCACGAATTAAGGAAACAGCTTCTTCCGGCTCGATACGGTCTTCGTTTACGTGAGCCACTCTGCCGTGTCCCAAATATTTCTGAAACCCCTCTTTCACGCTTCCCACATAGCCCTTTTCACAAAGAATCTTCGCAAAATGTGCTCTGCCCCAGATGTTGCCCGTGGCAACCTGCTTCACTTCTTCCACAGTAATGGGGATGCCTAAGCTGTTTAGGATTTCCAAGGTTTTCAGGTTCCGTTTTTCACGGTTTTCAGCAAGTTTTTTTAATTGCTCCACCAAAGACGGATGGTTTGGGTCAATAAACAGTCCGACCATATGCAGTTCCCGTTCCCAATTGCAGGAAAGCTCAATTCCCGGGATAACTTCTATTCCGAATTCTTCGCCTGCCTGCACGGCTTCTCCGATTCCGTCCACCGTGTCGTGGTCGGTAATGGCGATTGCCGAAAAACCGTTCTCTTTGGCAAGTTTCACAACTTCACACGGAGACATAGAACCGTCTGATGCGGTGGTATGTGTATGCAAATCAACCATTTCCGTTTGACGCCTGTTCTGCATGTTTCTTAGCACGGGAACGTAACCGTTTTTTCTTGGGCAACGTTTTCTTTAAATTCTCGTGGAACAGCATATAAGTGCCAAACAGCAGCACGGTGGTGATGATAACCAATCCCCACATTACCATAGGATCGTCAAAGGTAAAGTAGAAAGCAAGCAACGCTGCAACTGCAGAAGCATACCCCAGAACACGGAGCAGATTCAACTGCTTCCCTTGTGCAAACTGTCTGCCGTTTGCGGTGATATAAATCATCATATAGAAGGCGTTGATGGTCTGAACAATAACGGTGTCCAGATAGTACATCCAGCCTGATTCATCCAGTGTGGTAATCACAACGTAAATAATATTTACCACGATAATGGTTACCATCAAAATCCACGAGAAGATGGATTGTCTTTGAATTTTTCGGTTCATCCGGTAGGTCAGCAGATAAAACAGCGTAACTAATACCAGATAAAAATAAGTGGGCACTACTGTATGAAACACAGTGGTGGGAATATCCATATTCATGCTGATATAATTCAGCACATTAATTGCCATAATTACAATCTGTGCAAAAGCAGCATACAACAAATGATGCTTTACCCGATAGATATGGCGTTTCCAAAAGGATTGGATATTAGAAAAGAATTGGCTCAACAGTTGGCACCTCCCGAGATTTTATTCATTGTTAGAAAACAGTTCTGCTCTGACCGTTTCCACTGCTTCACGGTCAGGACGGCATTTTAGCAGATAACAAGGAGTATCGCTTAAAAGCAGGTGAATTAAGGTAAACAGTTTATCCATCAGTCCCTTATCCACAGGACGGGTTACGCAACCAAGCAACCACTGTAATGCCTGCAACGTCTGCAAACGGCAAATCTCGTTTTGCTGGCTTTGCTGCAGAAACACAATCGCCTTCAACGGCACAATGGCATTTTTCCCTTCTCCGCTTGCACCCGCCCAAGGAGAACCGCAAGCATATGCCTTACCGTCTTCCATAAAACGGATAATGGGAGAATCGTCATTTAACATAAAAGCAGAATCGTAGGCAGCTTCCCACAGTTTCGTATGGGTTGTTTTTCCCGTCCCGCTGGGCGCTGAGAAGAGAATTCCCTGATTCTCATAACTGATTGCAGAGGCATGCACCATAAATCCGTTATGATGCAAAAGCGCATACCGCATCGCCTGATCGGTGGAATTAATCAGAGGAAATTCGGGTTTAAACACTGCATTTTCCGCATTTTTATATTCCTTGGGATTGGGCATGGTTTTCTTATATTCCCGCAGCGCTTCATTTATGATGCGAATTTCATCGTTATCTTGAAAATGATAAAACTGAATGTCAATTTTATCATTTTTTATTTTGCTGCACAGTGTGTGCTTGCCGATTTGTTCATTAAAATCCCAGTAGCAGAAGGACCCATCAGGCAATGTTGCCCAGGTACGGTCATTGGTCACTGTTAACAACTGATACTCCAAAGGCAGCTCTACCTGATCCTTCAAATGGAAATTCACCGAAATGTCTGCTTTGAAAAAGGCCGCCTGATAGGGTGTTGCGCGTTCAACAAACAAGGGATTCAAGTCCCCTGTAATTTCAATATGAAGATCAGCAATTTTCAGTTTCATGTGATTCTCTCCTTGAGGTAGATATCGCGGCTGTGCAATTTTTATTCGTAGATTGCGTCAATGGTCAGCACTGAGCCGTTAATGGAGGTAGAAGGCGCCTGCACATTGGTGTTAATATCACAGAAGAAAACATCTCCTGCTTTAATGAATCTGTCAATATCCGTGTTGCAAACATCTTTTAAGTTCAATCCGTTCTCTGCAGCAACAACTTCCATTTTGACACGCATAATGTACACATTGTCTTTACCCATTACCAGAGACGGATAGTAGCTGATTTTCAGATCAGCACCCTTTTCGTGAGCAATTTTTGCCATTTCGTTTAAGGGACCTAATAAGAAGCTCCACAATTCTCTGGCAAAATCATAACGGCCGGTCAGAGTGCCGCCTGCCATTTCATACTTGGTTTCATATAAGGAATTGGGAATTTCTTCTAAAATAACCTGATACTGATTTCTGTTTGCGGGATAGGATTCCAAATCTTTGCGGATTGCGGTGGGAATTTTATTGGCAGTGTTACCGTGAGTAACATCCACTCTTACCAGCATAGGAATCTGATTATCAATTTCGGTAATCAACTGTGCAAAACGGTAATAGTTTAATAAAGCAGTATGATCTGCACCTGCAAGCAGCTTGGTTTTATCAATGCTTCTCTCCTGAATATCGTGCAATTCAGCATAATAGCTCATAACATCCACAGCTTCAGCCACAGTGATGGGAGTATCGATTTTTTCTTCAGTTACAATGTCTGCACCCAAAACGTCTCTGCCGATTACCCAGAAGGACAGGGCATCTTTATGTTCAAAGGGACGTTTGCCAACCATATCACCTAAATTATAGTATGCTAAATTGTATTCATTATTGTACATACGAAGTGCTGCGGAGGAAAGTTCCCCGTAAGTGATGGGAGTGTTGTAATAATAGCTGTGTTCCATCAGTTTCGCCATCTTGTACACTTCCTGATAGAGTGCTTCGTTGTTGTCCAGTTTAATTGCTCTGGATAGTACAGCAGCAACTTCCGCACGGGTAATATTGTTTTTAGGACCAAAGCTTCCGTCAGGATAGCCGGTGATAATGCCCTGTTGTGCAACTGCAGCAACTGCTGCCTGATAAGCAGAAGTAATTTCTGCTGCATCGGTAAAGGTTGCGGGGGCTGTTGCCAGATTTAAATTCTTCGCCATATAAATGGCATATGCAACTTCTTCTCTGGTTGCCTGCTGGTTGGGATAGAAGTTTCCTTCTGCTAAGAAGTAGCTTCCGCCAACAGTTGCATAATCATAAAACCAGTCAGCTTCTGTCACGTCAGCATAAATTTTTTCCATGCTTTCGCCAAACTGAACAGTCAGTAATTTTGCAAGTTCTGCACGGGTTACGTTTGCTTCAGGACGGTAAGAACCGTCTTCGTAGCCGTTGATGACACCGGTTGCAACCAATTCATCCACGTAAACATATGCCCAGTGGCTTTCGTCAAAATCGGTGAAAGTGGCTGCAAAGGCAACACTTGTCAGCATCAGCATTGCCAACAGTAAGGAAAGAATTTTCTTCATCATCATAAAGTCCTCCTATTATGTAACATATTTTTATCGGATTTTAAATGGTTTAAAAACGGGTAACATTTCCCCATTTTCACTAAATACACAATCATTATAGCATACTCTTTCCAAAAAATCAACAAAAATCACAGTTTTTTTACTGCCATTTTTTGTGAGCGGACATTCCATAAAAAAACAACTGTTTCCTCCGGAAAACAGTTGTTTTTGGTTATGATTCATCAGGTAATTTCTGGGTGGAAATACTAAGCCCTTGTCCGTCTGTCACAGCAGTAATGTTGCCGTGATAATCACTGCGATACACCTCAATCCCCTTAGCGTTGAGGAGATCCAATACTTTTTTTGTAGGATGTCCGTAGTCATTTTCTCCCGTGGTAATCACTGCATAAGATGGAGTTACCGCATTCAAGAATTTTTTCGAGGTGGACCCTTTGGAGCCGTGATGCCCAACTTTTAACACATCCGCATGAGGCACCACACCTTTGGAAAGCATGTCGTTTTCCACATCGGTGGTGGCATCTCCCGTAAAGAGGAAGCTTCTTTCGCCGTAAGTCATATACAGTACACCGCTGTAATCGTTTTTGTCACCGTAATGCTCATACATAGGAGATAAAAAATCGGCTTTGACATCCCCCTCGCATACAGTAACACCTGCCTTGATTTCTACCAGCGGAATATTCTTATCGGCAATCAGTTCCATTGATTCTTCTGTTTGAGGATTCGTAATGGGAGAGGTTGGCATATAAACGGTTTTTACGGTGTAGTTTTCTAAAATCTCAGGGAAAGACCCGATATGGTCATCGTGCTGATGGGTAATGATGGCGTAGTCAATCGTGTCTTCAGAAAAACTTTCCAGCACATCGGAAATTACATCAAAGTCGTCCGGTTTTCCCGCATCAATCAGCATGGTCCTCTCGTCGGGAAAATGAATGACAATGGAATCGGAATTGCCGGTATCCACATAAACCACCGCTAACTTCCCCTTCCAGTCTGCATCTGCCAGAGGTGACGGTTTGGTCCATTCGGTAATCTTCGTCACAAAAAAGCCTAAAACAAACGCAATTGCAACCCAGATAAGTCCTTTTGGATTTGTTTTTTTCCGTCTTGCCATTCTTTCACCTTCTTTTACATTTTTACTTTTTTATGATACCATATTTTCCGAAAAATGTCAACGGATAAGGCAGGAATCATATACAAAACTGTAGAGACAGATGACCAACTCTGTACGATTGTTGTGCTATAACAAAACGAAGCGTTCATCGAAATTATCCACGGGACAGTGTGAGCACCGTCCCCTACAACATACGGCATAACGGTACGGCGAGTGATGAAGTTCATCCGTTCTGACAAACACACATATTGTCACCTTGTGCAGAAAAATGGATGCAGAATGGAAAAACTGAAGTCGGGTGCGGATTCATCCGCTCCGACCGTAAGCCTGAAGGCGTACAGATGGTACGCCGAACGGTGAAGTTTTTTCATAGCGAAATTTTTGCTAAAAAATTCGTGGTCTGCGCCATTTTTCAAGCAAAGCAAAAAGACCACCCTGTGAGGTGGTCTTTTTCATAAAACCGGCAACTATCTATCTTCCCGGGCAGTCTCCCGCCAAGTATTTTCGATGCATGAGAGCTTAACTTCCGTGTTCGGGATGGGAACGGGTGGGGCCTCTCCGCTG